>NZ_DAMDLR010000064.1:0-13973 GCF_032084975.1 Aeromicrobium sp.
CTTGTACTGGCCGAACAGGTAGCCGATCTCGCGGCCGCCCACGCCGATGTCGCCGGCGGGAACGTCGGTGTACTCGCCGATGTGGCGGTAGAGCTCGGTCATGAACGCCTGGCAGAAGCGCATGATCTCGCCCTCGGAGCGACCCTTGGGGTCAAAGTCCGAGCCGCCCTTGCCGCCGCCGATGGGCATGCCGGTGAGGGAGTTCTTGAAGATCTGCTCGAAGCCGAGGAACTTGACGATGCCCAGGTAGACGCTGGGGTGGAACCGCAGGCCGCCCTTGTACGGGCCCAGCGCGGAGTTGAACTCGACGCGGAAGCCACGGTTGATCTGGACGTTGTTGTCGTCGTCGACCCACGGGACGCGGAAGATGATCTGGCGCTCGGGCTCGCACAGGCGGCGGATCACGGCGGCGTCGGTGTACTGCGGGTGCTTCGTGACGACCGGGTTCAGGCTCTCGAGCACCTCGCGGACGGCCTGGTGGAACTCGGTCTCACCGGGATTGCGGTGCAGCACTTCGTCATAGATCGTGCCGAGGCTCTCGTGCAGGGTCACCGGGCTCTTCCCCTCTGAAATATTACGAACATGTGACGTGATGTCACAGCACAAGGTTGCCTTACGGACGAGAGGGCCCGCACGACACCCCCGTGCGACGGAGCTCCCGGAATGGGAAAGTCCCCGAAGTGGTGGGAATTCTTCCACCCACTCCGGGGACTGCGTGTCCGATCAGCGGACGGAGGCGAACAGCTCCTCGCGCGCGGCCTCGTACTCGCGAGCGAGGCGGGCGACCAATTCGGCGGCGGGCAGGGTCTCCTCGATGACGCCCAGGCCCTGGCCGGCGCCCCAGATGTCCTTCCACGCCTTGGCGTCGCTCGTGCTGCCGGAGCCGAAGTCCATCGTCGACGGATCGCCCTCGGGCAGGTTGCGGGGGTCGAGCCCGGCGGCCTCGATGCTGCCGCGCAGGTAGTTGCCGTGCACGCCAGTGAACAGGTTCGAGTAGACGATGTCCTCGGCCGAGCTCTCGACGATCATCTGCTTGTAGTCGTCGACGACATTCGCCTCGTCGGTGGCCAGGAAGGCCGAGCCGACGTACGCGAGGTCGGCTCCGGCGGCCTGGGCGGCGAGCACGGCGCGGCCATGGGCGATCGAGCCCGACAGCAGCAGCGGCCCGTCGAACCAGGCGCGGATCTCCTGAAGCAGGGCGAAGGGGGAGAGGGTGCCCGCGTGGCCGCCGGCGCCGGTCGCGACGGCGATCAGGCCGTCGGCGCCCTTCTCGATCGCCTTGTGCGCGAAGCGGTTGTTGATGATGTCGTGCAGGACGATGCCGCCGTAGGAGTGGACGGCCTCGTTGATCTCAGGGCGCGCGCCCAGTGAGGTGATGACGATCGGCACCTGGTGCTCGACGATCAGCGCCATGTCCTCCTCCAGGCGGCTGTTCGACCGGTGCACGATCTGGTTGACGGCGAACGGAGCGGCATCCGTGCCGGCCAGCTCTTCCTCGATGCGGTCGAGCCAGTCGCCCAGCATCGAGGCGGGACGCGCGTTGAGCGCGGGGAAGGAGCCGACGATGCCGGCCTTGCACTGGGCAATCACCAGGTCGGGTCCCGATGCGATGAACATCGGGGACGCGACCACCGGGATCGACAGGCGGTTCTCCAGGACTGCGGGCAGGGACATCGTTCAACCTCCGCGGCGGCGCCGCTGACTCGACAGTGCAACGAGTTGCATACTACGTGTCGTTCGGCGGCACCGCCAGAGCGGAGGTCAGGCGGCGACGGCCCGGGCGGCTCGCTTGCGCTCCTTGCGGGTGCGCCAGCGCTCCACGAGCAGGTAGAGCACCGGCACGAGGATGAGGGTCAGCAGAGTCGAGCTGGCCAGTCCGCCGATCACGACGATTGCGAGGGGCTGGCTGATGAACGCGCTGCCGCCGGTGACGCCCAGCGCCATCGGGGTCAGCGCGAAGATCGTGGCCAGCGCCGTCATGACGATGGGACGCACGCGGTGACGCGATCCCTCGCGGACGGCGTCCTCGGCGGACATCCCCTGGCGCCGGTACTGGTTCACGAGGTCGATCAGGACGATCGCGTTCGTGACCACGATGCCGATCAGCATCAGCATGCCGATGAGCGACGCGACGC
The DNA here is from genome assembly GCF_032084975.1 of Aeromicrobium sp. Classification (GTDB taxonomy): domain Bacteria; phylum Actinomycetota; class Actinomycetes; order Propionibacteriales; family Nocardioidaceae; genus Aeromicrobium. The sequence goes on from NZ_DAMDLR010000064.1 coordinate 2,136, forward strand.
CGAGCGGGACGCCCGTCACCACGAGCAGCACGATCGCACCGGTCGCCGCGAACGGGATCGACACCAGCAGCAGGAACGGCTGGAGCAGGCTCTTGAACGTCGCGACCATGACGATGTAGACGATCGCGATCGCCAACAGCAGTGCGATGCCCAGCTGCGCGAAGGCCTCGGCCTGGTCGGCGGACACGCCGCCGATCGTCGCCTCGGCGCCCTCGGGCAGGTCGAGTCCGTCGACCGCCGTCGCGATCGCCGAGTTGACCGCACCGAGGTCGTCCTCGTCCGGGGTCACCGAGACCGTGATCGACTGGTCGCCGTCCTGGCGCGTGACAGAGACGGGCAGCTCGACCTCGCGGACCTGCGCGACCTGGCCGAGCGTCGCCTCACCGACGGGCAGGCGGCGCAGCTGCTCGACCGACGCCGGTACCGGTCCGGTCGGCAGCACCACGACGTCCGTCTGCTCGCCCGCCAGGACGACGCTGCCGATCGGGGACGGACCGGTCGTGGCGGCGACCGCCTGGCTGATCTGCTGCTCGCTGATACCCAGGCTGCGTCCCAGCTCGTTCAGCGTGACGGTGATCGTCGGTTGCGCGGCCTGGGCGTTCGACGACACGTCGGTCGCACCGTCGATGCCGGTCAGCGCCTCCAGCACCTGCGCGGCGGCGCCGTCGAGCTCGGCGGGGTCGTCCGAGGTGACGATGACGTCGATCGTGGACGAACCGCCCATCGCGGCAGCCGCACTGATCTGCACGGTGCCGACGTCCTCGAGCGCGTCGAGCTCCTGCGTGACCCGCTCCTGCAGGGCCACCTGGTCCGCGTCCTCGTCCGTCGTGACGGCGAAGTTCGCGTCACCGGCGCCGCTGAACAGCGCGGCGATGCCCTCGCCGGAGCCGATCGTGGCCTGCACGGTCTCGACGCCCTCGACGTCGACCAGCGCGGACTCGACCTTCTCGGCCGCGGTGTCGAGCGCGGCGAGCGAGGCGCCGGGCTCGAGGCTCTGGACGACCGTGAAGGTGTTCTGGCCGGTGTTGCCCAGGAAGTTCGTCTTCATGAGCGGCGCGAGCGCCATCGAGGCACCGAAGATCACGACGGCCAGGACCAGCGTGATGACACGACGGCGCAGGGCCCAGTCGAGGACCGGGACGTAGCCACGCTGCAGCCACGTGCGGCGCTCCTTCTCCTGGGCGGCCGCCTCGATCGTGGCGGCGTCGGCCTCGACCTGCTGTTCTCGCAGGAACCAGTAGGCCAGCACCGGGACGATCGTCAACGCCACGAGCAGCGACGAGATCATGGCCAGGGCGACGGTCAGCGCGAACGGGCGGAACAGCTCGCCGACCTGTCCGGCGACCAGGCCGATCGGCAGGAAGACCGCGACCGTGGCCAGGGTCGAGGCGGTGATCGCGCTCGCGACCTCGCGGGTGCCGGTCAGGACGGCCTCGGACTTGCGGGTGCCGTAGGACAGGTGGCGCTTGATGTTCTCGATCACGACGATCGAGTCATCGACGACGCGACCGATCGCCACCGTGATGGCACCCAGGGTCAGGATGTTGAGCGAGTACCCCGACATGAGCAGGCCGATGAACGTGACCAGCAGGCTCAGCGGGATCGAGATCGCCGTGACGATCGTCGAGCGCAGCGACGCCAGGAAGATCAGGATGATGATCACGGCGAACACGAGGCCGAGCAGGCCCTCGGTCGTGAGGTCCTCGATGGACTTCTCGATGAAGGGCGCCTGGTCGAAGACGACGTCGACGCTGGTCCCGTCGCCGAGCGCGGTGGCGGCCTCGTCGACCGCCTCCGTCACGGCGTGCGAGACGTCGACCGTGTTGCCGTCGGGGGTCTTCGTGATGGCCACGGCGATGCTGGGATTGCCGTCGGTCCGCGAGATCGAGGTGGCCTGCTTCGCGGCGACCTCGACCTCGGCCACGTCACCGATGGTGGTGCCGGGCGTGCCGGTGAGGGGGAGCTTCGCGACGTCGCCGGCGCGCTGGAGCTCGCGGCCGACCTGGATGCTCAGGGTGCGGGTCTCGTCGGTGACGGAGCCGGCCGGCAGCAGGGAGCCGTTCTCCTGCAGCGTCGAGACGATGTCGGCCACGGAGGCGTCGGCGGCGGCCAGCTCGCGGGGCTTGACGGTGAGCTGCAGCTGGTCGATCGGGCCGCCCGAGACGGTCACGTCCCGCACGCCGTCGATGTCGTTCAGGGCGGGGACCAGCTCGGCGTCGACCTTGCCGGTCAGCGCCGCCACGTCACCGTCCTCGCTCGAGACGGAGAGCTGGACGATGGGGAAGTCGGAGATGCTGCCGGCGATGACGAGCGGCTCGACCGAGTCAGGCAGGCCGGACAGCGAGGAGCCGAGGCTGCTCTCGAGGCGCTGGCGCGCGTAGGCCGTGTCGGTGCCGTAGTCGAGCGCGACCATCACGATCGAGCTGCCGGGGGTCGAGGTCGACTGGATCGACTCGACACCCTCGAGCGACTTGGCTGCCGAGTCGACGCGCTGGGTCACCTGGGTGTCCACGACGTCGGCGGAGGCTCCCGGGTACTGGGACACGACGATGACGGCCGGGAACTCCAGTGACGGGATGAGCTCCTGCTTGAGCTGGGTGACGGAGTACACGCCGGCGATGGAGGCGACGACGGTGATCAGGGCGATCAGGGCGCGATTGGCCATGCTGAAGCGCGACAACAGGTTCAACGGTTCTCCTCGAGACAGGGGGCTCGCGCAGCGCGAACACTGAAGTGTCGCACCCCCTGCGTAGCAACCGCGACGACGGTGACGAGACCCCGGTGCCCCGGATCGTCGTCACTCGAGGCCGATGTCCTCGTGCCAGAGATCGGAGTTGTTGGCGATGAAGTCGCCCATCATCTCGATGCACTCCGCGTCGTTGAGGCAGACGACCTCCACTCCGTTCTCGCGAAGGAGATCCTCGCCGCCGTAGAAGTTCTGGCTCTCCCCGACGATCACGCGCGGGATCTTGTAGAGCAGGATCGCCCCGCTGCACATGATGCACGGCGACAGGGTCGTGACCATCGTGGCCTTCGCGTACGTGGCGGCGGGCAGTCGCCCGATGTTCTCCAGGCAGTTGGTCTCTCCGTGGTGGATGGCGCTGTTGGCCTGGACGCGCATGTTGTGCCCGACGCCCAGGAGCTCGCCCTCGACGAAAAGCGCGGCGCCGATGGGCACGCCTCCCTCGTCCAGGCTCTTGCGTGCCTGCAGGAGGGCAACGGACAGCAGTTCGGAATCGTTCATGATCGTCTCCTTCGGACGGTGGAACAGCGGTCAGGCGCGGCGGTACGCCTTGAGATAGGTGGCGGGATAGCGAACGCTTCGGCCCCAGACGATGAGAGCGACGATGACGGCCAGGTAGGGCAGTGCCAACATCAGCTCGCGGGGTATCGCGCTGAACAGGGGCGAGATCGCCAGCTGCAGTTGCAGGGCATTGACCACCGCGAACAGGAGTGCTCCGCCGACGGCCTGCCAGATGCGCCACCGAGCGAAGATCACCAGTGCGATGCAGACCCAGCCGCGGCCACTGATGATGTCGAGCGTGAACGTGCCCAGCATCGCCAGCGTGAGGAACGCGCCGCCGATCGCCATCAACGCGCCGCCGACGGCGAGCGCTGCGTAGCGGGTGCGGTTGACGGAGATTCCCGCGACTTCGGCAGCGTCGAAGTTCTCGCCGACGGCGTGCATCCGGTAGCCCATGCCACTGGACCGCATGGTCCACCATGCGACGGGCGCGATCAGCAGGAAGCCCGCGTACGTCAGCCAGTGCTGGTTGAGCACCGGCGTCGAGGAGAAGAGCACCGAGAACTTGTTCTCGAGACCGGGCCGCTCGCCCGTGTAGAGGAGCCGGAAGGTGAAATCGCAGGTCGCGATGAGGAACAGCGTGATGCCCAGGCCGGAGACATGCTGGTTGAGCCCCAGCGTCACGCTGAACAGACCCATCGCGACTCCGGCGAGCGCTCCCGCGATGATCGCCGCGAGCAGTCCCAGCCACGGCGATCCGGTCCGGTGGGCGGTGACGAAGCCGACGAATGCGCCCACGTACATGGTGCCTTCGATGCCGAGGTTGAGGATCCCGGTGCGTTCGATGATGACCTCGCCGATCGACGCCCACACGAGAGGTGTCGCGATCGTCAGGGTGGCGCCGATCAGCGCCAACAGGTTGAGGCTCATCGCTCTCGCCTCCGTCGTATCGTGAATCTTCGTAGGGTCACCATGGACAGGACGGCCAGCATCAGCAGCGCCCCGAACATGTCACCGAGCTGTGTCGGGATCTGGAGCACGAGGGAGACGTTCTGAGCTCCCACCGCGATCGTTCCGAGCAGTCCGGCGACGAGGACCACACCGATGGCGGTGAGCCCGGCCAGGGTTGCCACGATGACGCCCGTGTAGCCGTAGTTGTTGCTGATGCCGAAGGTCAGCTGGTGTTGGACACCCATGACCTGGCTGGCGCCGCCCATGCCGGCGATCGCTCCGGAGACGAGAGCGCACCGCCACTGCAGGACGCCGACGCGGATGCCGCTGAACTCCGCGGTCTTCGGTGACTGACCGGCGGCGCGGATCTTCAAGCCGGTGGCGGTACGGGTCATGACGATGCCCGTGGCGATGACGATGATGATCGCGATGCCGAATCCCCAGTGCACCCGGGACCCCGGGATCAGTGCCGGCAGGTCGTAACCGGGACCGAGGCGGTCCGAGTCGGTGAAGCCGGTCGCTGTGTTGCGCCACGGACCGTTGAGCAGGCCCTGGACGAGCAGGAGCGCCACCGGGTTCAACAACAGTGTCGTGACGACCTCGTCGATGCCGCCGTGGCGTTTCAGCCAAGCCGGGACGGTCGCCCACAGGAAGCCGCCGAAGGCACCCATCGTCATGCCCAGGGGGAGGGCGACGAGCGCGGGCAGGTCCGGGAGGTTGATGCCCACGAAGGTGGCACCGATCGCGCCCGCCAGGAACTGCCCTTCGGCGCCGATGTTCCAGTAGCCGGCACGGAACGCGATCGCGACCGCGATACCGGTGAACAGCAATGGCGTGGCCGTCAGCATGACCTCGTGGAGGCCGGACATCGACGACAGGGGCGTGATGAGGTAGCGCTCGAACGCCGCGGGCGGGTTCGCGCCGGCGAGTCGAATGGGGATGGCGGTGAGGGCGACCGTGACGATGACCGCGAGAGCGATCGCGGCGGGCCCCGTCCACCGCGGGGTCTGCTCCCGGACGACGAGCCTCATGCGGCCTCCTCCCCACCTGTCATCATCACGCCGAGCCGCTCGCCCGTGGCGTCGGCGGCATCGAGCTCCCCGACGAGGCGTCCGCGGAAGATCACGGCGATGCGGGTGCAGAGGGCTCGGAGCTCGTCGAGGTCCTCGGAGATCAGCAGGACGCCGGCACCGCGGGACGTCAGGTCCTGCAGCTGTTCGTGCACGTAGGCGTAGGTGCCGATGTCCAGGCCGCGGGTGGGTTGGGCAGCGATGAGCACGCGTGGCTTCCTGGCCAGCGCGCGAGCGAGCAGGACCTTCTGGATGTTGCCGCCCGAGAGGTTGCCGATCGTGTCGGTCGGCTTGGCCTTGATGGCGAACTGCTCGATCAGTGTCTCGGCGTGGTGGCGGATGGCCCGACGGTCGAGCATGCCGGCGCGACGGAAGTGGGGGAGGTCCTCGATGACGAGGTTCTGTTCCACCGTCATCGCGGCGAACGATGATCCACGCCGATCCTCGGTGAGTCGGCCGAGCCCGGCGCGCAGGCGCGCGTCGACCGTGGCCCCGCCGATGTCGTGTCCGTCGACGGTGATCGTTCCGGAGGTGGGCCGCACGACACCCGCGAGGACGTCCACGAGCTGGCTCTGGCCGTTGCCGGAGATCCCGGCGACGCCGACGATCTCCCGGGCGTGGACACGCAGGCTGACATCGGCGAGGACCTGGACCCCGTTCGTCTCCAGGCTCACTGCGTCGACGTCCAGGACGGGTGCCCCGACCTCGCGGGCTGGCGCAGCCACCTCGTGGACCGCGGTGTCGAGCCCGAGCGCGGACGACTCGGTCGTGTCATCGACGTCGGCACTCGTCACGCCCATCATCAGGGCGGCGAGTGCATCGGTGTCGACGCCGTCGATCGGCTGGTCGGCGACGAGCGCGCCGTGACGCAGGACGACGACCCGGTCCGAGATCTCGGCGACCTCACGGAGCTTGTGGGAGACGAACAGGACGGCCAGGTTGCTCTCCCGTAGTCGTCGGATGGTGACGAACAGCGACTCGATGTCCTGCGGCGTGAGCACCGCGGTCGGTTCGTCGAGGATGAGGACCTTGCAGTCGTGGAACAAGGCCTTGATGATCTCGACGCGTTGGCGTTCGCCGATCGACAGGGAGGCGACGTGCTTGTCCGGCGGCAGGTGGACCCCGACGCGATCCATCACGCGCAGGACCTTCTCCCGCAGCTCGCGGCGGTCGACGCGGCCGAGACCGACTCCGGAGAGGGCGATGTTCTCGGCCACGGTCATCGTGTCCACGAGCGAGAACTCCTGGGTCACCATGCCGATCCCCGCGGCCATGGCATCGCGTGGCGAGCGCAGGTCGATGGTGTGACCGTCGACCTTGATGCTGCCCTCGTCCGCACGGACCAGGCCGTAGGCGATCTTCATGAGGGTGGACTTCCCGGCGCCGTTCTCGCCCAGCATGGACACGACTTCGCCCGCTGCGACACTCAGGGTGACCGCATCGTTGGCGACGAGGTCTCCATACCGTTTCGTGATGCGGTCCAGCTCCAGGAGGGAGCGACGCCGGGATGTCTCCGTCATGTGTCCGCCGTCAGTCCTTCGACACGTCGATCGAGCCGGCGGGGGCCGATTCGTCCACGGGGGTCACGAAGCTGCCGTCCATGATCTCGGACTTCTTGGCCTCGATCTTCGTGATGAGGTCCTCGGGGATCCCGCCCACGATGTCGGCGTTCAGCGGGGCGAGCTCGCTGCCCTCGTTGATCATGAACGAGAACTCGCCGAGATCCTCGGCCGCCGGCTTCGAGGTGGCCTGTTCGACGATGGCGTCGACCGTGGGCCGCATGTGCCACAGCAGCGAGGTGGCGACGTGCTTCGGTGCATCCGACTTCTGGTCGACCATCATGCCGATGACGGGGATGTCCGCGTCCTCGGCGGCGGCGATGACGCCTTCGCGTTCCGCGAACATGACATCGGCGCCCGCGCCGATCTGAGCCGCGGCGGCCTGCTTGGCGGCTGCCGGATCGAAGAAGCTGTTGATGAAGGAGACCTTCACGGTGACGTCCGGATTCACGGACTTCGCACCGGCGACATAGGCGTTCACGATGCGGTTCACCTCCGGGATCGGCATCGCGGCGACCACTCCGAGCGTGTTCGACTTCGTGAGGCTGCCCGACAACATGCCCGCGAGGTAGGCCGGGTCCTGGAGCCAGTTGTCGAAGACGCTCATGTTGGGTGCGACGGGCTTCTCGCCGGAGCCGAACGCGAAGGGGGTGTCCGGGAACTCTGCGGCGACCTTGCGGACGGCCTCCTCGGCCGCGAAGGCGTCACCGATGATCGCATCGGGCTTCTCGTTGCCGGCGATGTCGCGAAGTCCGCGTTCCATCTTGTCGGCCGTGTTGAGGTTGTCGACGTACTTGTAGCGGATCGTGCCGTCCTCCTTGGCCTCCATGAGCGCGGCATGGATGGCGCCGTCCCATGGCTCTTCCAGAGGCGTCGCGAAAGCGCCGTAGATGAGCGGCTTGGACGAGTCACCGTCATCAGTGGCGTCGCTCTCGCCGGTGGCGCCGCCGCAAGCCGATGCGATGGCGAGAACGGCGACCGCGCCGATGGCGGCGCACTTTCGAAGGACATGCGATGGGCGGAAATCAGACATGGGAGGACTCCTCGCAGGACGACAGTGCCTGCATTCAACTCATGTAACGTGGATCACACAAGGGACAGGATGTCGCTCTGGGACCAGAAAGAATGGACGGACTGTCGTGACAGATCGTGATGGAGAGGTCGCCGGGTTCACGCTGCAGGATCTTCTCGACCTGCCGCTGATGAGATCTTCGCGACCGCACGTGATCGCCGGCGACGGTTTCGAGCACCGGCCGGTGCGGTGGGTGCACACCTCTGAGATCTTCGAGATCTCGCCACTGCTCAAGGGCGGCGAGGTGCTGTTCACGACCGGGCTCGGGCTTGTCGGGTCACCCGCCGGATCGATCACCGCCTACGTGGCATCACTGGCCAGCCAGAACGTCACGGCGCTCATCATGGAGGTGGGCCGCACCTTCGTGCAGCTGCCGGACGAGTTCTCCGAGGCGGCCAGACGGCACGGTCTTCCCCTGATCACGATGCATCAGGTGGTTCCCTTCGTCGAGATCACCGAGATCGTCCACCCCTTGCTGATCTCCCACGAGGTCGGCACGCTGCGACGCAGCGACCACGCATTTCGTCAGCTGATCGCCGGTGTTCTCGCCGGTGACGACCTGGGGGGCCTGTTGGCCATCGCGCGACGCCTGACCGGTGCGCCGATCGGCCTGTACTCGGCAGGGGGTCAGCTGCTGGCCGGCGAGGACGTGCGGCGGGAGCATGCACCCACCGAGATCGACGAAGTGCCGGTGGGACCCGAGCCATGGGCGGTCCTCGCCATGGCGCCATCGGATGAACAGGTCAGTACGGAGGTGGCGCACGCCACGGCGTCGGTCGTCGCCCTGAAGCTCGCCCAGAAGATGACCGGGAGCCCGAGTCGCGCACTGGCCGTGGCCGACCTGGTGGGGGACATGTTGCGGGGGAACTTCAGCAGCCCACAGGATGTGGAGGCACGGGCGGCCTCGCTCGGGTTCGTGATGAACCCTCGTCGGCAGGGCGTCGCCCTGTTCCTGGACCTCACGCGTTCGGCCCGCACGGGTCTGGCGGCGGTCACGAAGGCCGCGCGTCGCGATTTCGGGCCGAACCTCGTCGCCGAGATCGACGATCGGATCGTGGTGCTGGTCCAGCTCCGCGCGGAGGAGCCCTTCGAAGAGCAGTTGCGGGGTCTCGCGCGGTCCGTGGACCAGCAGCTGGCGTCGGCCGGCACTGGTCGAGTCGTGCGGGTCGTGGCGGGCCCGGTGGCCGAGAGCTTCGCTGGTCTGGCGACCTCCTTGACCCGCGCGCAGCACGGGGCGCGGCTCGCCCGCAGGCTGGCCTTCCCGGCACGGGTGGTCACCGATCGCGATCTCGGGCTGTACGACCTGCTGACAAGGGTTGTCCCGGACGCCGAGCTGGAGACCTTCGTCGAGCAACAGTTGGGGCCCCTCCTGGAGGCCGATGCCCGGTCCGGCAACCGACTGGTCGAGACCTTGAACGCCTATTTGGAGGTCGGACGCTCCAAGACCGCTGCGGCCGAGGTGCTGGGTGTTCGCCGACAGACGATGTACCTGCGCCTGGAGCGGATCTCGGCGTTGCTCGGCGGATTGGACCTGGGGTCGCACGATCGTCTGACCGCGCTCGACCTCGCGGTCACCGCATGGCGGATGCGAACATCGGGGCTGACGGGCACACCGGCGCGCTGACACCTGTCCGTGCCCCGAGCCCTGCCCCTAGGCGGCGGCGAGGTCGGGGTGGCCGCGCAGGGTGTCGAGCACCTTGGAGATCCGGCGCGAGACCTGCATCTGGCTGATGCCCAGGCGGTCGGCGATCACCTGCTGCGTGAGTCCGTCGACGAATCGCCACTGCAGCAGTTGTCTGGCCGTGCGGTCCAGCTCGCGCAGGGGCTTGGAGACCGTGGTCCAGTCCACGACGAGATCGAGGTTCTCGTCCTCGCGGGCGAGCTCGCGGCGGGTGCGCAGGTCGTCCATCGAGTCGGGATGGAAGCAGCCGCGAGCGGCGGCCGCGTCCTTCAGCTCCTGCGGCTCGACGCCGAGTCGCTCCGCCAGCTCGTGGACGTTGGCGCTGGTGATCTCGGGCAGCTGCTCGGCCGAGATGAGGGCTTGGATCTCCTGCAGGCGGCGCGGCGGCCGCACCATCCAGGCGCGGTCGCGGAAGTGCCGCTTCAGCTCGCCCTGGATCGTCGCGGTGGCGAACGGCGGGAACGCTCCCTGCGAGGGCTCGTAGCGCCGGGCGGCCTTCACGAGGGCGAGACGGGCCACCTGCTCGAGGTCGTCCATGTCGACGCCGCGACCACTGAAACGACGCGCGAGGGCGGAGGCCAGTCCGAGGTGATCGAGGACGAGATCCTCGCCCTGGCGGGCTTCGAGGTGCTCTGGGGACGCAGTCATAGTTCCTCCGGTCAGGCACGGAACGAAGGCTGTGTGTTCAACCGTTCCTAACGTTCACACGCTCCCGGGGGGTCGGCAACCGGAAGGACTCACGGCGGCGAGACGCGCTGCAACAGCCGCACCGCGTCGTGCGGCGCGTGCCCCTCGGAGTCGTTGTCGAAGTACACGTGGACGTCCCGCCCGGCGTCCTGCCAGCGCCGGCACCACCGCGCCCAGCCGTCGAGGCTAGAGTCCGCGTACCGGCTGGCGTACATGCGCGAGTGCCCGTGCAGACGGGCGTACGCGACGGTCGACGACGGAAGGTCCAGGACGGGCCACGGCTTCGGCGCGTCGTTGCGGACGGCCGCGACGTCGTGGTGGCGCAGGAGGTCGGCGAACGCCGGATCGGTGAACGACGGGTGCCGGACCTCCAGCACGTGCTCGATGGGCGAGCTGACGAGCGGCTGCGTCGAGGCGCGCTCGGGCGGGAGGCGGGCGTCGTGCTGCTCGGCCAGCTTCCCGGCCTCCTCGGTGCTGCGCGGCAGGAGGGCCAGGAAGCGGTCGATCAGCCCGGCGTCCCACGTGATCGTCGCCGGCAGCTGCCACACGATCGGGCCCAGCCGTCCGCCCAGCTCGAGGACCCCGGACGCGAAGAAGTTCGCCAGGGCCTGCTCGACGTTCGCGAGCCGCAGCAGGTGCGTCACGTATCGGCTGCCCTTGAGCGAGATCACGAACTCCTCCGGCGTCTGCTCGGCCCAGCGCCGGAAGGTCGTGGGGCGCTGCAACGAGTAGAACGTGCCGTTGACCTCGACCGCGGTCATCGTCGAGGCGACGTACGACAGCTGCTTCGTCCGCGCGAGCCCCTCGGGGTAGAAGTCGCCGCGCCAGGAGTCGTAGCTCCAGCCGCTCACCCCGATCAGCGAGCGAGGCATGTCAGGGTCCGCCCACCCGCGCCCGGACGCGCGGCAGGACGTGCTCGCCGAATGCCGAGACGAACCCGGCCTGGTCGCGACCGACCTGGTGCACGTAGATCCGCTCGACCCCGAGCGCGGCGCACCGGCAGAGCCACTCGACGTGCTCGTCGAGGTCGGACGCGATGACGACCGAGTCCGAGAGGTCGTCGGCGGTCACCCCGGCCGTCGCGGCCTCGATGTCGGCGGGTGTCGCGAGGTCCTGCGTCGGCGGCGGTGGCAATGCCGCCATCGACCACTCCGCCACCGCCTGGTTCCGGGCGACGGCCGGGTCGGGGTCCCACGACACGTGGACCTGGACGTGGACGGGCCGGTCGCCTCCTCCGCCGTCGCGGAAGGCGTCGATGACCCGGCGCAGGTGGTCCCACGACGCGTTGACGGTGATGAGGCCGTCGGCCCACGCGGCGACCTCGGCGGCCGTCTCGGGCGTCATGGCGGCGGCGAACAGTCGCGGGCGGTCGGCCGGAGGCGTGTACAGGCGGGTCCGGTCGACCCGGACGGCTCCCCGGTGGTCGACGCGCTCCCCGTCGAGGAGTCGCGAGATGACGTCGGCACACTCGGCCAGCCGGGCGTTGCGCTCGGGCTTGGCCGGCCACGGGTCGCCCGTGACGTGCTCGTTGAGGGCCTGGCCCGAGCCCAGCGCCACCGTCAGCCGACCGGGGG
>NZ_DAMDLR010000065.1:0-13905 GCF_032084975.1 Aeromicrobium sp.
GTCGTTCTCGCGCGCTTCTTGGCCATCGGTGCTCCTTCCGTCGGGGGCACCAGTGTGGCCCACGACGCGTGCGAGCGTGTCGGGACGTCGGGACGAGACGAGCCAGTAGGGAGTCGGGTCCGCCGGATCGACGACCTCGACGCGGACGCCGCGGTCGATCCACGGTCGCGTCAGCAGGAAGGCGCGGTCGGTGCCGGCGCGGTCCAGCGCGACCCGCCACGCGGCGGGCTCGAGCGAGTCGACGGCCCCCAGGTGAGGACCGTCGAGGTGGGCCTCGCCGGCGCGGAACCGTCCGGGCGACGCGTCGATGACGATCGAGCCCCAGCGCCACAGTGCGGCCCCGAGCAGCACCAGGGCGACCAGTCCGGCGATGCCGGCGACGGCGGGGGTGGTGGCGACGAGCAGCAGCCATGCGAGCGTGACGGCCAGCAGGACGACGATCGCCCACCAGGTCCCGGAGGCGGTCAGGCGTTCGACATGGCGAGGGGGGTTCGATTCCACTGCTCCACTGTGCCTGACGGCGGGTGACCGTCGGGACGCGGCCGATGGGCCGACCCGGAGTGCGGGTCGGCCCACCGGCCTCACGTGCGTGCCAACTCAGCGGCGCAGCTTCCACCCCTTGCCGGCCTTGACGGTGATCTTCACCGGCACGAAGCCCGGACGCTGCGCGGTGATGACCACACGAATGCGCTTGCCGGCCAGCCGGGGCTTGAGCGCCAGCCGCTTCTTGGTGGCCCCGGCGATCGGCTTGCCGTTCGCGAACCAACGGTAGGACACCTTGGCAGCGCTCGGGCTCAGGACCGGAGCCTGCGCCCGCAGGATGCGCCCGACGCGATACGAGCCCTTCACCGTGGCCTTGCGCTTGGTCGCGAACGAACGCGGCAGGGTCCCCAAGGAGGTGATCGTCCGGACGGTCGCGTAACCCTCTCGGGCCGACGCGATGCCGACGCGGATGACCTGCCCGCCCCACGCGGCCTTGAGCTTCAGGCGGCTCGAGGTCGCTCCGGGGATCGGCGTCGAGCCGCGGTACCACTGGTAGGTCACCGAGCCCGGAGCCGGACGCAGCGTGCCGGGACGGACGGTCACTGTCCGGCCGGACCTGTAGACGCCCGAGACCGACGGCTGGGACACCGTGACGAACTCCTTGGGTCCCTGCGATTCGTCGGACTTCTTCTCGCCCTCGGTCCACCACGACTCGCCGTACGTCGTGTCGCGCAGCGTGTTGGTGACACAGTGGATCTGGCCACTCCGGCTCGTGTAGAAGTAGTCCTCGGCCCACTGGACCTGCGTGCCGACCTCGGCGAAGCGCTCCTCGATCTCGGCCTGGAAGACGTCCTGACCGTCGACCGCCGGCACGTGCTGGGTCGGGATGTACACGACGTCTCGACCGGTGCCGATGAGGTTGGACGCGTTCGGCACCTGGACCCCGACGCGACCCGTTCCACGGTCGCTGTACAGCACGGGGACCCGGATGATGTCGTCGTCGGTCAGCCCGGTCTCCTCGCGCAGGACGCGCAGGGCCTTGTTGACGCCGGCGTGGCCGATCGCGGTACCGCTGATGATCGCGTCGCTGCTGACGGCCTCGCCGACCGTCATCTCCGGAGGGTTCGAGCCCGCCGGCGGCACGAGTCCGTACGGCGTGTAGAGGCGCTCGTCGCCGCGACCGTCCTCGACCACCTCGGTCAGGATGTCCAACGCGAGCTTCGGGTCGGCCGCGACCACGGCCCAGCCCCGCTCGTTGTCGGCCGGGATGACCGACATGAACTCGTCGATGTGACCGACGCCCAGCCAGCTGGTGTCGACGGTGATCGGGTCCTGGAACCCCTGCCGCTCGAGCATCTCGTTGAAGGCCGGGTCGGCCGTGAAGCCCGTCCCGGGCACCGCGCCGAGCACCTTGCGTCCGAGCGGGTACTTCTTGCCGTCGTGCTCGTAGGCGGGCAGCGTGCCGTAGTTGCCCGTGGAGCCGCGGGTGTCGTAGCTCTGGCCCGGGATCGCCGCGGGGACGTACGCCGGGTCGAAGTGCTGGACACCCGCGACGTCCGGTCCGCGCAGCTCGGTGAAGACCACGCGGCCCGTCTGGCGGAACGGGTTCTGTCCGGCGTTGTCGCGACCGTCGCGGACGGGCGCACGGACGAAGACCCGCATCTGCTGCTCGCCGGACTCCGACGGGATCGACATGAGGCCGGGCTCCATGATGTCCTGCGTCCAGATGTCGGTGCCGTTGCCGCCGCCGCGGGCGCCCTGCATGCTGGGCAGCTTCTCGAGCTGGACGTCGCCGCCCATGCGCTCGATCCCCTCGAGGAAGTCCGCGGCCATCGCGTCGGCGTTCGACTTCGTGCGCAGGGTGGCCGCGGTGGGCTCGGGCAGCTCGGCGCCCTCGTAGACCGACGTCTCGTTGTCGGCCATGTAGAGCTTCTCGATCGGCATGCGATCGGTGACGAACAGCAGGGGAGCGACGCGCATCTCCACCTGGTCGGTGGCGACCTGCTTGGCACCCTGGCGATGGACGACCCGAACGGTCACCTGACCGTCCCACGAGGCGTCGCGGATGATGTCCTTGCCCTCGATGCCGAGCTCGACACCGTCCGCGATGAGGTCGGCGGGCAGCTTGCCGGTGGCGGACAGTGGCGCCCAGTCGCCCGCGGCGGAGCCGGAGCCGCGCTTGACGAACACGTTCACCTTCGTGGCGCCCACGCCGCGCAGCTCGACGCGGACGGAGCTGACGTCGTCGGTGTCCACGGGCTGCACCCGGACGCGAGCCAGGTCCAGGACGTCGCTGTCACCGTTCACCACGCCGTCCGCGGCGTCGTGGCACGAGGCCAGCTGGACGTCCGTGAGCTGGACGCCGCCTGCGCCGATCGTCGGGCAACGACTCGTGTCGTCGTCGAGGTTCGCCAGGAACAGGGCGCCGCGGTCCTTGGTCCACGTCGCACGGCCCTGGGCGTCGGCGGCGGTCAGCGCCCCGTCACGGTCGGTGTCGGCCAGGATCAGCGCCGAGGTCTGGATGGCGCCGTTCGCGGGCGCGGCGGTCGCCACCGCGACGGTGCCCGCCGCCAGGACCGATCCGGCCAGCAGGGCCGAGCCGAAGCCGCGCACGCGGCCGCGCCTCGTCGGCGTCTCGGGATCTCGTTCGAACATGGTCTCTCGCTCTCAGTCGAAGACGGTCCGGGCGGGCCGTCACGACGAGTACAGCGAGGCCGCGTGCCGATCCGGTTCCGCTCGTGTTGAGAACCGGTGAGTTCAAATGAGACTGGTGCGTCGCCGGGCTCATCACGGGCCGGGACGCGACGCGTCGGGCCGGCGCTCGTGACCGAGCAGCGAGGGGTCGGCCAGCGCGAGCACGCGCGTGCCGAGGGCGAAACCGCGCAGGTCCGTCGTCCGGACGAGGTACTCCTCGGCGACGAGATGCTTGACGATGCGAAAGATCGTCGCCCGGGACAGCGGCAGCAGGGCGGTGAGCTCGCGTGCGGTGAGGCCGGGACCGTGCTGGGCGACGGCCTCGAGGACGGCGAATGCGTGGTCGAACGCGCTGGGCTGCCGGGCGTGGAACTGAGTCTGGTCAGTGGCTGTCACGGCCGTCTCCGGTCCCCAGGGGCACCCACACGTCGGTGGCGAGCGGCACCTCGTGCGCGCCCAGGACGACACGCCTGCGGGCGAGCCGGCGGGCGATGCCCAGGCGCCACAGCACGGCGGCCACTCCCAGAGCGAGCAGCCAGGCCAGCGTGGACACCGCGCCGGCGGGGGTGGCGACGAGTCGCTCGAGCAGCACGGCGAGGACTCCCGCGACCGCGACGGACGCCGCGATCGTGGTGACGGGTCGTGACTCGTCGATGCGTGCCAGGAAGGCGATCAGCGCCACGGCGGTGAGCGCGTACGCGACGCACAGGATCGACGTGGCGACCCGCAGCAGGTCCCACGCGACACTCGTCGGTGCCCCGCCCGCGAGCCACACGGCGACGGGAGGGCCCAGGACGACCGGAAGGACGACCACGACCGCGAGCCACGGCACCCCGCGGTGCGTCGTGCGGCCGAGCGCCATGGGTGCGATGCCCTCGCGGGCGAACGAGAAGATGACGCGCGCCACCGCGTTCCAGGCGCAGAAGGCCAGCGCGAGGAAGGACGCCGCGAGCACCAGCAGGACGATCCCGTCCGGGGCGGACACCTGCTCCCCGGGGGCGAACCAGCGGAAGGAGTAGGGCGCCATCGACGGCGGGAGCACGGTGCCGACCGCGTTGGCCGCGGCGAAGAGGACGCCGGTCAGCGCGAGCGATCCGAACATCGCGCGGGGCACGTCCCGCAGGGGTCGGCCGGCCTCGAGGCCCAGGGCGGCGCTGCTCTCGAAGGCGACGGTCAAGGTGGCGATGAGTGCCGCACCGGACGCGATGCGCGCGGGCGAGGCGCCCGCCAGGGAGAGTGCCTCGACCTGCGGGACGCCGAACCGCCACACCAGCGCGCCGAGGACGGTGAGCAGCGCCGTGATGCTGACCGCCTCGATGGCGAACGCGGCCCGGGACGCCCACGCGATCCCGGCGCCGATGATCGCCAGGCAGACCAGCGCGGTGAGCACCACGGCCATGAGTCCGTCGGTGGGCTCGATCTGCCGGCCGCCGAAGGCGGACCACGCGCGCTCGGACCGGGAGACCGCTCCGGAGATCCCGGCTCCCACGAGCACGCCGTACCCGAGGACGAGGGACACACCCACGAGCAGCGCGGGTGTCGGCCCGAGCCCTTTCGCGGCGAACGTGTAGAGCGAGCCCCCGGAAGCGAACCGCTGGGCGAACTCGCCCAGGACGAACGCCACGACCAGCGCGAGGCCGTACCCGGCGATCGTGCTGATCCAGAACCCCGGTCCGACGATCGACGGCAGGGCCAGCCCGGTGCCGAGAGCGCTCAGCGACGGGGTCAGGACCGCGACCGAGTGGGCCGCGAGGTCGCTGCGCCGTACCCGCCGCCGGGCGACGCCCTCGAACCGGGACCGTTCGGGCCACGCGGGGGCGCGCGAGCTGTCTTCCACGGGACAGGAACGTAGGCGCGCGAGGTGACGCGACGGCCGCGAACACGTCACAGCCGGGTTACGCGCTGGGTCCGGTGCGGCAATCCGCAGTATCGTCGCCACCGTGACCGAGGTGCTGATCCGTCGGGTGGCCGACGCCGTCCCGATCCCGACCTACGCCCACCCCGCCGATGCCGGCGCCGACCTCGTCTCGACGGTCGACGTCACGCTGGCGCCGGGTGAGCGCCGCCTCGTGCCCACGGGCATCGAGATCGCCCTGCCCGAGGGCTTCGCCGCCTTCATCCACCCGCGGTCGGGACTCGCGCTGCGACACGGCCTGTCGGTCGTGAACACGCCCGGCACGATCGATGCTGGCTACCGCGGCGAGGTCAAGGTGCTGCTCGTCAACCACGACCAGCACGAGGCGGTGCGCATCGAGCGCGGCGACCGGATCGCCCAGCTGGTGGTGCAGCGGGTCGAGCACGCGCGGTTCGTCGAGGTCGACACCTTGCCGGAGTCGGTGCGCGGCGCGGGCGGGTACGGTTCCTCGGGTGGTCACGCCTCGATCGAGGCGACGACGGAAGGAAGTTCGTGATGTGGGGTCGCAAGAAGAACGGCGCGGACGCGCCCGGACAGCCCGCCGCGCCTGAGCCGGTCGAGGTCACCGGGGCGCGCGCCGACGGGCCCTTCGACGTGACCGAGCGACCGGTCGGCCCGGCCGACGAGTACATCGACCTGGGCTCGCTGCTGATCCGGATACGCCCGGACATCGAGGTCCAGCTGCCCACCGAGGACGACGTCGTCACGGCGGTGCTCGTCACGGCGCAGGACTCCGCGGTCGAGCTGCGGCCCTTCGCGGGCAACCGCAGCGGCGGCACGTGGGACGGCGTCCGCACCGAGCTGCGCGAGCAGGTCGAGGAGCGCAAGGGCACCTTCACCGAGGTCGACGGCCCGTTCGGCCCCGAGATCCTCGCGCAGTTCCCGGCCACGGCCCCCGACGGCTCGGCGGCGATCCAGCCCGCACGGTTCATCGGCATCGAGGGCCCTCGCTGGGTCGTCCGTGCGACGATCCTGGGCGCGGCCGGCCTCGAGTCGACGAACGAGGGCGTGTTCATGGAGATCCTGCGCGACCTGCGCGTGCGTCGCGGCGAGGAGCCGCGGATCCTGCGCGAGTCGCTGCCGCTCACCCTGCCGCCGGACGCCCAGCGCATCGAGGAGTAGAGCCGATGCCAGGGGTGGTCTCGCGCTGGGTCGACCGCTACTCGGTCGAGCGCCAGGAGGACGAGGAGCTGCGCAGCCGCACCCTTGCAGCCGGCTGCTCGTCGATCGTCGAGACGTCCGCGCGGACCCGCACCGAGGTGCACGGCGTGCTGAGCAGCGTCACCCTGCGCCCGCTGGGCGACGTGACCGCGCTTGAGGCACAGCTCTACGACGGCACGGGCACCGTCACCCTCGTGTGGTGGGGACGCCGGCGCATCGAGGGCATCCGTCCCGGCCGGTCACTGACCGCCACGGGCCGGCTCGGCGTCCGGGGGACCGAGCGCGTGATCTACAACCCCGCCTACCGACTGGACGCCGCATGAGTGCCGCAGAGGAACGCCCCACCGCCGACGTCGCCACGGTCGAGCAGCTGGTCCGCCAACGACTCGCCGAGGCCTTCGGGGGAGTGCGCGGCATCGTCGAGGCCGCCGTGCCCACGGCGACGTTCACGGTCTGCTACCTCACGACGCGCGACCTGAAGCTGGCGTTGATCATCGCCTCGGCCCTGACGGCGGTGCTGCTGATCGTGCGGGTCGCCCAGCGGTCGAACCCGCAGTTCGTCATCAACGCGCTGGTCGGCATCGGCATCGCGGCGCTGTTCGCGTCCCGGTCCGGTGAGGCGCGCGACGTCTTCCTGCCCGGGATCATCTACAACGCGGGCTACGCGGTCGTCCTGGTCGCGACGGTGCTCATCGGCTGGCCCGCGATCGGGCTCATGATCGGCGCGCTCGTGGGAGACATGACGCAATGGCGCCGCGACGCGGGCATGCGACGGCTCTGCAACCGGCTGACGCTGCTGTTCGCGCTGCCGTGCGTCGTGCGCGTCGTGGTCCAGTACCCGCTCTACCTCGCGGACCAGATCGCCTGGCTGGGTGCCTCGAAGATCGTCATGGGCTGGCCGTTGCAGATCGCCGCGCTGCTGGCGATGGTGTGGCTGCTCAGCCGCAACAGCACGCCGTTGTCCGACCCCGGCGGACCCGCCCTCCGGGCCTGACGCGAGCGCGGCTCAGCGCGCCGACAGCAACGCGGCCAGTGCGGCCTCGGCGTCGGAGGGGGTCACGAAGAGCAGCTCGTCGCCGGCCTCGACCGTACGGTCGGGCTCGGGTGGCAGGGTCTCGTGCTGGCGCAGCACGACGACGACCGTGACGCCCTCGGGCCAGTCGATGTCGCCGATCCGGCTTCCCACGTGCGGCGAGTCGGCCGGGACCGTCAGCTCGACGAGGTTCGTGTCGCTCTGGCGGAACGTGAAGAGGCGCACCAGGTCTCCGACGGCCACGGCCTCCTCGACCAGCGCCGCCATGATGCGGGGCGTGGACACCGCCACGTCGACGCCCCAGGACTCGTCATACAGCCACTCGTTGCTGGGGTTGTTCACCCGGGCGACCGTCCGCGGGACCGTGAACTCGGTCTTCGCGAGCAGCGACATCACCAGGTTGGCCTTGTCGTCGCCGGTCGCGGCGATGGCGACGTCGCACGTCTCGAGGCGGGCCTCCTCGAGGGTCGCCAGCTCGCACGCGTCGGCCAGCAGCCACTGGGCGCCGGGCACGCGGTCTCGCCGGACCGTCGTGGCGGCACGGTCGATGATCAGGACCTCGTGGCCGTGGTCCAGCAGCTCCAGGGCGACGGAGCGTCCGACGGCCCCACCCCCGCCGATCACGACGCGCATCAGTCGTCCTCCTTCGGCCCGGCCGACAACGCGGCGAGCGCTCGGTCCGCCTCGCCGTCGACGAGGAAGAGGTTCAGGTGGTCGCCCTCCTGGACCACGGTGTCCCCGGTGACCTGCAGGCCGGCGCCGAGCCGGGTGATGAAGGCGACCCGCGCACCCGTGCCGGCCTCGAGGGCCGCGACGGTGCGGCCCACCCAGGCGAAGGGCGCGTACGCGGTGTCGAGGCGCAGTCGGCCAGACGGGTCGCGCCACGCCGGCTCCGAGCCTGCGGGCAGCAGGCGGCGCAGCACCTGGTCCGCGGCCCACGGGACGGTGGCGACGCTGGGGATGCCCAGTCGCTCGTAGACCTCGGCGCGGCCGGCGTCGTAGATGCGGGCGACGACGTTCTCGACGTGGAACAGCTCACGCGCCACGCGGGCGGCGATGATGTTCGAGTTGTCACCACTGGACACGGCGGCGAAGGCGTCGGCGCGCTCGATCCCGGCGGTGCTCAGCACGTCGCGGTCGAAGCCCATCCCCGTGACCTTGAGCCCTTTGAAGTCGGGTCCCAGGCGACGGAACGACTCCGGGTCGATGTCGATGACCGCTGTGGAGTGTCCGCGTGACTCGAGGCTGCGGGTGAGGGTCGCACCGACGCGTCCGCACCCCATGATCACGATGTGCACACCGGCGACGCTACACCGGTCCTGGACAGGTCTAGCATCAGCCGGGTGGGTTTGACCGGAGCGCTGAAACGCGCGGTGATCGGGCGGAAACTGCGTACCTCCCAGATGGACGAGACGCTGCTGCCGAAGCGTGTCGCGCTGCCGGTGTTCGCCAGCGACGCGCTCTCGTCGGTGGCGTACGCCCCGGACGAGATCTTCCTGACCCTGTCGATGGGCGGGCTGTCGGCGTACGCGTTCAACTGGCAGGTCGGCATCGCGGTCGTGGTCGTGATGCTCACGGTCGTGGCGTCCTACCGGCAGAACGTGCGGGCCTACCCCAGCGGCGGCGGTGACTACGAGGTCGCCACCGTGAACCTGGGCCCCACCGCGGGCCTCACGGTCGCGAGCGCGCTCATGGTCGACTACGTGCTGACGGTGGCCGTGTCGATCTCCTCGGGCGTGCAGAACGGGACCGCCGCGCTGCCGTTCCTCAAGGGACACGAGGCGTTGGTCGCGGTGGGACTGGTCGTCCTGCTCACGGCCGTCAACCTGCGCGGCACGAAGGAGTCCGGCACCGCCTTCGCCATCCCGACCTACCTGTTCATGCTCGCGATCGGGTCGATGGCGGTGTGGGGGTTCGCCCAGTACGCGATGGGCCAGCTGCCGCAGGTCGAGAGCGCGCAGTACGAGATCGCCGCCGAGGACCCGTTCGCCGGCGCCGCGTCCGGCTTCGCGATGGCCTACCTGCTGGCTCGCGCCTTCTCGTCGGGCTGCGCGGCGCTCACGGGGGTCGAGGCGATCAGCAACGGCGTGCCCGCGTTCCGCAAGCCCAAGAGCCGCAACGCCGCCACGACCCTGCTGTTGCTCGGCACGATCTCCATCGTGATGCTCATGAGCATCATCGTGCTGGCCGACCTGATGGACCTGCGCTATGTCGAGGACCCGGCCCACCAGCTGCTGCTCGACGGCCAGCCGGTGGGGGAGGGCCACGTCCAGGAGACGGTCCTGGCCCAGTTGGCGCACGCGTTGTTCGCCGGCTTCCCGCCGCTGTTCTACTTCGTCATCGCGTGCACCGGCGTCATCTTGATCCTCGCGGCGAACACGGCGTTCAACGGATTCCCGGTGCTGGGCTCGATCCTGGCCCGCGACGGCTACCTGCCCCGCCAGCTGCACACGCGCGGCGACCGGCTCGCGTTCAGCAACGGGATCATCCTCCTGGCGGCGGCGGCCAGCGTGCTGATCGTCGCGTTCGATGCCGAGGTCACGAAGCTCATCCAGCTCTACATCGTCGGGGTGTTCGTCTCGTTCACGCTGAGCCAGCTCGGCATGATCCGGCACTGGACGCGGCTGCTGGGGACCGAGACGGACGCCGTCGAACGTCGGCGCATGCATCGGTCGCGCGCCGTCAACGGATTCGGCCTGGCGATGACCGGTGCCGTCCTGGTGATCGTCCTGATCACGAAGTTCCTCGCCGGCGCATGGATCGCGATCCTGGCGATGGTCGGCGTCTTCCTGGTGATGCGGGGGATCTCCCGGCACTACAGCCACGTCGCGAGCGAGCTGGCCGTCGAGTCCGGCGACGTCGCCCTGCCGTCGCGCGTCCACGCGGTCGTCCTGGTCAGCAAGCTGCACAAGCCCACGATGCGGGCGCTCGCGTA
The DNA here is from genome assembly GCF_032084975.1 of Aeromicrobium sp. GTDB lineage: Bacteria > Actinomycetota > Actinomycetes > Propionibacteriales > Nocardioidaceae > Aeromicrobium. The sequence goes on from NZ_DAMDLR010000065.1 coordinate 10,222, forward strand.
CGCCCGGGTCGGCCGGCCCAGCTCGCTCGAGGCCGTGACGGTCGAGCTCGACCCGGAGGAGACCGCCGCCCTCTCGGCGCGCTGGGAGGAGCTCGGGGTGCCGGTGGCGCTGCGCGTCCTGGACTCGCCGTATCGTGAGGTCGTGCGGCCGATCGTGCGCCACGTGAAGCAGCGGCGTACCGAGAACCCGCGTGACATCGTCACCGTCTACGTACCCGAGTACGTCGTCGGCCGGTGGTGGGAGCAGCTGCTGCACAACCAGACGGCGCTGCGCCTCAAGGCCCGGCTGCTGTTCGTGCCGGGCGTCCTGGTCGTCAGCGTGCCGTTCCAGCTGGCCTCGGCCAAGCATGCTGTCCCGACGGACACGCGACCCAGTCCCGGCGACATCCGCCGGGGGATCGGAGTGGAGCACCATGACTGACCCCGTCGTCGAGGTCGGTCCCGTCGCGCACGGCGGGCACTGTGTGGCCCGGCTCGACGGCCAGGTCGTCTTCGTCCGCCACGCCCTGCCCGGCGAGACGGTGCGGATCCGGGTCACCGAGAGGTCCAAGCGGTTCCTGCGCGCCGACGCCGTCGAGGTCATCGAGTCGTCGCCTGATCGCGTGACGCCCCAGTGCCCCTTGTCGGGACCGGGGATGTGCGGCGGCTGCGACTTCCAGCACGTCTCGGGCGAGGGGCAGCTGACGCTGCTGACCGACGTCGTCCGCGAGCAGCTGCGGCGGCTCGCCGGGATCGACTGGCCGGGCCGGGTCGAGTCCGTCGGGGGACTGCTCGACTGGCGCACCCGCGTGGTCTGGTCGGTCGCCGAGAACGGGTACTCGGGCCTGCGGCGCCACCGCAGCCACGACGTCGTCCCCGTCCCGCGGTGCCCGATCGCGCACCCGGACCACCCCGATGTGAGTGGCCAGCTGTGGGACGAGCCGCGGGTCGAGTCGATCGTCTCGTCGACCGGGCAGCGCCTCGTCGTCACGGACGCCTCGATCGGTGACGAGCTCGAGGCCGAGGTCGACGGGGTCGTCGCGTCCGACGGAACAGTCCGTGCCGGCACCGGCACGGTCGTCGAGCAGGTGCACGGACGCCGGTTCTCGGTCAGTGGCTCCGGCTTCTGGCAGGTGCATCCGCAGTCGGCCACGACCCTGGTCGACGCGGTCCTCGCCGGTGCGGACATCCAGCCGGGCGACCGTGTCCTGGACCTCTACGCCGGAGCCGGACTGTTCTCGGCTTTCCTCGCGACGCAGTGCGCGCCCGGAGAGCTGGTCAGCGTCGAAGGCAACCGCCGGGCCTCGGCGGATGCTCGCGGCAACCTGTCCGACCTCGCGAACGCCACGATCGTCCACGCGCCGGTCGAGCGGGCGCTGGCGCGCGGGAGCCTGGGTGACTCGGCCGACGTCGTCGTGCTCGACCCGCCCCGCACGGGTGCGAAGGAGGCCGTGCCCGCGATCGCCGCGCTCGCGCCTCGCCGCATCGTCTACGTGGCGTGCGATCCCGCCGCCCTCGCCCGCGACGTGGCGACCTTCGGCCGGCTCGGCTACCGGCTCGAGTCGCTGCGCGGGTTCGCGCTGTTCCCGATGACGCACCACGTCGAGTGCGTGGCGGTGCTTGCGCCGGCGTGACGGGTCGGGTTGAGTCTCGACCGTGATCTACGCCGACCCCCACGCCTGTCCCGCCTGCCGGGGCGCGATCTCGGGGGAGCCGCGATGCCCCCACTGCGACTTCGACCTCGGGTCGAAGCAGGCGCGGCAGCTGTGGGCGCTGTTCCAGGAGGCCGACCGTCTCGTCCGGAACGGGCGCTCGGCGCCTCGCCACTCCACGACGGTCCCCACGGCCGCCCGGGCAACCACTGCGGCGACCGCGGGATCGCCCGTCGCGGCACGCGCGGATCTGGGCATCGGCACACTTCGATCCTCATCGGTCGAGCCGCCGCGATCGTGGTCGACCGGCTCGATCCTGCTCGGCCTCGGTGCGGTGTGCCTCGTCGTCGCCGCCATCATCTTCGCGACCGTCGCGTGGGGGAGCCTGGGCATCCTGGGGCGCGCCCTCATCCTGCTCGCCGTCACCGGTGTGGTCGGCGCAGGCGCGGCATGGGCGACCCGGCGCCGCCTGTTCGGCGCCGCCGAGGCGCTGTGGGGCGTCTTCCTCGGCCTGATCACGGTCGACGTCCTCGCCGCGGTGGCCGAAGGGCTCTTCGGGCTGGACTGGTCCGACTTCGCCGTCGTCTCGGTCGCCTGGACCGCGGTCGTGCTGGCAGCGGCGGTCGCGATCGTGCGCTGGGCGCGGTCCCGGTTCGAGCACGATCTCGTCGTCCCGCAGCTGGGTGCGGGGCTGGCCGTGTGGATCAGCGCACCCGCGGTCGGTTTCCGCGTCGGTGACGTCCTCGGTCGCGACGAGCTGTGGTTCTGGGCGGCCCTGGTCGCGTTCGGCGTCGCGCTGGTCGTCGTCGCCGTCGCGCACCGCACCGCCATGAGGTGGGCGCTGTGGCCGAGCGCGGTGCTCGTGCTGGGCATCGGCGTGGTCCTCGTCCTGGCCGCCATCGGCGCACTGTCGTCGGGGGACCCGGTCGTCACCGTGCTGGAGGCACTCCCGGCCCTGACCCTCGTCGCGGTCGCCGCCGCGGGCGCCGCCGTGCTCGACCGCCTGCGCCCCTGGTTGGCCGGCTTCGCCGCGCTGGCCGTGATGTGGGTCGTCGGTGCCGTCGTCAACGGGTGGGCGTGGTCCGCCGGGTGGTCGACGACGCTCGCGTGGGTCGTCCTCGCTGTGATCGTGGCGGTGCTGGCCGTCACCGCACGAGCCGGGGACGGCTGGGCGCTCGGACTCCGGTGGGCCTCGGTCCTCGCGGGGAGCGCGGTCCTGCTCTGGGCGTCCGGGGTCGCCGTGGCGAACCTGCAGCGGATCGACACGGCCGCGTGGTTCGCCTCGCCGGCCAGCGTGTGGGTGCGTCCGGCCGAGAACGAGTTCGTCCAGGGCTGGTGGGTCCTCGCGGTGGTCGCGCCGATCCTCGTCGCGTGGTGGGCGGCCCGGCGCTGGACGTCGCCCACGCTGGTCCCGGCGTCGTGGTGGCGTCCCCTGGCCGAGATCGTCGCCGGGGCGACGGTCGTCACGGCGGTCGCGTCGACCTTCCTGCCGTTCCTCCTGCACGCCGCGACCCTCGCGGTCGTCGGTGCCCTGCTCGCCGTCAGCCTGCGTCGTGCCCCGTGGTTCTTCGCTCTCGTTCCGCCGGTCGTGGTGGCGTTCTCGATGATCGTGGTCCCGTCCGAGGCCGCCGTGACGGTGTGGGGCTGGGCGATGGCCACCGCCGGCCTCGCGGTCTGTGCCGCGGTGAGCCCGCACGCGCAGGAGCGTCCCCGCCGAGCCGTCTCCGCCGTGTCCGCCGGTCTCGCTGCCGCCGCCGGCATCGCCACCGTCGTGCAGGTGGCCGACCTGATGGACCTCGCGCCGGGCTGGCCCGAGACGATCCTGGTGATCCTGGCCGCGGCCTCCCTGCTGCTGAGCCTCGCGCTGGACGAGCTGCCCTGGCACCGGCTGGCCGTCGAGGTCGTCGCCGGCCTGGCCTTCCTCGCGGGTGTGCTGGCCGAGAGCGACGACCTCGCGACGGTCGCCCTGTTCTGCACGATCGGCGCCGTCGCCGCCGCGATCGTCGGCCTGCTCGATGACGACCGGCCGTACCTGCGCTGGGTCGCGGTGGGC
>NZ_DAMDLR010000066.1:0-13675 GCF_032084975.1 Aeromicrobium sp.
AGCCGACGGGGTATCGCGACATGGCGCCGACGCGGTGCCAGCGGCCGGCGGTCTCGTCGTCGATCCCGCGCACCATGCCGTCGGCCGACTCGGGCCAGAACGACACGAGGGCGCGCGACGCGGCGAAGCCGAGCCGGTGCGCGCGGTCGCTCCGGTCACCCGGCAGCACGACCGACAGGACGGGAACCCCGTGCAACCGGGCCAGCAGCGTCACCTCGACCGAGACGTCGCTGATCAGCAGGTCAGGCCGGGCCTTCGCGCACCAGGCCGAGATCTCGGCCATCCGGCCCATCAGCCCGGCGTCGCGCTCGGGCACCCAGTGCAGCCAGCCGTTCGCGGTCGGGTCGTCTCCCGGTCCCGAGGTGTCGTCGCGATCGAGCTCGACCCACTCCCCCGGCCACCCGTCCGGGCGCGGGAGCGACGACAGCCCCGTGACGGGAGTGTCGAGCGACGCGGCCAGGGCGGTGGCGCGGTGCAGGTGACCGCGACCGACGTGGTGGACGTAGTAGCCGATCATGCCGCCAGCCGGTGGTGCCCGCCCGTGTACAGGAGCTCGTACTGATCGACCATGCGCGCGATCGAGCATCGTTCCTCGGCGACTCGTCGCACGTGTCCCCGGTCGCGGGACGCCGCGGCCACCATCGCGCGGGCGAGGTCCTCGACGCTGTCGGCCCGCGCGAGGGAGCCCACCGACTCGTCCACGAACTCGGGCAGCGCACCGCGCGCGAAGGCCGCCACGGGGGTCCCGCAGGCAAGCGCCTCGGCCGCCACGAGTCCGTACGGCTCGTCCCACACCGGCGTCACGACGGCGACGGAAGCGGCGCCCAGGGTGGCCCGCAGCTCGTGATGGGTCAGGTGTCCCGCGTACTCGATCCCGGCGCCCAGCCGCGGCCGGATCTCGCGGTCGAAGTACTCGCGGTCGAGGCTGGGCCCGGCCAGCGTCAGCCGCATCCCCGCCCGCCGGGCGGCGTCGATCGCGAGGTGCGGCGCCTTCTCGGTCACGAGGCGGCCCGACCAGACCGCCGGCCCCCCACCGGGCCCGGGCTGCCACGTGTCGACGTCGATGCCGTTGCGGATCGTCCGGCACGCCACCTGACCGGACCACTCCCGCGCGGTGAACTCACTGACGGCGACGAAGGTGCTGGTGGGCGCGGCGTACGCGACGGCCGACGTCAGCCACGGCACCGGCGGGGTGTGCAGGGTCGTGAACATCGGGACGTCGATCGCCGTGGACATCGCGATCGGCAGGTGGTGCAGCGAGTTGTTGTGGATCACGTCGAAGCGCTGCGACCCCGTGCTGGCCAGGTCGAGCATGAGGCCGAGGTAGGCATGGTGCTCGTTCAGCCACGACTCGGGCGTGATCCCGGTGTCGTGCCGCTCGCCGGGCGGCGGCGCGAACGACTCCACCGGCAGCTCGACGACGCCGAGGGCTGGATCGGATCCCGGCGCGGCGAACACCGAGACCTCGTGACCGCGCGCACGGAGCTGCCCCGCGAGGGCGTGCGTGTGCGCCTCGAGTCCGCCGGCGAAGGGCTCGCTGATGGGAAAGCGACTCGAGGCGATCAGGCAGATCCGCAAGGTTCTCATGTCATCAAGGAACGGTAGAGCCGGTCGTGGGACCTCGCCACGTGGAGACGCTGCGCCCGCCGCTCCTGCACGGTGACGCGATGGTCGGGACGGGACTCGAAGGCCTCCGCCACGGCCGAGCGCAGCGACTCGGCGTCGAAGTGGTGCTCGTCGAAGCCGTACGTCAGCACCGGGCCCTGGTCGGCGTAGTACCCGCACGTCGGCGCGACGACCGTCGTCCCTGCGTCGCGGCACGCCTCCAGCCACCCCGAGTGGGTGCCGAAACGGTAGGGCAGGACCGTGACGTCGAGGTCGCCCAGGTACTCCCACAGGTCGTCGTCCGGCAGGAAGTCGTGCACCCGCAGGTCGATGCGGCCGGCGTCGGCGGCGCGGGTGAGCCACGTGGCGACCTCGTCGTCGCGGCGCGCCCCGTCGTCGTCGAGGACGTCATGGTGTCCGTTGACCTGCAGCACCGCTCCGGGCAGGTCGCGGACCGTCTCGGCCAGCACCTTGATGACGGGAAGCGGGTCCATGCTCTGGCGCAGGCTCTTGATGTGGACGCCGATGCGGAACTCGTCGCGACGGCGCTCGTCACGGCGGCGCTGCAGGCGCTCCATCGTCGCGAAGTCGATGACGTGGGGATGCGGGACGACGTGCGCCTCGCGTCCCCAGCGCCGCCGGATCTCGTTCGCCGCCCCGTCGGTCAGGGTGACCAGCGCGTCGGCGTACGGCAGCAGCGCGTCGAGCTGCGCGTCGTGAAGGGTCCGGTCGAGATGGTGCGGGTTGCGCAGGTCGTGGACGGTCTGGACGAGCGGCTTGCCCCGCCGGCGCAGCACGTCGACCAGCTCGGCCAGCTGCTCGGGCGAGCGCGCGTCGAAGCCGAACTGGATGTGGAAGACGTCGAAGTCGGCCGAGCGTGCCCACGCCGGCTCGAGCATGGCCGGCGGCCACCACTTCCCGCCCGCGGGCACCGTCGGGTCGTCCGGGTCGGGGTCGCGCAGGAACTCGAACGGCGACGGCTCGTCGACGGGCCCCAGGTGGCGGATGTACACGTGCGTGGACGGCACCGACGCGACCCGCAGCGCCGGAGGGCGCTGCGGGTCCGCCGGGGCCGTCGAGCCGTGACGGCGTACGGCAGTGGTGTCTCCGAGTCGCACTCAGGACACCGCCACCGGGAAGCGGTCCCAGACCCGGTGGTTCGCCATGAGCTCCTGCACCTTCGTGAACACGGCGGAGGCGTCGTCGTCGGTCACGATGCCGGTGAGGCGACCGGAGTAGCCGGCTGCCTCGAGCGCATCGACGCCCGCGCCCCACGCGCCGATGACCTTGGCGTGGCGCCACACCTCGTCGATCATCAACTGGACCCGCGGGTCCAGGCCGGGCCCGCTGGGCGCCCCGCCCTTGTCGTCACGCGAGGCGAGCGAGTCCGGTGCGGGCATCGGGTGACCGGCCAGCAGCAGGACGTCGAACTCGACGGAGCGGGCCGTCGCGAACGAGCGCTGGACCGGCATGCCGTCCACCGTGCCGCCGTGGGGTGCCACGAGGAGCGGCACCATGCCGGCACCGAGGATCGCGGTCCGCAGCGCCTCGACACCACCCAGGTCCCCGGCGGGATCGACGACGATCCCGATCATGCGGCCGTCGGGCGGGTAGGCACCACGCAGCTGCGACAGTGCCGGGCTCGGTTCGGGATCGATCAGGGCGATGGTCGGGTCGGGGGCGGGCATCCCCAGCGCCGTGGCAACCTCGGCACAGAGCACCGGGTCGATGTTCGCCAGGCACTGCAACTGGCGCGCCTTGATCGTGTCCTCGTAGCACTTGCCCAGCTCGAACGAGTACGCCCGGACGATGTGCTCCTTCTCGACCGGCGACATGCTCAGCCAGAACAGGCGCACCTGGCTGAAGTGGTCGTCGAACGAGGCCGGGTTCTCGCGCACCTTGGTCGACTCGGCGACCCGGACCGGAAGGTCCTGGAAGGCGCGCTCGTCGGCGCCCGCATGGAACGGGCAGCCACCATCGAGCGAGTTCGGCTTGTACGGCGCGACCCCCACGTGGTCGGCGTGCTGGTGGAACCCGTCACGGAGCATGTCGTTGACGGGCGCGTGCGGCCGGTTGATCGGGATCTGCGAGAAGTTCGGCCCGCCCAGTCGCGTCAGCTGCGTGTCGATGTACGAGAACAGGCGCGCCTGCAGCAGCGGGTCGTCGGTGACCTCGATGCCCGGGGGCAGGTGGCCGGGGTGGAACGCGACCTGCTCGGTCTCGGCGAAGAAGTTCGTCGGGTTCGCATTCAGCGTGAGGCGACCGATCGGCTGGACCGGCGCCATCTCCTCGGGGACGATCTTCGTCGGGTCCAGCAGGTCGATGCCGTTGAACTCCTGCTCGGGGTTGTCCTCGAACACCTGGATGCCCAGCTCCCACTCGGGGAACGCCCCCGCCTCGATCGCGTCGGCCAGGTCGCGGCGGTGGAAGTCGGGGTCGATGCCGTTGATCATCTGCGCCTCCTCCCACGTCAGGGAGTGCACGCCGAGCTTGGGCTTCCAGTGGAACTTCACCAGCGACGTCGCGCCCTCGGCGTTGACGAGGCGGAACGTGTGGACGCCGAAACCCTCCATCATCCGGTACGAGCGCGGGATGCCGCGGTCGCTCATGTTCCAGATCGCGTGATGCTGCGCCTCGGTGTGCAGCGACACGAAGTCCCAGAACGTGTCGTGCGCGCTCTGGGCCTGGGGGATCTCGCGGTCGGGGTGCGGCTTGCCGGCGTGGATGACGTCGGGGAACTTGATGCCGTCCTGGATGAAGAAGACCGGGATGTTGTTCGCGACCAGGTCGAACGTGCCCTCGAGCGTGTAGAACTTCGTGGCGAAGCCGCGGGTGTCACGCACCGTGTCGGCCGAGCCGCGCGACCCCAGCACGGTCGAGAAGCGCGTGAAGACCGGCGTCTGGACGCCGTCCTGCAGGAACGCCGCATGGGTGACGTCGGCCGCCGTGCCGTAGCCCACGAACACGCCATGGGCGGCCGAGCCGCGGGCGTGGACGACGCGCTCGGGGATGCGCTCGTGGTCGAAGTGCGTGATCTTCTCGCGGAAGTGATGGTCCTGCATGAGCAGCGGTCCTCGCGGACCGGCCTTCAGCGAGTGGTCGGTGTCGCGCAGGCGGGCGCCCTGCGACGTCGTCAGGTAAGCGCCCTGCTGGGCACGGTCGCGCGGGTCAGCGCCGGTGTCCTTGCCGGTCGCCGAGCGCGCCTCCGGGGCGGCCTGGTCGGGCTTGGGCGGCAGCGGCTCACGAGGCTCGGTGGGCTCCTCCATGGCGGGCGGCTCGGCACCGGGACGACCCGGGATGTCCGGCGTCATCATCTCCGCAGCCTTCTCGACCACCTTCTCGGCGGTGTTCTCGACGGCGTCCTTGATGTTCTTCGCGGCCTTGCTCGGATCCATGCTCGTGACCTCCTCGGGGTGGGGTTGTCCTCGAGGTACCCGTGCCCGCGTGGCTCATGCAGCGCGCCCGGGTGTCAACGCACGGACTCGGGGTACGTGCGTCGAGAAGGAGGGAATCCATGACCACTGACCCGCACGATTCCACGCACGAGGACGAGAACGAGGGCGAGGGCACCGTCAGCGAGAGCGCGGCGAACCCCACTCCCCCCGACACCGACACGACGACCTCCGAGGACGTCGACGACATGCCGCAGTCGCCCACGCGGCCCGACGTCGCGGACCAGGACGAGACACACCTCTGAGTCCCCGGGCCGGACGGCTCACGCCAGGGCGAGGAAGAGCTTCTCCATCTTCTTGGCGTCGACGCTGTCCGGCCCCTCCTCGGCGAGGCACTTCTGCAGGCCCGTCGCCACGAGTGCGTAGCCGCCGCGACTGATCGCCTTGTTCACGGCGGCCAGCTGGGTCAGGGCGTCCTCGCACTCGGACCCGTCCTCGAGCATCCGGATCACCGACGCGAGGTGGCCGTTGGCCCGCTTGAGGCGCGTCGTGATCGCCTTGACCTCGTCAGGCTCGAGCTTCATTGCTTCTCCGTTCCTCGGACCAGTGCCGCCATCATGCCCTCGAGTCGCTCGCGGGCCTCGGCCGCCACCTCGGCCACGTCCCCGTCCGCGCTGAACTGCGACATCACGCCCGGGTCGAGGACCTCGACGCGGGTGCCGTCACCCTCCTGCGCGACGACCACGTTGCACGGCAGCAGCGCCGCGATGCGCGGGTCCGCCTCGAGCGCGCGGTGTGCCAGCTGCGGCCGGCACGCGCCCAGGATCACCTGCGGCGGCACGTCCACGCCCAGCTTCGCGTGGAGCGTGGCCCTGATGTCGATCTCGGTCAGCACGCCGAAGCCGGCTTCGCCCAGCAGCGCCCGGACGCGCTCGACCGTCTGGTCGTAGCCCTGCGGGACCTTCGTGCTCATGGTGAACTCGCTCATCACGCCTCCTCGTGTATCCCCCTGGGGGGTTCTGTTAACGTGGTCATCATATCCCCCCGGGGGGATAATTTCCAGACCATGAGAGGCAGACATGACCACCGAGAACACCACCGGCTCCCCGCACGCCAAGACCGTGCTCCGCGAGATCACTCCCCTGCACCGGCAACTGCGCAAGGCCATCCCCGACGTGTACCGCGGGTTCGCCGAGCTGTCCGGCGCGGCGTTCGCCGACGGCGACCTGGACCGCAGGACCAAGGAGCTGATCGCGCTGGCGATCGGCGTCGTCGAGGGCTGCGACGGCTGCATCGCCTCGCACGCGCAGGCGGCCGCACGCGCCGGCGCCACCCGCCAGCAGGCCGCCGAGGCGATCGGCGTGACCTTCCTCATGCACGGCGGTCCCGCCACCATCCACGGCGCTCGCGCCTACGACGCCTTCTGCGAGTTCGCGGACGCGATCGACGCGAAGGAAGGTGCCGTCTGATGTGCCGACCCGTCACGTGCCGCACGTGCGGCAGGACCACGTGGGCCGGTTGCGGCAATCACGTCGCGTCCGTGAAGGCCTCGGTGCCGAGCGGCCAGTGGTGTCCCGGCCACGACGACCCGAGCAACGACTCCTGGCTGCGCCGCATCCTGGGCCGCTGAGCGCTGGTTTCGGGGCTGCACCTCCGGGTACGTTCGGCGCGTGCAACGCGTGGGCATCGAGGAAGAGCTGTTCGTCGTCGACGACCGGGGCCGACTGGTCCCCGAGTCGGAGGCCGTCCTGCGCGCGCACCGGCGCCTCGAGCCCGGTGACGAGATCGATCACGAGCTCTTCCTGCAGCAGGTCGAGATCCAGACCGACGCGCACGAGGATCCCGCGGCCCTGCGGGAGGACCTGATCGCCCAGCGGTCCGCGGCGGTCGCGGCGGCCCGTGCCGCCGGCTTCCAGCTCGCCGCGGTGCCCGTGGACGTCCTCGGCGGCAGTGAGCCGGCGCCGACGCCCGGTTCGCGGTACGCCCGGATGATCGCCCGCTACGGCGAGATCGCGCGCAACGGCATGACGTGCGGCATGCACGTCCACGTCGAGGTCGAGGACCACGTCGCCGTGCGGGTGCTCGACGCCCTCCGTCCCTGGACTCCCCTGCTCAACGCGCTCTCGGCGAACGCCCCGTTCTTCCACGGGCGCGACACGGCCCACGCCAGCTTCCGCGGCCACCTGTGGGACATGTGGCCGACCGCCGGCGCCGTCGACGCGTTCGGCGACGTGAAGGCCTACCGCACGATGGTCGAGACCGCGATCTCCTCGGGTGCCGCCGTCGACGAGCACATGGTCTACCTCGACGCCCGCATCGCCGAGACGCTGCCGACCGTCGAGATCCGCGTCGCGGACGTCTGCACCGAAATCGACGACGCCCTCCTGGTCGCCGAGCTGACCCGGGCCCTCGTGTCGACCGTCGCCGACGAGTCGCACGACCCGGGCGAGTGGAGCCTCGACCTGCTGCGCTGGGCACGGTGGCGCGCCCGGCACGACGGACTCACCGGATCCCTGATGGACCCGGCCACGCGCGAGTTCGTGGCCGCCGAGCAGGCCCTCGAGTCCCTGCTCACCTTCGTGGGACCGGCACTCGACGAAGCCGGCACCACGGACCGCGTGACCACGGACCTGCACCGCCTGCTCACCACGGGGAACGGGGCCGAGCGCCAGCGCGCCGTGGCCGGCGACCCGGCCGACCTGCACGCCGTCATGGCGGACGTCGTCCGCCGGACGGACCCCCATCACTGATCGGAGGCAATCGATGACCTCGCGCATCCACCAGTGGACGATCGACGCCCACGACATCGACGCCCACCTCGACCTGCATCCCGCCGACGGCGACGTCGACCGCGAGGTGCAGCGGCTCGTCGCCCTCGGGGCGTCCCACGCCGACGTCGGGCAGGGACCGGACGAGGCCTTCATCGTCCTGCGCGATCCCGAGGGCAACGAGTTCTGCATCCTCAAGCAGCCGAAGTTCCACTGAAGCCGGTGGCGCCGAGGCGCCACCGGACAGGGGTCAGGGCTTGAAGAGGACCTTCACCGTGTTGTCGGCCTTGTCCTGGAAGTTCTTGTAGACCTCCGGAGCCTGGTCGAGGGGCACGCGGTGCGTGGCGAAGTCGGCGAGGCCGAGCGGATCCGAGGAGTCCTCGGCCAGCGGCTTGACCTGCGTCTCCCATCGCTTCACGTTGGCCTGGCCCATCTTGAGCGTCACCTGCTTGTCGAACAGCGTCTGCATGGGGATCGGGTCGACCGTGCCCGCGTAGACGCCACTGAGCGAGATCGTGCCGCCGCGTCGCACCGCGTCGACGGCGATGTGGAACGCTCCGAGGCGGTCCACGCTGACCGTGGTCATTGCCTTGCGGGCCAGGAAGTCGGGCAGGAACCCGACGGCGGTCTGGCCGGCCTGCGCGACCGGCGACCCGTGGGCCTCCATGCCCACGGCGTCGATGACGCCGTCGGCGCCGCGGCCGGCGGTGGCCTCGCGCACGATCTCGGCGACGTCGACCTTGGTGACGTCGTAGGTCTCGGCCCCGCGAGCAGCCGTGCGGGCCAGTCGCTCCGGCACCAGGTCGGCACCGATGACGCGCACGCCTCGGTGCAGGGCGAGACGCGCCGCCATGTCGCCGATCGGGCCGAGGCCGATCACGAGCAGGGTGTCGCCCTCGCCGACCTGCGCGTACTCGAGCGCCTGGAACGCCGTCGGCATGACGTCCGACAGGTACACGAAGTGCTCGTCGTCGAGGTCGGACTCGATCTTGATCGGCCCGTAATCGGCGTGGGGCACGCGCAGCAGCTCGGCCTGCCCGCCCGGCACGGCGCCGTAGAGCGAGCTGTAGCCGAACAGCGAGGCGCCCATGCCGTGCTCGCGGTTCTGCGTCGTCTCGCACTGGGTCTGCAGGTCGCGGCTGCACATCCAGCACGATCCGCAGGCGATCTGGAACGGCACGACGACCCGGTCGCCCACCGACAGGTTCGTCACGCCGGAGCCGGTCTCGACGACGCGGCCCATCGGCTCGTGGCCGAGGATGTCGCCGGGCGTCATGAACGGGCCCAGCACCTCGTAGAGGTGCAGGTCCGAGCCGCACAGCCCCGAGGCGGTCACCTCGATGATCGCGTCGGTGTCGTGTTGGATCGTCGGGTCGGGCACCTGCTCGACTCGCACGTCGCGCTTGCCCTGCCAGGTCACGGCCTTCATGTCCCCACCTCGAGTTCGACTACGTCGGTCGTCGAGGGGGTACCCGCTGGCCGCGGGCCTACACGGACGTCACTGCGCCTGTTCGTCCGCGAAGAACGAGAAGGCGCCGTCCTGCTCGAGCACCGCCCACTTCACGTGCTGGAGGCTCTCGATCCCGTTCTCGCGTGCTGCGGCCAGCAGGTCGGCCTCGTTGAGGCGCTCGATGCGCATCGCCTCCTGGACGACCTCGCCGTCGCGGATCAGGAGCGTCGGCACCCCCTCGAACGCGGACCGGTACTTCGGCAGGCGCCACGAGACCCACGACATCGCGACCGTCAGCAGACCGAACGTCGCGACGGCGACGACCGCGCCGGTCACCGAGGTGTCCTCGGCGATCACGGCCTCGGCGATCAGGTCGCCCATGACGACCAGGATCACGAAGTCGAACGGGGCCATCTCGCTCAGCTCACGCTTGCCGACCACGCGGACGACGATCCAGACGAGGAAGAAGACCGCGGCGGCGCTCAGCACGATGCTCATGGCAGCACCACCGTCCGCATCGTGACCTCGAGCGGCTCTGGACCGGCTGCCTGGACGGTGATCGGGTGCGTGAACCTGCCGATCTGCGCTCGTGTCGGCATCCGGCCGATCAGCCTCAGGGTGACGTCTCCCGGCGGCAGCTCGTCGTACGTGAGCACGAGCGTGTCCCCACGCACCACCTCGGACGCCGGCGCCGGCACGTAGGTCTCGAGGCCGAACAGGTCCGTCGCGGAGACCGGCAGCTCGACGCGAACCGGCCCACCCCCGTCCCGCTCGAGCCCGATCTCGATCGCGCTGTCGGCACCGGACCGGGAGATCTGCGGATGGGTCACGGTCATCGCGTGGCCGCCGGCGTCGTCACTCACGGTCGTGTCCCGAGGACCCAGCCATCCCAGGCAGGCCACGACGACGACGACCGCCAGCGCGGCGACCCCGACTCGGCGGAAGTTGCGGGCACGCGACGCCTGCTTCGGGCCGGCCACCCCGGCCAGGACCGGAACACCGGTCGACAGGTCGTCCTCATCTCTGTCCATCCAGCTCCTCCTCCTCGGCTCCAGCACCGTAGCCACGCCCCCGCGCCGCTCGCGCGGATGGGCGCGACCGTCATCCGGGGTACGTCAGCAGGCCATCGGCCAGCCGCGCTCCTTCGGACGGCTCGTGCAGGCTGCGCCGACCGTCCGGCATCACGTGCTCCACCGGAAGGTCGTGGACCAGCGTCGCCACGTCCGAGATGAGGCGCCGGTGGCAACGCCACCAGACGAACTCCGAGCACATCACGGCGACGGTCTCGTGCTGGACCCGCTCGACGAGCTCGGCCATCGCCGCCCGGAACTCGGGCTCACGCGTGTACGCGGCGTAGGCACGGAAGGCCTCGACCCGCCACCACGCATCCACGTCCGGGGCGTCCTTGGGCACGCGCCGGCGGCCGCCGAGGCGTTCCTCCCAGACGTAGCCGATCCCCTCGTCCGGCACCCAATCGCGCATCGCGTCGCGGGCGACCTCCGGGTTGCGCCGGCTCCCCGGGAACCGCCGGACATCGACCAAGGTCTGGATGCCCGCGTCCCTGAGCCGCTGTGCCAGCTCGGCACGGTCCGACGTGCCGTGGCCGATCGTCAGCAGTGGTGCGCTCATCCGACGAACAGGCAGAACGGGTGCCCCTGGGGGTCGATCATGACGAACAGCGGCTCGTCGGGGTCGTCGAACCGGTCGAGCCTGAGCGTCGCGCCGAGCGCCTCCGCCCGCGCACGGTGGCGCCTCAGCTCGTCGACGTCCTCCACCGAGAAATCGAGGTGCAACTGCATCGGGACCTCGGGATCGGGCCACGTCGTCGGCGCCAGCTCGTCGGTGTACTGGAACGCGATCGCGTTGCCGCCCTCGGGGTGCCGCAGGACCAGCCACTGCTCGAGCTCGCCGTCCTGGGACGGTGCCTCGTCGCCGGGCCTGTACACGAGGCCGAACAGCTCTCGGTAGAACTCGGCCGTCCGTCGGACGTCGGTGGTGTCGATGACCGTCTGGACCAGACGCGGGAATTCGGCCATGCCCGCATTGTCCCGGGCCGGCCGTCCGGCGGCACCCCGAGCGATCAGCGGCGCAGGAACAGCAGGCGCCAGTCCTCGGGACCGCGCTGCAGGTAGCTGACCTCGAAGCCGTCCGGCCACCGCTCCTGGACCTGCGCCAACAGCGGGAGCGGGTCGTGCGGCGCGATCAGCACCAGGCCGAAGCCGGCGCGCAGTCCGTCGAGGGCACCGAAGATCGTCGCGTGGCGGATCGCGTGCGGGATCGCGCGGGCGTCGAGCTCGGGGTGCCCGGCGTCGTCATGGCCGCCACAGCCGCACGAGTGGCCCTCCTCCCCCGGTGCCTGAATGTCGCGTGAGACGTCGGTGATCTGGATGTCGGTCACGATTCCTCCTGGCCGCCACGAGTCGCCGGCCGTGTGTCGGCGGGGTGGTGCGGCACTGCGATCCGGACATTACTACAGTGGATTCCGTGGAAATTAAGCGCGGCCGGTCAACCGGTCCCCGACCGTCCTCCCCGGCGCCAATCACGGGGCTGTCCCGCAGTCGGGCGGCACTGCTCGAGACGCTGCAACGGCAGTCCGGCGCCACCAGCATCGGCGCGCTGGCGGCGCACACGGGACTGCATGAGAACACGCTGCGAGGCCATCTCGAGGGACTCGAGGACGACGGGCTCGTGACCCGCCGTCGCGAGGCCCCGGAGGGCCGGGGCCGGCCGGCCTGGCTGTGGAGCGCCACCGATGCCCGCACCTCGGAGTACGCGGGCCTGGCCGCGGCGCTCGCGACCGCCCTGCACCGGACCAGCAGCCGACCGGCCGAGGACGCCGCGGTGGCCGGCCACGACTGGGGACGCACCCTGGTCCGTGACCGCCCTCCACGCCCCGCCGGCAGCCTCGAGCTGGTGCGCGACCTGATGGCCGAGCTCGACTTCGGGCCGGTCATCGACGAGCCCGCCGAGACCGTGCGGCTCACGCGGTGCCCCCTGCTGGAGGTCGCCCGCCGACACACCGACGTGGTCTGCAGCGTGCACGCGGGCCTGGCTGCCGGCGCGCTCGCGGAGTCCGGCGACACGACCACCGAGGTCACCCTCGAACCCTTCGCCGAGCCGGGCGCGTGCCTGCTGCACCTGCGCGCGAACCGGCCATGACACCGCGGACGCGCCTGCTGCTCATGCTGCCGGCGGGCGTCTCGCTGCTGGCCGGCCTGGACGCCGCCCTCCTGCTGCTGGACCTACCGGCCCCGGTCCGCACCGAACGACTTCCCGACGTGCACGGCATCGTGTTGGTGCTGGGCTTCGTCGGCACCCTCGTCTCCCTCGAGCGTGCCGTCGCCCTGCGTCGTCCGTGGGGGTTCCTCGCCCCGGGCCTGCTCGGGGTGGGCTCGCTGCTGTTGCTCTCCCCCGCCCCGATGCCCGCCGGCCGGACGGCGATGGTCGCTGGCACTGCGGCGCTGGTGGCGGTCTACGTGCCGTTGTGGCGACGCCAGCGCGACGACGCCGTCCTGGTGCAGTTGCTGGGTGCCGCGATCGCGCTGGGCGGCGCTGCCATCTGGGCCGGCGGCGCCACGACCGCGGCGGTGGTGCCGTGGCTCGCGGGCTTCGTCATCCTGACGATCGGCGGTGAGCGGCTGGAGCTGGCCCGGCTCCAGATGGGCCCCGGCGCCGGCACGCGCCTGATCGGGCTGGCCGTGGCGTTCGTCTGCGCGATCGTCGCCTGCCTGCTGTGGCCGTCGATCGGCGAGCCGCTCCTCGGGGCGACCCTGCTGGTCCTCACCGTCTGGCTCGCCACGCATGACGTCGCCCGGCGGACCATCTCCGCGACGGGCCAGACCCGGTTCATGGCCGCGTGCATGCTGGCCGGCTACGGCTGGCTCGTCGTGGCCTCGGCCGTGTGGCTGACCGGCTCCGGCGGCACGAACGGTGTCCCCGAGGGCTCGGGGTACGACGCCGTCATCCACGCCGTGTTCCTCGGCTTCACGATCTCGATGATCATGGCGCACGCCTCGGTGATCCTGCCCGCCGTCCTGCGCCGCCCGCTGCCCCACCACCGGGCCATGTGGGTTCCTGCGGCCCTCCTGCACGGCGCCCTGGTCCTGCGCGTCTGGGTCGGCGACGGCCTGGGGGTCGAACGTGCGTGGCAGGTCGGCGGCGCGCTCAACGTCGCGGCCCTGCTGCTCTTCGTCGGGGTCGCCGTCTGGTCGGCGCTGACCGCCGAGGCCGCTCGGCGCCCGGTGGCGGTGGCCCGATGACCGCCACGCGAACCGCCCCGGCCGCTCGGCCCGCCAAGCGACGCTTCCAGCCCCTGCGCGACCTGCCCGCCGTCCTCTGGCTGGTCGCGGTCGTCGTCGTCACGCTGGCCCACCGCGAGGTGCCGGCCCCGCGCTGGCTCATGTTCCACCTGCTGCTGCTGGGCGCGGCGACGCACTCCATCGTGGTGTGGAGCCAGTTCT
>NZ_DAMDLR010000067.1:0-13607 GCF_032084975.1 Aeromicrobium sp.
CGCTGCTGCGTCGCGGCGAGCCGCCCGAGCAGGCGCTGTGGCTGCTGTGGGACGGCACCGCCTGGCCGGCGCGCCTGCGCGAGCAGTGGAACTCGGTCGACGGCCGCGCGCACGCCGATCGCGACCTGGACGCCGTGTGCGCGCTGTTCCGCCACGCGGCGCGGGCCGAGGAGGGCGGTCGCCGTCGCGACACCGTCAACTTCGTCGCCGAGCTGCGGGCCCAGCAGATCCCCGCCGACCAGCTCGAGTCCAGCACCGCGCGTCCCGACGCCGTGAGACTCATGACGGCCCACCGGTCCAAGGGCCTGGAGTGGCGCCTCGTCGTCGTCGCGGGAGTGCAGTCCGAGCGCTGGCCCGACCTGCGCAGTCGCGGCAGCCTGCTGAGGGCCGAGCACCTCGACGGTCCGGTCGGGCCCGGCGCCCGTGGCGACCAGCTGCGCGAGGAGCGCCGGCTCTTCTACGTGGCGTGCACCCGCGCCACCGAGCGCCTCGTGGTCACTGCCGTCCAGACGCCCACCGACGACGGGGACCAGCCGTCCCGCTTCGTCGCCGAGCTGCTCACCGCCGGATTCGGCACGGACGCCGAGCTGCCGCTCGGACGTCCCGCGCGTCCGGTCTCCTTGCGGGGTGTGGTCACCGAGCTGCGCCGCCTCGGCGAGACCACCGACGACCCCGCCGTGCGCGACGACGTCGCCACGATGCTGGCCGAGATCGTGCGCGCCGACCTCCCGCCCACCCGGGCCGCCGACCCCAGCCGGTGGTGGGGATTGTCCGAGCCGAGCCGGTCCGAGACGCCGTGGAGACCCGCCGACCAGCCGGTCGCGCTGTCCGGGTCGTCCGTCGACGCGATCTCGGCGTGCTCGTTGCGCTGGTTCTTGGGCCGCGAGGCCCACGGCGAGTCCGCTTCCACGTCGGCGCAGGGCTTCGGCTCGATCGTGCACGCGCTGGCGGCCGACGTCGTCGAGCGCGGTGTCGAGCCCGATCTTCCCGAGATGGTTGCTCGTCTCGACGAGGTGTGGCACCGGCTCGACCACCAGGCCGCGTGGCTCGGCGAGCGTGAGCGCGAGGCCGCCCACGAGACGCTGGTGCGCTTCGCGCGCTGGCACCGGGCAAACCCCCGGACAGCGCTCGCGGCCGAGCACTCCTTCGTCACCGAGGTCGTCGTCGGCGGCGAGACCGTCGTCCTGCGCGGCTCGATGGACCGCGTCGAGATCGACGCCGAGGGTCGTGTCCACGTGGTCGACTTCAAGACCAGCCGCAACGCGCCGTCGCCGCGCAAGATCGCCGAGCACGCCCAGCTCGGCGTCTACCAGGTCGCGATCGAGCACGGCGCGGTCGAGTCGCTGGGCGTCACGGGCGCGCGCTCCGGTGGGGCCGAGCTGGTCCAGCTGCGCACGCCGTCGAGTGCCAAGGATCCGGACTCGCCCAAGGTCCAGCCGCAGGCGGCGCCGGGCGGCGACGAGGTCTTCTTCGCGCTCGACCTGCTCACCACCTCGGCGCGAGCGGTGCGCGACGAGCACCTCGTGGCCCGGCCGAACGAGCACTGCGGCTTCTGCGACTTCCAGACGGTCTGCCCCACGGTCACCGGTCCCACGATCGGGGGTGCCTCGTGATCCCGCTCGTGCGCGACACCGAGCATCTCAAGCAGGTCCTCGAGATCCCGTTCAGCCCGCAGCAGCTGGACGCCATCACCGCCGACCCCGCGCGACCGCAGGCGATCATCGCCGGCGCGGGCGCCGGCAAGACGGCGGTCATGGCCGCCCGCGTCGTGTGGCTCGTCGGGCACCTGGGCCTGGCGCCCGATCGCCTCCTGGGCCTGACCTTCACGTCCAAGGCGGCGGCCGAGCTGGCCGGACGCGTGCGTGAGTCGCTCGAGCGGATCGGCGACTTCTCCGAGTACGGCGAGCCGACCGTCTCGACCTATCACGCCTTCGCGGGCACGCTCATCGCCGAGCACGGCCTGCGGATGGGCATCGAGCCGGACCTGCGCGTCCTGGCGGACGCCACCCGGTTCCAGATCGCGGCACGGGTCGTGCGGGGGCACGACGGACCGCTGCGCCACGTCTCGGCGTGGTTGCCGACCGTCATCGGCGACGTGCTCGAGTTCGACGGCCAGATCTCCGAGCACCTGGTGACGACCGAGCAGCTGCGCGAGTTCGATCGGGCGACGATGGCGGCCGCCCAATCGGTCGAGAAGCCGCTGAAGTGGCACGACGAGGTCGTCGCCACGTGCCTCAAGCGCGACGAGCTGGCCGACCTCGTGGACGAGTACCGCGCGGCGAAGACGGACGCGGGCGTCATGGACTTCTCCGACCAGATGGCGTGGGGTGCCCAGCTGGCGAAGCTGCCCGAGGTGCAGCAGTCCCTGCGCGAGCGCTACGACGTGGTCCTGCTCGACGAGTACCAGGACACCTCGGTGGCCCAGCGCGACCTGCTGCAGGCGCTGTTCGCGGGCCGGCCCATCAGCGCCGTCGGCGACCCGGCCCAGGGGATCTACGGCTGGCGCGGTGCCGCCTCGGGGAACCTGACGGCGTTCCTCAGTGACTTCCCCGCGGCCGACGGCGGCCGGGGCCGGCTGTTCAGCCTCGACGTGACGCGCCGGTGCGCGCCCCAGATCATCGACCTCGCGGGGTACGTGGCCCGCGAGTACTACGGCTCGCCCGGGGTGGCCGAGGTCGTGACCCCCTTGCGGGCCGCCCCCGAGAACCCGCAGGGCGAGGTCTCCGTCGCGCTGCACCGAGGTGTCGTCGAGGAGATCGACGCGCTCGTCGACCTCGTCGTCGAGGCGGTGGAGCGCGGGGTGGCCCGACGCGAGATCGCGGTGCTCGTGCGCACGACCAACGAGAATCCCGAGATCGTGCGCGCGCTGCGTGGTCGGGGCCTGCCGGTCGAGATCGTCGGACTCACCGGCCTGCTGAACCAGCCCGAGGTCGTCGACGTGCTCTCGGTCCTGGCGATCCTCGAGGACGTCACCGCCAACCCGGCGATGCTGCGACTGCTCACGGGTGTGCGCTGGCGGATCGGCGAGCGCGACCTGGCCCTGCTGGGCCAGCGGGCGGCCGAGCTCGGTCGGCTGTGGCAGGGCGGCTCCGAGATCGACCGTTCCGATCCCGAAGCGGTCCTGCGGGCCGCTCTCGACGAGGCCACCGCCGGCGTCGACCCCACCGAGATCACCTCGCTCGCCGAGGCCGTCGAGGATCTGGGAGAGCTGCCCTACTCGGCCGAGGCCCGCGCCCGCTTCGCCGACCTCGCGTCCATGCTGCGCCGCCTGCGCCGTCACGCGCACGAGCCGCTGCTCGACCTGGCCCGACGCGTCGTGACCGAGCTGGACCTCGACATCGAGCTCCCGGTGGCGGGCGTGCCCACCGACAACCTGTCGCTGCTGCTCGACGCGATCGGCGACTACGCGCAGCACGATCGCTACGCGTCGCTGCCGGGCCTGCTGGCGCACCTCGACGCGGAACGTGAGTTCAACGAGGGGATGGAGCTCAGTGCGCCGTCCGACGCCGACTCGATCAAGCTGCTGACGATCCACCGTGCCAAGGGCCTGGAGTTCGAGGAGGTGTTCGTGCCGTTCGTCGCGGGCACGGTGTTCCCGTCCGGCCGCGGTCGCTCCCGGTGGCCCACGGTCGCGAAGGCGCTGCCGGCGCCCCTGCGCGGCGACGTCGACTTCGTGCCCCAGCTGGCCGAGTTCAGCAGTCCGGCCAAGAAACAGTTCGAGGAGGCCACCCGTCGCGACGCGTTGATGGAGGAGATCCGGCTGGCGTACGTCGCGTTCACGCGCGCCAAGCGGCGCCTGCACGTCAGCGGTCACCGCTGGGGTCGCACCCAGCTGAAGCCCCGCGCCGAGTCGGCGTTCCTCGTCGACGTCCGCGACTGGCTCGCCCAGCGGGACGTCACGCCGGTCGTGTGGGCCGAGCCGCCCGCCGACGACGAGCAGAACCCGCATCTCGTCGAGCAGACGGTGCCGTGGCCGGTCGCGCTGATGCCCTTCGATCGGCGTGCCGCGCTGGCCCAGCAGGTGCGGCGCCACCTCGAGTCCGAGGAGGCGCCGCCGGTCCGGACCGAGCACCTCGCCGAGCTGCGCACCGACCTCGACCTGTTGCTGGAGGAGGCTCGCGCACGGCACGAGCGCCGGATCGAGGTGTCGCTGCCGACGTCGCTCTCGGCCACCGAGGTGCTCTCGCTGGCTGAGGACGAGGAGGCGTTCGTCTCCCGGCTGGCGCGGCCGATGCCCCGCCGGCCGTCGCCCGCGGCTCGTTTCGGCACGCGCTTCCACGCCTGGATCGAGGCTCGTTACGGGCAGCAGACCCTGCTCGATCCCGACGAGCTGCCCGGACGCGGCGACGCCGAGGTCGAGGACGAGTCCGACCTCGAGTCCCTCAAGCAGGCCTTCGAGTCCGGTGCGTTCGCGGGACGCGAGCCCGTGGCGGTCGAGACGCCGTTCTCGCTGCGTCTGGGCGGGCAGCAGGTGATCGGCCGGATCGACGCCGTGTTCGCGACGACCTTGGCAGATGGCGAGGAAGGCTTCGAGGTCGTCGACTGGAAGACCAATCGCACGGCCGACGCCGATCCGCTGCAGCTCGCGCTCTACCGCCTGGCCTGGGCCGAGCTGCACGGAATCGCCCCCGAGCGCGTCGTCGGCACGTTCCACTACGTGCGCCTGGGGGAGTCCCGGACGTTCGACGACCTGCCAGACCGGGACACGCTCGAGAAGCAGCTCGGTCTACGGTGAGGCAATGGACTTCGCCTTCCAACGAGCCCAGCACGACCGCGCCGGCAACCGGCGCCGCAGCGATGACCTGTGGAGGTCCGACGACCTGAGGGTGCTGGTCCTGGGTGGTGAGCACGTCGCCACCGTCGACGGACCCGCCCTGCGCTGGGTGTCACCCGACGAGGCACCCGATGGCGAGTGGATCCTGCTCGGCGACCAGCACGGCACGCGGTATGCCGCCGTCGCGGTCGACCGCGTCCCCGCCGAGTGGAGCCCGGTCAGCATCCGGGTGCTGGCGCCGCTGCTCGGTGCCGACGAGCTCTCGCTGGCGATCCACGCGGTCGGCATCGCCCGCTGGCTGAAGTCGCACCGCTTCTGCCCCCGCTGCGGCACCGAGCTGCAGACGGCCCAGGCGGGTCACCTGCGCTCGTGCCCCGGCTGCGGTGCCGAGCACTACCCCCGTACGGACCCGGCGGTGATCATGCTGGTCACCGACGGCGACGACCGGGCACTGCTCGCGCGCAACCCGCACTGGCCCGAGGGACGGTTCTCGACGCTCGCCGGGTTCGTCGAGCCGGGCGAGGCGCTCGAGGACGCCGTGCGCCGCGAGGTCGCCGAGGAGGTGGGCGTGACCGTCGAGGAGGCCACCTACCTGGGCAGCCAGCCGTGGCCGTTCCCGCAGAGCCTCATGCTCGGGTTCCGTGCCACGGCGACGAGCACCGACATCACGGTCGACCAGGACGAGATCGCCGAGGCGCGGTGGTTCACCCGGGCCGAGCTGCTCGAGGCGGCCAAGGATGAGCGCATCGTGCTGCCGCCGCCCGGGGTCTCGATCTCGCGCTGGCTCGTGGAGGACTGGTTCGGCGGCGAGCTGCCGGGCCGCTGGGCCTGAGTCAGTCCGTCTCCAGCGCTGGGACCACGTCCGTGGGGGCGAAGTCGTTCTCGACCCACCGACCGTTCCGCACGGCTCAGTACGGCGGCCGTTCCGGACGGTTGTTGTCCTCCACGAGCATGAGGATGCCCGAGACCAGGTTGCAGAAGATCAGCGTGCAGACCGCCAGCGCGGTGTGCTTCTGGTGGTCCTTCGCGCCCTTGTGGATGTTGAGCGTCATCGGGATGAACCACGCCGCGGCGATGAGGCCGAAGCCGCAGGTGCTGATGATGATGATGCCCAGCATGACCCAGTTGATGATGGCCGCGGCCTGGTACAGCCCGTTCGGGACCGGAGGGGGCACCTGCCCGTACATCGGCTGCTGCTGCGGCGGGTACGCCGGCGGTCCGTAGGACTGCGACGGGCCGTACGGCTGGCCGAGGGGCTGGGTCGGTTCGTCGCTCGGGGGGAACTCAGGCGGTGTGGTCACGAGGGACGACCATAGCCGTGCCCGAGGACGACGGTGGTGGCTTCGACGAACGTCAGACGCCGAGCCGGGCCTTGACCTGCGCGACGGACGGGTTGGTCAGCGCGGTCCCGTCGGCGAAGACGAGGGTCGGGACGGTCTGGTTGCCGCCGTTGGCCTGCTCGACGACCTGGGCCGAGTCGGGATCCTGCTCGATGTCGACCTCGGTGAACTCGATGCCCTCGCGCTGCAGCTGGGACTTCAGGCGATGGCAGTAGCCACACCACGGCGTGGAGTACAGGACGAACGATGCGTTGGACATCGGGACCCTCTCGATCAGGCGGAAGAAGTGCTTCCCCTCCAGTCAACCCGGTCGGGCCACGCGGCATTCCTCCGGGCCTGTGTGCGGCCGCCGATCCTGTCCCACGGCGCGGCTACGCTGGTCGCTGCCCCACCCCTCGACGCGATCTGGAGACCATGTCCGACGCCGACGACCTGCTCAACGGACTCGACCCCGAACAACGCGAGGTCGCCGAGACCCTGCGTGGCCCCCTGTGTGTCATCGCGGGCGCCGGCACCGGCAAGACGCGGGCGATCACCCACCGGATGGCGTACGGCGTGGCGACGGGTGTCTACAAGCCCACCGAGGTCCTGGCGGTCACGTTCACGGTCAAGGCGGCCGGCGAGATGCGCGAGCGGTTGCGCACGCTCGGTGCCGCCGGCGTCCAGGCGCGCACGTTCCACTCGGCGGCGCTGCGCCAGGCGCGGTACTTCTGGCCGCGCGTCTACGGCACCGAGTTCCCCCAGATCCTCGAGTCGAAGTTCGCGTTCGTGGCCGAGGCGGCGCGTCAGGTGGGCGTCCGGGCCGACCAGTCCACGTTGCGCGACCTGGCCGCCGAGGTCGAGTGGGCCAAGGTGTCCAACGTCCGCCCCGATGACTACGGCGCCGAAGCCGTCCGCCGCCAGCGCGCCGTCGGCGACATCGATCCCGGCGAGGTGGGTGCCATCCTGCGCGCCTACGAGCAGGTCAAGCGTGATCGCGGCCGGATCGACATGGAGGACATCCTGCTGATCACGGCGGCGATCCTGGCCGACGACGAGGCGATCGGCGCCGAGGTCCGCCGCCAGTACAAGTGGTTCGTCGTCGACGAGTTCCAGGACGTCAACCCGCTCCAGTCCACGCTGCTCGATCTGTGGCTGGGTGGCCGCGACGAGGTGTGCGTCGTGGGCGACCCCCGCCAGACGATCTACACCTTCGCCGGCGCGTCGGCCACGATCCTGGGCGACTTCGCCACGCGCCGGTTCCCCGATGCGCCGCGCATCGAGCTCGTGCGCAACTACCGGTCGACGCCGCAGATCGTCGCGGCCGCCAACGAGGTGTTCGCGGGTCGAGGACCGTCGGTCACGCTGGGTGTCCGGCTGCAGTCGCAGAACTCGCCCGGTCCGGCCGTCGACTTCCGGCCGTTCGCCGACGAGCCGGCCGAGGCCGACGCGATCGCCGAGCGGATCCAGGCCCTGCACCGCCAGGGCGTGCCCCACCGCGAGATGGCCGTGCTCTACCGGATCAACGCCCAGTCCGAGGTCTTCGAGGAGGCGCTCGGGCACCGCCAGATCCCGTACTCAGTGCGCGGCGGCACGGGGTTCTTCCAGCGGGCCGAGGTCCGCCAGGCCGTCACCCTGCTGCGCGGCTCGGCGCGCGCGGGCGAGGGCTCGGGCTCGCTGCCCGATGACGTGCGTGCGGTGCTGGCGGCGATGGACTTCAATGACACGCCGCCCGAGGGTCGCGGCGCCGTCCGCGACCGGTGGGAGTCGCTGCAGGCGATCCACCAGATGTCGATCGACCTCGCCCAGTCCCAGTCGCAGGCCGACCTGACGGCGCTCGTCGCCGACCTCGACCGGCGCGCCGAGCAGGCGCACGCGCCGTCCACCGACGGCGTCACCCTCACCACCTTCCACGCGGCGAAGGGCTTGGAGTGGGACGCCGTGTTCGTCGCCGGTGCGCAGGAGGGCACGCTGCCCTACGTCGCGACGATGGACGATCCGGAGTCGGTCGAGGAGGAGCGCCGCCTCTTCTACGTCGGCATCACCCGGGCCCGCAGGCACCTGATGGTCTCGTGGTCCGCCGCGCGCAAGGCGGGCGGACAGGCGCGGCGCAAGCCCAGCCGGTTCCTCGATCGCCTGCTGCCCGAGGAGGTCCGGGTGACCCGGGCGCCCCAGCGCAAGGTCCGGCTGCCCCAGCCGGACCTCGACTACGACGAGGCGCTGTTCGAGCGGCTGCGCGACTGGCGCAAGGAGACCTCGCAGGCCGAGAGCAAGCCGGCGTTCACGGTGTTCAACGACGCCACGCTCAAGGCGATCGCGGCGCTCAAGCCGTCCAGCCCCGAGCAGCTGCTGCAGGTCTCGGGCGTGGGACATTCCAAGCTGGAGAAGTACGGGGACGACGTCCTGGGGATCGTCGGCGCGAGCTGACGCGCTCCGGCTCAGCCGGCCGATCCGCCACCGAACGAGTCCGACACGGCGCGCCCGGTGTGGACGCGGTACTCCATCGGCGACGGGTTCGCGAAGGGCTGCTCCGCAAGCCCGCCGGCGGCGACCACGAGGTTGCCCGGCCGCCGTCCCTTGAGCGTCGCCGGCTCGACACCGACCGCCACCGGCCCGATCTCGCGCACCCGGGCGACGAAGTCGCGGATTGCTGGGAACGGCGCACGGTCGACGAGGTTGGCGACGAACACCCCTTCGGGCGCCAGCACGCGCTGGACCTGCTCCACGAACGACGCGGCCATCAGGTCCGCCGGCACGGCACCGCCCGCGAACGCGTCGAGGATCACCAGGTCCTGCGAGTCGTCGCGCACCTCCAGGATCCCGGCCTGTCCGTCCACGGGACGCACCTTGATGCCGCTGCGCGGCGGCAGCGGCGCCTCGGCCCGGACCTGCTCGATGACCTCGACCGACGGCTCCAGCACGACCTGGCGCGACCCGGGCCGCGTGGCGGCGACGTACCGTGGCAGCGTCATGGCAGCGCCCCCGACGTGCAGGATGCGCAACCGCCCGGCGGGCATCGTGTCGATCAGGTCGCCGATGCGGCGCATGTAGTCGAAGGCCAGGCGCGTCGGTGCCTCGAGGTCGACGATGGACTGCTGCATCCCGTCGAGCTCGAGCACATAGGGCTCCTGCCGGCTCACGCGGTGGCGAAGCCGGGGAGTGAGTCCGACACGATCGCGCGGAACCGCGCGGTCGCGCCGAGCTGGCACAGCACGCCGATCCCGCCGGCCCACACCCGGTGGATCAGCAGGTACTCCGGCGGGACGTTCAGCTTGAGCGCCGTCGACATCCCGTCGGGTCCGGGCGTGGCGAGACGCTGGCTCTGCCGGCGCAGCCACTCGCGGTCGAACGAGAAGGTGTCGTCCACGATGGGCGTCACGAGGGGACTGAGGTACCGCTCGAGCACCTCGGCGTCGATCCGGGTCCCGGGCTTGAGGAATCCCTCGGTGCGCAGGCCCTCGGCGACCGTGGCGTAGTCGCCGTCGGCCGCGGCGCGCAGCAGCGGCCCGATGGGCGCGGGCAGGCCGTCCGGTACGCGCGCGACCGCGCCGTAGTCCACGACGCCCAGCCGCCCGTCCGGCAGCACGCGGAAGTTACCCGGATGGGGGTCGGCGTGCAGGAGGCCGGCGCGGACGGGACCGGCGAACAGGAACCGGACGTAGGCCTCGCCCAGGTGGTCCCGCTCCTGCTGGGTGCCGGTGGTGATCACGTCCGCCAGCGACCGGTCCCCGGGCAACCACGTCGTCACGAGGGCCCGCTCCGTGTGCGCCAGCGGGCGGGGGACGACGATCTCGGGATCGTCGGCGAAGGCCTCGGCGAACCGGGCCTGCGCATCGGCCTCGAGCGAGTAGTCGAGCTCCTCGGCGACCCGTTCCTGCAGCTCGGCCACGAGCGCCTTGACGTCGAGGTTGGGCATGAGCGTGCCGAACAGCCGGGCCAGGCGTCCGATCTGGCGCAGGTCCGACCGCAGGGCGTCACCCGCGCCGGGGTACTGCAGCTTGACGGCGACCTCGACCGGCTCGGCACCGGGCTCGGGGACGAACCACGTGTGGTGGACCTGGCCGATGGACGCGGCGGCCGCGGGGGTGATCTCGAAGTCGGGGAAGCGATCGGCCCAGTCGGGTCCGAACTCGCGCTCCATCACGCGTCGGACGGTGGCCGCACCCATCGGGGGAGCGGCGTCCTGGAGCTTGGTGAGCGTCTCGCGGTAGGGCGCCACGAGCTCCTCGGGCAGGGCGGCCTCGAAGATGCTGAGGGCCTGGCCGAACTTCATCGCGCCGCCCTTGAGCTGGCCCAGGACGCTGAAGACCTGGTCGGCGGTGCGGCGCTGGACGTCGTTCATGACGGCGGCCGCGGGGGCACCCACGAGGCGGCGGCCGATGCCCCACGTCGTCCGGGCGGCGAAGCCGGCCGGGAGGCTGGCGAGTCGAGCCCCGCGGCGCAGTGCGCTGCCGGTCAGCGGTGTCTCGCGGAGGTCGTCCGCGTCGTCGTCGGCCACGTCGTCAGGATAGTGGCGACCACCGCATCGCTCCGGCTCACGCGGCGAGCAGGCCGCACGAGCACGCGCCGGCGAGAGGGACGGCGCGCAGGTCGGCATCGCCGTGCTCGGGTCCGAGCGCGAGGGTGCGTCCGAGCGTCGAGGGGCGTTGACCCCGCAGCAGGCACTCGACCTGATTGATCGTCTCGGCGGCGGCCTGCAGCAGCAGTCGAGGGGGCAGGCCCACGGGCAGCAGCCGGGTGCGCTCGAACTGGGGCACGAGCGCCGCCCAGGCGGGGTCGAACGAGGTCAGCAGCGCATCGAGGCAGCCCAGGCACGAGCTGGTGCCGGGAACGACGAAGGGACCGATCCGGACGCGTCCCTCGCCCAGGACGACGGGCAGGTGGGCGATCCCGGCGGCGACGAGCACCTCGAACGTGGAGCGGGCGGGCTCGCCGGCGCTGACCAGCACCTCGACCTCGGGCTCGATCGCGGGCGGTCCGAGGCCGTCCCGCAGGAGGCGCGCGAACTGCGACGTCGAGCGGTCGTGGCGTACGGCGACGCGTGGAACGGGTTCGGCGGGCGGGGCGATGACGGCGCCCGCCGCCACCAGTCGCGTGAGGGTGTCGGTGAGGTCGTCCGTGAAATCCGGGACGTCACGCGCGACCGCGCGCGCCAGCAGGGGGAGCGGCAGGGAGCCGTCGAGCAGGCGCAGGACCCGCCCGAGTCCGGGCCGATCGCGGATCGTGACGCCCGGGCCGGTGCCGATCTGGAGGGTGCGCGCATCGCGGCGCAGCACGAGTGCCCCCGGCAGCAGCTGGGGCCCGAGGACGCGACCGGCGGGGGAGGATGAGTCGCTCGGCATGGGCTCATCGTGGCGGAGACGACGAGTGCGGAGCCGATGATCCACAGGGGCGGCGCCCGGTGGTGCCGAGCGCGACGGGGGCAGCCGACGGCCACCCCCGCCGCGAGGATCAGGCCTTGCCGAGGATGCGGTTGAGCTTCGTGCCGCACTCGGGGCAGACGCCCTTGGCCATGCGGGTGCCCTTCTCGCTGACCTGGACTTCACCGCTCGTCTCGCGCTTGTCCTTGCACTTCACGCAGTAGAACTCGCCGGTCCATGTCTCTGCCATTGCGGCCTCCTTGCCGATGTGTGCCGCTGTGTGTGGCACAGGTCACGATCAGCCTAGGGGCAAAAGGGGCCGTGGCAAGGTGAAACCCCGCCCGGCGCGCCTTCCCCTTGCGCGTCGGAGCGGGGCTTCGACTGCTTCAAGGTAGGGCCTGCGCCCACGCCTGGTCAATGGATCGTCCAGACCTGTGGCGGGAGCGCCGCGTGTGTGCCCGGAGCGCGCCGCAGGATAGCCCGAGGGACGGCGCCGCGTGATGCTTTTCGCACCGTTCCCCCGGCCGATCCGCGACACGCCCGGGACGAGGATGTCCACCCCTGTGGACAGACCTGGGGACAACGTGTGGGGAACGCCGTGCGGGGTGTGGGGTGATGTGTGGACAGCGCCGCGCCGGCTGCGGCGCGTCGCTCGGCAACCCGCCTCTGACCTGCGCAAACGTGAGTCACTGCTGTGGACAAACCGTGCTGAAGCCCGGGGTTGGCGACTGCGGAGGGTGAGGGGTGCAGGGGTGTCCTGTCAACCGAATCCGGATGGCTCGAGGGGGTTTATCCACCGATGATCCCCAAGGCCGTCGGGCCGCCGCCGCTGCTGCGACGGCCGTCCCGACCGCGGTCCCGCAGTCATGTCGGGCGGGACGCCTACCGTGGAGGCATGGCGGAGATCGAGGTGCGTCGCAGCGCACGGCGCAAGCGGACCGTCTCGGCACGCCGCGAGGGGGACCGGACCATCGTGATGGTGCCCGCCTCGATGTCCAAACGTGAGGAGGCGCGCGTCGTGGCCGAGCTGGTGGCCAAGCTCGATGCGCGCGAGTCGCGCCGCCGCATCGCCCGGTCGGACGAGTCGCTCGCGCGCCGGGCGGCCGACCTGGCCGCGCGCTACGTCCCCGAGGCGCCGACGCCCACGTCGGTGCGTTGGGTCACCAACCAGAACTCACGCTGGGGGTCGTGCACGCCGGCCGATGGCACGATCCGGCTGTCACACCGCCTGCGCGACATGCCCGAGCACGTCATCGACGCCGTGCTGGTGCACGAGATCACGCACCTGGTGGTGTCGGGACACGGTCCTTCGTTCGACGCCGTGGCGGGGCGCCATCCGCGGATGGCCGAGGCGATGGCGTTCCTCGACGGCGTGAGCTGGCAGCAGCGACGAGGCTCCTGACCGAGTCGTCGGTCCCGCGCGGCAGGTCCTCCACGTCGAACCAGCGGACCTCGTCCGACTCGTCGGAGCACACGGGCTCGGCGCCCGGGGGAGCGACGGCGACGAACTGCACGTCGAGGTGATGACCGTCCGGGTGGCATCGCACACGATGGCGCGACAGCAGCACGGGCTCGGGGTCGATCACCAGGTCGGCGATCCCGGTCTCCTCGGTGGCCTCACGCCATGCGGCACGGGCCAGCGAGTCGTCGTCGGCCTCGCAGTGCCCTCCGGTCTGCAACCACCGGCCGAACTTGGGATGCAGCACGAGCACGACCCGTTCGAGGTCGCTCGACATGACCAGGGCGCTGGCGGTGACGTGGTCCGGTGCGCAGGCGCGCGCCCCGGGCTCGTCGTGGGCGTGCGCATGCGCCGAGAAGACGTCCCGCAGCTCACCCTGGTCGGGCGACGGGGGCGACCACGCCGCGAGCACGCGGCGGACGTCGGCGGTGAGGCTCACTTCTCGTCGGGCTCGGTGCCGTCGCCGTCCTCGGACGAGAGCAGCTGCTGCAGCGCCGCGTCGAAGTCGGCGTCGTCCAGCTGGCCGGTCTGGGTCTCGGCGAAGCCCAGGGGATCGTCGAGGTCGGCCGATGTCGGCAGCAGGTCGGGATGGCTCCACACGGCGTCGCGGGCCTCGGCACCGCGGCGATCGCGCAGTGCCGACCACAGGTTGGCGGCGTCGCGCAGGCGGCGGGGACGCAGCTCGAGGCCGACCA
>NZ_DAMDLR010000068.1:0-13252 GCF_032084975.1 Aeromicrobium sp.
CGATCGGCTCCCACTCGACGTCCGGGGTCTCGGCGAGGTCGTGGGCGATAGAACGGTGGCGCTCGTCGAGCGCGGCTCGGCGCCGCCACCCGTCGATGGCGCGTCGTCGAGCGACGGTCGTCAGCCAGGCGCCGGGGTTGCGGGGCACGCCGTCGCGCGGCCACGTGGCGAGCGCTTCGGCGAGGGCCTCCTGTGCGAGGTCCTCGGCGTCGGACAGGTCGCCGGTCACGCGGGCGAGCGTGGCGACGACCCGCGAGCCCTCGATGCGCCAGACGGCATCGAGGGCTGCGGCCAGGTCGTCCATGTCAGACGGTGCCGAGCTGCTCGCGCCAGCCGGGCTCCTTCTGGACGTACTCGTTGTCGGCGAAGTCCGCGAAGTCGGACTCGTCGGTGATGCGACGGACCTCGAGCTTCGAGCCGGGGCCGAGCGGGCACCGCTTGGCCCACTCGAGCGCCTCCTCGGGGGACGCCACCTGCAGGATCCAGAAGCCGTTGAACAGCTCGTGGGTCTCGCCGTAGGGCCCGTCGGTGACGATCGGCTCCTCGGCGGAGAAGTCGACGACGAATCCCTCGGACGGATCGGTGAGGCCGTCGCCACCGGCCATGACGCCCGCGTTCATGAGCGCCTCGTTGTAGGCGCCCATGGCGTTGATGATCTCCTCGAACGGCACCTGCTTCGAGGCGGCCAGCGCCTCGTCGCTCGTGCGCATGATGAGCATGTACTTCTTCATGATCGGGTCCTTTCGGCGGGCGCCTCGTGCGCCCTCACCATGACGTCGAACGGGACCGGCGCGGATCGACAGGCCGGCGGAACTTTTTCCGCCGACGCCGAACTGTCGGTGGTTCCGGCCACGCTGGTCCCGACGCTATCGTTCAGGAACCGCATCTGGGAGGAAGTTCGCGTGACCCATCCGGCCGACAGCCATGACCTCATCCGTGTCCACGGGGCCCGGGTCAACAATCTGCAGGACGTCAGCGTCGAGCTGCCGAAACGGCGGCTCACCGTCTTCACCGGCGTCTCCGGCTCGGGCAAGAGCTCTCTCGTCTTCGGCACGATCGCGGCCGAGTCGCAGCGTCTCATCAACGAGACCTACAGCGCCTTCCTGCAGAACTTCATGCCCACGTCCGCGCGACCGGACGTCGACGTGCTGGACGGGCTGACGACGGCGATCCTCGTTGACCAGGAGCGCATGGGCGCCGATCCGCGCTCGACCGTCGGCACCGCGACCGACGCGAACGCGATGCTGCGCATCCTGTTCAGCCGGCTGGGCGAGCCGCACGTCGGATCGCCGCAGGCGTTCTCGTTCAACGTGGCCTCGATCAGTGGTGCCGGCGCGGTCGCCTTCGAGACCGGGGGCCGCACCGTCAAGGAGCGCCGCGAGTTCTCGATCACCGGCGGCATGTGCCCGCGCTGCGAGGGCAGGGGAGCGGTGTCCGACTTCGACCTGAGTGCGCTGTACGACGAGACGAAGTCACTCGCCGAGGGCGCGCTCACGATCCCGGGCTACTCGATGGAGGGCTGGTACGGACGGATCTATCGCAACGGCGACTTCTTCCCCGGCGACAAGCCGATCAAGGACTTCACGAAGAAGCAGCTCGATGCCCTGCTCTACCAGGAGCCCACCAAGATCAAGGTCGAGGGCGTCAACATCACGTTCGAGGGCCTGATCCCCAAGATCCAGAAGTCGATGCTGTC
Source organism: Aeromicrobium sp. (assembly GCF_032084975.1). Lineage (GTDB taxonomy): Bacteria > Actinomycetota > Actinomycetes > Propionibacteriales > Nocardioidaceae > Aeromicrobium. The sequence continues at coordinate 1,697 of NZ_DAMDLR010000068.1, forward strand.
CAAGGACCGCGAGGCGATGCAGCCGCACATCCGGGCATTCGTCGACCGGGCCATCACGTTCCAGACGTGCCCGGAGTGCGACGGCACCCGCCTCAACGAGGGCGCGCGCTCCTCGAAGATCAAGGGGATCAACATCGCCGACGCCTGTGCCATGCAGATCACGGACCTGGCCGCATGGGTGAAGGACCTCGACGAGCCGTCCGTCGCGCCCCTGCTGACGGTGCTGGGCGACACGCTCGACTCGTTCGTGCAGATCGGCCTGGGGTACCTCTCGCTCGACCGCCCCGCGGGCACGCTGTCGGGCGGAGAGGCGCAGCGCACCAAGATGATCCGCCACCTCGGGTCGTCCCTCACCGACGTCACCTACGTCTTCGACGAGCCCACGGTGGGACTGCATCCGCACGACATCGACCGCATGAACCAGCTGCTGCTGCAGCTGCGCGACAAGGGCAACACCGTGCTGGTCGTCGAGCACAAGCCCGAGGCGATCGCGATCGCGGACCACGTCGTCGACCTCGGACCCGGCGCGGGCAGCGGCGGCGGCCGGATCATGTTCGAGGGCACGGTCGACGGCCTGCGCGCCAGCGACACGGTGACCGGCCGTCACCTCGACGACCGGGCCTCGCTCAAGGACACCGTGCGCACGCCGACCGGGCACTTCGAGGTCAGGGGAGCGAGCAGCCACAACCTGCGGGACGTGGACGTCGACATCCCGCTCGGCGTGCTGACAGTGGTGACCGGTGTCGCCGGCTCGGGCAAGAGCTCGCTCATCCACGGGTCGGTCGCCGCGACCGACGACGTCGTGGCGATCGACCAGGGGGCGATCCGCGGGTCGCGGCGCAGCAACCCGGCGACGTACACCGGCCTGCTCGATCCCATCCGCAAGGCGTTCGCCAAGCAGAACGGGGTCAAGCCGTCACTGTTCTCGGCGAACTCCGAGGGTGCCTGCCCCAACTGCAACGGCGTCGGCGTCGTGTTCACCGACCTGGGCATCATGGCCACCGTCGAGTCCCCGTGCGAGGTCTGCGAGGGACGCCGGTTCGACGCGGCCGTGCTCGAGTACAAGCTGGGCGAGCGCGACATCAGCGAGGTGCTCGCGATGCCCGTCGCCGAGGCGCACGCCTTCTTCGGCAAGGAGGGCGTCAACGTCGCTCCGGCCGCGCGGATCCTCGCACGGCTCGAGGACGTCGGACTGGGGTACCTGACCCTGGGCCAGCCGCTGTCGACGCTGTCGGGCGGCGAGCGCCAGCGGATCAAGCTGGCGACCCACATGGGGGAGAAGGGCGGGACGTACGTCCTCGACGAGCCCACCTCGGGCCTGCACCTGGCGGACGTCGAGCAGTTGCTCGGCCTGCTCGACCGGCTCGTGGAATCGGGCAAGTCGGTCATCGTCATCGAGCACCACCAGGCCGTGATGGCGCATGCCGACTGGATCATCGACCTCGGCCCCGGCGCCGGCCACGACGGTGGACGCGTCGTCTTCGAGGGCACCCCGGCGGACCTCATGGCCGACCGCTCGACCCTGACGGGTCAGCACCTGGCGGCCTACGTCGGCGCCTGAGCCGGTCTGGGCGATGGGGCTGCTGGGGCCAGATGTGACCTGGCCTACACTCGGCGCATGATCCCCGAGGCGCCCTCCCACGCGAGTGCGGGGACGGCGCCGGCGGTCACGGCCGACCGGTCGTCGTCACGGCGCACCGTGGGCTTCGTGGTCGTCCTCGTCGCGCTCATCGTGTTCATGATCGGGGCCAGCGCACCTTCGCCGTTCTACCCGGTGATGCAGGAGCGGATCGGCTTCTCGTCGGTCACGATGACGCTGATCTTCGCCGTGTACGCACTGGCGATGCTCGTGACGCTGCTGCTCACGGGATCGCTCTCGGACCACCTCGGCCGGCGACCCGTCATCACCATCGGCCTGCTGGTCCTGGCGGTCAGCATGGTCGCGTTCTGGCAGGCCGAGAGCGTCGGGGTGCTGATCACGGCGCGCGTGGTGCAGGGGATCGGAGCTGGCCTGCTGCTGTCCTCCATGTCCGCCGCGATCGTCGACCTGGAGCCCCTCGGAAGACCGGGCCTCGGTGCCATCGCCAACTCGGTGACACCGCTGGCCGGCCTCGCGGCGGGCGGCCTCATCGCGGGCCTGGTCCTGGACGAGGTGACGCGGGCACCGCTGACCGCCGTGTTCGGCGTCCTCACGGGACTGTTCGTGCTCATGGCGGTCGTCGTGTGGGTCGCGCCCGAGACGTCGGCGCGGCGTCAGGGCGTCCTGGCGTCGTTCAAGCCGGAGGTCGGCGTCCCGCCCGAGGCGCGTGCGGCCTTCCTGAGAGCCCTGCCCGCCCTCATCGCCGGGTGGGCCACCAGCGGCTTCTATCTCTCGCTTGGGGCTCCGCTCGTCGCGCAGGAGCTGGGCGGGTCCAGTCACCTGTCGCAGGGGCTGGTCGTCACGGCGATCAACGGCGCCGGCGCTGCGATGTGCTTCGTCGCGCGCAACTGGAGCGGTCGGCGTGTCACCCTGTACGGCACCACGACCCTGGCGACCGGCACGGCCCTGACCCTCGTGGCGCTCGCCGCGGGCAGCCTGCCGTGGTTCATGGCCGCCGCCGTGTTCGCAGGCACCGGCTTCGGCGCGTCCTTCATGGGCATCCTGCGGTCCATCACGCCGTTGGCGCCGCCCGAGCGCCGGGGTGAGCTGTTCGCCGCCGTGTTCGTCGCCAGCTACATCGCCTTCGGCATCCCGGCCGTCGTGGCGGGTTTCGCCGTCGGCGAGGTCGGCCTGATGACGACCGCCATGGGCTACGGCGCGGTCGTCGTGTTCCTCGCGGGCCTGGCAGCGGCCCTGCGCAAGTTCGGCTCGACCGACTGAGGCCGGGCAGCCCCATGCATCCGGCCGACAGGAGCCGACCCCCGTGGCGGTGACGCTCCTGTGCGGTGCCGCCGGTTCCGGGAAGTCCACGTACGCCCGCAGCCTCGAGGCCGCCGGCTGGCTGCGCCTGTGCTTCGACGTCGAGACGTGGCGCGGCGGCGTCCGGGAGCTGCCGGCGCCGCCCGGCATGGCGGCGCAGATCGAGGACGACCTCCAGCGCCAGCTCGTCGAGGCGGTGTCCGCCGGTCGGGACGTGGTGCTCGACCTCTCGTTCTCCACGCGCGACCTGCGGGACGCCTATCGCGCGCTCGTCGCCGGGTTGGGCGTCCGGGCCGAGACAGTCTTCCTTCCGGTCGAGGGGTCGACGGCCGTGGAGCGCGTCCGGCGACGCCGGAACTCCGGTCCGGACGACTACCGGCTCACCGACGAGGCCGTCGTGGCACACGTCGAGGGCTTCGAGGCGCCGACGTTCGCGGAGCACCCGCTGCGTGTCGTCGACGGCGAGGTCGTGCTGCGCCATGCCCGCGATGACGAGGCGCAGGCGTTGTTGGAGTTCTGGGCCCGATCGGCCGAGAACGCGTCCCGGCCGCAGGACTCGCAGGTCGCCGTGGAGCGACTGCTGGCCCGGGACCCCGCCTCCGTCCTCGTGGCGGAGCTCGACGACCGCATCGCGGGCACGGTGATCGCCGGCTGGGACGGCTGGCGTGCCCACCTCTACCGACTGGCGGTCGGCCCGGAGGCCCGCGGACTCGGCATCGCACGGAGGCTGCTCGGACACGCCGAAGGACGACTGCGAGCACTCGGTGCCACCCGGCTCGACGCGATGGTGCTGGACGGGAACGACGTGGGTGCGGCCGTGTGGCTCTCGGCCGGGTACGCGCCGCAGGGGGAGTGGAGCCGTTGGGTCAAGCCGGTCGACCCACCGCCGACCCCCGGCGGGGCTACCGTGGAGTAACACATCCGCCAGGGCTCAGGAGGCTGCACGTGCCCAGCTCACCGCAGACGATGATCCTGCACGGCCACGAGCTCTCGTTCCTGGATCGTGGCGACGGTCCCGTGGTCCTGTTCGTCCATGGGATCCTCGGCTCCCAGCACAACTGGAAGCACCTCGTGGACCGGATGGACGACACCCAGCGGGTGATCGTCCCGGACCTGTTCGGTCACGGCGCGTCGGCGAAGCCGATGGGGGACTACTCCCTGAGCGCGCACGCCGCCACCCTGCGCGACCTGCTCGACCGGCTCGGGATCGACACGGTGACCGTCGTCGGTCACTCGCTCGGTGGCGGCATCGCGATGCAGTTCTACTACCTGTTCCCCGAGCGGGTCGAACGCCTCGTGCTGGTCGCCAGCGGCGGGCTGGGACGCGAGGTGAGCCCGTTGCTGCGCGCCGCGACCCTGCCGGGCGCCGAGCAGGTGCTGAGCGTCGTCGCCTCCGGTTGGGTGCTCGGCCGGGTGGAGTCCGTCGGCCGGACGGCGGCCCGGATCGGCTGGCGGCCGGGTGCGGACGTGGGCGCGATCTGGCGCGGCTTCACGTCGTTGGGCCACCGGGAGAGCCGCAAGGCGTTCCTGGCGACCACGCGAGCCGTGGTCGATCCCGGTGGCCAGACGGTCAGCGCGCACGACCACCTCGGTGACGTGCGCCCGGTCCCGGTGCTGCTGGTCTGGGGGACCAGGGACCGGATGATCCCGGCGTGGCACGCGATCAAGGCCCAGCAGTCGGTGCCGTCCTGTCAGGTCGAGCTGTTCGATGGGGCCGGCCACTTCCCGCACCTCGACGACCCCGATCGCTTCGCCGACGTCCTGGCGCGATTCATCGCCACGACCTCGTCCGCGACCGGTTAGGCGGGCGACGACAGGACGCAGAACTCGTTGCCGTCCGGGTCGCGCATGACGACCCAGCTGACCCGGCCCTGACCGATGTCCGTGCGGGTCGCTCCCAGGGTCTCGAGTCGCTCGACCTCGGCCTGCTGGTCCCCGTTCGGGCGCAGGTCGACGTGCCAGCGGTTCTTCGGCGGCTTGTCCATCAGCGGGGGACCGCCCCACGAGATCTTGGTGCCGCCGTGCGCCGACTGGATGGCGGTCTCCTCGCCCTCGTCCCACACCATGATCCAGTCGAGCGCCGCCTGCCAGAACTCGCCGACGGCGCGCGAGCCGTCGCACGAGATCGTGCCGATCGTGCCGCAGCCGGCCGTGAAGCGGTTGCCGTACGGCAGGACGCAGAACTCGTTCCCCTCGGGATCGGCGAGCACGACGTGGGTGTCGGTGGGCAGCTGACCGATGTCCAGGTGGCCGGCACCCAGCTCCAGCGCTCGGGCCACCGTGGCGTCCTGCGCATCAGGAGACTCACTCGTGAGGTCGAAGTGCATCCGGTTGCGCGTCGTCCTGGGGTGGCGTGTCGGCTCGATGTCGATCGCGAAGCCGAGCGTGTCGGGGGAGGGGAGCGTGAGCACCCCGTCGTCGTCACCGCTCTCGACGACCTCGCGGCCCAGGATCGCCGCCCAGAACGTCGCGAGGCGCGCCGGTTCGTTGGCGTCGATGACGAGTGCTTCCAGGCGGCTGCTCATCTCCTCACCGTACGACCGGATCGGGCGCGCGTCAGCCCGCGACGTGGGGTCTGTCGCGGCGACCCGTGCGCGGGCTTCCGTGAAACCCCCGCGAGTGCCACGCTGGGCAGGACCGTCCGAGAGCGAGGCCTCCATGTCCGACCCCAGATTCGTCATCGCCCTGCCGATCGCCGACCGACCCACGTCCCACGAGTTCTATCGCGAGGTGCTGGGGCTGGAGGCGCCGGGGGAGCCGGCCGAGGACGGCGTCCCCGAGCCGCTCCAGTTCCCGCTCGGGGGCGGCGTCGATCTCATGCTGGTGCCGACGGGCGGATTCCAGTGGGCCATCGGTGGCCAGCCCGTCACTCCGGACGACCATCACGAGACCGTCATCACCCTCGCCGCCACGTCGCCGGCCGAGGTCGACGACCTGGTCGACCGCGCCCGTCGGGCAGGGGCACGGGTCGTGGTCGAGCCGGGGGACCAGTCCTGGGGCTACACCGCGACGTTCACCGACCCGGACGGGCACCTGTGGGCGGCGCTCGTGTCACCCGCCGATTCGTGACGCTCCTGCGGCGGGACCCTGGCGTTCTGTCGGTGCTGCACGGTTGACTGCCGGCATGGACAACACCGTCATCGCCCGAGGGCTCGACCAGGTCGCCTCGCTCGTCAACGCCGTCAACGAAGACCAGTGGGACGCGGCGACGCCGTGTTCGCGGTGGTCCGTGCGTGATCTCGTGGACCATCTGGTGCACCTGCCCACGCAGTTCGCCGACATGGCATCGGGGGAGAAGGTCGACTGGGCCGCACCCACCCCACACCACGACGATCCCGCTGCCACGTTCGCCTCCCACGCCGACGCGCTGCTCACCGCGCTGTCCGCGCATCCGGACTCGGTTCCGCAGGGCATGGTCGCCGGCGAGCTCGCCATCCATGTGTGGGACCTGGCGTCGGCGCTGGGACGCGGCACGTCCGAGCTCGATCCCGAGGTCGCCGAGACCGGCTTCGCCTTCATGTCGACAGCGTTGACCGACGAGCAGCGCGGAGACGCGTTCGGCCCGCAGGCCCAGGCCCCGTCCGGCGCGAACGCGTACGAGCGGCTGGCCGCGTTCGCCGGACGAGAGGTTCCGTTCCGCGCGGATCGCTGACAGGGTGGTGCGGGTGCGAGAACTCGTCTACTTCATCGCGTCGTCCCTGGACGGCTTCATCGCCGATCCCGAGGGGAACGACCCCACCGGGCCGGGCGGCTTCTGGCCCATCGGTGAGGACTACGTGGCCCACCTCGTGTCCGAGTACCCCGAGACCCTGCCGGGCGCGGCGCGCGAGGCGATGGGCATCGCCGGCGACGGCCGTCGCTTCGACACGGTGCTCGAAGGACGCAGGACCCACGAGGTCGGTCTCGACGCCGGCGTGACCGACGCCTACCCGCACCTGCGGCACTTCGTGTTCTCCAGGACCATCGAGTCGTCGGACCCGCGAATCACTGTCGTGGACGGCGACCCCGTGGCGACCGTTCGCGAGCTCAAGGGCGAGTCGAGCGACCGGGACATCTGGCTCGTCGGCGGCGGCGACCTCGCCGGGACGCTGTTGCCCGAGATCGATCGCCTGGTCGTCAAACTGGCGCCGGTCACCATCGGAGCCGGTACGCCGCTGTTCGGGCGCCACGTCGAGTTCGCGCCGCAGCAGTGGCGCCTGGCCGACCACACGGTGCTGGCCAGCGGCACGATCTTCCTGACCTACGAGCGGCGTGCGGACTGAGAAGTCCCCGCTCCGCACGCTTGTCCGATAATGCACATTATGTCATCTTGTGGTCTGCGTATGCGTTCGTGAGCCCCGATCCGCGCGGATCGAAAGCCGCCGTCAGACTGCCCTGGCGACAAGCGCGCCGTGCGGGCGCCGGTCCTGTTGGTCTCTTTGCAGACGCTCTGTCTCGTCGAGCCCTGCGGCCTTCAACCGCAGGGCGAGATCGTCGAACGGCCAGCGGTACGCCGTGACGACTTGGTGTTCAAAGGGCTCGAGAGCATCGCCGACGAAGAAGCCGACGACAAGTCGTCCACCAGGCTCCAGGACGCGACGGATCTCCGTGAGCGCACCGTCGATCGCTTCCGGCGCGAAGTGGATGAGCGAGTACCAGCACAGCGCACCGGAGACGGAGGCGTCTGGCAACGGCAGCTCGGTGATCGAGCCCAGCTCGAACTCGATCCCCGCGTGCGCCTTCCGCGCGTGATCGATGAACTCGGGGCTGACGTCGAAACCCCTGACTGTCGCGCCACCGTCGGCGAGAAACCGGGTCAGGTGACCAGGACCACACCCGAGGTCCAGCACCACACCCGGACGAGTCGTCAGATGACGTCGAATCAGCTCCAGGTCATCGACGTGTTCGTGCTCACCAGTCGCAAACATCTCGATGTACGGCTCAGCCAGCCGCGAGTAGGCCCACCGAACACTGCTTGACTCCATGCCAAGAACATAGGCGCCGCATCGCCGCGCGCGCCGTGGGGCACGGACCGGAATACGCACCCGGGTCGATCCCATTCGAGCTGCGCTCCCCCGCCGGCTGCGTCGTCGTCACGTGAACGTGGTGACGAACACTGCGTCCAGGCAGGTCGCGAAGATCATGCGATGCCTCTCGGGACACATGGACACCATGGGTAAATCCCCTGACATCGTTGACGAAACAACGTCTGATGATGCTGTTACGCTCGCGCCACACATTCGACAGTTGGGGGCAAGAATGAAGAAGGTTCGTGCGGCAAGTCTGGTCGCAGCGGTTGTCGCAGGGTCTGCGTTGGCGGCGGGGACGGGAGTCTCAGGGGCGGCGGCCGCGCCGGCGCCGCCGGAAGGCATCCGGGTCATCGACAGCGGCGTCACCGCCAAAGGCGGGTGGGTTGCCTATACCGGCTACGGCAAGGTCGAGGTCGGCGGCACCGCGCCCAGTGCCGGCGGCGGCGTCCAGGCCCTCGGCGTTCAAGAGGTCGGCGGTGGCACGTGGGCCTACGGCTCGAGCATCCGTCTCAACGGCAAGAAGGCCTGCTATTCGCAGTACGAGCACAACTCGGTCTCGCACGGGTCGTCGGTGAAGATGGACGGCTCGACCGATTCGGACTGGGTGGGCAAGGGCAAGGTCTCGGACGCCTACGTCACCAAGTACACGACCCAGACCTGCTACGCCTACTGGCGCAAGTGATCGGGTACTGAGACACACGCCAGTCGGTGGGGGCGTGGCTGCTGAGGCTGCGCCTCCACCGAGGAATCATTCACGACATGAGGACAACACTGTTGACCCGCGCCCTGCTGTTGGTCCTCGCCGGCATGTGTTTCGGATGGCTCGCCTCCGCCGCGAACCACGGACACCTGCCTGGCAGTCCCCATGTGCCGAAGGTGCTTGGCAACGACTGGGCGTGGCTCTGTGCCGCGTTCGTTGCGGCATGGCCAGCGCGTGGGTGGACCGCTGCGTTCCGACGCGTTGGTCTTTTCCTCATCCCCGCAGTTGTCGCGTACTACGTCAGCGACCTGTTCGCGGGGACGTACGACCAGGCTCTTCCTTCGTCGGCCGGCACCGCGGGCATCGACGGGACCGGATTGATCACAGACGTCATCGCCTACATCGTGATCGGGCTGCTGACGTCGGCCGGGCTTGCCCTGCTGGTCACGGCCATTCATCGAGGTGGCCTCATCGGTCTGGTCGCGTCCCTCGTCCTTCCCGCGTACCTGGTCTACAAGGGTTTCGGGACCGCGCGAATCTCCGACGATGATGCGGCGCTCCAAGTGGTCGCCACGTGGGTGGGAATCGCTGGACTTGCTGCGGGAGTCGCGGTGATCCTCCTCGGCGCGAGGCGGTGGTCGGTGCGGTACACCGCTGGCCGGGCCGACAGCCGCGGCGCCCCGTAGGCTCGCGCCATGACGACAGGATCCGCCGAGTCCGCCGCGCGCGCGGTCGATGACCACCCCGCGATGGACCACGTGGCTCGAGTCGGCCTGGTCGCCTTCGGTGTCGTCCACCTCGTGATGGGCTGGCTGGCCCTGCGGCTGTCGTTCGGCGACCCCGGAGGCGAGGCGGACAGCTCCGGCGCGGTCCGCGAGCTGGCCCAGCAGCCGTTCGGTGAGGCGATCGTCTGGGCCGTCGGCCTCGGCATGATCCTGCTCGCCGGCTGGCAGGTCCTCGAGGCGGCCGTCGGTCACCGTCGCGACGACGGCGTCAAGCGGCTGCGCAAGCGACTGGCCAGCGTCGGCAAGGCCGTCGTGTACGGCGCCATCGCGGCGAGCGCCCTCAAGGTGGTCGCCGGCTCGGGCTCGTCGTCGAAGAAGGACGGGACGACGTCGGCGAGCGCGACGCTGTTGGATCTCCCCCTCGGCCAGCTGATCGTCGGTCTCGTCGCCCTGGGGATCGCCGCGGTCGGGGTCTACCTGGTCTACAAGGGCGCGACCGAGCGGTTCCTCAAGGACATCGAGGCCGGTGGCGCCAGTGGCCGGGTCGGTTCGGCCTATGTGTGGCTGGGCAAGTGTGGCTACATCGCCAAGGGCGTCGCGATCCTGGGCGTCGCCGCCCTCTTCGGCTACGCGGCCGCCACGCACGAGCCGGACAAGTCCGGCGGCATCGACGAGGCGCTGCGCACGGTGCTGGACCAGCCGTTCGGCGCCGTCGCGACCGGGCTCGTCGGCGCCGGGTTCATCGCCTTCGGGTTGTTCTGCTTCGCCTGGGCGCGGCACATCGATCGCTGAACGACAGGGATCTGTCGACCTTCATCGAACACACGTTCTACAGTGGCCCCATGGGCCACAACCGGAGGTACGGCGACTCACTGAGTGCGCTGGACCCGCCGGCCGTGGCTCCCCCGTCACGCATCCGGCCCCAGCACGTGTGGGTGAACCTGTCGACCGTCTCGCACGCCCCGGCCGTGTACCCCGGTGTCCTCGTCGAGTGGCGACCGGTCGTGAACGGCTGGGAGGCGCTGTGCACGTGGGCCACACCGGACGGGTCGGTTCACACCGGGTGGCTGCCGGCGATGAGGTTGAAGCCGCTCCCCTGACTCGGCTCCGGTGCCCTCGCGGCGACGACGAACGGCCCCGGCGGGTGCCGGGGCCGTTTCGCGCAGTCGGGTCAGCGACGGATGAGTCGTCCCGCGCCGCCCTCGCTGAGGTTGCCGTCGATGTCGGCGCCGCGCCACACGACGAGGTGTCCGGCTCCGCGCTCACGAACGTTGCCGTCGATGTCGGCGCTGCGCAGGATCTTCACCGTGCCACGGTGCAGCTCGGTGATGTTGCCGTCGACGTCACCGCGGACGTTGACGCCACCATTGCCGCGCTCGGTGATGTTGCCGTCGACCGAGCCGGAGTTCGCGACGATGACCGATCCGCGGCCGATCTGGCGGACGTTGCCGTCGACGTCGCCGCGAATGATCACGTGCCCGTTGCGGACCGTGATGTTGCCGTCGATCTCCTGGCCCTTCTTCACGACGAAGGTGCCCGAGCGGCGCACGTCACCGTCGCGGTCGTCGTCATCGTCGTCGGCGAAGGCCGCGGCGGGCAGGGCGGCCAGCAGGGTGCCGCCGGCCAGGGCGAGGGCGAACGTCTTGGTCTTCATGGGGACTCTCCTTGGTTCGGTTGACGTGACACCTACTCAACCCGTGCTCGGTGAAGGCAACGTGAGCCGAAGATGAGAGGACTCTCATGTTCGCTCTGAACCATCCAAGACGCGATCGGTGACGAATCCCCCTCATGAATCGCCATCACATCGCCGTCGGCGGTCTCGCCGGCCTGACAGCCGCGGTCACCGGGCTGGCCGCAGGACACCTCGTCGCCGCGCTGACAGGACCGGAGGCCTCCCCCGTCCTCTCCGTCGGCAGCGCCGTCGTCGACCGGACCCCGACGCCCCTGAAGATGTGGGCCATCGAGACGCTGGGCAACGCCGACAAGCTGGTCCTGGTGGGCAGCGTGCTGGTCGTGACCTTGCTGCTCGCGGCCCTCGGCGGCATCCTCGCCCGCCGGTCCTATCCCGCCGGTGCAGCCCTCGTGCTCGTGCTGGTGGGTGCCGCCGGGTGGGCGGCCCTCGCACGTCCCGCCGCGCGTCCGGTGGACGCGCTCCCCGCCCTGGTGACGGCCGTGGTCGCGCTGGGCGCCCTGCGGTGGCTCACGCCGGCACCCTCCGACACC
>NZ_DAMDLR010000069.1:0-13132 GCF_032084975.1 Aeromicrobium sp.
GGCGGCGCGGCACGTCCCGGCGGCTTCAGCGGACCTCCCGCGGGCGGTCGCCCCGGTGGACCCGGTCGCAACCAGCGCGGTGGCACCCAGGGTGCCTTCGGTCGCGCCGGTGGACCTGTCCGTCGTGGACGCAAGAGCAAGCGCGCGAAGCGTCAGGAATTCGACCAGATGCAGGCGCCGTCGATCGGCGGCGTGCGCGTCCGCAAGGGCGGCGGCGAGGTCGTGCGCCTGGCGCGCGGCGCCTCGCTGACGGACTTCGCCGACAAGGTCGGCGTCGACGCGGCATCGCTCGTCCAGGTGCTGTTCCACATGGGCGAGATGGTCACCGCGACGCAGTCGGTCAACGACGAGACGCTGCAGCTGCTCGGTGAGGAGCTGAACTACGACGTCCAGGTCGTCTCGCCCGAGGACGAGGACCGCGAGCTGCTCGAGTCCTTCTCGCTGGAGTTCGGCGAGGACGAGGGCGACGAGGCCGATCTGGCCGCCCGCCCGCCGGTCGTCACCGTCATGGGTCACGTCGACCACGGCAAGACGAAGCTGCTCGACGCACTGCGCAAGGCCAACGTCGCGGCCAAGGAGGCCGGCGGCATCACGCAGTCGATCGGTGCCTACCAGGTCACCACCGAGGTCGACGGCAACGAGCGCGCCATCACCTTCATCGACACCCCCGGTCACGAGGCGTTCACCGCCATGCGTGCCCGTGGTGCCCAGGCGACCGACATCGCGATCCTCGTGGTCGCGGCGGACGACGGCGTCATGCCCCAGACGGTCGAGGCGCTCAACCACGCCAAGGCCGCCGAGGTGCCGATCGTCGTCGCGGTCAACAAGATCGACAAGGAAGGCGCCGACGCGACCAAGGTCCGCGGCCAGCTGACCGAGTACGGTCTCGTGCCCGAGGAGTACGGCGGAGACACGATGTTCATCGACGTCTCGGCGAAGAACGAGCTCGGGCTCGACGCGCTGCTGGAGGCCATCGTGCTGACGGCCGACGCCGAGCTGGACCTGCGGGCCAACCCGAACCAGCGGGCCGAGGGCCTCGCGATCGAGGCTCACCTCGACCGCGGTCGTGGCCCCGTGGCCACGGTGCTGGTCCAGCGCGGCACGCTGCGCGTCGGTGACTCGCTCGTCGCCGGTCCGGCCTTCGGCCGTGTCCGGGCGATGCTCGACGAGTTCGGTGCCAACATCGAGGAGGCAACGCCGTCGCGTCCCGCGCTCGTGCTCGGCCTGACGGCCGTGCCCGGTGCGGGTGACAACTTCATGGTGGTCGAGGACGACCGCCTGGCTCGCCAGATCGCCGAGAAGCGTGAGGCGCGCGAGCGCAACGCGCTGCTGGCGAAGCGCTCGGGTCGCCGGACCCTCGAGGACTTCATGTCCTCGATGGAGAAGGGCGAGACCGACGAGCTGCTGCTCATCCTCAAGGGCGACGGCGCCGGTTCGGTCGAGGCCCTCGAGGACTCGCTGGCCGGCATCGACATCGGCGACGAGGTCGCGCTGCGGGTCATCGACCGTGGTGTCGGCGCGATCACCGAGACCGACGTCAACCTGGCGGCGGCATCCAACGCGGTCATCATCGGCTACAACGTCCGCCCGCAGGGCAAGGCGACCGAGCTGGCCGACCGCGAGGGCGTCGAGATCAAGTACTACTCGGTGATCTACCAGGCCATCGAGGAGATCGAGTCCGCGCTCAAGGGCATGCTCAAGCCGATCTACGAGGAGAAGCAGCTCGGCACCGCCGAGATCCGCGACATCTTCAAGTCGAGCAAGGTCAAGGGCGGCAACATCGCAGGCTGCATGGTCACGAGCGGGTCCATCCGCCGCAATGCGAAGGTTCGCATCGTGCGCGACGGCTCGGTCATGGCCGACAACCTCGACGTGCTGTCGCTGCGCCGTGAGAAGGACGACGCGTCCGAGGTCCGCGAGGGCTTCGAGTGCGGTGTCGTGGTCTCGTACTCCGACATCAAGGTCGGCGACGTGATCGAGGCCTTCGAGCTGGTCGAGAAGAAGCGGGACTGAGTCATGGCCAGCCCGCGTCAGGCCAAGCTCTCCGATCGCATCAAGGAGATCGTGGCGGCGATGCTCGAGCGGCGGGTCAAGGACCCGCGGCTCGGGTTCGTCACGATCACGGACGTGCGGCTGACCGGCGACGGTCAGCACGCGTCGGTCTTCTACACCGTCATGGGCGATGAGAAGGCACGTGAGGACACCGCCGCGGCGCTCGTGAGCGCCACGGGACTGATCCGCTCCGAGGTCGGCAAACAGCTCTCGGTCCGGCACACGCCGTCCCTGGAGTTCTTCCTCGACGCCGTCCCCGAGACGGCCCGCGAGATCGAGGAGCTGCTGGCCCAGGCCCGCGAGCGCGACGCCCGCGTCGCCGAGCAGGCCCAGGGCAAGCAGTTCGCCGGCGATCCCGACCCGTACAAGCGGCACGATGACGATGACGACGACGAGGAGCCCGGTGACGACTGAGCCGTCACCGCCCGTCAGCGGTCTCGTGGTCGTCGACAAGCCGGCCGACTGGACGTCTCACGACGTCGTCGGCCGGCTTCGCCGGCTCGCGGGCACCCGCAAGGTCGGCCACGCCGGCACGCTGGACCCCATGGCCACCGGCGTGCTGGTGATCGGGATCAACCGCGCCACGCGGCTGCTGGGTCACGTCGCCGGTGCCGACAAGGAGTACCTCGCGACGATCGCGTTGGGGGCCACGACGGTCACCGACGACGTCCAGGGCGACGTCACCGGCACAGCGGACGCCTCCGGCCTCGACGCCGAGGCGGTCCGTGGCGCGATGGCGCCGCTGACAGGTGCGATCGAGCAGGTGCCGTCGTCGGTGTCGGCGATCAAGGTCGATGGCAAGCGCTCCTACGCCCGCGTGCGGGCGGGGGAGCAGGTCGAGCTCAAGGCGCGCTCGGTCACCGTCAGCACGTTCGAGCTGCTCGAGTTCCGTCCCGGCACCCGTGCCGAGGCGGACGTCCGCGTCGTGTGCTCGAGCGGCACGTACGTCCGCGCGCTCGCGCGCGACGTGGGCGCCACGCTCGGCGTCGGCGGCCACCTCACCAGTCTGCGCCGTACGCGCGTCGGCGGGTTCGACCTGCGGCAGGCGCGCACGCTCGAGCAGCTGGCGCAGGAGCTCGAGGTCGTCGACCTCGACATCGCCGCCCGCGCCACCTTCCCCGTCCTCGACCTGACGGCCGAGCAGGCCCAGGACGTGCGCTTCGGACGGGCCCTCGCCGGCGTCACCGTCGCCCCCGGTGGCCCGTCCGCGGTCTTCGACCCCGACGGCCATTTCCTCGCCCTGTACGAGTCGTCCGCCACAGGGGCGCGTCCCGTCGCTGTGTTCGTCTGACTGCACCTAGGCTGAGGGCCATGTCGTCCTCAACGCACGGGTGGTTCCGCCGGGTCGTCGTGGGGACGCTGTTGCTGCAACTGGCCGCGGCCCTGTCGCTGACGGCCACGACCGCGATCCGCAAGAGGCTGCGCGCGAAGGGCACCACGCCCCTGCCGCGGGTGGAGGCCGAGCACTTCACGATCGGCGGCGGCAACGAGGTCCAGGTCTACGTCTCGGGCGAGGCCCTGTTCGACGACATGCTGGCGGCGATCGACGGGGCGAAGCGACGCATCCTGCTCGAGTCGTACATCGTCAAGGGCGATGCGGTCGGTCGCCGGTTCAAGCAGGCGCTGCAGGCCGCCGCGCGCCGCGGCGTCGAGGTCTGCGTGATCTACGACGGCTTCGCGAACCTCGTCGTCGACCCGCGGTTCTTCGACTTCGGCCCGGACGTGCGCGTCATGCGCTACCCGATCCTGCCGCGCCGGCTGGCGTTCCTCAGCCCGCGCTCGTGGGGTCGTGACCATCGCAAGATCCTGGTCGTCGACGACACCGTCGGCTTCGTGGGCGGCTACAACATCGGCAGCCTGTACGCGACCGAGTGGCGCGACACCCACATCGCCGTGACCGGTCCCGCCGTGTGGGACCTCGAGAACGCGTTCGTCGACTTCTGGAACGACGTCCGGCGGTCCGACGCCCTCGAGCTGTTCTCCGAGGCCACGTGGGACCCGCACGTGCGGGCCCACCGCAACGTGCCTCGGCAGCTGATCTACCCCATCCGCGGGATGTACCTCGAGGCCATCGACCGCGCCACCGAGACGATCGAGATCACGCAGGCGTACTTCATTCCCGACGTGAACATCCTCGAGGGGCTCATCGACGCCAGCGAGCGGGGTGTGCGCGTGCGCATCCTGGTGCCCCGGGTCTCGAACCACGTCGTGGCCGACTTCGTGGCGCGCAGCTACTTCGCCCGCCTCCTCGACGCGGGGGTGGAGATCCTGCGCTACCGCGACCACATGGTGCACGCCAAGACGATGACGATCGACGGCGAGTGGTCGACGATCGGGACCGCCAACATCGACCGCCTGAGCCTGACCGGCAACTACGAGATCAACCTCGAGATCCTCGACGAGACGCTGGCCGCCGGGATGAGCCGCATCTTCGCCCGCGACGCCGAGCGTGCCGAGACGCTCGACGCCGAGGCATGGCGCCGCCGGCCCACCTGGGCGCGCTTCTACGAGAGCCTGTTGCGGCCGTGGCGTCCCCTCGTGTGACCGCTGTCACGAATCTGGCCCGAGTCGCGTCATGACCCGTGCGGATCCTCGTCTCCTTGGCATGAGCCGACGGAACGTGCGAAGCGTGGATCCGCTGTCGCGCCCCCGGTTGACCGTCGTGGACGGGGGTGCGACCGATGAGAGTGCCGCACCCGCCGAGCACGCGGACGCCACCGATGCCCTCGCCACGACCCTCATCGACGCGTTCGGTGACCGGGTCCTGTTCCTGTTCCATCGCCGCATCGCCGGACAGACCGGCGACCTGCCCGTCATCGCGGTCACGGCCACCGGCGTGCACCTCATCGAGCCGCGCTCGTACCCGGGCAAGAAGGTCAGGGCCTGCCGCGACGGCAGCACCTTCGTGATCGACGGGGTGAGACACACCCGGATCGCCGAGCAGATGCAGGAGCACGCCGAGGCGCTGCAGGCCGCCGTGTCGATCGGTCCGCTCCCGGACGCGACCGTGCACAGTCACTACTGCTTCGTGGACGGCGACCTGCCGGTGCGGCCGCTCGAGGTCGGCGGAGTGCGGGTGCTGTCGGTGCGCGGGACGCTCAAGCGGCTGCGCGCAAGCGGCCCCCTCGACGAGCGGGACGTCGAGACCCTGCATCGCGACCTCTCGCGCCGGCTCGTCCGGACCTGACGACGTGGGTCGTCCCCGGACATGACGATGGGGGCGGCCTCTCGCAGCCGCCCCCATCGCCGTCCGTGCGTCGCTCAGTGAGCGATCGCCCTGCCCTCCGCGCCCGCTCCGGTCAGCGAGCGGACCTCCATCTCGGCGGCCTTGTACTCCAGGTGCTCCTTGCTGGTCAGCGTGCCGATGATGCCCAGCAGGAACGACGCCGGGATCGACACCAGGCCCGGGTTGGCCAGCGGGAACCACGACCAGTCCTGGTCGGGGAACATCGCCGTCTCGGTGCCCGACACGGCGGGGCTGAAGATGATCAGGCCGACCGTGATGATCAGGCCGCCGTAGATGCTCCACAGGCAGCCGCGGGTGTTGAACCGCTTCCAGAACAGCGAGTACAGGATCGTCGGCAGGTTGGCCGAGGCCGCGACCGCGAACGCCAGCGCCACGAGGAACGCGATGTTCTGGCCGTTGGCCGCGATGCCGCCAGCGATCGCGACAATGCCGATGACGATGGCCGCGATCCGGGCCACCTTGACCTCTTGGCCCTCCGGTGCGTTCCCACGATGGATCACGTTCGCGTAGATGTCGTGGGCGAACGACGCCGATGCCGTGATCGTGAGGCCGGCGACGACCGCGAGGATCGTCGCGAA
The DNA here is from genome assembly GCF_032084975.1 of Aeromicrobium sp. Classification (GTDB taxonomy): domain Bacteria; phylum Actinomycetota; class Actinomycetes; order Propionibacteriales; family Nocardioidaceae; genus Aeromicrobium. Next base: position 5,878 of record NZ_DAMDLR010000069.1, read on the forward strand.
CGCCACCGCCGAGACGATGCCCAGCAGCAGGGTGCCGCCCAGCTCGTACGCCAGCAGCGGTGCCGCCGAGTTGGCCGCGCCGGGAGCCGCCGCGATCCGCTCCGGTCCGACCAGCGCCGCGGCGCCGTAGCCGAGCGTCAGCGTGAACAGGTAGAACAGGCCGATCAGCCAGATCGCCCACACGACGGACTTGCGTGCTTCCTTGGCGGTGGGAACCGTGTAGAAGCGCATCAGGATGTGCGGCAGGCCCGCGGTGCCCAGCACCAACGCGATCGACAGCGAGATGAAGTCGAGCTTGGTGACCCCGTCGAGGCCGTACTTCTTGCCGGGCTCCAGCGCGGCGCCGGCAGCGGCGCCGTCACCGAGCAGCTCCGAGAAGTTGAACCCGTACTGCCACAGCACCCACACGGTCATGAGCAGGGCCGCGCCGATGAGCAGGATCGCCTTGATGATCTGGACGTAGGTCGTGCCCTTCATGCCGCCGACCAGGACGTAGACGATCATCAGCGCACCGACCGCGGCGATCACGATCGCCTGCCCGAACTCGTCGTTGATGTTCAGCAGCAGTGCGACCAGTCCACCGGCGCCGGCCATCTGGGCCAGCAGGTAGAAGAAGGACACCACGAGGGTCGAGACGGCCGCCGCGGTGCGCACGGGGCGCTCCTGCATGCGGAAGCTCAGCACGTCGGCCATCGTGAAGCGGCCCGTGTTGCGCAGCAGCTCGGCCACCAGCAGCAGGGCGATCACCCAGGCCACGAGGAAGCCGATGCTGTAGAGGAATCCGTCGTAGCCCGTGAGCGCGATGGCTCCCGCGATGCCCAGGAACGAGGCGGCCGACAGGTAGTCGCCCGAGATGGCGACACCGTTCTGGCGGCCGGTGAACGACGAGCCGGCCGTGTACATCTGGTCGGTGCTCTTGTTGGTCCTGCTGGCCCGGATCACGAACACCAGGGTCAGGACGACGAACGCGGCGAAGATCGCGATGTTCAGCGTCGTGTTGCCGATCTGCTCGCTCTCGGTGGCGCGGCCGAGCACGGTCGGCAGTGCGGTGGTGATCATGCGAGGCCCTCGGCTTCCATCTCGTCACGGATCTTCGACGAGCGCGGGTCGAGCTCGCGGTCGGCGTAGCGGACGTAGGCCATCGTCACGGCGAAGGTGGCCACGAACTGGGCCAGGCCGAACACGAGGCCGACGTTGATGTTGCCGACGAGCCGGTGGCTCATCGCGTCGGTGGCGTACGTCGACATGAGGACGTAGACGAAGTAGAACGACAGCGCTGCGACCGTCGCGGGGATGACCCACGAGCGGTACTTGCGGCGCAGGTCCTGGAACTCGGGCGAGGCCTGCACCCGCAGGTAGGCGGCTTCGCGATCGGTCGGCGGGGGTAGGACGGCGTCGGATTCGATCGGGTTGCTCACAGCAACACCTCCACGATGGCGGGGCGGGGCGGACATGACCTGCGTCACGTGACGCCAGTCACATCTGACGCTAGGGGCGGGGGCGTGACGACGGCACCCGCCGACGCGCCGGTCTGCGACGAGCGTGATGATCCTGCGACGAACGGTCGGTCAGGCGGGCGTCGGCGGCGCCGGACGGCGCGTCAGTGCGCCGGGGGAGTGGACCGCAGCTCGGCCGCGAGCGCCTCGACCTGCTCCGGCCCGAGCCGCGCGACGTGGTGTCCGGCGTGCATGACGTAGCGCGCCGTGGTGTGCAGGCTCGCGGGCATGGGAGGCAGCTCTCCGTCGGCCTCCGCGAGAGCTCCGGCGGCGTCGGCGCCCATCAGCTCGCGTCCCAGCGAGGAGTCGCGACCGTCGACCAAGCCGATCCCGGCGCCGACCTGTGCCGCGCTGCGCAGCAGGTCGATGACGTGCGGCAGGTCCTCGGGCGCCGCGTCCACGTCGAGCAGCGGCAGCAGGTGGGCCGTGACGAGATCGGCGACGTCGTGGGCCTCGGGCGAGAAGGCCGCGTCCAGGCCCATGCGATGGGTGGTCGCGGCACCGAACCCGGTCCGCGCCCCCGGGCGGGCGGGAGGCCAGGTCGTGCCGTCGGGGTGCGGCGCCTCCAGCGGGAGGACACGCGGTGCCCTGTGGCGGGTGAACCAGATCACACCCGCATCGTAAGGCCCTCGGGCCGGGTGTGACGCATGGAAAGATTGTGGCTCAAGTCGCGTCATGGGGTTGAGAGTGAGGCGTCTCACTCACGCAGGGCAGCACCGGCCGCGGGCCGGGCGAAGGGAGCAGCGTGAAGGTCGACCGGATCTGGTGGCGCGAAATCGGCGCCGAGGACTTCTACGCCATGGAGAAGTCCTCCCGTGGCCTGCGCGGACGCGCGTCGCTCGAGATCCGGCAGATCGCCGACCTGATGACCTTCCTGGGACGCGACCGCTACGCGGCCGAGCAGTGGGAGGACATCGCGATCACCCCGCGCGTCGTGGGCGACCCCGACACCTCCGCGCCGCTGGTCTTCAAGGCCCACCGCCGGCACGGCATCTACGAGATCGCCGGGCAGAACCGGCAGGACGACCGCCACGAGCGGCACCCCGCCTGGATGCCCGCGCACGGCTGGCCGGACCTGCGCGTCCCCTCGTCGGTCGAGGACGCCAAGGCGATCCTGGCCGAGCTCGGCGGCCTGCACGTCTACGTGGCGCTGACCGCGACCGGCCAGCACTTCGCCGGCTTCACGACCGGGGCGTCCCTGCCGTTCGGGTGGCCGTCCTCGTGCCAGCCCCTGTTCACCGGGTCGGGATCCGGTGTCATCTCGGTCGGCAGCGGCTCACTGCAGGGCCTGACGCCGCTCGCCCGCAAGATCCTCGAGGCCTTCCGCGACCGCAAGAGCGTGCTCGTCTACGGTCCGCCCGCCACCGGCAAGACGCACGCCGTCGCGCAGGTGCGCCAGGTCCTGGACGCGGCGTGGACCGGTGGCGAGTCCATCGAGCTCGACCCGCGCCGGCCCGCCCAGCCGTTCACCTCGGGCTTCGACGCGTCGCCGATCACGACACCCGTCATCACGGACTGGGTGACGTTCCACCAGGACTACGGCTACGAGGACTTCATCGTCGGCCTGCGCCCCACCGGAGAGGGCATCCGGCTCGCGCCGTTCGCGGGTCGCCTGCTCGACCTGGCGATCCGGCTCGAGCGCCAGGGGAACGGATCGGCCCTGTTGGTGATCGACGAGATCAACCGCGGCAACGTACCGAAGATCCTGGGCGACTTCATGACCTACATGGACACGTCGTACCGCCGCAGCGCCGACGGGGACGCGCGCTCGGCGATCCCGGTCAACCTGCCGAAGGTCCAGCGCAGCCCCACCGGAGACCCGGTCACCGAGCCGATCTGGATGCTCTCGGGCGACTCGTACATGCTGCCGCAGCCGTGGTACTTCCCGCACGACCTGCACATCCTGGCCACGATGAACTCGGTCGACCGTGCCGTCGCCCCGCTGGACTCCGCGATCGGACGCCGGTTCGAGCGCATCGACGCCTACGCCGACGTGGAGTTCCTGGCCGACCACCTCGGCGTCAGCCTCGACGTCGTGACCGCGCCCGACATCGAGCCGGAGCAGTGGACGCCGAAGGCCGCGGCGGTCGCCCTGCTGGCGTACCTCAACGACGAGATCACCGAGCGACTCGGCCAGGACTACGAGCTCGGACACCTGTACTTCTGGCGGGTGGAGACATGGGAGGACCTTCAGCGCGTGTGGGATCATGACATCTGGCCCCAGATCCGGGACCGCTTCGGGGCGCGTCCGGACCAAATGGCCGACCTGCTGCGCGTGAACTCGCGCAATGCCCCGCAGAACTATCCCTTCCGCACCCGCACGGTCACGGGGCGCGCCATCGTGGTCGACCCGCTCATGGGTCAGTCCCACGAGGACACCGCCGTCGCGATCGACTTCCTGGTGCGCGGATGAGCGCCGACCTGACCCTCCTCGAGGGCGGCCCCGCCCAGCCGTTCACGGGCAGCGCTTCCGACCTCGACGAGCTGAGGCTGCGTTCGAGCGAGCTGGCCTCGCGACTCGGCCTGGACACCGAGCCCTTCGTCATCGACGAGGCGGCCCGCACGGTGGAGGTCCACGGTGTGGCCGGCTACGTCGCGCTGGGCGACTCGACGATCGAGATCATGCCGTACTTCCTGCGGCACGACCCGGGCTGGCGCGTCTCGCTGCTGACGCTGCTGACCACGGTCAACCGCCTCGAGTGGGTGCCGACCGTCGACCGCGCCAGCCGCCACGCCGGCCTGCCCGACCTGCTCGGCATGATCATGGCGGGCGCGATGTCGCGCGCCTCGACGGAGGGAATGCCGCGCAACTATGTGGAGCGCACGGCGGTCACCGCGTCGATCCGCGGCCAGCTCGACCCGAGCAAGGCCTGGCGACGTGTCGTCGACCCGTACACGGTCGACTGCCGGTTCTCCGAGTTCATCGCCGACGGCCCCGTGGCGTCCGCGCTCAAATGGGCGTGCGACGAGCTGTCCGGCGCGGCGCAGCAGCCGTGGCTGGAGTCCGAGCTGCGCCACTTCGCCGACCTCTTCCCCGAGGCCTCGCGCGAGCTGCCGGCCCCGGCGATCCTCGACGCGGTGCAGCTGACGCCGCAGTTCGGCTTCCTCAGCGACGCACTCGATGTGGCGCGCCTGCTGGCCATGGGACCGCAGAACGGCACGAGCGGCCGGGCGGACGGCCCGAGCCGGGCGTTCCTGTGGAGCACCGAGCGGCTCTTCGCCGACTTCGTCCAGGGCATCGCGGAGCGTGCCGCGCGGGACGCCGGAGCCACGGCGTACCGCGGCACGCAGGCGCGTCGCGTGGCCGACGGCTCCGCGAGCACCGACGCTGTGCACACGGTCCTGGAGTCCGACGCCGAGCTCGTGGCGGTCACGGTGTGCGCCCGGGACTACAGCGACGACCTCGCGGACGAGCTGACGGCGCCCCTCGTGTCGGCCGGGCGTGCCCTCGGGGCGTCGGACGTCGCGATCGTCTTCCCGGCCAGCATGGCGCTGCGACCCGGCACCCAGCTGCGTGTGCGCGAGCCGGGCGGGCCTTCGGTGCTGCACCTGCTGACGATCGACCCGTCGGGCCTGGGCGAGATGGGCGGCATGGCACGTGTCGTGCAGGAGTTCCAGCTCGACCTGTCGATGGTGCTGACCACCGCTCAGCGCCGCGCCGTGGGCTCGCGCTCGCGTCGCGTGGGCGGAGTCGCCTGACGGCTCAGGTCAGAGCCGCAGGCCGACCAGGACCTCGAGCTCGGAGTCGGTCAGCTCCGTCAGCGCGGACTCGCCGGCATTGACGACGGCGTCGGCCAACGCGCGCTTCGAGCTGATGAGCTCGGCGATCGACTCCTCGATCGTGCCCTCGGCCACGAGCCGGTGCACCTGGACGTGCCGGGTCTGGCCGATGCGGTGGGCGCGATCGGTGGCCTGGTCCTCGACGGCCGGGTTCCACCAGCGGTCGTAGTGGACCACGTGGTCGGCCCGGGTCAGGTTGAGGCCGGTTCCCGCGGCCTTCAGCGACAGCACGAACACGTCGGTCTCGCCGCCCTGGAACGCCTGCACCATCCGTTCGCGCCGGGCGACGGGGGTGCCGCCGTGCAGGAAGTCGTGGCGGACCTTGCGCTCACCCAGGCGGCGGGCCAGCAGGCGGCCCATCTGGGCGTACTGGGTGAACACGAGCGCGGCGCCACCCTCGTCGACGATCTCCTCGACCAGGGCGTCGAAGGCCTCGAGCTTGCCCGAGCGCCCGGCCAGGCGGGCCTCCGGCTCGTGCAGGAACTGGGCCGGGTGGTTGCAGATCTGCTTGAGCTGGGTGAGCAGCTTGACCACGAGGCCGCGGCGGCGGATGCCGGTGGACTCGGCGATCTCGGACATCGTGCGCTGCACGACCGCCTCGTAGAGACCGACCTGCTCGCGCGTGAGCGGCACGCGGTGGTCGGTCTCGATCTTCGGGGGGAGCTCGGGGGCGATGCCGGGATCGGACTTGCGCCGGCGCAGCACGAACGGGCGGATCAGCTGGGACAGCTGTGCCGCACGGTCGGTGTCGTGGTCGCGCTCGATCTGGCGTGACCACTCGCGCCGGAACTGCTCGCGCGTGCCCAGCAGTCCCGGAGTCGTCCAGTCCAGCAGCGCCCAGAGCTCGCCGAGGTGGTTCTCGACCGGGGTGCCGGTCAGCGCCATGCGCGCGTCCGAGCCGATCTTGCGCAGCGCCTGGGCGGCTCCGCTGCCGGGGTTCTTGACGTGCTGGGCCTCGTCGGCGACGACGAGGTTCCAGCGGTGCTGGCGCAGCTCCTCGACACTCGAGCGCATCGTGGCGTACGTGGTGACGACGAAGCCCGTCTTGGCGTCGTCGAGGCTGCGCCGCGGGCCGTGGAAGCGCACGACGGGCACGCCCGGCGCGAACCGGGCGATCTCGCGCTCCCACGTGGCCAGCACCGAGGCCGGGCACACCACGAGGGTGGGCTCGGGGGAGTCGAGGTGCAGGTGCAGCGAGATCAGCATGAGCGTCTTGCCCAGGCCCATGTCGTCGGCCAGGATCCCACCCAGGCCCAGGTCGACCAACTGGCTCATCCAGCGCAGTCCGCGCAACTGGTACTCGCGCAGGGTGCCGTCGAGGGCGGCGGGCTGCTCGGCCGGGGTGATGTCGGCGTCCTGCTCCGCCAGGCGGCGGCGCACGTCCTCGAGCCAGCCGACCGTGTCGACCTCGGTGTCGCGGCCGTCGATCTCGAGGCTGCCGGTGACGGCGGCCCGGAGGGCCTCGGCCGGGTCGAGAGTGCGGCCGTGGCCGGCCAGGACGCGCGCCACCTGCTGCTGGTCGACCATCACCCAGCGGTCGCGCAGGTGCAGCATGCCCGACTGCGAGGCGGCCAGCTGCTCGACCTCGACCCGGCTCAGGTGCTCGCCGCCGATCGAGACGCTCCAGTCGAACCGGAACAGCTGGTCGGACGTGAACGCCCGCGGTCGATCGTGCTCGCGCTGCTGCCGGTCGGGGTCGTCGACCCGACTGACGACGCCGGTGGCGCGGACGTCGTGGCGCAGTCCCTCGGGCCACTCGATCTCGATGCGGTTCGCCAGTGCCGACACCAGGGGACGGCCCTGGCCGAGCTGGCCCAGCTCGTCGGGGGAGATGCGGGCGCGGCCGTCGCGGGCCAGCTGCTCAGCCGGTGGCCAGCTGGCGGCGAGCCGCTCGAGCATGGCCTCGAGGGCGGGTCGCGCGGCGGGCCCGAGGTGGTGGTCGTCGCGGGTCAGGACCGTCGAGGCCGGGACGGCGGCAC
>NZ_DAMDLR010000070.1:0-12835 GCF_032084975.1 Aeromicrobium sp.
CCCGCGGCTCTGCCGCGCACGACGAGATCGTCCCCACCGACGAGGGCCTGCGCCGCGTCTCCGGCCGCGCGGGTGGCACCGAGGGCGGCATGACGACCGGCGAGCTGCTGCGCGTCCGCGCCGCGATGAAGCCGATCGCCACGGTCCCGCGTGCCCTGCGCACGGTCGACGTCCAGACGGGCGAGGAGACGCGTGCGCACCACCAGCGCTCCGACGTGTGCGCCGTGCCCGCCGCGGGCATCGTGGCCGAGGCCATGGTCGCGCGCGTGGTCGCCGATGCGCTGCTCGAGAAGTTCGGCGGCGACTCCGTCGGCGAGACCGCCCGGAACGTGCGCACCTACCTCGAGAACCTGAGGTACCGGTGACCGGCACGCGTCCGGTCGTCGTCGTGGTCGGCCCGCCCGGCGCGGGCAAGACCACGGTCGCCGAGCTGGTCGCGGCCCGGCTGGGCGTCGAGGTCCGCGACACCGACCAGGACGTCGAGGCCGCCCAGGGCGAGTCGATACAGGACATCTTCGTCGGCCGCGGCGAGCCGGCGTTCCGTGAGCTCGAGGCCGCCGCCGTCGCGGAGGCGCTTCGCACCCACGCCGGCGTGCTCGCCTTGGGCGGGGGAGCGGTGGTCGACCAGTCGACGCGCTCGCTGCTGGCCGGCCACACCGTCGTGCACCTCGACGTCGGCCTGGCCCAGGCGGCCGCCCGCGTCGGCATGAACTCCGGCCGACCGCTGCTGATGGGCAACATCCGTGGCCAGCTCAAGAAGCTGATGGACGCGCGCCGCCCGCTGTACGCCGAGGTCGCGACGTTCACGGTCGACACCAACGAGCTGTCGCCCGACGAGGTCGCCGAACGGATCCTGCAGGAGCTGGACCGGTGACCCGCCGCGTCGCGGTGGCCACGGCACAGCCCTACGAGGTCGTGGTGGGACACCACGTCCTGGCCGAGCTCGAGGGACTCGTGCCCGCCGACGCCGTCCGGGTCGCGATCATCCACGCCTCGCCGGTGCTGGGCTTCGCCGAGGGACTGGCGCGTCACCTGCCCGGCCGTGAGGTCCTGCTGATCGAGGCACCCGACGGCGAGCAGGCCAAGACCGTCGAGTTCCTGGCGCACTGCTGGGACCAGCTGGGGATGCACGGCTTCACCCGCTCCGACCTCGTGATCGGGGTCGGGGGAGGCGCCACCACCGACCTGGCGGGCTTCGTGGCGGCCAGCTGGCTGCGCGGGGTGCGCTTCGTGACCGTCCCGACCACCGTGCTCGGCATGGTCGACGCGGCCGTCGGCGGCAAGACCGGGATCAACGTGGCGGCCGGAAAGAACCTCGTCGGCGCGTTCCACGAGCCCATCGGCGTGCTGTGCGACCTCGCGACGCTCGCCGACCTGCCCGCCCGCGAGCTGCGCGGCGGACTGGCCGAGGTCATCAAGTGCGGCTTCATCGCCGACCCCACGATCCTGACCGATGTCGAGGCCGCTCCCGAGCGGGCGCTCGATCCCGCCGACGACCTGCTCGCCGACCTCGTGACCCGCGGCATCGCGGTGAAGGCGGCGACCGTCGCGGCCGACCTGCGCGAGACCGGTGCCGACGGCTCGATCGGGCGCGAGGCCCTCAACTACGGCCACACGCTCGGGCACGCGATCGAACGGCACGAGAGATACACGATCCGTCACGGTGAGTCGATCAGCGTCGGCATGGTCTTCGTCGCCGAGCTGGCGCACCGCGCCGGAAAGATCGACGCCGACCTGCTGGCGCGGCACCGCGCGACCCTCGGTCTCGTCGGCCTGCCCACCAGCTACGACGGGGCCTCGTTCGAGGACCTGCTGAACGGCATGCGGCTCGACAAGAAGACCCGCGGGTCGCAGCTGCGGTTCGTCGTCCTCGACGGACTGGCGAACCCGCAGATCCTGGCCGGCCCGTCCGAGGACCTGCTGCGCGAGTGCTGGGACGCGGTCCGTGGCTGAGTCGCGGATCGCGCGCCTGCGTGCCCTGCTCACCGGGGCCGGGCACGCGGCGATGTACGTCTCGGACCTGGTGAACCTGCGCTACCTGACCGGCTTCACCGGCTCGAACGGTGCTCTGCTGGTGCCCCTCGACGGCGGCCCGGTCTTCCTGACCGACGGACGCTACCGAGACCAGGCGGCCGCCCAGCTCGCGGAGGCGGGCCTGGGCGACGTCGAGATCGTCATCACGCGCGACCTCATGGGCGTGGCCGCGGGGCGCGCGCCGGCCGACCTCGCCGCCGAGACGCACCTGATCGACGTCGACTCGTGGGAGAAGCTGGGCCGGCCCGAGCCGTCCGGGCGCCTCGTCGAGCGACTGCGCGAGGTCAAGGACGAGTCCGAGATCGCCGCACTGCGTCGCGCCTGCGAGATCTCGGTCGAGGCGCTCGAAGCGCTGCTGCTGGGGCCGTTGGTCGGCCGCACCGAGCGCGAGGTCGCTCGCGACCTCGAGTGGCGCATGCTCGAGCTCGGTGCCGAGGACAAGGCCTTCGACACGATCCTGGCGGCGGGCGAGCACTCGGCGATCCCGCACCATGAGCCCACCGACCGCGAGATCCGGCGCGGTGACCTGCTCAAGATCGACTTCGGTGCACGGGTCGACGGCTACCACGCCGACTGCACGCGCACGGTCGTCATGGGACCGGCCGCCGACTGGCAGCGCGAGATTCACGCGGCCGTGAAGGCCTCCCAGGCGGCGGGCCTCGACTGCCTGCGCCCGGGAGTCGCCGTGGCCGAGGCGAACACGATGGCCCGCTCCACGCTGGAGGAGCTCGGCTGGCTGGATGCCTTCACGACGGGGTTGGGCCACGGCGTCGGCCTGCAGATCCACGAGGACCCGTTCATCGGCTCCGCGCATCCCGGTAGACTTGCCAGCCGCACCGTCCTGACGATGGAGCCGGGGATCTACCTGCCGGGCCGTGGGGGCGTGCGGATCGAGGACACCGTCCTCGTCACCGACCCCGACCACGGCGGTGAGCCGGACGTGCTCACTGATATGACCAAAGAACTCCTGGAGATCGACTGATGGCAACCACGAACGACCTGAAGAACGGCATGGTGCTCAAGCTCGACGGAAAGCTGATGGCCGTCACCGAGTTCCAGCACGTCAAGCCGGGCAAGGGCCCCGCCTTCGTCCGCACGAAGCTCAAGGACGTCGAGTCCGGCAAGACCCTCGACAAGACCTTCAACGCCGGTACCAAGGTCGAGACGGCCACGGTCGACAAGCGCGACATGCAGTACCTCTACAACGACGGCGCGAACTTCGTGTTCATGGACACCGCCACGTACGACCAGATCGAGGTCACCCCCGAGATCATGGGCGACACCGTCGACTACCTGCTCGAGAACCAGGACGCCGTCGTCGCGACCAACGAGGGCCGCGTCCTCTACGTCGAGCTGCCGGCCTCGGTCGAGCTCGTCATCGAGCACACCGACCCGGGCCTGCAGGGCGACCGCTCCAGCGGTGGCACCAAGCCCGCGCGCCTCGAGACCGGCAAGGAGATCCAGGTCCCGCTGTTCATCGACTCGGGCGAGAAGGTCAAGGTCGACACGCGTGACGGCAGCTACCTCGGTCGCGTGAAGGCCTGATGGCTGCCCGTACCAAGTACCGCAAGCGGGCTCTGGACATCCTGTTCGAGTCCGAGTCCCGGGGCCTGGCCTCCGGCGGCACGCTGGCCGACCGCCTCGAGGTCAACGACCCGCCGGTCAACCCGTACACCGTCTCGCTGGTCGAGGGTGTCGCCGCCAACGCGACGCGGATCGACGCGCTGCTCGAGGAGCACTCGCACGCGTGGCCGCTCGACCGGATGCCGGCCGTCGACCGCAACCTGCTGCGGATCGCCGTCTACGAGATCCTGCACGTCGACGACGTGCCCGATCCCGTGGCGATCAGCGAGGCCGTCGAGCTGGCCAAGGAGCTCTCGACCGACGAGTCGCCGCGGTTCGTGAACGGGCTGCTGTCGAAGATCGTCGAGATCAAGCCGACGCTGGCGGACTGACGTCGATCGCCTTCGCGAACCAGATCGTGCGGTGCGACCAGTCACCCGGTCCGGTGCGCGTGCCCGAGCACGCCAGGATCGCCAGTCGGGCCGGGCCCTCGGGGTTCTCGTACCCGCTGTCCCGGCTCTCGGCGTGGACCTCGAAGCGGCGGCCGACGCGGTAGCACTGGACCTGGTCCTCACCACGCGCAACCAGCACGTCCCCGTCCCGTAGGTGGTCCAGGAACAGGTTGCCCAGCGCCGAGCCGTCGGGGTACGTGTGGGCGTTGACGATCACGTGGCCGCGCCGTGCGCCTGGCAGGGGGCTGGGTGGGCCGTCCCAGCCGAACGTCCACTTGCCCTCCTGGGTCAGCGGAGGCGTGCCCGGGACCCCCAAAGCGTCGCGCGGCAGCTTCATCACGGGGTAGACCTCGTCGCGGAACGAGATCGTGTCGGGCGTGAACGGTCGATCGGCGCCGCCCAGGCACGGGTCCGGCTCAGGCTCGGGCGTCGGTGACGCGCTGGGCCGCGTCGGGACCGGCAGCGTGGGCTGCGGCCCCGCCTCGTAGGGCTCGGCGCCCGAGGTGCGCGTGAAGACGACGGCGGCCGCCAGCGCGAGCGCCACCGCGGCCACGAGGGTCGCGGCGATCCACCGGCGAGTCACTGCTGTCACACCAGCCAGCCTAAGTGGGGACGTATCGGATCGTGTGGTCAGCGCTGATGGCCCTCGGCGTGCTGCACGGGGTCGTCGAGGTGGCGGTCGTGGAGGTGACCGTGGGACTTCATGTTGTGGTGCTTGCGACACAGTGATCGCAGGTTGGAGGCGGTGGTCTGGCCCCCGGAGTGGTAGGCGAATGCGTGGTCCTGGTCGGCTTCGTGGGCTGGTGCCCGGCATCCCATGACGCGGCAGGTGCCGTCTCGCCACCTGATCGCCTGTCTCAACGCTTCGGTCGGCCGGTAGCCGAGGACGGTCGTGTCGAGGACTTCGCCCCGAGGGCCGAGGACGAGTCTGCGGAAGATGGTGTGTTCGCTGGCGGCGAGTTCGCGGACCCATTCGGAGCCGATCGGCTCGCCGTCGAGCGTCATGCCCGGACCGTCGGTGTAGCCGATGAGGTCGGTGGCGTGGATGCTGATCGCGATCTCGGCACGGATGTCGGTGGAGGTGCCTTCGCAGGACGTGAGCCAGTGCGCGAGCAGGTCGGCCTGCTTCTGGTCGCGGGTGCGGCGGTCCTTCTCGCCCGTCTCGGGGTCGATCTTCGGCAGGGCCTTCGCGGCGCGACGCAACCGGTTGCCCGCCGCGATCGCCACCGGCGTCGGCAACAGCGCAGCAAGCCACGACGTGCCGTCGTCGTTGTGCCGGATCGACACCCGACGGTGCTCCACCGCATTCTCGCGCTCCACGCGCGTCTGGTCCGGCTCGAGACGGGCACGCAGCCGCCGCAGCCACGACCGCAGCTCGGCCACGGTGTGAGTCGCCGCGTATGCCGGCGCCGACTCGTCCAACTCCGTAAGCGCAGAGGCAGTCTGCAGTTGCTCGGCCGTCCGGGCGATCGACGCCACCCGGGCCCCGTCGATGTCGCCCTCACGGAACGCCGCCCACACCGACGGGGTCTTCTCGCGCAGGACCTCGGTCTCGCTGATGATCGCCCACACCGTGCTCTCGGAGACGTGCAGCGCCTGCGCCAGGTCCAGTGTCACCTCCCGCCGAGCCAGCTCCTTCGAGAGCGGCATCTCGTCCGTCCGGTCGATCTCCGCCACCATCTTCGCGTGGTACCTCGCGACGAACTTCCACTCCTCGAACTCCGCCATCGCGCGGGCACGACGCACCGTGTCACCCGTCGTGATCGCCCGGTTCAAGTCCATGTCACCCAACATAGTGGGCACCCCCGACAGTACTCGCACGTCGCGATGCGGGTGTCCGCGAGTTCAGGGCCGGGGCACTGAAATCGATCGGCAAGATCTCGCGGCAGGGCCCGCAAGGATGGAAGAATCCGGCCATGGCTCCGAGATCTTCTGGCGACCTGACCGAGATCCGAGTCATGAATGACTACGGTGCTTTCTGCCTCTGGGACGACGAAGGCGGGACGGACGCCGAAGCGCTCGGGCTGACCGCGGGACTGGCAGCCGATCTGGGAGCATTCGCCCAGCGATGGGACGAGTCGATCCCGGCCGACGTGTTCGATGACCGCTTCGATCATTTGCCGGTGGTTCGCTCCGTCGTCGACGGGTTGCGTGCCGTCCGCTGGCGACTCGACCATGAGCGGCGGCGTGCCGCCGAGACCGAGGACGACGCGATCCGCGTGCTGGGCGAGGAGTTGGCAGTCCGTGTCCAGGACGAACTGGGTCCGGGTTATCGCGTGAGGTACCTGCACGGCTGACGGCCATACGGTGCTGAGCTCTGGTCCACGCCGTACGTCCTGTGGTCTTCTGGTGAGGTGACGCTCGATCTGTCGGCGGTCGAACTCGAACTCGTCGAGCGGGTGCGGACGGGCGAGTCGCTCGAGCTGTCCTCCCGTGACGATCGGGAGATCCGTGCGGACGTGATCCGCTCGCTGGTCCGTGGGCTCGACCCCCGTGACCCGGCGGTGACGGTCGACGTGGATCTGCGCGGGGTGGTCGTCGACGGGGCGGTCGTCGTCGGGCGACTCGACCTCGATCACGTGCGGAGCGAGGTGCCGCTCGTGCTGAATGGCTGCGAGGTCCCCGACGGCCTCAGCGCCCAGGGTGCGCACCTCCCGTTCGTGGAGCTGATGGCGACGCGGTTCGGCCATCGCGATCTCGCCCTGTCCGCGGTCGATCTCCCGTATGTGCACCTGGAGGAGTACCTGGCCATGGACGGCTGCTCCGCCGTGTCGACGAGAGAGGTGGGGACGGTCGTGCTGGCCGGTGCCCGGATCGGCGGCTGGGTGGGGTTGACCGGTGCCACCGTCGACAACGCACACGGGCCCGCGATCAACGCCTCGGACCTCGTGGTGGGTGGAGGCATGAGCTTGGACGACCTCGAGGCCACCGGCGCGTCGCAGGTGGGGACGATCTGCCTGCTCGCGGCCACTGTCGCGGGCGGACTGACGCTCAATCGCGCGGTCCTCAGGTGCGCCGATGGGCCGGTCGTGAACGCCAACCACCTCCGGGTGACGCAGTTGTGCCACATGAACAGCGCTCAGATGCGGGGAGGTGGCGAGCTGGGGACCGTGAGGCTGATCGGGGCCCACATCAGTGGAGAGCTGTCACTCGCGAAGGCTCGGTTGCGCAACGCGGACGGCCCGGCCCTGTGCGCGGAGCTGGTTGAGGTCACGCAGGACGTGGGCCTCGACGACCTCGTGGCGAAGGGGAGCGTGGACGCTGGACTCGTGCGCATGATGGGCGCGCGGATCGGTGGACTGCTCGTGGCGCGAGGACGCGTGGAGCTCATGAACTCGCGGGGTCCGGCGCTGGAGCTCGACGACATCCGGGTCGAGCAGCACATGCAGTTGGAGGGCCTCATCGCGAGGGGAGCCGGACGACGGGGGACCGTGCGCATGCTCGGCGCGACGGTCGACGGACGGCTCTCACTCGCCGACTCCGACGTGGTGAACGCCAGCGGTCCCGCCCTGCGCGCGGACCACCTCGACGTCGGACAAGGGATCGACCTGAAGGGGCTGCGGGCGTCCGGTGCGGGAGAGCGCGGGGCGGTCAACCTGACCGGCGCCTCCGCACGAGGCTCAGTGGTCGCTCGGCTGCGTCGTGAGTCCGCCGCGCGGCGCCAGGTGATCCTGACCAACGACTCCGGGCCAGCCCTGGTCGCGGAGAACCTCTCGGTCGGCGGTGACCTGATCCTCGACGGGCTGTCAGCCACGGGTGGCTCCATGGACGCCGCCGTGAACCTGGCCGCCGCCCACGTGGGCCGCCGGGTGATGCTGAGCCCCGGACACGTGCACAACACCTGGCCCGGTGGCGCTCACTTCAACGTCGACGGACTGACGTACTCCAGCCTCGACCCTGGAGTCGACACGGAGACGTGGTTGAACGAGATGGCCACGGACGCTCGCGACTACGCCGCCCAGCCCTATCGGCAGCTGGCGGCCACCCACCAGGCAGCCGGCCACGACGGTGACGTGCTCAGGACCCTGATCGCCCAGCGCAAGCACCAGCTGGCGAGCGTCGACATGCCGCAACGGGAGCGGTTCTGGGGATGGTTCACGTACTACACGCTCGGCTTCGGGTACCGGCCGTGGCTGGCCCTGGTGTGGCTGCTCGTGACCGCGGCGCTCGCCGTGGGACTCACGCTCACGTTGGCGGACTCGGGTCTGGTCCGACCCTCGGCAGGCGGCGCGGCCGCCGAGTCGTGCAGCCGGACCGAGCAGGTGCTCGTCGCGGTCGACACGACCCTGCCGCTCGTCACGACGGGTGCGTCCGACCGGTGCGTCACCACCACGTCCGCCGCCGGAGACGCACTGAACGTGATCGGCCTCGTCGCCCAGCTCCTGGGCTGGGGATTCGCCACACTGTTCGCAGCCGGCTTCACCAGCGCGGTGCGCAAGACCTGAACCGAGAGGACCACACATGGCCGAGTTCGTCCCCGCCGTCGGCAACATCCTGAGCCTGATCGAGCGCCGCGACTGGGCGCGACTGGAGCAGGGCCTGGCCCCTGACGTGCACTGGACGACCGCCGTCGAGGAGCAACTGCATGGTCCGGGCGAGGTGATCGCGCTCCTGCGCGACGACCCGGTCCCGGGACCGCCGGCGTTCCACGAGGTCGACGAGGCCGGCCTCTTGGTCCGCTGGGTCGACAAGATGGGATGACTCCGCACCGCTCGCGGGGTTACGTTGCCTCGTATGGAGGCCGAAGCACTCCACGTCGTCCGTCACGGTGAGGGCCGCCCGGTGGTGGTGCTGCACGGTGCCGGCGTGGACCACCGCGAGAGCGAGGCCTGCTTCGAGCCGTTGCTCGACCGACCCGACCTGTGCCGCGTCTACGTCGACCTGCCCGGCATGGGACGCTCGCCGGCACCGGAGTCGCTGCGATCGCCCGATGACGTGATCCACGTCCTGCTCGACTTCGTGAAGCGGGAGTGTGACGGTGATCGGGTCCTGCTGGTCGGGCACTCGTGGGGAGCGTTCCTGGCGCAGGCCATGGCGGCGCGCATCCCCGAGCTGGTCGCGGGACTCGCGCTGGTCTGCCCGCTGCTGATCAGCGGGGAGGAGCCTCCCGAGCATCGAGTGGTGAAGGGGAACGGCGACCTCGGGGACGAGGCCTTCCGTGACTACTTCGTCATCCAGACGCCACAGATGTGGGAGCGGTACCAGCGCCATGTCGCGCCGGCGGCCGACCTCGTGGACGAGGCGGCGATGGAGCGCATCGGAGAGAACTGGGGACTGTCGCTGGCGTCGACGCCGTACGCGGGGCCGACCCTCGTGGTGGCGGGCCGGTTGGACTCCACGGTCGGGTACACGGGTGCGGCGGCACTGCTCGACGTGCACCCGCGCGCGACCGTCGCCGTGATCGATGACGCGGGCCATGCGCTGCCGCACGAGCAGCCCGAGCTGCTCGGCGCCCTCATGGCGCACTGGTTGACCCGGGTGGCGCGGGCGTCGTGAACGGAGCGAGCAGTGACATGGCCGACGACCGCAGCGAACGGAGGATGATGGCGCACATGAGAGCCGTCGTCTACCACCGTTACGGCGGACCTGAGCAGCTCCGCATGGCGGATGTGCCGAGACCGGTCCCGTCGTCCGGTCAGGTGCTCGTCAGGATCAGGTCGACCTCGGTCAACCTGAGCGACTGGGAGTGCCTGACGGGCTCGCCCGCCTACGCGCGACTGGGTGGCGTGTGGCGCCCAGCCCGGCGCACGCTCGGGTCCGACATCGCGGGAGTCGTCGACGCGGTGGGGCCCGGAGTGACTCACCTGCGGCCCGGCGACGAGGTCTATGGGGACAACCTGGCGCTGAAGGGCGGGTTCGCCGAGTACGCGCTCGCTCCCGCGTCCGCGCTGGCGCCCAAGCCCGCCGGACTGGACTTCGTCTCGGCGTCGACGATCCCGCAGGCGGGGGCCATCGCAGTGCAGGGCACCGAGCGTGTGCGGCCAGGCGCGCGGGTGCTGATCAACGGCGCCGGCGGCGGGTCGGGCTCCTTCGCGATCCAGCTCGCGAAGCGTCGCGGCGCCCACGTCACCGCCGTCGACAACGGGTCGAAGCAGGACTTCATGCGCTCCGTGGGCGCCGACGAGGTGATCGACTACGAACGCGAGGACTTCACCCGGGCTGCGCGACCGTACGACCTGGTGCTCGACCTGGTCGCCCATCGATCGGTCCTCGCGTACCGCCGTGCGCTCGCACCCGGTGGCACCTACCGCTGCGTCGGGGGATCGGTGGGCACGTTGCTGCGCGTGCTCACGCTGGGCGCGGTGATCGGGGCGGCGAGCGGACGCTCCCTCGGCGTGCTCGCCGTGAAGCAGGGCCCGGCGGCGTTCGAGCCGCTCGGCGCGCTGGTGACCAACGGCGAGGTGGCGGCGCACGTCGACCGGACCTTCACCCTCGACGAGGTTCCCGAGGCGCTCGCGCACGTCGGGCAGAGGCGTGCGCTGGGCAAGGTCGTGGTGGTCGTGTCCTGAAGGGCTGGAAGGATCGGCCCATGGTCGTCCTGAGCCCCGCCACCTCCGACAACTGGCGCGAGATCACCCGCGTCCGCTCCGCCGACGACCAGCAGCAGTGGGTGGCCCAGACCTCCTACTACCTGTGCCTGTCGGCGTACGACGGGCTGTGGCGCTCGTACGCGGTGCAGGCCGACGACGGCGAGGTCGTGGGCCACGTGATGTGGGCGGTGGATCCCGACGACGCCAGCCACTGGATCGGTGGGCTGGTGATCGACGTGCAGCACCAGGGCAAGGGGCTCGGGCGCGCCGCCGTCGATGCTCTCCTGAGGCTGTGGGAGCGCGAGCCCGACCTCTCGGGCACGCCGTACCGGGAGGCCGCCCTCTCCGTCGCGCCGGAGAACGAGGCGGCGCTGCGGGTCTACAGGTCGGTGGGCTTCGTCGAGTCCGGCGAGGTCGAGGACGACGAGATCGTGCTGCGGCGGGCGCGCTGACGAGTCCAGGCGATCAACGCACGCGCCCGAACCAGTCGAGGACGAGGTCGGCGACCTCGGCCGGAGCATCATCGGTGACGTAGTGGGCAGCGTCGTCGACGTACGCGAACTCGACGTGATCCGCGCGCCGGCTGTCGGTGTCACGGCACGCGCGCGTCAGGACCCTCTCGGTCCACGGCCAGTCGCGTCGGCCGAACACGACGAGGGTCGGCACGGTGAGGCGCCTTCGGCGGTAGGTGCCGCTGGCCATGCGCATCGCCTCGGGGACGACGAACCGGCGCGACAGGGGGCGCACGGCGGCATCGATCTCGGGGATGCTCATCGGTGCGAGGTGTGCCTCGACGGTCTCGGACGGCATCGGTCGGACGACGTACGGCGGTGAGAAGAACCCGTCCAGGGGTGCGCCGCGACGGTGCCACAGGAACTTCGGCAGGTGCCGGAACCCCGGGATGATCCTGGGATCGAACGCCATGAACGGTGGCGGCACGGCGAGCAGGACGGACGTCCGGACCCGCTCGGGATGGTCGTACGTCAACTGCCACGCCACCACCGCGCCCATGTCGTGCGAGACGACGTGCGCCCGCGCGATCCCGAGGGCGTCGAGCAGGGCGAGCAGGTCGTGCAACCGGGTCTCCCGATCGATACGCGGCTCGTCGGCCTCGGTCCAGCCGGCTCCGCGCAGGTCAGGGCAGTGCACGCGATACCCGTGGGCGGCGATGGCCGGGGCGATGTCGTGCCACTGCCACCAGTGCTGGGGGAAGCCGTGCAGCATCACGACGGGCTCACCCTGGCCGATCACGGCGAGGTGGGTGCGCAGGCCCGGCGTCTCGACCACGTGGTGCTCGAAGCCCGCGGCCTCGGGCAGCGCGGGGGACCAGGTGGACGTGGGCGTGGACATGGCTCACGCACCGGCCGTCGCGACGCCGTGGCGCTGGGTCACCGACACGATCGCGTCCATCGACTCCTGCGCCGGCCGGCCGGCCGGGACGGTCCTGGAGAAGTCCTCGAAGAACTTGCCTGCGCCATGACCCGTGGTGATGGCGAGAAAGCGCGCGGACTCGCCCACGACCTCGAACGTCGCCGGCGTGCCGGCCGGGAAGACGACGAGATCACCGGGTCGGACGTCGTACGGCCGGCCGTCGACCATCGCGGTGACGCGACCCTCGAGCAGGTACAGGACTCCGGTCCACGGTGACACGTGTGGAGGCGCCATGCCCGGGGCGGAGCTCACCACCTCGAAGACCTCGAAGGCCCCACCGTCGCCGGTGACGGCGGTCTTGGCGATGTGGTCGCCGTCGATCATCGCAAGGCGCCGGCCCTCGTCGGCCCGTACGTGGATGGTGCTCATGACTCCTCCTCGGTTCGCGTGTGACCACCGTGCGGCGAGGAAGCGGCCGCGACGTGAGTAGCTGGCTACTCGTTTCGCAGGATGCGGGCCAGGTCGCCGCGCTCGGAGACGCCGAGCTTCCGGCCGACGCGGTACAGGTGGCCCTCGACCGTCCGGACCGAGAGGGTCAGTCGATCGGCGATCTGGCGGTTCGACGCGCCGGCTGCCGCGAGCGTGGCGATCTCTCGCTCGCGGGCGGTCAGGGGGAGCGGACGGACGGCCTGTGTCAGGGCCGGGGTGTGGGCGCCCGATCGACGAGCCAGCTCCGCGGCCCGGGCCGCGGCCTCGAACGCCGAGCCGTGACGTCCCTGCCGGCGGTGGAGGTTGGCTGCGTGGGCTGCGGCGTCACCCGCGGCGACGAGGTCGCCCAGTCCGGCCCATGCCGCCGCGATCTCGAGGAGTCCCGCGGCGTCCTCC
>NZ_DAMDLR010000071.1:0-12438 GCF_032084975.1 Aeromicrobium sp.
CCGGGAGGGCGAGGATCTCGGCGCGGCGCCGACGGGCCTCGGGGTCGCGGGCGAGGCCACGCGCTCGACCGATGTGTCCCTGGGACGCCGCGGCGGCCTTGTGGGCGACCTGCGGCTCGATGCCGTCGCGCTCGTGCAGGAGCCGCGCGATCGCCTCGGTGGGCGGGGTGCGCAGCAGCACCGGACGGCACCGCGAGCGGATCGTCATGATGACGTCCTCGACGGCAGGGGCGCACAGCAGCCACACGGTGCCGGGCGCCGGTTCCTCGATCGACTTCAGCAGCGCGTTGGCGGCCTGGTCGGTCAGTCGGTCGGCGTCCTCGACCACGAGGATCTGGTGGCGTCCGAGCGACGGGTGCAGGGCCGAGCGCCGCACCGCGTCGCGCGCGGCGTCGACGCCGATGCTGAGGCCGTCCGTGTTGATGACGGCGATGTCCGGGTGGCTGCCGGCAGCGGCCGTGACGCACGAACGACACGTCGTGCACCCGCCCTGCTCGCACTGCAGCGCGGTGGCGAAGGCGATCGCCGCGTTGGACCGGCCCGATCCGGGCGGTCCGGTGAACAGCCAGGCGTGGGTCATCTGGCCCGCGACCGCAGCGCCTAGCGTGGCGACGACGTCGTCCTGGCCGACGAGCTCGTCCCAGACGGGCGCCGTCACGAGACCGCCTCGCGCGCCTGGCCGAGCCACGGCTCGACGGCGGCACGGACCCGCTCGTGGATCAGCTCGGGCGCCTCGTTCGCGTCGAGCACGACGTAGTGCTCGGGGTCGGTGGCGGCGAGGTCGAGGAAGTGACGCCGCACGCGCTGGTGGAACTCGACCGGCTCGCCCTCGATGCGGTCGGGCTCGCCCGCGCGGGACAGCCCCGTGGCCGGGTCGACGTCGAGCAGCACCGTCAGGTGGGGCCGCAGGTCGGCGGTGGCCCACCGGGCCAGGGACTCGAGCTCGTTGACGTGCAGGGCACGGCCCGCGCCCTGGTAGGCGAGAGTGGAGTCGACGTAGCGATCGGTGATGACGACGGAGCCGTCGGCCAGTGCCGGCAGGATCACCGTGTCGACGTGCTCGGCCTTGTCGGCCGCATAGATGAGCGCCTCGGTCCGCGGCGAGAGGTGGCCGGTCGCCGGGTCGAGCAGGATCGACCGCAGGCGGGCTCCCACCTCGGTGCCGCCGGGCTCACGCGTGAGCAGGACCCGGCGCCCCCGCGACTCGAGCCACTGCGACAACAGGCGTGACTGGGTCGACTTGCCCGAGCCCTCGCCGCCCTCGAAGGCGACGAAGACACCGACCTCGGTGACGAGTGGATCGTCCGCTGACTGCATGGTGGCGAGCCTAGTCGGCGCCCCCGACGGCGAACGGCACAGCCGAGGATCTGTGGATGACGTCCGCGGTCACGCGTCGTCGCGCCCCAGCAAGGGCCCGTGGACCAGTCCCGCAATCGCCGCGCCGATGACCGGCGCGAGGATGAACACCCAGACCTGGGCGAGCGCGTCCGTCCCGGCGAACCAGGCCACACCGAGCGATCGCGCGGGATTCACCGACGTGTTCGAGATCGGGATGCTGATCAGGTGGATCAGGGTGAGCGCGAGCCCGATCGACAGTCCCGCGAAGCCGACGGCGGCCCGCTTGGCGGTCGTGCCCAGGATCACGAACAGGAACACCGCCGTCAGCACGATCTCGGTGATGACGACGGACACCAGGTTGTAGCCCATCGGCGACCGGTCGCCGAACCCGTTGGAGGCGAACCCGGTCTCGACGGGGTCGAACCCGCCGTCGATCCCCTCGGCGATCACCAGCAGCACGGCGCCGGCGATCGTGGCACCGACGACCTGCGCGATGACGTAGCCGGGCAGGTCCCTCGCCGAGAACCGGCGCGCCAGCACCAATCCCACCGTCACGGCCGGGTTGAAGTGGCCGCCCGAGACGGGACCGAACGCGTAAGCGCCCGTCAGCACCGTGAGACCGAACGCGAAGGCCACGCCCAACCAGCCGACGCCCACCGCCATCTGCGCACCCTCGGGAATCGCCGTCGCGGCGAAGATGGCGGTGCCACACCCGCCGAAGACGAGCCAGAAGGTGCCGAGCGCCTCAGCGCTCAGCCGCTGTGCCAGCGTGTACGTCGGAGCTTCGGTCATGGCGTCCCCCGTGCCGTGCGGATGTCCTCACGGTAGGGCACGAACGCCGCCACGGCGAGGACCGTCGCGTCGACGGTCCCCGCTCGTCGGCTCAGGACTTCTTGGCGGGGGCCTTCTTCGTCGTCTTCTTCGCGGTCGCCTTCTTGGCCGTGGTCTTCTTCGCCGCCTTCTTGGCCGGCGCCTTCTTCTTGGTCGCCTTCTTGGCCGGACCCTTCGCACGACGCTCGGCGAGCAACTCGACCGCACGCTCGTGCGTGAGCGTCTCGAGGTCGTCGTCCTTGCGCAGCGTGGCGTTGTACTCGCCGTCGGTGACGTAGGTGCCGAAGCGTCCGCTCTTGGCGACGATCGGCTTCTGGCTGGTCGGGTCCTCGCCCAGCTCCTTGAGCGGAGCGGCCGCGGCACGGCGGCCGTACGTCTTGGGCTGGGAGTAGATCTCGAGCGCCTGCGCCTCGGTGATCGTCAGCAGCTGCTCCTCGGTCTCGAGCGAACGAGAGTCCGTGCCCTTCTTGAGGTACGGGCCGTAGCGGCCGTTCTGGGCCGTGATCTCGACGCCCTCGGCGTCGTGGCCCACGACGCGCGGCAGCGTCAGCAGCTTCACGGCGTCCTCGAGCGTGACCGAGTCGAGGTCCATCGACTTGAACAGGCTCGCGGTGCGCGGCTTTGCGCCCTTCTTGGCGTCCTCGGGCAGCGCCTCGGTGACGTAAGGGCCGTACCGACCGTTCTTGGCCACGACCTCGAGCCCCGTCTCGGGATGGGTGCCGAGCTCCTTCTCCATGCCGGCCGGCGTGGCCAGCAGCTCCTTGGCGCGCTCGAGCGTGAGCTCGTCCGGCGGCAGGTCCTCGGGGATGTTCGCGCGGGTCGGCTGCTCGCCGCCCTCCTTGGTCTCAACCATGGGCGGGCCCTCGACGTACGGACCGTAGCGGCCGACACGCACCGCGATGTCCTCACCGAGGTCGAACGTGGCCAGGCCGCGGGCGTCGATGTCGGGCAGGTTGTCGATGAGTCGCTTGAGTCCGGTGTCGCGCTCGCCCTCGCCGGACCAGAAGGCCTCGAGCACGTGGACGCGGTCCTCGCGACCGTTGGAGATCTCGTCGAGGACGCCCTCCAGCTCGGCGGTGAACTCGTACTGGATGAGGCGTCCGAAGTGCTGCTCGAGCAGGCGCACGACACTGAACGCGACCCACGCCGGCACGAGCGCCGTGCCCTTCTTGTAGACGTAGCCCCGGTTCTGGATCGTGTTGACGATCGAGGCGTACGTGGAGGGACGACCGATCTCGCGGTCCTCGAGCTCCTTGATGAGGCTGGCCTCGGTGTAGCGCGCCGGCGGCTTGGTCTGGTGGCCCGCGGCGTCCAGCTCGACGGCCGTGACGTGCGCACCCTCGCTGAGGTTGGGCAGCTTGGTCTGCTGGTCGTCACCCTCGGCGTCGGGGTCCTCGGTGGACTCGACGTACGCCTTGAGGAAGCCGTGGAACGTGATCGTGCGACCGGACGACGTGAACTCGACGTCCTGACCGGAGGAGGACTCGGCGCCGATGCGGATCGAGACCTGGTTGCCCTTCGCGTCGGCCATCTGCGAGGCGATCGTGCGCTTCCAGACCAGCTCGTAGAGCTTGCGCTCGTCGCCCGAGAGGCCGGTCTCCTGCGGGGTGCGGAACGACTCGCCCGCCGGACGGATCGCCTCGTGCGCCTCCTGGGCGTTCTTGACCTTGGACGTGTAGACGCGCGGCTTGTCCGGGAGGTAGTCGGCGCCGTAGAGCTCCTTGACCTGGGCGCGGGCCGCGTTGAGCGCGGTCTGCGACAGCGTCACCGAGTCGGTGCGCATGTAGGTGATGTAGCCGCCCTCGTAGAGCTTCTGGGCGATCGACATCGTGCGCTGCGCGCCGTAGCCGTGCTTGCGCGAGGCCTCCTGCTGCAGCGTCGTGGTGCGGAACGGGGCGTAAGGGCGGCGCGTGTACGGCTTGGACTCTACGGAGCGGACGACGAAGTCGCGTCCTTCCAGCCCCGAGGCGAGGTCGCGGGCGAGGGTCTCGTCGAGGTGCACGACGTCGCCCTTGAGCTGGCCGGCACTGTCGAAGTTGGAGCCCGACGCGACGCGCTTGCCGTCGATCGTGGACAGGCGGGCGGGGAACCGGGACGGCTCGAGGTCGCACCCGAAGGTGGCCTCGAGGTTCCAGTAGCTGGCGATGCGGAACGCCATCCGCTCGCGCTCGCGCTCGACGACCAGGCGCGTGGCGACCGACTGGACGCGGCCCGCGGACAGGCCGCTCATGACCTTCTTCCACAGGACGGGGCTGACCTCGTAGCCGTAGAGGCGGTCGAGGATGCGACGGGTCTCCTGCGCGTCGACGAGGTCCTGGTCGATGTCGCGCGGGTTGGCGATCGCGCGCTGGATCGCCTCCTGGGTGATCTCGTTGAAGGCGATGCGCTTGACCGGCACCTTCGGCTTGAGCTCGTCGAACAGGTGCCACGCGATGGCCTCGCCCTCGCGATCCTCATCCGTGGCCAGGACGAGCTCGTCGGCGTCCTTGAGCAGCTTCTTCAGCTCGGCGATCTGCTTCTTCTTCTCGGCCGGGACGACGTAGACCGGCTCGAAGTCGTTGTCGATGTTGACGCCCAGGCGCGCCCAGGCCTCGCCCTTGTACTTGGCCGGGATCTGGTCGGCGCCCTGCGGCAGGTCGCGGATGTGCCCGACCGAGGACGAGACGACGTAGCCGTCGCCCAGGTACGCCTTGATGCTGCGCACCTTGTTGGGCGACTCGACGATCACCAGTGATGTCACGTTCTGCTCCTCCGCCCGGCCGTCATGGGGAATCTGGGCCGGTGGTGGCCCACCGTAGCGCTTCCTGTCAACCGTTTTCGCCACCGGTGCACGCCGTGGAAGAATCTCGCGAGTGGAGAAGGTGACGTACGCGGACGTGCTGAGGTCCCCCGGCACCATCCCCCTCTACATCGCGGCCTTCCTGGCCAGGATCCCGATGATGGCGGTCCCGCTGGTCCTCACGCTCCTGGTCGTCGAGGGCCTCGACCGTTCGTACGGCGAGGCCGGGATCGTGGCCGCCGCCGAGACCCTGGGCGCCGGCCTGGGAGCCCCGTGGCGCGGGCGCCTGATCGATCGGCTCGGCGTCCGGCGGGCGCTCATCCCCTCCATCGCCGTGCTGCTCGTGGTCTACCCGCTCGCCGCCATGGCCACCTACGCCTGGCTGCTGCCGCTGGCGTTCGTGGCGGGCCTGTTCCTGGCGCCCGTGCACTCGATCGTGCGGGTCTCGCTCTCGACCAACCTGCCGGCCTCGCACCACCGCAGCGCGTTCGCGCTCGACTCGGTCATGGCCGAGGCCTCGTTCATCATCGGTCCGGCCGCCGCGGGCGTGATGGTCGTCCAGGCGTCACCGCAGGCCGCGCTGCTTACGGTGGCCGGGACCGTCGGGATCGGCCTGCTGATCCTGTGGTGGCTCGATCCCCCGACACGCAGCGCCGACCACGTCGACACGCCGCACCAGCCCGGCTTCGGCTGGGTCACCCGCGACCTGGCGTTCCTCTTCCTCGTGTCGGCCGGCGCCATGGTGGCCCTCATGGCGACCGACCTGGGGATCATCGCGGTCCTGCGCGAGCTCGACGCGATCGGCCTCGTCGGTGTCGTCTACCTCGGCTGGGGATTCTCCTCGCTGGTCGGCGGACTCGTCTACGGATCGCGGTCGGCGTCGATCCGGCCCACGTACCTGTTGCTCGCGATGGGCCTGCTGACGATCCCCGTCGGCGTCGCCCACGCCCCGTGGACGCTGGCGTTGGCGTCGATCCCGGCGGGTCTCCTCTGCGCGCCGATCATGACGTCGTGCAGCGAGTACATCGCGCGGCTCACCGACGAGACGCGCCGTGGCGAGGCGATGGGCTGGCAGGCCTCCGCGTTCACGGTCGGTGGCGCGCTGGGTGCTCCGGTGATCGGCTCGTCGATCGACCTGTGGGGTGCGGCCGCCGGATTCGCCGTCGGTGGCGGGATCGCGGTGCTGATCGCCGTCGCTTCGTTCCTGGGACAGCGGCTGCCCCGTGCGGGCGACGCGGGATCCTCGCACTTGTGGAACAGGGTTACGGCCAGCACGCCTCCGGACCGGTAATCCTGTTCCAAAAGTGGGGTGCGGCGAGCCGGGGGACGCCGCCACCGTTCAGGGGACGAGGAAGCCGTCGGCCACGAGGTCGGCGACCACCGGCCCATAGCGACCGCGCAGCAGCGCCGGGTCCTGGTCGAGCAGCTGGGCGAGGGCGTCCAGGATCTGACCGGCGGTGAGGTCGCCGTCGCACGCCGAGAGGAACCCCGCCTCGACCGTGTCGACCTGGCGCGACGGGCGCAGTCCCTCGGTGCGCTGCACGCGGATCACCGCGGGATCGGCGGCGCCGACGGGACCGAGGGTCTCCTGCACGACGTCGGACGCCAGCCGCCAGCACCGTCCCAGCAGGTCGCCGGCGTCGAGCGCGTCGGTGCGGCCGGCCCAGGCGAGGAAGTCCGCACCCACGGGCTGGGCCACCGGGGTCGTCCACTCCTCGATCCGCACCTGCGGCACCGCGCGCTCGGCCTTGCGCAGGGTGATCCAGCCGAAGCCCATCGCCTCGGTGCCCTGCTCGGCGAACCACGAGAGCCAGCGGTCGTACCGCTCGACGTGGCCGGGCGCGTGCCGCAGGCCGGCGTCCGCGAGCCACATCTCGGCGTACTCGGGCAGGTCGACCCGTTCGCGCTGGACGACCCACGCGTCGAGCCCGGTCGGCTCGATCCATGACGCCAGCCGCTCCTGCCACGGCTCACCCTCGCGATGGATCCACGCCGCCAGCAGCTGGCACCAGCCGCCGTCGGTGAGGTGGTCGTGGGCCTGCGTGACGATCCGCCGGACCACGTCGTCGCCGTCGAAGCCCGTCTCGCGGTAGACGAGCCGATCCCCGTCCGGGGGCGAGACGACGAACGGCGGGTTGGTCGCGATCAGGTCGAACCGCTCCCCCGCGACCGGCTCGAACAGGCTGCCGTCACGGACGTCCACGTCGAGACCGTTCAGTGCCGCGGTGAGACTCGCGAGCTGGACCGCGCGAGGGTTGACGTCGGTCGCCACGACCTCACGCGAGTGGCCGGCCAGGTGCAATGCCTGGACGCCGCAGCCGGTGCCGAGGTCGAGCGCGCGCCCGACCTCGGGGCGCACCGTCAGCTGCGCGAGTGACGAGGACGCCTCGCTGATGCCCAGGACGTAGAGCGGGTCGCGTGGGTTCTCGCGCCCGTCGAGGCCCGGTGTCAGGTCGCACACGACCCACCAGTCGTGCGACTCGTCGCCGTAGGGGCGCAGGTCGAGGCGGGCGCGGGCGTCGTCACCGTCGACCTCGACGAGGCCCAGGGACCGAGCCGCCTCCCACGCGGGGCCGAAGGCCGACTCAGCCGACTCGCGCGGCACGACGGACTGCAGCTGGAAGAGCCGGATGAGGGTGGACAGCCGCGAGCCGTCGGCGGTGACGCGCAGCCCCGGGACCGTCTCGGACCGGGCGAGCGCTCGCCAGGCCTCGTCCCCGAGGACGCCGTGGACGGCGTCGACGGTGAAGTCGGCGATCGCCTCGCGCAGCAGCCCGACGTCCGAGCCGGACACTCAGGAGACCAGTTCGTCGATCGAGGCGTGCAGGCCGAAGACCTTGTCCAGTCCCGTGATCGCGAAGATGCGCAGCAACCGCTCGCTCGTGCAGATGATGTCGAGCGAGCCGTTGTCGGCGCGGACCCGCTTGAGGGCTCCCACGAGGACGCCCAGGCCGGTCGAGTCGAGGAACGCGACGTCCTCGATGTCGATCACGAGTCGGGTGTGGCCGGAGTCGATCGCTGAGACGACCACTTCACGCAACCGTGGGGCGGTGTACACATCGATCTCGCCCGAGACTTCGACCACGTGGAACGGCGGCGACTCACGTTCGGTGAGCGTCAGATCCATGACGGCATTGAATCACGCGCAGCGAGCCGTGGCGCGCCGCGAACCGCGGCGTCGGCCGATCGCCCGCCGAGCGCTGGCGCTCGGTGCCTCAGGCAGGTGAAGGACACTGTGACCATGCAGTTGCACCCGGTTCTCGCGCGACATCGCGAGCAGTTGGTGCACGTGCAGCAGCATCCCGCGGTCGAGGCGGTCGTGGAGCCGTGGCCCGACTGGATCGATCCCGAGATCCGCGCGCTCTTCGCCGCGGAGGGCGCGGACGTCCTGTGGGGTCATCAGACCGAGGCGCTGGCCGCCCTGCACGCGCGGCAGAACGTGGTGGTCGCCACGGGCACGGCGTCGGGCAAGTCGCTCGTCTACCAGGCCGCGGCCCTGCAGGCGCTGCGCGACGGCCGCGGCGGCACCGGGCTGTCCGGAGCGCGTCGCCCGTCCGTCCTCTACCTCGCACCCACCAAGGCACTGGCCGCCGACCAGCTGCGGCGGCTGCCGACGGACGTCCCCGGCCTGCGCCCCGCGACGGTCGACGGCGACAACAGCCGGGAACAGCGCGCCTGGGCCCGTGACCATGCCAACTGGGTGCTGGCCAATCCCGACATCCTGCACCGCACGATCCTGCCCGCTCACGAGCGCTGGGCCCGGCTGTTGGCGATCGTCGTGGACGAGTGCCACCACTACCGGGGCGTGTTCGGGGCGCACGTCGCCCTGATCCTGCGGCGCCTGCGCCGCATCTGCGAGCACTACGGCGCCGACCCGCTGTTCGTCCTGTCGTCGGCCACCGTCGCCGAGCCGGCCGCCTCCGCCGAGCGGTTGATCGGGGCACCGGTCACCGCCGTGACCGAGGACGCCTCCCCACGCGCCGGACGCACCGTCGCGTTCTGGCAGCCGCCCCTGCAGCCGAACCGTGAGGGGGTCGAGATCCGCCGGTCCGCCGGCGCCGAGGCCGCCGACCTGCTGACCGACCTGGTCGTCGGCGGCACGCGGACGCTGGCCTTCGTCCGGTCGCGGCGCGGCGCCGAGCAGCTGTCCATGACCACCCGGCGTGCCCTCGCCGAGGTCGACCCCGCCCTGACCGATCGCGTCGCCACCTACCGTGGGGGCTACC
The DNA here is from genome assembly GCF_032084975.1 of Aeromicrobium sp. Taxonomy (GTDB): domain Bacteria; phylum Actinomycetota; class Actinomycetes; order Propionibacteriales; family Nocardioidaceae; genus Aeromicrobium. Next base: position 9,175 of record NZ_DAMDLR010000071.1, read on the forward strand.
TGCCCGAGGAGCGTCGCGAGCTCGAGGCGCGACTGAGGTCGGGCGACCTGCTCGGACTCGCCAGCACGAACGCGCTCGAGCTCGGCATCGACATCGCCGGGCTGGACGCCGTCGTGTCCATCGGCTTCCCCGGCACCCGCGCGGCGCTGTGGCAGCAGTGGGGTCGCGCCGGCCGGGCCGGCGTCGACAGCCTCGGCGTCATGATCGCGCGCGACGACCCCCTCGACTCGTTCCTCGTGCATCACCCCGAGGCCGTCCTGGGGGCGCCGGTCGAGGCCACCGTCTTCGACCCGGAGAACCCCTACGTGCTGGGGCCGCACCTGGCCGCGGCAGCCCAGGAGCTGCCGCTCACCGAGGACGACTTCGCACGGTTCGGCCCCCGGGCGGCCGAGGGGGTCGTCGCCCTGGAAGCAGCGGGACTGCTGCGCCGGCGCTCGACCGGCTGGTTCTGGACCAGCCGCGACCGGGCCGCGGACCTCGCCGACATCCGCTCCGCGGGCGGGCATCCGGTCCAGATCGTCGAGCGGGAGACCGGTCGGCTCATCGGCACGGTCGACGCCGGGTCCGCCGACGCCGAGGTGCACGAGGGGGCGATCTACGTCCACCGCGGCGAGGACCACCTCGTCGAGGCGTACGACCCCGAGCAGGGAGCCGCCGTCGTGCGGCGCGCCGAGGTCCACCACACCACCAGCGCGCGCTCGGCCACGGCCGTCACGATCGTCGACCAGCGGCTCGAGGTCGACTGGGGAGCGGCCACGGTGGCCTTCGGCGACGTCGAGGTCGCCAGCCAGGTGATCGGCTACCAGATCCGGGACCGCAACACCGGCCGCGTCATCGGCGAGGAGCCCCTCGACCTGCCCGAGCGCACGCTGCCGACGGCGGCGGTGTGGTGGACCCTCGACACCGACGTGGCGACGTCGCTGATGGACCCCGAGCGGTTGCCCGGAGCGGCCCACGCGGCCGAGCATGCCGCCATCGGCATCCTGCCCCTGCTGGCGACGTGCGACCGCTGGGACATCGGGGGCCTCTCGACGGCGCACCACGCCGACACCGGCCGGCTGACGGTCTTCGTGCACGACGGGCACCCCGGCGGTGCGGGATTCGCCGAACGTGGGCACCAGCAGATGGCGACCTGGCTGCGGATGACACGCACGGCGATCGACGACTGTGGATGTCGCGACGGGTGCCCGTCCTGCGTGGTCTCGCCCAAGTGCGGCAACGGCAACAGCCCCCTCGACAAGGCGGGTGCGGTGCTGCTGCTGGACGCCGTTCTGGCGGGCGTTCCGGGCTGACGCGGCCCCGCTCGCATTTGTGTCGGCACTGACTTCGTGCGAGATTGGGGAGGTTTGATCACTTCCTGCACACCAACCCCGGGAGCGCACTGACATGGCCTCAGGCCCCGAAACGAACGACGCAGCCGCGACGAACGGGTTCCTCGAGCCCACGATCGAGCCACACCGAGAGACCCAACTGGACAAGGTGGTCTTCGCCATCGCGGCCGTCGTGGCCATCGGGGTCGTGGTGTGGGGCATCGCCGACCAGGTCTCGCTGGGCAAACGCGCGGGCCAGGCCCAGTCGTGGGTCATCGAGTACACCGGCTGGCTCTTCATCCTGTCGACCACGGGCTTCGTGATCTTCGCGATCTGGGTCGCCGCGGGCCGCTACGGCAAGATCCCGCTGGGGCGTGACGGCGAGAAGCCCGAGTTCCGCACCTCGTCGTGGATCGCGATGATGTTCAGCGCCGGCATGGGCATCGGGCTCATGTTCTGGGGCGTGGCCGAGCCGCTGACCTTCTACCTGTCGCCGCCGCCCAACACGGTCGAGGGCGCGACCGATGCCGCCAGTGACGCCGCGATGGCCCAGACCCTGTTCCACTGGACCCTGCACCCGTGGGCCGTGTACGCCGTGGTCGGCCTCGCGATCGGGTACGGCACCTTCCGCCTCGGCCGCCCCCAGCTGATCTCCGCGGTGTTCGTCAAGATCATCGGCCGCCGCCAGGCCAACGGCCCCCTCGGCAAGGCGATCGACATCATGGCCATCTTCGCCACGCTGTTCGGCTCCGCCGCGTCGCTGGGCCTGGGCGCCCTGCAGATCGGTGCCGGCATCCAGCACAACGGGTGGGTCGAGTCGGTCGGCGAGACCCTGCTCGTCTCGGTCATCGTCGTCCTGACCGTGCTGTTCATCCTGTCCGCTGTGTCGGGCGTCGCGCGCGGCATCCAGTGGCTCTCGAACATCAACATGGTGCTGGCGCTGCTGCTGGCGGCGTTCGTGTTCATCGCGGGCCCCACGCTGACGATGCTGAACCTGATCCCGACGTCGATCGCGGACTACATCGAGTACCTGCCGCAGATGGTCGGGCGCACGACCGCCCGCGGCGAGGGCGTCGCGGACTGGCTGGGCGCCTGGACGATCTTCTACTGGGCCTGGTGGGTCTCGTGGACGCCGTTCGTGGGCATGTTCATCGCGCGCATCAGCCGCGGCCGCACGATCCGCCAGTTCGTGACCGGCGTCCTGCTCGTCCCGAGCGCCGTCAGCCTGCTGTGGTTCGTCATCTTCGGTGGCGCGGGCATCAGCGAGGCCGACGCCATCGCGGACGGCGACGGCGCGGTGGACTCGAACTACGCACTGTTCGACCTGCTGCAGCAGTACCCGATGGCGTCCATCACGACGGTCATGGTGATGCTGCTGGTCGGCATCTTCTTCGTGTCGGGCGCCGACGCGGCCTCCCTCGTCATGGGCACCCTGTCGCAGCGCGGCTCGATCGAGCCGAAGAAGTGGCTCGTGATCTTCTGGGGCGGCCTGACCGGTGCGGTCGCGGCCATCATGCTGCTGATCGCCGACCCGGGTGACCCCGTGGCCCTCCAGGGCCTCCAGGCCCTGACCATCGTGGCGTCGCTGCCCTTCCTGGCCCTGATGGTGCTGTTGTGCGTCGCCCTGCAGCGGGACCTGCGCGTCGATCCGATCATCGTGCGTGAGGACCTGGGTCAGACCCTGGTCGAGGGTGCCGTGCTGAGCGGTGTCGACAAGCACGGCGAGGACTTCGCCCTGGTCGTCGAGGAGGCCATGGTGGTTCCGGAGGACTCCGCGGACCTCCCGCCGGAGGACGCGAAGGACTGAGCCGGACGCCCCCGCCGTGCCTCACTCGAGGTACCAGGCGGGGGCCGCCCGGGCCCGTTGGTCGCTGGCCCAGCGGCCGACCGACCAGCGCGGCCCCTCGGCCCGCACCGTGACCGTGGCGACGTCCGCGGCCATGTCGCACTCCCG
>NZ_DAMDLR010000072.1:0-12249 GCF_032084975.1 Aeromicrobium sp.
TCACCGCGCCGTGGTGCGCGGCGCGCAGGCCGTGGCGTCCGACGAGATCCGCCAGGGCCCGGGCGTCGGGCGCATGCACGAGCGCCACCGCGACACCGTCGACCACCGCCCGGATCGACGTGACCGACGTCCCCTCGCCGGGCTCGACCACCGAGGTGAGCAGCGCGCCGACCCGGTCGGCGTCGAGCTCGCCCGTCGGCGTCGCGACGACGAGATCGAACGAGCCCGGGAGCTGGGCGTCCAGTTCCCGCAGGCGGGCGGTCAACGTGCCCGCGTGGCTCTGGCGGCCCAGCAGCAGGTCGGTGAGCAGGCCACGCAGCGAGCTCTCGCGATCGGCCACCATGAACCGGCCGGTCGATTCGTACCCGTCGTAGATCGCCTCGGACAGCTCGTCCAGCACGGCGAACCAGACGCGCACCAGCGAGGTCACGTCCTCGACCGTCACGTCGTCGCGGAACCGGTCGGAGATCTGCTCGAGGAAGACGCTGGCGGCGACGCGATAGGCCCGCAGCACCGCCGAGAGGGGGCGACCGTCGCGCGCCCGGACGGCGCCGACGCCCCGGAACAGACGGATGTCGTCCTGGGTGAGGGCACCGCCCTCGGCCCACAGGTCCAGCACGCGCCGCACGGTCCAGACGATGATCGAGCGGACCTCCTGCAGCTGCCGCTCGTCGAGGCTCGCGTACGCGGGGATCTCGCGCGAGATCGTGGCGATGAAGGAGTCGACCAGCTTCGCCTCGTCGGCGATCAGGCTCGCGCCGATGACGCGGCGGTGCTCCGTCGGCATGGCCCTCCGATTCGTTCTGCCTGACAAAGATCGTTATCAGGTGATGACAACGGTACTGGCCCCGGGCGGATGCGTGGGCGACCGTGATCCCCATGTCCTTCCGCCCTGATGTCATCGTCGTCGGCGCCGGCCTGGCCGGACTCGTCGCCACCCATGAGCTGGCGCGTGCCGGCAAGCGAGTCCTCGTCGTCGAGCAGGAGAACCGCGCCAACCTCGGCGGCCAGGCGTTCTGGTCCTTGGGCGGGCTGTTCTTCGTGGACAGTCCCGAGCAGCGCCGAACCGGGATCAAGGACTCGGTCGAGCTGGCGAAGCAGGACTGGCTCGGCTCCGCCGCGTTCGACCGGCTGCACGACGAGGACGTCTGGGGCCAGCGCTGGGCCGAGGCGTACGTCGCGTGGGCGGCCGGTGAGAAGCGCGCCTACCTGCGCGACCTGGGTCACCGGGTCCTGCCCATGGTCGGCTGGGCCGAGCGCGGCGACGGGTCCGCCTCGGGTCACGGCAACTCGGTCCCGCGCTTCCACCTGACGTGGGGCACCGGGCCGCGCCTGGTCGACACGTTCGCGCAGCCGGTGCTGGCCGCCGAGGACCGCGGACTGGTCCGGTTCGCCTTCCGCCACCAGGTCGACGAGCTGCTGACCGCCAACGGCGCCGTCGTGGGCGTGCGCGGATCCGTGCTGGAGCCGGACGACTCGGCGCGCGGCGTGAAGTCGTCGCGCACGGTGGTCGACGAGTTCGAGCACCACGCGGACGCGGTCGTCGTCACCTCCGGCGGCATCGGCCACAACCACGCGCTGATGCGCGCGAACTGGCCCGTCGAGCGACTCGGCGAGGCACCCGAGCACCTGATCTCGGGCGTGCCCGCGCACGTGGACGGGCGCATGCTGGCGATCTCGGAGCAGGTGGGCGGGCGGATCGTGAACCGCGACCGGCTGTGGGCGTACACCGAGGGCATCGTCAACTGGGACCCGATCTGGCCCGATCACGGCATCCGCATCCTGCCCGGCCCGTCCTCGCTGTGGTTCGACGCGAACGGGCAGCGGCTGACCGGCATGTCGGGCGTTCCCGGCGCGGACTCGCTGGGCGCCATGAAGCAGATCCTGGCGACGGGCCACGACTACTCGTGGTTCGTGCTCACGCAGTCGATCATCGAGAAGGAGTTCGCGCTGTCGGGCTCGGAGCAGAACCCCGACATCACCGGGCGCGACATCAAGTTCCTGCTCAAGAGCCGCCTGGCCAAGGGGGCGCCCGGACCCGTCGAGCGGTTCAAGGAGCACGGCGTCGACTTCGTGGTGGCGTCGTCGCTCGACGACCTCGTGGTGGGGATGAACGAGATCGGCCGTGGGCCGCAGCTCGACCCGACGATCCTCGAGCGCCAGATCGTCGCGCGCGACCGCGAGTTCGACAACCCGTTCACGAAGGACGTCCAGGTCATGGCGATCCACAACGCCCGGCGGTCGCGGATGGACAAGCTGGTGCGGGTCGCCAAGCCGCACCGGATCCTCGATCCCGCGCACGGCCCGCTCATCGCGGTGCGCCTCAACATCCTGTCGCGCAAGACGCTGGGTGGGCTGCAGACCAACCTGGACTCGCAGGTGCTGGGCGATGACGGACTGCCCGTCCCCGGCCTCTACGCGGCGGGCGAGGTCGCCGGGTTCGGCGGCGGTGGCGTCCACGGGTACAACGCCCTCGAGGGCACCTTCCTGGGCGGCTGCATCTTCTCGGGCCGCGCCGCGGGCCGCGCCCTGGCGCACTCCTGACCTGACTCCGGGCTCCTGACTCCGGGCTCCGCCCGGACGAGATGTGTGGACTTGCGTACGTTCTGAGCGTCCAGAAGGTACGCAGTTCTCCACATTTCCTGCGCCGCTCGGCCGTGGCACGCTGGAGTCAGGCCTCGGGAGGTGTCCATGCTCGCTCGGCTGGTGTCGGCCGTCCTGGGTCTCGTGCTGGCCTTCGGGCTCGTGCCCGCCGCGGCCGACGACCCGCGCCTCTCGAGCATCCCGGCCGCCGAGGTCGACATCGCACCCGGGACCCGCGCCTGCTTCCCCGGCGCCAACCCGGGCGAGACGCGCCTGTTGACGTGCGAGTACGGCTGGCGAGGGCCGCGCATCCTGGCGATCGGGGACTCACACATGCGGGCCCTGTCGCCGGCGCTGCGACGGCTGGCCGAGGAGGGCAGGATGCGGGTCAGCCTGATCACCCGCTCCCGCTGCGGGTGGACGTCGCGCGTCATCGAGAACGACACCGCGTGGATCCGCGACGACTGCCAGTCCTGGCGGTCCCAGGTGACGAGGTACATCCGCCGGCAGAAGGACGTCCGCGCCATCGTCACCCTCCACCGCGCCTCGCCCATGGCCGGCCGGCCTGCCCAGCGCGGCCCGGACACGGTGCGGTCGTGGCGCGTGGCACTCAGGCGCACCATCCCTGTCATCGCCGTCTCGAACGCCGCGAACTGGGACTTCTCGGGTCCGATGCCGACCGAGTGCCTGCGCCGCAACCGGGCGCCGCGGCAGTGGCGGAACTGCTCGGCACCCGCGCGCGAGGTCATCGAGTTCGACTGGACCGCGCCGTCGGTGGCCCTGGCGCGGCGATCCTTCGGCCCTCGGGCCGCGTTCCGGATCGGCCTGCGCGACACCCATTGCCCCGGACGCGTGTGTCGGGTGGTCACGCCGAACGGCCAGATCATGTACCGCGACCACCAGCACGTGACCGCCACCTACGCCCGTTCGCTCGCGCCGCTGCTGCTGAGGCGGCTCGAGGCCACCGGCGTCGTGTTCGGTCGACTCGCGGGCCTGCGCTCACCCGGTGCCGCCGCGGGAGCCCGGGTCGGCTGGCTGGCCGTCGGTCCCGCGTCCCGCGGCCGAGATCTGTAGCTCGGAGGCGACTTCGTGGCAAACTGTCCTCGGGAGGTGCCCATGATGACTCGGCTCATGGTCGTGCTCGGCCTGTGCGTGCTGCTGCTGGGAGGGCTGCCGGCGACCGCCGACGAGCCGAGGCTCTCGAGCATCAGCGCCGCCGCCCGCGACGTGGCGCCGGGAACCCGCACCTGCTTCAGCGGCTCGGCGCCGGGCGACACGCGGCTGCGTCCGTGCGAGTACGGCAGCCGTGGCCCGCGCCTGGTCCTGATCGGCGACTCGCACCTGCGGGCCCTGTCCCCCGCGTTCCGCCGCCTCGCGCAGGAGCGGAAGGTCCGGGTGACGCTGCTGATCCGCTCGCGCTGCGGGTGGTCGACGCGGGTCATCAAGAACCCCTTCCCGTGGGTGCGCGACGACTGCCAGGCATGGCGCGCGAACGTGACCCGGTACCTGCGCCGCCAGCGCGACGTGGCCGCCGTCGTGACCAACCACCGCTCCTCGACCATGCCGGGCACCCGCGCGCAGCGCGGACCGGACACGGTCAAGGCCTGGCGCCCGGCGCTGCGGCGCGGGATCCCCGTCATCGCGATCTCGGACTCCGCCAACTGGGTGCTGACCCGCCCCTCGCCGCTGGACTGCCTGCGCCGCAACCCCCACCATCGCCAGTGGGGCAACTGCGCCGACCGCACCGCGAACGTGATGTGGTTCGACTGGACCGCGCCGACCGTCGCGCTGGCCCGCAAACAGTACGGGCGCACCGCGGCGTTCCGGATCTCGATGCGCGGCCGCTACTGCCCGCAGCGGACGTGCCGGGTCGTGACCCCGCGGGGCCAGATCATGTTCCGCGACCGCCAGCACCTGACCGCCACGTACACCCGTTCGCTCGCACCGTTCTTCGAGCGCCGGCTGCGTCGCATCGGCGTCCTGGACTCATAGGAGCAGCTGGCCCACCACGGCCGAGAGGACGACGGCGGCCCAGATCGGCACCCGCCCCCACCACTGCGAGGCGAACACCGCGGCCGCGATCAGGAGCGTCCCCACCGAGATGATCCCCTGGGTGATCACCGGGTCGTACAGCGCGGCGGCGAGGATGCCCACCACCGCGGCGTTCACCCCCATGACCACCCGTCGGGCCGAGGGAGCCTGGCGGAGACGGTCCCAGAACGGCAGGACGCCGACCACGAGCAGGCCCGCCGGCAGGAACACGGCGACGAGTGCGATCGAGGCGCCCAGGACACCGCTGGGGCCCGAGTCCATGCTGGCGCCGAGGTAGGCGCTGAACGTGAACAACGGACCGGGCACGGCCTGGGCGGCACCGTAGCCCGCGAGGAACGTGTCGGCGTCCATCAGTCCGGCCTGGACCGTCTGCGACTCCAGCAGCGGCAGGACGACGTGGCCGCCACCGAACACCAACGCTCCGGTGCGGTAGAAGATGTCCGCCAGCCTCAGGGTGGGATCGTCCGTGATCGCCGTCAGCACTGGGAGCGCGATCAGCAGGCTCGTGAAACCGGCCAGCGCGATGATGCCGCCGCGATGCGAGACCCGGGCGAGGTCGCGGACGGCTCGCGGCTGATCCGCACGGAGCCACAGCCACCCCGCGACGCCGCCGAGGACGATCACGCCGATCTGCGCGACCGGGCTGGCCACGACGAGGAGGACGCCCGCGCCTGCCGCGGCGATGATGATCCTCTTGAGGTCGGGAGTCAGGGTGCGCGCCATCTGGATCACGGCCTGCGCGACGACCGCGACCGCCGCTGCCTTCACACCGTGCAGCCAGCCGGCGCCGCTGACGTCACCGAACTCGGCGACCCCGTACGCGAACCCCACCAGCAGGATCGCGGACGGCAGCGTGAACGCGACCCAGGCCGCCAGCAGGCCGCCCCAGCCCGCGCGACGCAGACCGATGACCATCCCGACCTGGCTGGACCCCGGACCCGGCAGGAACTGGCACAGCGCCACCAGGTCGGCGTAGGCCTCGTCGGTGAGCCAGCGTCGCCGTTCCACGAAGGCCTCGCGGAAGTAGGCCAGGTGCGCGACCGGCCCGCCGAACGAGGTCAGCCCGAGGCGCAGGAACACCCAGAAGACCTCGGCGACCGATCCCGGGCGGCTGCGCCGTCCCGCTGCGGGTGGTGTCATCGCGACCATCATGGCGAGCCTGTCGATGCCCTGCCGGTCGGGGGTGCCGTCGTGACCGAGGCGACGCACGCGACGGCGGTTTCGCGATCCCGCCGCGTCGTAGCGTGTCGATGTGACCACGCGTGCGGGGACCGCCCGATGACCCACCTGCCCGACGAGAACGCACCCGAGGCCGGGCATCGACGCGACGAGGCGGGCCGGCTGGTCGTCGGTCGCCACGCCGATGTCGTGGCCGCCGCCCGGGACCCCCGGGCCTTCTCGAACGCCGTGTCGCGCCGCCGGCAGGTGCCCAACGGCCTCGACGGCCCCGAGCACGCCGAGTTCCGCGCCCTGCTCGACCCGTTCTTCGACGCGGACCGCATGCGGGACCTGGAGCCGGAGCTGGCGTCCCTCGCCCGCGAGACCGTCGCCGCCGTGGCGGACGTGGACTCGTTCGACGCGGTCGGCGATCTCGGCTCCCGCTTCGCCGTGCGGGCGCAGTCACGGTGGCTGGGCTGGCGCGCGGGTCTCGAGGACGAGCTGCTGGGCTGGGTGGCGGACAACCGTGCCGCCAGCCGCTCCGGCGACCGCGGACGCACGCAGGAGGTGGCCGACCGCTTCGACGCGATCATCCACTCCCTCCTGGACGAGCGCCGTGGCCCGGACGCACCGGACGACCTGACGGCCGAGCTCATGCGGCTGCGCCGCGATGACGGGTCCCACGTCGGCGAGGGCGACCTCGTGTCGATTCTGCGCAACTGGACGGGCGGCGACCTGTCCTCCCTGGCCCTGTGTGCCGGGGTCGTCGTGCACTGGCTGGCGACGCACCCGGACGCTCAGTCGGCACTGGCGGAGGCCGGTGACGCCGAGCTCGACGCGGCGATCGACGAGATGCTCCGGCTGGACGATCCGTTCGTCGCGAACCGCCGGGTCGCGACGGCGGGCACCACCGTCTCGGGCTGTCCCGTCGCCGCCGGGGAGCAGGTCCTGCTGGACTGGCGCGAGGCCAACCGCGATCCCGAGGCCTTCGCCGATCCGGGTGGGTTCGATCCGCACGCGCACGCGGCCGCGAACCTCGTCTACGGCACCGGACCGCACGTGTGTCCGGGCAGGCCGCTGGCCACGCTCGAGCTTCGCGTCCTGGCGCGGGCCCTGCTGGCCGCCGGTCGCGTGGAGCTGGACGAGTCGCGGCCGGCCGTGCGCGAGGAGGCACCCGTCTCGGGCTTCCGCTCCGTGTGGGTTCGCCTAGCCGACTGACCGCGGGTCAGCCGCGGGCGACCGCGGGACTCCAGCGCCGGACGCCGGCCCACCAGTCGATCGGTCGGTAGGCGCTCGAGGCGCGGTCGGTGGAGGTGACCGCGACACGCACGGTGCCGGGGTCGCCCAGGCACGGCGCCGTCGGCATCGAGAAGCGCGTGGTCGTGAGGCCGACCGGGGACAGGTCCCCGTCGATCGAGCACGCCAGCGGCGAGCCGTAGCTCCCCCAGCCGGTGGCCCGTCGGACCACCGGGTTCCCCGGGCCCACCTCGATCAGCCAGTCGGGACTCGCGTCGCCGTCGGTGTCGAGGTGGACGTCGAAGACACCGGTGCGCGACACCGGGCGGGGCAGGTGTCGCACCGTCACCGACAGTCGCTCGGTCGTGTGGTCGACCGCGACGGCCCGGATGTCGGACCACCACCGGACGGCGTCCGGCCCGTCGACGAACCGACGTGCCGGGGCTCGCGTCGAGCGCTGCGCCAGCCAGGGCGTGAACGAGCGGGCCCCGTTCGGCAGCCGATCGCGAAGGACCGATCCGAACGCCTCATAGCGCTTCAGATCGCTGAAGCCCTCGGTCGCCGTGCTCACCTGGACGCGGACCCGCCTGCTGTTGATGCAGCCCTTCTTCTTGCGCACCGTGATGGTGACGGGCGTGAAGCCCTTCTGCCACCGCGAGTTGATCCGCACCGTCCTGTCGCAGGTCCCCGGCTTCCCGTACGGGTTCGGGTTCCACCTGCGCTTCGCCGCCTTCGAGCGATCGACCTTCCACCGCCGCATCGGTGTCGACCACCCCTCGCTGTAGCGCCCGAAGCCCACTTGCAGCTCGGGACCGGGACGCCTGCGGTCGGTGTCCAGCAGCAGGACCTCGGTGCCGTTCAGGTTGCCGCGGCTCCGGCTGCGATACGTGACCCGGACGGCCTTCTTCGTGTGCTTGACGTGGACGGACGCGAGGTCGAGGTAGGGCAGTCCGGCGACGTCGTTCGCCCGGTCGGCCCACGAGCCCGACTGCGCCGGTGCCGGCGTCGCGGTGATCACGAGTGCCCCGGCGATCGCGGTGACGAGGAGAGTGCGCATGCCCCATGCTAGAAAGCCGCCCTCGGCGGGGGCCGAAAACGCCGGAATCACCGGCAGATTCGACACCCATGTGGCCGAGGACGACCCGCGTGACCCGTGGGAGTCGCGCACCACGCCACGATCATGCGCGTGACAGGTCCGTGCCGCCTGCCACGGCGAACCACCTGTTGTCCCGCCGCCCCACGTTGATCGGGTGGTCGAACGCGGCCGAGACGTGACCGCTGGTGAGCACCTCGTCCACAGGACCGCGGGCGGTGACGCGTCCGTCCCTGAGCAGGACCGCGTGAGTGGTCGTCGTCGGCAGCTCCTCGAGATGGTGCGTGACGATGATCGAGGCGAGTCGAGGGTGCGTCTGCTCGAGTGTCGCCACGGTCGCGAGCAGCTGTTCCCGGGCTGCGACGTCGAGCCCCGTGGACGGCTCGTCGAGCAGGAGCAGCCCCGGCTCACAGATCAGGGCACGAGCGACGAGCGCACGTCCACGTTCGCCCTGCGACAAGGTCGGCCACGTCAGCTCGATCTTCTCGCCGAGGCCGACCTGGTCGATCAGGCCCGTGGCACGATCGATCTGCTCGGCACTCGGGCGCCAGCGCAACGGGACCTCGATGGAGCCGGTCAGCCCGGTCAGCACGACGTCCAGCACCGTCATCGGGGACTCGATCGGATGTCGAGGGTTCACGTGGCCGATGGAGCGCCGGAGCGCCTGCAGCTCGACCCGTCCGAGTCGGTGGCCGAGGACGTCGACCGTCCCCGACGTGGGGTGGATGAGCGCCCCGCAGAAGCCGAGGATGGTGCTCTTGCCTGCGCCGTTGGGACCGATCAGCGCCCAGTGCTCGCCCGGGTTCACGGTGAAGCTGACGGAGTCGAGGATCGTTCGCTCCCCGCGCCGGAACGTGACATCACGGACGTCGACGGCGGGCGTGTCGGGGGCGGGACGGCTCACGAGAGCGACTCCTTGAGGAAGAGCAGGTGCTCGCGACTGCGCCGGGCCGCCTCCTCGCCCGCTCGGGCGGCGACGGCCTGCGCGATCGCGGCGTGCGCCTCGTGGTCACTGCTCGCCGAGTCGCCGTCGCAGTTCACCCGCACGCCGGGCCGCAGGTGCAGCATGTCGATCATGGCGGCCCGGACGCGGGCCGCGAACCCATCGAACAGATCCAGCAGGACGTCATTGTGCGCGGCCGCCACGACACTGCGATGGAAGGCCATGTCGGCTGCCACGAACTCCTCGACGGACTGGGTGTCCGGCGCGCGCGCCGCCAACGCGTGGTCGATCGCCTCGAGGTCCGTCGGCGTCCGACGATCCGCCGCCAGGGCGGCAGCCTCGACCTCGATCGCGATGCGTGACTCGACCACGTGCACGATGTCGGCCTGTCGCAGGACGCTGTCCCAGTCCGTGCGGGGTTCGAGCGCCCTGACGAACACGCCGAGTCCCTGACGCGTCTCCAGCACGCCCTGCCCCGCCAGCTGGCGGATGGCCTCGCGGACCGTCGAACGACCCACTCCCAGCTGCGGACCGAGAGTCGTCTCCCCCGGCAGCCTCGCGCCGAGCGCCCACTCGCCCGCTCGGACGCGTCCGAGCAGCAGGAGCGCCGTCTGGTCTGCCAAGGACGCGCGCTTCACCTGTTCCACGCGGATGACGCTAACAGGACATGTCTGCTTGTCTGAGGAGTGGTCCGGGGCGTGGCCCGCCGCGATGTGCCGCCGCCTCAGGTGGCGACGGCACATCTCCTACTCAGCGACCGAGCACCTCGGCGGCGTCGACGGCGCCGTGCCGGCTCTGGATGGCCTCCGCAAGGGCGGTCATCTGGTCGTGGGGCACCTCGATGCCCACCTCGGAGAAGCCCTTCTGCAGCTCGTCCTCGACCGTGCCCTCGGTGGCACCGTCCTGCCAGGACGTGACTCGGTCGACGACGGTCTGGATGGCTTCGAGATCGATGTTCGTGTCAGTCATGCCCGGGACGTACCCGGTCCGGCCGGTTGCACGCGTTCGCGCGGACTCGCGTCCTCAGGCGAAGTCGGCCGCCGAGGCGCCGCCGACCGAGCCCTCGGGCTCGCGCGCCATCGGGGTGAAGCGCGAGTAGTGGCCCTGGAACGACACGGCGACCTTGTTGACGGGGCCGGAACGGTTCTTGGCGACGATGATGTCGGCCTCGCCCGGGCGCTCGGACTCGCCGGCGCCGTGAGCGTCGGGACGGTTCAGCAGCATGACGATGTCGGCGTCCTGCTCGATCGAGCCGGACTCACGCAGGTCGGACAGCTGCGGCGTCTTGTCGGTGCGCTGCTCGGAGCCACGGTTCAGCTGGCTGATCGCCACCACGGGCAGCTCGAGCTCCTTGGCCAGCAGCTTGATGTGACGGGAGAACTCCGAGACCTCGACCTGACGGCTCTCGACCTTCTTGCCCGAGGTCATCAGCTGCAGGTAGTCGAGCACGATGAAGTCCAGCCCGTGCTGCTTCTTGATGCGCCGGGCCTTCGAGCGGATCTCGGGCATCGTCATGTTGGGGCTGTCGTCGATGACGATCGGCGCGGCCTGCACGGTGGCCATCGCCTTGCCGATCGCGTCCCAGTCGCGGCTGGACATCGAGCCCGCGCGCATGTGGTGGATCGCCACCTTCGCCTCGGCCGACAGCAGACGCATGGCGATCTCGGCGCCCGTCATCTCCAACGAGAAGATCGCCGAGGTCAGGCCCTGGCGGATCGAGGCATTCCGGACGAAGTCGAGCCCGAGCGTCGACTTGCCGACGCCGGGTCGTGCGGCCACGACGATCATCTGGCCGGACTTGAAGCCCGTGGTGAGCCGGTCGAGGTCGGGGAAGCCGGACATGACGCCCGTGACCTGACCGGAGCGGGTCTCGAGGTCCTCGAGCTCGTCGATGGTGGAGGACATCAGGTCGGCCAGGACGTTGTAGTCCTCGCCCGACTTGGTGCCGTCGACGTCGAGGACCGCCTTCTGGGCACGGTCGACGATGTCCTGGATCTCGCCGGTGCCGGACTGGCCCAGCTGGGCGACCTGCTGGCCGACCTCGACGAGGCGGCGCAGCACGGCCTTCTCGTGGACGATCTCGGCGTAGTAGTCGACGTTGGCCGCGATCGGGACGCCCTGGACGAGGTCGTGCAGGTAGGCGGCTCCGCCGATGCGCGCGATCTCGCCGCGCCGGGTCAGCTCGGCGGCGACCGTGATCGCGTCGGCGGGCTCGCCCCGGCTGGACAGGTCGGTGATGACCTCGAAGATGACCTCGTGCGCGGGACGGTAGAAGTCGCGTCCCTCGAGCAGGTCGGTGGCCGGATCGATCGCGTTCTTGGACAGCAGCATCGCGCCCAGGACGCTCTGCTCGGCCGCCATGTCCTGCGGAGGGACGTAACCGGACCCGGAGTCGGAAGATCGTTCGGACTCGTACAAGTCGGTAACGCTCACGGCACTCCTCGACGCGGTCGGCAGCTGGATTCGAGACTAGGGATCACCCCCGACAAGAACGCTCCCTCAAGGTTCCGTCCGTCCCGCCACCGGTGACCATACGTGCGCGCGGGTCCGGGGTCGAGACAGCGGTGCACAGGGGCTGTGCAGAAACCCGCCAACCCTGTGGAAAACGCCGTGCGAGCGTGTGCACAGTCGGTGGACGACCCTGTGGAAAGCACGACGTGACGCGCGTCACAAGCGGCTCTGACCTGCGTAAACGTTGGTCACCAGGTGTGGAGCGCCGATAGTTTTCCACCTTTCTGCCGGAAAGAGTTTTCCACCACACCCCTGCGGTTGACCGCCGACATGTCGACAAAGCAACCTCACCTTTCACAGGGGTATCGTCGCCCCGTGCAGATCTCCCCCCTCGACCGCCGGATCCTCGCCATCACGGTCCCCGCTTTCGCCGCCCTGATCTGCGAGCCCCTCATGCTGATGGCCGACACGGCGATCGTCGGTCACCTCGGTCGTGCGGAGCTGGCCTCGCTCGGCGCCGCCTCCACGATCCTGTCGACGGTGGTCGGTCTGTGCGTCTTCCTCGCCTACGGGAGCACCGCGACGGTCGCGCGCCACCAGGGCGCCGGTGAGCCACGCCGTGCGCTCGAGGCCGCGCTCGGCGGGGTGTGGCTGGCCCTGCTGATCGGCGTCATCCTCGGCGCCATAATGGCGCTCGCCGCGGGGCCCCTGGGCTCCGCGCTGGCCAGCTCCT
>NZ_DAMDLR010000073.1:0-11083 GCF_032084975.1 Aeromicrobium sp.
CACCAGCACGGCGACGCACGTCGCCGTGGGCCCGGCGCCGACACCGTCACCCCTGCCGACGCCCGTTCCCGAGCTGCGGTGCGACCTGCCCGCCGGTGGAACCGTGGCGTGGGGCGAGAACGACACGTCGAACGAGCGCCGCGGCGTCGCGAGGCTCGACGCGACGACCGCCGACGGGCTGGCGGTCACGAGCAAGGAGGTCTACTCGCCCT
Organism: Aeromicrobium sp.; assembly: GCF_032084975.1. GTDB lineage: Bacteria > Actinomycetota > Actinomycetes > Propionibacteriales > Nocardioidaceae > Aeromicrobium. The sequence goes on from NZ_DAMDLR010000073.1 coordinate 213, forward strand.
CGACGCTCGTGCTGACCGAGCCCGGCGCCGACCCCGTGACCCTCGGCGCCCGCCTCCGGGTCCGCGGCAACAGCACGTCGATGGTGTCGATCAAGTACCCCTACAAGGTCAAGCTCGACGCGAGGACCGGCGTGCTGGGCATGCCCGCGAGCAAGGACTTCGTCCTGCTGGCGAACTTCTTCGATCGCTCCCTGCTGCGCAACGACGTCGGGTTCGAGATCGCCCGCCGGCTCGGCGCGCCGTGGGTGCCCCGCATGCAGCAGGTCGACCTCTACCTGAACGGGACCTACAAGGGCCTGTACCAGTGGGGCGAGGGGATCGAGACCGAGGCGGACCGCGTCGCCCTGGAGGACGGCGGCGTCCTGCTCGAGGCGGACTCCTACGACGACACCGACCCGCATTTCACGACCGCGCGCGACCTCCGGGTCTTCGTCAAGAGCTCGCAGGAGGAGGACGTCGTGACGCGAACGTCGGACCGTGTCCGCCTCATCGAGGACGTGCTCTACTCCGACCACTACGCCGATCCGGTCCACGGCTATCGCGCATGCCTCGACGTCGACTCCTTCGTCGACGCCTACCTCGTCGCGGAGCTGACCAAGAACATCGACGCCGCGTTCAACAACAGCGTCTGGATGGTCCTCGGCGCCGACGGCCGTCTCGCGATGGGGCCGGCCTGGGACTTCGACCAGGGGATGGGCAACCGTCACAACTGTGAGATCTCCGAGCCGCAGGGCTGGTTCGTCGCCCGTGACTGGGCGGCCGAGCAGCCCGTCACCCCGAGGTGCTTCCCGACGCAGATGCGCGGGCCCCAGGGCCATTGGTACCAGCGGTTGCTGACCGACCCGTGGTTCGCCCTGCGGGTCCGGACCCGCTGGGTCGAGGTGCGCGACTCGCTCGCGACCCTCCCCGAGTACGTCCAGGCGGGGTCGGCGGCCATCCGCGACTCCGCGGAGCGGACGTTCGCGCCGGCACCCGGGGGCGCGGGCAACCCCGTGACCGGCACCATCCTCGAGCCGGCGGGCCACCACGTGTTCCACGGCTCGTGGGCCGCCGAGTCGACGGCGCTGACGGACTGGCTCCGCGCACGCATCGCCTGGCTCGACGCGCAGCTCGGCTGAGGATCCTGTCCGGACCGCTTCTCGTGTGGGAGCCTCGACCATGTCCTCGTCATTGAGCATTTGGTCGCGTGCGTTGCAGATCGTGCTGGGCCTGGCGTCGGCCGGAGCCGCGGCCGGACTGGCGCTGTCCACCGCGCTGATCGTGATCGATCAAACGGACCACACCGACGACTGGGACGGCTTCGGGACTCTCATCGGCGTCTACGGAGGCGTCTTCGCCACTTTGGCGCTCCTGGTGGCGCTGGGCCTGTTCGCCTTCGTCCGTTCCGGACGCAGGAACGGGAGTTCCGCGCAGCTCATCGTCGCGGCCGGGCTCGCCGCGTTCGTGGCGCTACCGCTCCTCGGCTCCGGCCTGTTCGTCGCTGACGCCAGCGGCACCGCGGTCGCGCTGGCCGTGACCATCGGCGCTCTCGCGCTGCTCGTGCCCGCGTGCGGCACGATCATCGCGGCGTCTTCGCGCCCTCCGGCTCATGCCGAACACCCAGGTCCGCACTGACCGGCACGTCACGGTGGACCGGGGAGGCGCAGGTCAGCGCCGGCGGCGCCAGAGGGCGATCGGCTGCTGGGCGTAGAGGGCGGGCAGGTTCTGCGGGGTGCGGGCCTGCGCCAGCTCGACCTGCAGCTCGGCGACCTTGGCCTGCAGCGCGGCCACCTGGTTCTCGAGCGCGATGACCCGCTTGACGCCCTCGAGCCCCAAGCCCTCGGCGGTCAGGTGCGCGACCATGCGCAACAGCTCGATGTCGCGCAGCGAGTAGCGACGGCCGCCGCCGGTCGTGCGGCCGGCCTGCACGAGGCCGATCCGGTCGTACGTTCGCAGCGTCTGGGGGTGCAGGCCCGACAGCTCGGCCGCGACGCTGATGACGAAGACCTTGGCCTCCGGGCCCGGCGGAACGAACTCGTTCACGATGTCCCTCCGACCCTGGCCTCACGGTAGGCCTCCACGGCGGCGCGCTGCTCGCCCGAGAGCTCGGACGGGACCTCGATCTCGAGGGTCACGAGCAGGTCGCCACGCGATCCATCGCGCTTGGTGCCGCCCTTGCCGCGTGCCCGGAACGTGCGCCCGTTGGGCGTGCCGGCGGGCACCTTGAGCCGGACGGACGAGCCGTCGATCGTGGGGGCGATGACCTCGCCACCGAGGACCGCGTCGTCGAAGGGCACCGGCACCGTGACGGTGAGGTCGTCTCCCTTGCGGCCGAACCGCTCGTCGCCCTCGACGTGGACGACGAGGAACAGGTCGCCCGCGGGCGCGCCTGCATCACCCTTGCCGCCCTTGCCGCGGATCCGGATGCGCTGGCCGTCCTTGACGCCGGCAGGCACCTTCACGTTGATGGTGCGGCTCGAGGGCGCGCGACCGGACCCCGTGCAGACCTCGCAGGGGTGTTCGACGATCAGGCCGCGACCGCGGCACTGCGAGCACGGCTCGGTCATGGCGAAGACGCCGCCGGACGCGCCGGTCTGCATCCCGCTGCCCTGGCACTTGCCGCAGACCTTCGGCACCGAGCCGGGCTTGGCTCCGGTGCCGTGACACGTGGTGCACGGCTCGTCGCTGGTCAGGCGCAGCGGCAGCGTCACGCCCTCGACCGACTGGCGGAACGAGATCGAGGCCTCGGTCTCGAGGTCCTCGCCCCGGCGGGGCTGGGGCGAGCGGCGTCGACCGCCGCGCGCCCCGCCACCGAAGATGCCGCCCAGGATGTCGCTCAGGTCGAAGTCGACGCCGCCCGCGCCGCCGGGCGCACCGCCCCCGGGCGGGAAGCCGCCCTTGAACTGGCCGAACAGCGTGCGCTGCTCGTCGTACTGCTTGCGCTTCTCGGCGTTGCCGATGACGCCGTACGCCTCGGAGATCGACTTGAACCGCTCCTCGGCCTGGGTGTTGCCGGGGTTGGAGTCGGGGTGGTTGTCCCGCGCCAGCTTGCGGTACGCCTTCTTGATCTCATCGGCCGAGGCATCCTTCTTGACGCCCAGGACCGCGTAGAAGTCCTTGGTCGCCCAATCAGTCGGTGCGCTCATTCACCCCTCCTCCCTCTCGTTGATCTGTGCTCAGCCCTCGGACTGGGTCGGCTGCTCGGTCGCCTCGGCGGCGACACCCGGGTCGACGACGCCGACCACGGCGGGGCGCAGCACTCGCTCGCCCACCCGGTAGCCGGTGCGCATCACCTGGGCGATGCTCTGGACCTCGACGTCCGGGTCCTCGCCGGCGTGGAAGACCGCCTCGTGCAGGTTCGGGTCGAACGGCTCGCCGACCGTCCCGAACGACTCGAGGTCGAACTTGCCCAACGTGGTGCGCAGCTGCTCGGCCACGGCCTTGAAGCCGCCGGTGAGCTCACCGTGCTCCTCGGCGCGGCCGAGGTCGTCGAGGACCGTCAGCAGCTCGGCCAGCACCTTCTGCTTGCCGGTCTCGACCGCGCGGACGCGATCGTCCTCGACGCGGCGCTTGTAGTTGATGAACTCGGCCTGCTTGCGCTGGAGGTCGTTCGTCAGCTCGGCGACCTTGGACTCCAGGTCGGCGACGGGATCGGGAGCCGCCTGCGGTTCGGCAGCCGGCTCCGTCTCGGCGCCGCCGACGGGCGCCTCCCCCTCAGGGGAGGTCGCCTCGTCGAAGGGCTTCTCGGTCACTTCTGCTCACCGTCTTCGTCGACGATCTCGGCCTCGACGACATCGTCGTCGTCCGCCGGCGCGTCGCCCGCGGGAGCGCCCTCGGCGCCCGCCTCGGCGGCGGCAGCGGCGTACATGGCCTCGCCCATCTTCGAGCTGGAGGTGCCCAGCTTGGTGACGGCCTCCTGGATCGCGGCGTTGTCGTCGCCCTCGAGGGCGGACTTCAGCGCGTCGATGTCGGCCTGGACCTCGGTCTTGACGTCGTCGCCGACCTTGTCGCCGTTCTCGGCCAGGAACTTCTCGGTCGAGTGGACGAGCGTCTCGGCCTGGTTGCGGACCTCGACGGACTCGCGGCGCTTGCGGTCCTCCTCGGCGTACTCCTCGGCGTCCTTGACCATCTTGTCGATGTCGTCCTTCGACAGGGCGGACCCGCCGGTGATCGTCATCGACTGCTCCTTGCCGGTGCCCCGGTCCTTGGCCGACACGTTGACGATGCCGTTGGCGTCGATGTCGAAGGTGACCTCGATCTGCGGCACGCCACGCGGCGCCGGCGGCAGGCCGGTGAGCTCGAACGTGGCCAGCAGCTGGTTGCCGGCGGCCATCTCGCGCTCGCCCTGGTACACCTGGATCGCCACGGACGGCTGGTTGTCGTCGGCCGTGGTGAAGACCTCGGAGCGCTTCGTCGGGATCGTCGTGTTGCGCTCGATGAGCTTCGTCATGACGCCGCCCTTGGTCTCGATGCCCAGCGACAGCGGCGTGACGTCGAGCAGCAGGACGTCCTTGACCTCGCCCTTGAGCACGCCGGCCTGCAGGCTGGCGCCGATCGCGACGACCTCGTCGGGGTTGACGCCCTTGTTGGGCTCCTTGCCGCCGGTGAGGTTCTTGACCAGCTCGGACACCGCGGGCATGCGGGTCGAGCCGCCGACCAGGACGACGTGGTCGATCTTGTCGATCGAGGTGCCGGCGTCGCGGATGACGTTCTGGAACGGCTTCTTCGTGCGCTCCAGCAGGTCGGCCGTGATCTTCTCGAACTCGGCGCGGGTCAGCGTCTCGTCGAGGAAGACGGGGTTGCCGTCGACGACCGTGATGTAGGGCAGGTTGATCGACGTCGAGGACGAGCTGGAGAGCTCGATCTTGGCGCGCTCGGCGGCCTCGCGGATGCGCGGCATCGCCATCTTGTCCTTGGTGAGGTCGACGCCGGTCGAGGCCTTGAACTTGTTGACCAGCCAGTCGACGACCGCGTTGTCCCAGTCGTCGCCGCCCAGGTGGTTGTCACCGCTGGTGGCCTTCACCTCGATGACGCCGTCGCCGATCTCGAGCAGGGACACGTCGAACGTGCCGCCGCCGAGGTCGAACACCAGGATCGTCTGGTCCTCGCCCTTGTCCAGGCCGTACGCGAGCGCAGCGGCCGTGGGCTCGTTGATGATGCGGCTGACGTTCAGGCCCGCGATCTCGCCGGCCTCCTTGGTGGCCTGGCGCTGGTGGTCGTTGAAGTACGCCGGCACGGTGATGACCGCGTCCGTGACCGGCTCGCCCAGGTAGGCCTCGGCGTCGCGCTTGAGCTTCTGCAGCACGAACGCGCTGATCTGCTGGGGGTTGAACTTCTTGTCGTCGATGTCGACCGACCAGTCCGTGCCCATGTGGCGCTTGACCGAGCGGATCGTGCGATCGACGTTCGTGACGCCCTGACGCTTGGCGACCTCGCCGGTCAGGACCTCGCCGTCCTTCGCGAACGCGACGACGGACGGGGTGGTGCGAGCGCCTTCGGCGTTCGCGATGACGGTGGGCTCTCCACCTTCGAGAACGGCGACGACGGAGTTCGTCGTGCCGAGGTCGATGCCGACTGCACGGGCCATGGTTCCTCCTGAGGATTGCAGTGGTGCTCTGCCTTGAAAACTGGGAGTCAAAAGACTTGAGTCATACGTTATCAACTTCGCCCAAGGGCTCGTCATTCCCGTCCCCGCGTGACCTCGGTCACCTCCCTCTGGTGCGGGCCCGACCACATCCCGGATCCGGGCGCGGGGGTGGGGCGGTGAGCTGGCGTCCGTCTTTCCCTCCGAACGGACGCTGAGCCACCGCACCAACGACCAGGGCGTGAGCCGCCGGTGAGCTGGCGTCCGTTCCCGCCACCGAACGGACGCTGAGCCACCGCGCCACCCGCACCAACACGCCGGTCACTCCCGCGAGGCGGTTGTCACCCCGTCACCGCTGGACCGGCCCCGAGGACGAGCGCCTCGACCTCGGGCGCAGGACCAGACCACGGTCTGACGACGGAGCCGGCACACGGCCCTAGGCTCGGGGCCATGGAGGACGTGCGGGCGCAGGAGTCGGGTCGCCCGTGGCGTCTCGGTCCGCGCGCGACCCGGGTGTTCGACCTCGTCCTCGCCACGTCGCTCGTGCTCCCGTCCCTGGCCATGGTGGTCGTGGTCGGGACCTCGCTGGCCCCATTGGTCTTCTCGCTGCTCCAGACGGTGCCGCTGTACTGGCGGCGCGGGCATCCCGTTGCGGTGTTCGCGTTCGTCGCCGGAGCCAGCGTGCTCCAGGCCGCGACGTACGACATGCCGGTGTGGGGCCAGGTCGGGTTCCCGGCCGCGCTCTACGCCCTGGCGCGCTTCAGCTCGGGCCGCGCCGCGCGCGTCGGTCTCCTGGTGGGTCTGTGCGGGGCCGCCGTCGCCTCGTGGGTGTGGACGTCATCGCAGGTGCAGGCCTATCCCCCGGGCCTCGAGTACGTCGACTACGACATCGGCCTGGACGACCTGTCGCCCTACTTCTTCTCCATCGCGGCGATCGTCCTCGCGGCGTGGGCGCTGGGCAGCCAGGCGCGGATCCGCCGGGCGTACGAAGCGGGCCTGGTCGAGCGAGGCCGCCAGCTGGCGCTCGAGGCCGAGCAGCGAGCGGTCCTCGCCGCGGCCGAGGAGCGCACCCGGATCGCCCGCGAGATGCACGACGTCGTCGCGCACGGCCTGTCGGTCGTCATCGTGCAGGCCGACGGCGCCCGGTATGCCGCGCAGAAGGATCCCCAGGTCGCCGTCCGCACGCTCGACACGGTCGCCACCGTCGGGCGCGACGCGCTGACCGAGATGCGTCGCCTGCTGGGCCTGCTCCGCGGCAGCGATGATCCCGCGCTGGCCCCTCAGCCCCGCTTGGCGGACCTGCCGTCGCTGGTGACCGCCGACGACCGCGTCGAGCTCGATCTGCCCGATCCCCTGCCCGAGGTCCCCGACGGCGTCGCCCTGACCGTCTTCCGCCTCGTGCAGGAGTCCCTCACGAACGTGCGCAAGCACGCCGGCCCGAACGCGCAGGCCCGGGTGCGCCTCGAGTCGCGCCCCGACGTCCTCGAGGTCGAGGTCGTCGACGACGGCCACGGCGCGTCCGCGGCCGGCGGGTCCGGCCTGGGCCTGCTCGGGATGCGCGAGCGGGTCGAGGTGCACGGCGGCGCGCTCGAGGTGGGCCCGGCAGCCGGTGGCGGATGGCGCGTCCGTGCGAGGATCCCGAGGTGACCGAGCACATCCGCGTGGCCCTCGTCGACGACCAGCAGATGGTGCGAGCAGGGTTCCGGATGCTCGTCGAGAGCCAGGACGACCTCGTCGTCGTGGGCGAGGCCGGCGACGGCGAGGAGGCCCTGCGCCTGCTGGCCGAGGTGGAGGCGGACGTCGTGCTGATGGACGTGCGGATGCCGCGCCTCGACGGCGTCGAGACCACCCGCCGCCTCGCACCGGGCGAGGCCGGCCCGCGGATCATCGTGCTGACCACGTTCGACCTCGACGAGTACGCGTTCGCGGCCCTGCGCGCCGGCGCCTCGGCCTTCCTGCTCAAGGACGCGGCACCTCCCGACCTGCTGGCGGCGATCCGCGCCGTCCACGCCGGTGACGCCGTGGTGGCCCCGTCCACGACACGGCGGCTGCTCGACCACTTCCTGGCCGACCCGGTAGCCGCCCGCCGGGCCTCGACGACCGCCGAGTCACGCCTCGCCGCGGTGACCGAGCGCGAGCGCGAGGTGCTGGTGCTGATCGCCCGCGGGCTGAGCAACCCCGAGATCGCCGCCCAGCTGTTCCTGTCCGAGGCGACGGTCAAGACGCACGTCGGGCGCCTCCTCGCCAAGACCGACTCGCGCGACCGCGTGCACCTGGTGCTGCTCGCGTTCGAGGCGGGGCTGGCCGGGAGCGGCCCACCCGGCCGGGCTCCGTGAGCTCGCTCCGCGAGGTCACGGGATGCGGGCTAGCGTGATGAGTCAGCACTTCGACCGACCCTGACGTCGCAGAGGGGACCATCCATGAGACCTGCACCTCGCACCGTCCAGGTCACCGTCGCAGCAGCCGTCCTGACAGCCGGGCTGGCGTCCTGTGGCAACGATGACGACCCCGCCGACAGCGCGTCGCCGTCGACCTCGAGCAGCGCCGAGACCGAGGCGACTCCCGCCGCGACCCCGTCCGTCTCCGCGGCACCCGATGCAGGCGGCCCGGCCGTGACCCTTGACCGGAACGCCGACCTGCGCACCGACCAGCTCGCGGTCGGACCCCAGGAGGCCATCGACACCGCGACCAGTGAGGTCGGTCCCGGCGGCATCGTCCATGCCATCGAGGTCGACTGGTCGAGACGGCACTCGACCTGGACGTGGGAGGTGAAGGTGCTCAAGGACGGCACGGACCACGAGGTGGAGATCGACGCCAGCACCGGTGAGGTCGTCGACCGCGAGCAGGAACGCACGAACGACACCGAGAAGTCGATCGACCCGGACACCCCGCTTCCCTTCGCTGAAGCCCTGCGTCTCGCGACGGACCAGGTCGACGGACCGCTCAAGGGATGGAAGCTCGAGTGGGACGACGGTCGCCGTGAGTACCAGTTCGACATCGCCGATCCCTCGCGGTCCGGCGACGACACCGAGGTCACGGTGGATGTCGCGACGAAGCGCGTGACCGTGGATTGACGCCACTGCGGCGTGCCGTGTCATACCGTGGTCTGACCTTCAGGATCAGCCCCTGCGACGATGCTTCGGACCCACCCGCGAACCTAGCGTCGGGGCATGACCTCAACGACCTCCTCCGCGACCCTCTCGCAGCCGGGCGTGACGCCCGCAGCCGCCGTGCGGGGCCTGTCCAAGACGTACGGCCGCGGCGACACCACGGTGCACGCGCTGCGCTCCGTCGACCTCGCGCTCGCTCCCGGGCGCTTCACCGCGATCATGGGCCCGTCGGGCTCGGGCAAGTCGACCCTCATGCACTGCCTGGCCGGGCTCGACCGCCCCAGCGAGGGCACCGTCCTCATCGCGGGCACCGACCTGACCGAGCTCGACGACGACCGCCTCACGCACTTCCGGCGCGACCACCTCGGCTTCGTGTTCCAGGCGTTCAACCTGCTCCCGATGCTGACGGCGCGGCAGAACATCATGCTGCCGTTCGAGCTGGCCGGCCGACGTCTCGAGCGCGGCGCCGGTGAGCGCATCGAGCAGGTGATCGACGTCCTGGGGCTGCGTGACCGGCTCGACCACCGCCCCGGAGAGCTCTCCGGCGGCCAGCAGCAGCGCGTCGCGATCGCCCGGGCCCTGGCCGCGGACGCCGACGTCGTGTTCGCCGACGAGCCCACCGGCAACCTCGACAGCACGTCCTCGGCCGAGGTCCTGTCGTTCCTGCGGCGCAGCGTGACCGACCTCGGCCACACCGTCGTGATGGTCACGCACGAGCTGGACGCCGCCGCCTACGCCGACGACGTCGTCGTGCTGGCCGACGGCGAGGTGCGTGCCCACCTGATCTCGCCCACCCGTGCCGACGTGGCCGCCGCGCTCGAGGCCGGTGTCCGATGAGGACCGTGCTGCTCGCGTCCCTGCGGACGCACACCCGCCGCTACGTCGCGGCGCTGGTCGCCGTGACCATCGCGGTCGCGTTCGTCGTCGTCATCAACGCCCTCGGATCCAGTGCGCGCAGCGCCGTCGCCGCCGCCGTCGAGGGGTCGTACCCCGAGACCGCCCTCGTCGTGGGCGACTCCTACGGGACGGCCGCCGACGACGACGTCGCCCACACAGTCGAGATCGCTCGGGAACGCGGCGACCGCACCTCCGTCATCGCGACGACGTGGACCCGCGTGACCGCGCCGTCGGGCTCCCTCGGCGACGAGGTCCAGGTCGGCACCGTCTCGACCGATCCCGCGCTGCGCACCCAGCAGGTCACGGACGGCCGCGCCCCCACGAGCGACCGTGAGGCCCTGGTCGACGCCGGCGCCGCGCGCGCCGAGGGCATCGAGCTCGGCGACCGGGTGACGATCGGTCTCCAGGACCGGGCTCGCGACTTCACGGTCGTGGGGCTCACGGACGAGGGCTCCATGGGGCTCGGCGACTTCCAGGTCCCGTGGCCGGCGCTGTCCTCGGCCACCGATGCCGTGCCCGACGCCATCGCCTACGACGTCCGCACCGGTGACGTCGACGAGGCCCAGGCCGCGCTGGCCGACGTCGTCGAGTCCGAGGTCCAGACGCGTGACGACTACGTCGCGGCCCGCATCGTGGCGATGAACCAGGGCGCCGACGTCCTGGCCACCCTGTTGCTGCTGTTCGCCGCGGTCGCCGGCTTCGTCGCGATCCTGGTCATCGCCAACACCTTCACGATCCTGTTCGCCCAGCGGAGTCGTGACTTCGCCCTGCTGCGGTGCGTCGGGGCGACGCGGCGTCAGGTCCTGCGGTCGGTGCGGGTCGAGGCGATCGTCCTGGCGGTCGTGGCGGCGACGACCGGGATCATCGTGGGCCTCGGCGGTGGGGTGGCCCTGACGGCTCTGCTGCGCGCTCTGGCCGGCGACGAGGTCTTCGGCGCGGTGTCGTTCTCGCCCGTGTGGCTCACGGCCGCCTTCGTCGGCGGCGTGCTGACCACCGTCGTGGCCGCGTGGCTCCCCACGCGCGGAGTCGTCCGCGTCAGTCCCCTGACCGCCCTGCGGCCCGCCGAGCAGCCGAACGCCCGGACCACCGCGGGACGCATCCGCCTCGGCATCGGGGCGCTGGCCGTCCTGGCCGGACTGGCCGCGCTGGTCCTGGCCGTCCAGACCGAGTCGATGGCGCCGCTCCTGGTCGGCGGCATGGTCTCCTTCATCGGCGTGCTGCTGCTCGGTCCGGTCCTCGTCCCGGCGATGCTGCGCCTGCTCGGCCGGATCACCGGCCGTTTCGGCGGTCCGTTCCGGGTC
>NZ_DAMDLR010000073.1:11160-12156 GCF_032084975.1 Aeromicrobium sp.
GCCGCCAACGCCGTCCGCAACCCGCGACGCAGCGCCGCCACCACCGCCTCGCTGCTGGTCGGCGTGACCCTCGCGACGGCTGTCCTGACCGGCATGACGAGCGGCCGCCAGGTCGTCAGCGCGGAGATGGACGCGGAGTACCCGGTCGACTTCGCCCTCGCCGGGCGGACGGTCGCGTCCGAGACGGTGGACCGCGTGCGTGGGATCGACGGCGTCGACAAGGTCCTGGCCCTCGCCGGGACCCGGGCGACCACCGAGTCCGGCCGCGTGAGTGTCATCGCGCCCACCGCGTCCCAGCGGGGCCTGACCCACGACCCGTCGGTGACGCGGGCCTCCGACACGCAGGTTCTCGTCCCGTGGGCGCTGGCGACGACCTTCGAGGAAGGCGTCCCGGACCGATGGACGTTGCGCACCGAGCACGGCGAGGTCACCTTGGCGACCGAGCTCGTCGCGGTCGAGTCGGGCGAGGCGGCGATCGTCTCCCCCGCGGTCCTGCAGCGCCTCACCGGCGAGCCGACGACCGAGGCCCTGTGGGTCATCGCCGACGGCGGTGCGGACGCCGACGAGGTCGGGGACGCGCTGGGCGTCGCCACCCGCAAGGCGGGTCTCGAGGTCTCGAACAACCTGCAGGACCAGCAGTGGGTCGCTCTGCAGCTGGACGTGCTCGTGTGGGCCGTGCTCGGCCTGCTCGGGGTCGGCGTGCTGATCGCGCTGGTCGGCATCGCCAACACCGTCGGGTTGTCGATCCTGGAGCGGGCGCGTGAGCACGCGCTGCTGCGGGCACTGGGGCTGACCCGTCGTGGCCTGCGGCGGATGCTGGCAGCCGAGGGCATGCTGCTGGCGGTCGTCGCGGCGCTCATGGGGACCGCGCTGGGGGTGGCCTACGCGTGGTTCGCCGTCGAAGCGGTGGTCGTGCCCGTCATGGGGACCGGCGGACTCGTCGTGCCGTGGGCCCAGCTGGCCGCCGTGCTGGCCGCCGCCGCCGTCGCCGGCCTG
>NZ_DAMDLR010000074.1:0-11838 GCF_032084975.1 Aeromicrobium sp.
CGAGGACACCCCGCTCGGCGCCGTGCCCGACGAGGAGCGCCAGGGCACCACCTTGGTCACCGCCCGCGAGGGCGACCTGCCCGCCGCGTTCGGGCCCGGGTCGTGGGCGCGCCACCGCGCGGCCGGGTTCGCCGAACTGCCGGTGCCGGCGACCTCGACCCTGCGACGGGACGTCGACCGCCCCGAGCACCTCGTCGGGGCCCTCGGTCCGCGCACCGCCGCGGTCCTCGGCCGGCTCGCCTGACCTCGCTACGGTGGAGGCATGCGCACGCTGATGGCACTCGTCCTGGCCGGACTGCTCGCGGCCGGGTGCGCCGCTGAGACGGCCGATCCCGAGCCGTCCGGGTCCACCGCGACGATCGGCCCCGAGGACACCCTCCCGGTGCTGGGTGCATGGGAGTCCGTGCCGCTGCCCGGCGAGGAGCCGCTGACGCTGACGCTCTCGGACGACAACACCTTCACCGTCACCGACACGTGCGTCGAGCTCCCGGGCCGCTGGCAGCTGTCGCAGGGCAGGGTCGTGCTGACCCCGAAGGCCGAGGAGGTCGTCCTGTGCGACGAGGACCGCGAGGCACCGCTGATCCCGGACGAGTACGTCGTCGAGGACGACCGCCTCGTCCCCGAGGGCGCGGGGCCCACGTTCACCCGGATGTGAGTCGACCGGTCACTCGGCGGTGGCGGCCCTCGCCAGGGCGGCCGACCTCTCGAGGTCGGTCATCCACAGCGGGGTGACCCGCACGTCCCACCCGTCGGCCGCGAGGTCCGGCGCCAGGCCGGCGTCCTCCTCGGCCACCAGCCACATGTCGAGCAGGCCACCGTCGGCGCGACGGCCGTAGTGGCGCGCCACGGCGGCGGCCGAGGTCTCGACGCCGATCGCGGACAGGCACGCGTCGGCCATCCCCCGCACGACCCGGCCGCCGATGATGGGCGAGATCCCCACGACGCGACGGGCCCGCGCCAGCGCGTCCCGGATGCCAGGCACCGCGAGGATCGGCCCGATCGAGACGACCGGGTTGGACGGCGCCACCAGCACCACGTCGGCGGTCTCGATCGCGTCGGTCACGCCCGGCGCCGGCACCGCCTGGGCGACGCCGGGGTTCTGGAACTCGAGCGCGCGCAGCGCGGCCCGGTGCCGGGTCCACCACTCCTGGAAGTGCAGGCGTGAGCCGTCCTCGACCACGACGTACGTGTCGACCTCGGCGTCGGTCATCGGCAGCAGGCGCACGCCGATCGGCCAGCGCGAGGCGAGGCGCTCCGCGACCTGCGTGTACGTCAGTCCCTCGCGCAGCCAGCCGGTGCGCGCCAGGTGCGTGCCAAGGTCGAGGTCGCCCAGGGTGAACCACGGCCAGCCCGCACCCCACTCGCGGAGCTCGGCGCTGACGCGCTCGGACTCCCCTGCGCGTCCCCAGCCACGCTCCGTGTCGTTGACCCCGGCCAGCGCGTAGAGGATCGAGTCGACGTCGGGCTGCAGGCGCACGCCGGACAGCCACAGGTCGTCGCCGGTGTTGACGACCACGGTGATCTCGTGGTCGTCCGCGTCGCCGAGCGCGGCGCGGAGCCCTCGCACGAACCGCGCTCCGCCGACCCCACCGGCGAGCACCGTGACGCGCACGTCAGCCGCCCGTCCGGAAGAGGTCCTCGTCCGGCGAGCGCACGATGCTGCGCGCGCCCGGCAGCTCGAGGTCGCCGACGAGGTCGGCACGGCCGCGCACCACCGCGACCGGCACGTGGCCGTCCTTGGGCTTGACCAGCTCGGCCGCGGAGCACAGCTCGTCGGCGACGCACGGCATCGTCACGGCCAGGGGGCGCCCGTCGGCGTCGCGGTCGGGTCGCTCGAAGAGGCGGACGCCGGCGGCGCCGATGGCGACGTCGACCTGCCCGAGTCGCCAGGCGCGGCCGAGGGTGTCGGACACGAGCACCCCGACACGAGCGACGCGGCGCAGGGCCTCGGCGAGCCGCCGGGCGGACGCGTCCGGATCCTGCGGGAGCAGCAGGACGTGGCCCTCGGGAACGTTGCTGGCGTCGACTCCGGCCGCCGCAGCCACGATGCCCAGGCGGTTCTCGACGATGCGCACGGGACCACGCTCGGCCACGACGCGCACGGTCTCGTCGCGGATCGCCGCCTCGCGGTCGGCGGCAGCCACGAGCCGGCCCTCGGCCTTGGACACGATCTTGGAGGTGACGACGACGATGTCGCCGTCGGACAACGAGGCTCGCTCGAGGACCAGGGCGGCGAGGTCGTCGCCCTCATGGATCTCGGGCAGTCCCGCGATCCCGGAGACCGTCAGCATCGGGTGATCAGGCCGCGGTGGTCTGGTTCCGCCGCCAGCGGATGCCGGCCTCGATGAACTCGTCGATCTCGCCGTCGAGCACCGACTGCGTGTTGCCCGTCTCGTACTCGGTGCGCAGGTCCTTCACCAGCTGGTACGGGTTGAGCACGTAGTTGCGCATCTGGTCGCCCCAGGACGCCTGCACGTCACCGCGCAGCTCGTCGAGGTGGGCACGCTCCTCGGCCTTCTTCAGCGCGAGCAGCTTGGCCTTGAGGATGACCATGGCGCTGGCCTTGTTCTGCAGCTGGCTCTTCTCGTTCTGGCAGCTGACGACCACGCCGGTCGGGATGTGGGTCAGGCGCACCGCCGAGTCGGTCGTGTTGACGCTCTGGCCGCCGGGTCCGCTGGACCGGTAGACGTCGACGCGGACCTCGTCCTCGGGGATCTCGATGTTGTCGGTCGCCTCGAGCACCGGCACGACCTCGACCGCGGCGAACGAGGTCTGGCGGCGGCCCTGGTTGTCGAAGGGGCTGATCCGCACGAGTCGGTGGGTGCCGGCCTCGACGGACAGCGTTCCGTAGGCGTACGGGGCGCGGATCGCGAACGTCGTCGACTTCAGGCCCGCCTCCTCGGCGTAGCTGGTGTCGTAGACGTCGACGGGGTACTTGTGCCGCTCGGCCCAGCGGATGTACATGCGCTGGAGCATCAGGGCGAAGTCCGCGGCGTCGACGCCGCCGGCGCCGGAGCGGATCGTGACGAGGGCCTCGCGCTCGTCGTACTCGCCGGACAGCAGCGTGCGGACCTCGAGGCTGTCGATCGATGCCGCTAGCCGGGTGATCTCGGCCTCGGCCTCGGCGGTGGACTCGGCGTCGCCTTCCTCGGCGGCCATCTCGATGAGCAGCTCGGCGTCGTCGAGTCGCTGGCGCAGCGTCGTCACGCGCTCGATCTCGGCCTGCAGCACCGAGAGGCGGCCGGTGACGCGCTGGGCGTTCGCCTGGTCGTCCCACAGGTCGGGGGCGCCCACCTGCTCCTGCAGCTCGGCGATCTCGGCCCGCATGGCAGGGATGTCGAGCACCTTCTCGATCGACGTCAGGGTCGCGCCAAGGTTCTTGATCTGTTCTGGGAAGTCCGCGGTGGCCACGCGTCGAGAGTACCGCTGCGCCCGTGACCGGGCCTCGCTGAGCAGAGCAGGACGGTTCCCGCACATCCCGCACCCGAGACGGACAGGCGTTTCTCACTGCAATGCCGGGCGTGCCGACCGGAGTAAACAGATACTTTCAGAATCTCCGCGGATCTGGCCCACAACCTGCACAGCTGGTGCATGATCATCCCCACGGGGGGCCGACTTGAGGGAGATCGGAACGTATGAACGTGGATAGCATCACCGGAACCGCTGCGACCGGGCTGTTGGTGTTCCTCGGAGTGGTCGTCGCACCCCAGCTGTCCGTCTGGGACGCGATGACCACCTCCGTGGTGACACTGGGTGCCGCCGTCGTGACGGCGGCCGTGGCCGCCGTCCTGACCCGAGTGGCACCGGCCGCGCCGGCCCGCCAGTTCGAGTACGACGCCGCGTGGGACCACGCCCTGGCCGACCTGACGAAGCACGACGTGGCGTAGTCACCACGGACTTCCCGGAGGGAATCAGCCGTTGGCGTGGCGACGGGTGGCCCGGCGCAGCTCGGCCTCGGCGTCCAAGCCTTCGGCACGGGCCTGCTCGACCAGTCGCAGCAATCGGTCCCCGAGCTCATCGCCCTCGACGGGCCGGTCGACGCGACCGAGGACCTTGTCCGCGGCCATGAGCGCCGGCAGGTCGGCGGGGATGCCCTCGGTGGGGTGGGTGCGCTGCTTGCGCTCGGCCTTGAGCCGCTGCCAGTTCGCGTCGACCTCGGCCGCCGACTGGACGGTGACGTCGCCGAAGACGTGCGGGTTGCGGTGCACCAGCTTGTCGGCGATCTCGCGGACGACGTCGTCGGTCGTCCATCCCTCGTCGTCGGACTCCGCGATCGCGGCGTGGATGACGACCTGCATCAGCAGGTCGCCCAGCTCCTCGCGCAGGTGTGCCGAGTCGGCCAGGTCGATCGCCTCGGCCGTCTCGTAGGCCTCCTCGATGACGTAGCGGCGCAGCGAGGCGTGGGTCTGCTCGCGCGTCCACGGGCACTCGGCCCGCAGCCGGCGCATGACCTCGACGAGGCGGTCGAACTCCTGGCTCACGTCAGGCGGTGCACTGCAGCGCCGCGGGACGGTCCTCGACCGCCGTGGCCTCCAGGTCGATCGCCGCTACCGAGAGCGATCCGGTCTGCGCGACCTGCTGCAGCGTCTGGTCCAGGCCGAAGCGCGGGTCGACCGAGATGTCGACGTCGGCGACGGCCTGGCTGAGCAGCTGCTGGCCGGCCTGGAGCAGCTGCTCCTCGTCCTGGACCTGCGGGTTCTGCTCGCGGGCCATCTCGGCGACGATGGCCGACGTGCGCTGGTTGCGATCGATCAGGCGAAGCGCGTCGTCGAGTCCGTCGCCGAACATCTCCGCCAGCTGCGCCCGGTCCGCCTCGGGCACGGCGGGGACCTGGATGTCGTAGTCGCGCTCCCGCGCGATCTGGTCGGCCACCTCGCCGGCGAGCAGGTCGGCCATCGCCTGGCGACGCAGGCCGACGGAGTCGATCCCGGCCTGGGCCCCGGCCGAGCCGTCGGACTGGGACGCGGCGCAGTAGACGGCGGCGACGTCATCGACGTCGGACATGGGGATCCGGGTGCCGTCCACGACGGCGGCGGCGCCCGGGTGGACGGGGCCACAGCCGGCGATCAGCAGCGCGGCGAGCCCGAGAACGGCGAGGCGGGTCTTCGACATGGCGTCAGAGTACCGGCACCGGATCAGTCGACGACGTCATCAAGCCCCGTGCCGGTCTCCTCGATCCAGTCGGCGAGCCGGTCGTCCCTGACCGCCTGCCAGAGGTCCTCGCCCTCGGGCCGGTCGAGGTAGACGACGCTCTGACCCTGTTCCATGCCAAGTCCCTTCAGCGGGACGATGGTGAAGGCCATGTCGTTCGATCGGACCGACCTCAGGGACCAGCCGAGGTTGCGCATGTCCGCCGCCGTCCATCCCTCGTCGACCGCGAGGTTGGCGGTGACGGCGTCGAGCACGTCGTACAGCAGCTTCGGGTTGGTGAAGGTCGAGCGGGTCATCGTCGTGCGGGCGAGGGATCGCAGGACGGCCTGCTGACGTTCGATGCGGTCGAGGTCGCCGCGCGGCAGGCCGGCTCGCTGGCGCACGTACGCCAGCGCGGTCTCGCCGTCCATCTCGTACTTCCCGGCCTTCCACGTGCGATCGCTGTACGGGTCCGTCACAGTGAACGGGATCGTGACCGGCACGCCGCCGAGGAGGTCGATCATGCGCTTGAACCCCTCCCAGTCGATGACGGCGACGTGGTCGATCCGCACCTGCGTGAGCTTCTCGACCGTCTCGACCGCGAGGGCCGGTCCGCCCCAGGAGTAGGCGGCGTTGATCTTCGCCGGACCGTGCCCCGGCACCTGCACCCACGAGTCGCGCGGGATGCTCACGAAGCCGATCGAGCGGCGGTCGGCAGGGATGTTGACGATCATCATCGTGTCGCTGCGCTGGCCCGCGATGGAGCCGTCGGCCCGCTTGTCGCTGCCCATCAGCATGATGTTGAGCGAGTCCTGTGGACCGTCGTCGGGCCGGTCCCCCACCGGCATCGCGGACGGCAGCTGCTGGACCTGGCCGCCGAGCTGGCTGCGCAACCAGAAGTCGGTGCCCAGCGCCGCCAGGATCGCCAGCGTCACGACGATGACCGTCACGATCAGCAGGCTGCGCCCCACGCGACGCCACCGCGGCCTCTCGGCGGCGGCCGGCTCGAGGTCATCCGAAACGGTCACGGCTGACGATAACCCGCGGAGCGCTCCGGAGGGGCTGTTTTCACTGTCATCGCGGGCCTCATTGGCCTCACTGGTCACATCAGGAACAGTCCGTCGCTGGACCAATGGGTGCTTGTCACATTGGGCCCAATGCGGTAGACTTCGAACATCAGTTCGAGTGAATCGGGGGATTCGTGGACGTCATCGGTGGGCTCAGGTCGGGGCAGCGGTTCCTGGCGTCTGCGCGTGCCCGTGACCTCGAGTCCTTGACCCCGGATCAGGTGGCGGCTGAGGCGGCTGCGGTGCAGTCGCTGGAGCGTGAGGCGGCGGCGTTGAAGATGGCGTTGTTCGCGGTCGCCGAGCAGAAGAAGGCCCATCAGGGCACCGGCGCGGTCGACATGACGGCGTTGGTCGCGAACGGGTCGGGGATCACGCGGCGTGAGGCGACCAAGCAGATCAAGCTGGCCACCCGGATCGAGACCGCACCCCAGGTCAAGAAGGCGCTCGCGAAGCCGGGCATGTCCACGGCGAAGGCCGCGATCGTCACCGGCGCCCTCGACGAGCTACCCAGTGATCTGACGGCCGCGCAGCGCGACCAGGTCGAGACCGAACTGGTCGAGGCCGCCCAGGAGATGACGGCCGACCAGCTGACCCGCAAGGCCAAGCGCGCGATCGAGACGCTCGACGTGAAGCGCGCGGATGACATCGAGAACAAGCGCCTCCAACGTGAGGAACACGCCCAACGACAGTTGAGTGAGTTCTGGGTCGGACGACCCGACGAGCAGACCGGCCTGGTCAAGTTCGGCGGCAAGACCGACGCACTCACCGCCGACATGCTGCGCGCGGTGATCGAGTCCAAGACCAGCCCCCGCAAACGCGCACTCGCCGAGGCGGAGAAGACCGGCGTCGACGTCACGCCGGTCGAGGACCGCCGCGACCTGACGCCGG
This sequence comes from Aeromicrobium sp., assembly GCF_032084975.1. Taxonomy (GTDB): domain Bacteria; phylum Actinomycetota; class Actinomycetes; order Propionibacteriales; family Nocardioidaceae; genus Aeromicrobium. The sequence goes on from NZ_DAMDLR010000074.1 coordinate 7,086, forward strand.
CCGAGAAGGCGGGCGAGGCGTTCGCCGAGATCATCCGCCACCTGCCCACCGAGTCGTTCGGCAACCACGGCGGCGTCAACGCGGCGCTCGTCGTCACGATCGACGAACAGGCGCTGCGCGGCCAGACCGACCGGGCCGGGGTCACCGAGTTCGGCACCAGCATCAGCGCCGGCGAGCTCCGCATGATCGCCTGCAACGCAGGCATCCTGCCCGCTGTCCTCGACGGAAGCTCAGTCCCCCTGGACGTCGGCCGGACCAAGCGGTTCCACACCCAGAAACAACGCATCGCCCTCGCCCAACGAGACCAAGGCTGCGCCTACCCCGGCTGCGACCGACCACCCGGCTGGTGCGAGAGCCACCACGCCACCCGATGGACCGACGGCGGACACACCACCATCGACAACGGCGTCCTGCTCTGCGGACACCACCACCGACACGTCCACCAGACCGACATCCCGATCCGATTCGTCGACCGGCATCCGGAGTTCCAGATCCGCGGCACCTGGCAACACAACCACCGTTACCGACCCCGCCAACGAGAACTCATCACCGCCTGAACCCGATGGGTCGACACCATCGGCCACACGGCTCACCCGATCGTCGAAGCGTGCCCTCGAGCCGCCTCGGCGTCGGTAGCATGCGGCCATGTCCGAGACCGCCAGTCCGTCCGTCACCATCGCCGTGCTGACCTACCTGCGCCCGGACGACATCGCCGCCACGCTGCCGGCCCTGGTCGACCAGGCGGAGCGGTACGGCGGCAAGGCCAAGGTCCTGGTCGTCGACAACGACCGTGAGGCCTCGGCCCGCGCGATCGTCGAGCCGCACGTCGGCACGGTCGTCGACTACGTCGTCGAGGCGACGCCCGGCATCGCCGCCGCCCGCAACCGCGCGATCGACGAGTGCACGACCGACCTGCTGGTCTTCATCGACGACGACGAGCGGCCCACGACCGAGTGGCTCCGGCTCATGGTCGACACGTTCCTCGCGCACCCCGGCACGCTCGGCGTCCTGGGCCTGGTCGAGTCCGACTTCGCCGGCGAGCCCGACCCCTGGCTGCTGGCCGGCGGGTTCTTCGACCGGCTGTGTCCCCCGACCGGGACCGAGATCTTCGTCGTCGCGACGAACAACCTGCTGCTCGACAAGCGCCTGCTCGACCGCGAGTCGCTGCGGTTCGACCTGCGGTACGGGCTCAGCGGCGGGTCGGACACGATGTTCAGCCACGAGGCCCGCGACCGCGGCCTGAGCTTCCGCTTCTGCGCCGAGGCGCTCGTGCTCGACGCCGTCCCGCCGCAGCGGATGACCCGTGAATGGGTGCTCCGGCGCTCGTACCGCAAGGGCAACAGCTGGAGCCGCACCCTGCTCCAGGTCACCGAGCCCGGTCCCGCCCGGCTGGCCACGCGACTGCGCCTGACCGCCGGCGGCGCGGGACGCATCGTGATGGGAACCGTGAAGTGGCTCGTCGGCAAGGCCACCCGCTCGCTGCGCTGGGACGCCGACGGACTGCGAGTGGTCTACCGCGGAGCCGGCATCGCCGCCGGCGCCTGGGGCCACGCGTACGCGGAGTACGCGCGTCCCGTCAGCCCGTGATCGTGTCGACGACGCGCCCGGCCCACTCCAGCAGCTCGCGACCACGCAGCGGCTTGCCGCCGATGCCCTCGGCGCGAGGAGCCGGCACGAGCAGCACCTTGACGGCCTCCTTGTAGAGGCTCTTGGGGTAGATCCGGTTGATCCGCAGCTTCGCGGACTCCTTCAGCTCCACCGGCGTGAACCGGATGTTGGCGCCGGCCGAGGTCACCTCGGTCAGCCCCGCCGACCGCACCTTGACCCGCAGCGCCGCGACATCGAGCAACGCCTCGACCGCGTCCGGCAACGGGCCGTAGCGGTCCTGCAGCTCGGTGCGCAGCTCGTCGATGTCGGACGTGGCGCGGACGTCGGCGAGCCGCTTGTACATCTCTAGGCGCAGTCGCTCGCTGGGCACGTAGTCGTGCGGCAGATGCGCCTCGACCGGCAGCTCGAGCTTGACCTCCTTCTCGGGGGCGGCGTCGCCACGGAAGTCCGCGACGGCCTCGCCCACGAGGCGGATGTACAGGTCGAAGCCGACGTCGGCGATGTGGCCGGACTGCTCACCGCCGAGCAGGTTGCCCGCTCCGCGGATCTCGAGGTCCTTCATCGCGACGGCCATGCCGCCGCCCAGCTCGGAGTGCTGCGCGATCGTGACGAGCCGGTCGTGCGCCGTCTCGGTGAGCGGCTTGTCCGGCGGGTAGAGGAAGTACGCGTACGCACGCTCGCGGCTGCGGCCGACGCGGCCCCGCAGCTGGTGCAGCTGGGACAGGCCGAGGGTGTCGGCGCGCTCGATGATCATCGTGTTGGCGTTCGAGACGTCCAGGCCGGACTCGACGATCGTGGTGCAGACCAGAACGTCGAAGCGCTTCTCCCAGAAGTCGACCATGACCTCCTCGAGCTTGTGCTCGCCCATCTTGCCGTGGGCGACGGCCACGCGGGCCTCGGGCACGAGCTCGCGGATGCGGGCGGCCGTCTTCTCCATGCTCTGCACGCGGTTGTGCAGGTAGAAGACCTGACCCTCGCGCAGCAGCTCGCGGCGGATGGCGGCGATGACCTGCTGGTCCTCGTACGGCCCGACGAACGACAGGACCGGGTGGCGCTCCTCCGGTGGCGTCGCGATCGTGCTCATCTCGCGGATGCCCGTGACCGCCATCTCGAGGGTGCGCGGGATCGGCGTGGCGGACATGCTCAGCACGTCGACAGCGGCGCGCAGGTGCTTGAGCGCCTCCTTGTGCTCGACGCCGAACCGCTGCTCCTCGTCGATGATGACCAGGCCCAGGTCCTTGATCTTCACGCCCGGCTGCAGCAGCCGGTGCGTGCCGATGACCATGTCGATCGTGCCGTCGGCGAGCCCCGCGAGCGTCGCCTTGGACTCCTTGTCGGTCTGGAAGCGCGAGAGCGGCTTGATCGTGACCGGGAACTGGCCGAAGCGCTCGGCGAACGTGGCGTAGTGCTGCTGCACCAGCAGCGTCGTGGGCACCAGCAGGATGACCTGCTTGCCGTCCTGGATCGCCTTGAAGGCGGCCCGCACCGCGATCTCGGTCTTGCCGTAGCCGACGTCGCCGCACACGAGCCGGTCCATCGGGACGGTGCGCTCCATGTCGCGCTTGACCTCGTCGATCGTGGCCAGCTGGTCGGGGGTCTCGATGTGCGCGAAGGCGTCCTCGAGCTCGGCCTGCCACGGGGTGTCCGGACCGAACGCGTGCCCCTTCGTGGACTGGCGCGCCGCGTAGAGCTTGATCAGCTCGTCGGCGATCTGCCGGACGGCCTTGCGGGCACGGCTCTTGCGGCTCTGCCAGTCGCCGCCGCCGAGGCGGTCGAGGCTCGGGGACTCACCGCCGACGTACCGGCTGACCTGGTCGAGCTGGTCCATCGGCACGAACAGGCGGTCGGCGGGCTGGCCGCGCTTGCTCGGCGCGTACTCCAGCACGAGGTACTCGCGGGCCGCGCCGTGCACGACGCGGTTGACCAGCTCGACGTAGCGCGCGACGCCGTGCTGCTCGTGCACGACCGCGTCGCCCGGCTTCAGCTCGAGGGGATCGATCTGGCGGCGACGGCGCGCGGGCATCGAGGACCGGTCGACGCGCTCGGCGGCACGCTGGCCCACGAGGTCGTCGTGCGTCAGCACCACGAGGTTCAGGGACTCGGACGAGAAGCCGTGCACGAGGTCGGCGCAGACCACCTGCACGACACCCTGCTCGACGCCGTTCGCGCCGTCGGCGTGGTCGACGATGGTGGCCGGGACGTCGTGCTCGGCGAGCCACTCGACGGCTCGCTGGGCCTGGCCGTGGGCGGGGGCGACGATGACGAGGTGGCGCTTCTGCTCACGCCAGCGGACGACGTCGGCCAGCGCGGCCTCGATGTCGCCGCGGTACTGCGGAGCCGGCTCGGCCCCGACGACGCGCGACTCGTCGAGCGCGAAGGGCGAGACCTCGCCCCAGCCCAGCCCGAGTGTCACCGCGTGCTTGCGGACGTCGTCGAGCTCGTGGAACCCGGCCGATCCCAGGTCGATGGGGCTCTCGGCGCCGTCGGCGGCCGCCGCCCACGAGGCCGCCAGGAACTCCTCGCTCGTGGCGAACAGGTCGGCGGCTCGTGCCCGGATCCGCTCGGGGTCGTTCTCGACGACGATCGAGCCCTCGGGCAGCAGGTCGACGAACAGCTCCATCTCGCCGGCGAGCACGGGGGCCAGGGACTCCATGCCCTCGACGGCATGGCCCTCGGCTAGCTTCGTGAAGAGCTCGGCCATCGACGGGTGTGACTGCGCGTAGCGGGCGGCCGTCGCGCGGACCTCGTCGGTCAACAGCAGCTCGCGGCACGGCGGCGCCCACAGGCGCTCGACCGGCTCGAGGGTGCGCTGGTCCGCCACGGAGAAGCGGCGGACCTCGTCGACGGTGTCGCCCCAGAACTCGATGCGCAGCGGGTGGTCCTCGGTGGGCGGGAAGACGTCCACGATGCCGCCGCGCACGGCGAACTCGCCGCGCCGCTCGACCAGGTCGACCCGCGTGTAGGCGGCACCGGCGAGGCGGCGGACGACGTCGTCGAGCTCGACGTCCTGGCCGGCGACCAGCTCGACCGGCTCGAGGTCGGCCAGGCCCTTGACCTGCGGCTGCAGGATCGAGCGGACGGGCGCGACCACGACGCGGGGACGCTCGTCACCGCCGTGGACGACGCGGCGCAGGACCGCCAGGCG
>NZ_DAMDLR010000075.1:0-11817 GCF_032084975.1 Aeromicrobium sp.
CAGGCGGGCGACCGCCGCCGGGTCGAACGCGTCGGCCGCGATGCCGTAGACGGTGTCGGTCGGGAGCACCACGAGCGCGCCGTCGCGCAACGCCGCGCTGGCGGCATCGACCGCGGCGTCGAGCTCGGTGGAGCAGTCGAACCTCATGCGCCCAAGGTTAGTGGGCGGCCGACTGCACCCACGCGTGCGCCCGCGCGGCGAGCGATCGTTACGATCATCTCGATGCGATCTCTCACCGCGGCGGTGCTGCCTCGGACGGTGCGGCCGCGATGAGCCCCTCCCCCGCGCTGGCGGCCTCACTCGCCCTGCTGTCCGCCCTCGGCTTCGCCTTCTCGACCTCGTTCCAGCACCTGGCCGCGGGGCGCGTGCAGCTGACGGTCACGCACCCCCTGCTGGTGCTGCTGCAGCTGCTGCGCAGCCCTCGCTGGCTCGCCGGCAGCACGATCGGCCTCACGGCGTGGCTGCTGCACGCGGTGGCGCTGAACCTCGGCACGCTCGCGCTCGTGCAGCCCCTCATCCTGCTGGGTGTCGTCCTGGCCGTCCTGGTGCGATCGGGGCTCGACCGCCGGTGGCCGCGCAACCACGAGCTGATCGGCGTGGCCGTGACCATCGCCTCGCTCATCGCGGTGGTGTCCGTGGCGGACACCAGCCATGAGGGACGTGCCGCACCGACCGGCTGGATGCTGGCCGTCGCCGGCACGGGCGTGGTCATCGCGCTGGTCGTCACCCGGTTCGCGAACCAGATGCCGCGCCGCGGCGTCGCCGCGTTCGTGCTGGGCATGACGGCGGGCATGCTCTTCGGCATCACGGCGTGCCTCATGAAGGTCGTCGGGCAGGCCATCTCCGACCACGGCTTCGTCGGGTTCCTGGCGACGTGGTCCCCCTGGGTCCTGCTCAGTTGCGCCCTGCTCGCGATGTCGCTCAACCAGCGCGCCTACCAGCTGTCGCGCCTCTCGCACTCCATGCCGGTCCTGAACGTGACCTCGGTGCTGTTGTCGATCGTGCTCGGGGCGCTGCTGTTCGACGAGTCCCTGCCCACGTCGCCGCTCACCCTGGCGATCCAGGCCGTCGGCCTCCTCGGCATCGCGTGGGGCCTGTTCCGCATCGCGGACGCGGGCGCATCGAGCCGACGCGTCAGTGACTCACCGCGACGATCGGCCACGTGATGGCGGCGAAGCGCACGAACCGGCCCACGAAGACCGCGAGCGCGAACAGGTAGACGTTCTGGCGCGACAGGCCGGCCAGGACGGACACCGCGAGCAGCGGAGGTATCCCCAGGACCGCAGCCGCCAGGATCGTCAGCGACCCGCGCCAGCGATGGCCGAGCCACGTCAGCAACACGGCGCCGGTCCGGCGCGTCCAGCGCCCGAGACCGGTACGCGGCTCGCGGCGGGGCTTGCTGACCGCCCCCACACGACGACGCGAGCCGCCCCGTCGCGCGGCCTCGAAGATGAGCACCTTGCCGGCCACCGTTCCCAGGGTGAGGGCCGCGGTGGAGATCCAGGCCAACCAGGGTTCGGTGGCCGCCGCGACGACACCGACGTAGACCTCGGCGTTGAACACGGGGACGAGTGCCGACAGCGTCCCGTACCCGAGCGCCGCGGCGATCGTCAGGAGGGCGGCCACGGCGACCCGTCAGGCCTCGACGCGGCCACTGGCGAGGCGCGCGACGCGGACGGCGCTCGCGATCTTGACGCTGATCTGCACCACGACGATGACCATCGCGAGGGCGATGTTGCCGACCAGGACCGCCACGATGATCCCGACGTTGTTGAGCGCCTTCGCGGGATGGGACCAGTTGTAGCGGAACACGGTCGGGTCGACCTGGCCGAAGTAGTTCGGGCTGACGATTGGCCACAGCAGGAACGACAGCGACAGCACCTGGTCCAGGACCATGAAGTTCAGCAGGAAGATCGCGATCGGCACGGCGAGGTCCGGCTGGACCACGATCAGTCCCGCGGCGAGCAGCCCCGTGTTGAGCCGGTCGCTGCAGATGTCCAGGACGGCGCCGGCCCGCGTCTCCTGGTCGAGCACCCGGGCCGCGAGCCCGTCGAGGCTGTCGCCGATCCAGTACGTGAGGTACCCGGCGACCAACCACGGAACGGGCGAGTCAGCCAGCAACGCCACCACCGCGAGCGCGGCCGCCGCGGTGGTCCTGACGACCGTCACGAGATTCGGCACGGTCCGGAACGGGCCCGGCCCGGGAAGGTGATGCGTCGGAGACGCTGCGTGACCCACCGGGCCAGACTAGGGGCCGGCGCGGTCCGCCGCGCCGGTCAGGGGCGACGAGCCGTCACGAATCGCGGCCGATCGGCGAGGTCGCGGTGATCGCGCACCTCGGCCCAACGAGCCGTGAAGACCGCCGGCGCGGACTCGCCCTGGGCATCGGCGTGCTCGGCGCCGACCGCGCCACCGGGACGCAGCAGCCGCCAGGCCACCGACTCGACGACCCGCATCGCATCCAGACCGTCGTCGCCGGACCACAGCGCCAGCTGGGGGTCGTGGTCGCGCGCCTCGGGCGCGACCGACTCCCACGCGTCGAGCGGGATGTAGGGCGGGTTGACCACGACGACGTCGACCCGGCCGTCCAGCTCGGGGAAGGCGTCGGCCATGTCGCCGCGGCGCAGGTCCACTCCCGTGCCGTCGAGGTTGCGCAGCGCCCAGCCGTACGCGGACTCGTCCAGCTCGACGGCGTGCACCCGGGAGTCGGGCACCTCGTTCACGATGGACAGCGAGATGGCGCCCGAGCCGGCGCACAGCTCGACCACGACCGCGGGGCGGCCTCGCGCAGCCTGGGCGGCGCGGGCCTCGTCGATCGCCCAGCCCGCCAGCAGCTCGGTCTCGGGGCGCGGCACGAACACGCCCGGTCCGACCTCGAGGTCGACGTACCGGAACGCCGCCCAGCCGGTGATGTGCTGCAACGGCACGCGCCGGGCCCGCGCGTCGATCATCTCGAGGTACGTCCGTCGCTGGACGTCGTCGACCCGCGCCGTGAGGGTCAGCAGCGCCCGGGGTGTGCCGGTCACATGGCTGAGCAGCGCCTCGGCATCGTGGCGCGGCGACGCGACCCCGGCCTCCTCGAGGCGGGCGGTGGACTCCTCGAGCAGGCGTCGCGTGCTCACTGACCGCCCTCCAGCGCCGCGAGGCGATCGGCCAGGTCGGCCTCGACGAGCGAGGCGATGACGCCGTCGAGAGCGCCGTCGATGACCTGGTCGAGGTTGTACGCCTTGAAGCCCGTGCGGTGGTCGGAGATCCGGTTCTCGGGGAAGTTGTACGTCCGGACGCGCTCGGAGCGGTCGACCGTGCGGATCTGCGAGCGGCGCGCATCGGCGGCGTGCGCGTCCGCCTCGGCCTGGGCGGCGTCGAGCAGGCGCGCGCGCAGGATCCGCATCGCCTGCTCCTTGTTCTGCAGCTGCGACTTCTCGTTCTGGCAGCTGACCACGATGCCGGTCGGCACGTGCGTGATCCGTACGGCCGAGTCGGTCGTGTTGACGCTCTGGCCACCGGGCCCCGACGAGCGGAACACGTCGATGCGCAGGTCGTTGTCGTTGATCTGGACGTCGACGTCCTCGGCCTCGGGAAGCACCAGGACTCCCGCGGCAGACGTGTGGATCCGGCCCTGCGACTCGGTCACGGGCACGCGCTGGACGCGGTGCACGCCACCCTCGAACTTCAGCAGCGCGTAGGGCGCCTCGCCCGGGGCGGGCGTGCCCTTGGCCTTCACGGAGGCGGTGACCGACTTGTAACCGCCCAGGGCGGTCTCGGTCGCGTCGAGGATCTCGACCTTCCAGCCGTGCTGTTCGGCGAAGCGCGTGTACATGCGCAGCAGGTCGCCGGCGAACAGGGCGGACTCCTCGCCGCCCTCGCCGCCCTTCACCTCGAGGATCACGTCCTTGGCGTCCGCGGGGTCGCCGGGCACCAGCATCCGCTCGAGGCGCTCGGCCAGCTCGGGAACACGGCGCTCGAGCTCGGCTGCCTCGTCCTGCATGTGCAGCTCCTGCGCCGCGACGAGGTCCTCGCGGGCCTCCAGCCAGTCGCGGTAGGTGCGCACGATCGCGGTCAGCTCGGCGTAGCGGCGACCCAGGTCGCGGGCCAGCCGGGGATCGCCGTGCACGGCGGGATCGGCCATGCGCTGCTCGAGCTGGCCGTGCTCCTCGATCAAGGCCTCGACGGCTTCGAACATGACCCCACCTCCTTCACCTGCGTCCGGACACGACAACGGCGCCGGCCCACCGCGTGCGGAGGGACCGGCGCCGGAGAAGTCCTACTTCTTGTTGCCGTAGCGCTTCTCGAAGCGGGCGACGCGTCCGCCGGTGTCGAGGATCTTCTGCTTGCCCGTGTAGAACGGGTGGCAGGCCGAGCACACGTCCGCGCGCAGGGTGCCCTCGGTCGCGGTGCTGCGCGTCGTGAACGAGTTGCCACAGGTGCAGGTGACCTGGGTCTCCACGTACGTGGGGTGGATGTCCTTCTTCATGATGTCCTCTCGTATGGCCGCCGGGTCAGAGCGCGGGCCGCCCCGTGAACCGGAACCAAGGATCGATTGTGCCATTCGGCTCTGGCATAACCCAAATCGGGTCGCGTCTGTTCCCCGATGCCGAAACCGGACGGGTACCGCATACTATGTCCACCATGGGGGACACTTCCGGACGACTCAAGACCATCGCCATCTCCGTGGCGCTGCTCGTCGTGGTCGGAGCCTCCAGCCTGTACATCGCCAGCGAGTACGGCACGAACCGCGCGATCACCGTGCTGGTGGCGGTCGCGCTGATCGCCGGCCTGACCTGGCTGATCCTGACGATCGTGTCGATCGTGGCCGCCACCGGCGTGCGGCGCGACCGCAGCGACGGCGCCCTGACGAACGAGCAGCGGCCCGTCCCGCGGCGGGCGCCGATCATGCCCGACGCGCCGCGCGCGACCGGCCGCCGCCGCAAGAACCCCGACGCCTGAGCCGCGCCGCCGGGCTCAGGGCGCCAGCAGCTCCTCGATGTCCTTGGCGATCTCCCGCGGATGCGTCGTCGATCCGTAGCGCTTGACCACGTTGCCCTCGGGATCGACCAGGAACTTCGTGAAGTTCCACTTGATCGCCCCGCCCAGCACGCCCGACTTCTCGCTCTTGAGCCAGCGGTAGAGCGGATGCGCATCCTTGCCGTTGACGTCGACCTTGGCGAACATCGGGAACTCCACGCCGAACTGCGACTCGCAGAACGTGGCGATCTCGTCCTCGGTGCCCGGCTCCTGGTGCCCGAACTGGTCACACGGGAACCCCAGCACCACGAATCCGCGATCGGCGTACTGCGCGTAGAGGTCCTGCAGCGGCCCGTACTGCGGGGTGAACCCGCACTGTGATGCGGTGTTGACCACGAGCGCGACCTTGCCGCGATAGTCGGCCAGTCGCTGGTCGGTGCCGTCGATGGTGGTGGCGTTGAAGTCCCAGGCGCTCGTCATGCCTGCGAGCCTAGCGACGAGGGCCCGGTCCCCCATCGGGAACCGGGCCCTCGAGGCTCAGCGGTGGCGGCACGTGCCGCCGCGGTCAGCTCTGACCGTCGTTGGAACCGCCGGGCATCGTCTTGTTGAGCTCCATCAGGAACTCGACGTTGTTCTGCGTCTTCTTGAGCTTGCCCAAGATGAGCTCGAGGCCCTGCTGGCCCTCGAGGCCCGACAGCAGGCGACGCAGCTTCCACACGATGGCGAGCTCGTCGCGGGCCATCAGCAGCTCCTCGCGGCGCGTGCTGGACGCGTCGACGTCGATCGCCGGGAAGATCCGCTTGTCGGCGAACTCACGACGCAGGCGCAGCTCCCAGTTGCCCGTGCCCTTGAACTCCTCGAAGATCACCTCGTCCATGCGCGAGCCGGTCTCGATGAGCGCGGTCGCGAGGATCGTCAGCGAGCCGCCGTCCTCGATGTTGCGCGCGGCGCCGAAGAACTTCTTCGGCGGGTACAGCGCCGAGGAGTCGACACCACCGGACATGATGCGTCCGGAGGCGGGCGCCGCCAGGTTGTAGGCACGACCCAGGCGGGTGATGCCGTCCAGCAGCACGACGACGTCGTGCCCCAGCTCGACGAGGCGCTTGGCGCGCTCGATGGCCAGCTCGGCGACCGTGGTGTGGTCGGCGGCGGGACGGTCGAACGTCGAGGCGATGACCTCACCCTTGACGGTGCGCTGGAAGTCGGTGACCTCCTCGGGACGCTCGTCCACCAGGACGATCATCAGGTGGCACTCGGGGTTGTTCTCGGTGATCGCGTTGGCGACCTGCTGCATGACCATCGTCTTGCCGGCCTTGGGGGGCGAGACGATCAGGCCACGCTGGCCCTTGCCGATCGGCGAGACGAGGTCGATGACCCGACCGGTCAAGCCGCCGGCCTCGCCCTCGAGGCGCAGGCGCTCGGACGGGTAGAGCGGCGTCAGCTTGGAGAAGTCGACGCGGCGCTTGGCCTCGTCGGCGTCCATGCCGTTGACGCTCTCGACCTTGACCATCGGGTTGAACTTCTCCTTGCGCTCGCCCTCACGGGGCTGGCGCACCTGGCCGGTGATCGCGTCTCCGCGGCGCAGGTTGAGCTTGCGCACGAGCGACATGGCGACGTAGACGTCGTTCTCGCTGGGCAGGTAGCCCGTGGTGCGCACGAAGGCGTAGTTGTCGCGGATGTCGAGGATGCCCGCCGCCGGGACGAGCACGTCGTCCTCGGTGAAGGTGGGATCGGACTCGATCCCGCGGGTGCCGGTGCCGGCGCCGCGGTTGCGCCCGCGACGGTTGCGGCGACGGCCACCCTCGTCGCCCTGGTCGCGATCGCCCTGGTTCCGGTTGCGGTCACCCTGGTCGCGATCGCCCTGGTTCCGGTTGCGGTCACCCTGGTCGCGATCGTTGCGATTGCGCTCGCCCTGGTTGCGGTCGCCCTGACGGTTGCCGTCCTGGCGACCCTCACCCTGGCGACCGTCGTCCTGACGGTTGGCGTCGCCCTCGCGGTTGCCGTCGCCCTGGCGCTTGCGGTTGCGCTCGCCCTGGTTGCGGCCGCCATCGCGATCGCGCGGCTCACGCTGGCGCTTGTCGCCCTGGAGCTTGTCGCCGGAGTCGTCGGACTGCTCGGACTTCTCGTTCCGGTCCGACTTCTCGTTCCGGTCCGACTTCTCGTTCCGGTCCGACTTGTCGTTCTGCTCGAGCGCCTCGGTGGTGGCGGCCGGCGTGGCGACGTCGCTCGTGGCCTGCGCGGCCGGCTGGTCGTCGCTCTTGGGGGCGGGCGGGCCGGCCTTCTTGGTCGCGCGGCCGCGGCGCGGTGCCTTCGGCTCCTCGGCGACCTCGGGCAGGGTGTCCTGGCTGGCGCGGGGCGCCTCGGCGGGCTTGGTCTCACCGCGAGCGGCCTTGATGGCGTCGATCAGCTGGCCCTTGCGCATCTTGGCGGCACCGTCGATGCCGAGGCCGGCGGCGATCTCCTGGAGCTCGGCGATCACCTTTCCACCGAGCGCACCCCCGGACTTGCGGGGGGCCTTCGCGGGGGCCTTCTCGGCACCATCCGCGGGAGTGGGATCGACCGTGGTTGATTCCGTCACACGTTGTCCTTTATCGGGAGGCCACATTCCCTGTCTCGGCGCTCAGTCAGAGGACTGACGTCGCGTACAGGAGCGCCCGTATCGGCCGGGCTCAGAAGTGGCGTGGTGTCGGGGAGAGAAACTCGACTCCGACGTCTTCACTGTAACACGCACTCACACCGTGAGGTGAGCACCTTCGGGCGACACGCGCAGCTCGCGTCGCGCCCAGCCGGCGGGGGTCCACGCCTCCAATCCATGGGCGAAAGCGAGCACCGTGGGACCTGCGCCGGAGATGACCGCGGGCACCCCCTCGACCCTCAATCGGCGGACCAGCTTGTAGGAGTCGGGCATCGCCTCGGACCGGTACGACTGGTGCAGCCGGTCCTCGGTCGCGGAGATGAGTCGCTCGGGGGCCGTCGTCAGTGCCGCGACCAGCAGGGCGGCACGACCCGCCGTGAAGGAGGCGTCGCCGTGCGGCACGGAGTCGGGCAGCAGGCCCCGCGCGACCGACGTCGGCACGGGCTCGGGCGGGACGAACACGGTGACGTCGGCCTCGACGTCCAGCCGCAGCGTCTCGGCGGCGGCACCCTCGATCCACGAGATGGTGAAGCCACCACGCAGGGCGGGGGCGACGTTGTCGGGGTGCCCCTCGAGGTCGGTGGCCAGGCCGAACAGCGTCGTGTCGTCGACGCGGTCCCCTCCCCCGACGACCAGGGCGCGCGCGAGCACGACGCCGGCGGCGATCGCTGCGGCCGACGAGCCCAGCCCGCGACCGTGCGGGATCGTGTTGCGGCACGTCAGGTGCAGGCCGTCCGGGTGCTCGGAGAGCAGGTCGAACGCCGCCGACATCGCGCGGTACAGCAGGTGCGTCTCGTCACGGGGGACCTCGTCGGACCCCTCCCCCGTGATGTCGAAGGTCAGGCCGGATCCCGTGACCTCGGCGGTGACCTCGTCGAACCAGGTCAGCGCCATGCCGAGCGAGTCGAAGCCCGGGCCCAGGTTCGCGCTGGTGGCGGGAACGCGGACCGTGACCGGCCCGTCGACGAACGTCATGCGAGTCCGGCGGCCTCGGCCGCGGCGTGCACGTCGGCGTCGACCACCGTGTCGACGACGGAGCCGATCCTGGTGAGCGGCGTGTCGATGTCCTTGAGGCCATGACCCGTCACGGTGACCGTGATCGTGAGCCCGGCGGCCACCTCGCCCGCCGCTGCCGCGGCGAGCAGACCGGCGACGCCGGCGGCGGAGGCCGGCTCCACGAAGATGCCCTCGTGGCGGCCGAGCCCGCGCTGGGCGTCGAGGATCTGGTCGTCGGTGACGGCGTCGATGCGGCCACCGGACTCGTCGCGGGCGTTCTCGGCCAGCGTCCACGAGGCCGGGTTGCCGATCCGGATCGCCGTGGCGACCGTCTCGGGGTCGGGGACGACGTGACCGCGCACGAGCGGTGCGGCACCCGCGGCCTGAAAGCCCCACATCTGCGGGCGCGACGCGGCGTCGCCGGACTCGTGGTACTCCACGAAGCCCTTCCAGTAGGCACTGATGTTGCCGGCGTTGCCGACGGGAAGCACGTGGATGTCGGGCGCCCGGCCGAGCACGTCGACGATCTCGAACGAGGCGGTCTTCTGGCCCTCGAGGCGCATCGGGTTGACCGAGTTCACGAGGGCCACCGGGTACTCCTTGGCCAGCCCGCGCGACATGTCGAGGCAGTCGTCGAAGTTGCCGCGGACCTCGATGATGTCGCCGCCGTGCATGACGGCCTGGGCCATCTTGCCCGCGGCGATCTTGCCCTGGGGAACCAGGACGATCGGCGTCAGGCCGGCCCGCGCGGCGTATGCCGTCATCGAGGCGGACGTGTTGCCGGTGGAGGCGCACACGACGGCCTTGGCCCCCTCGGCGAGCGCCGCGGAGATCGCCGTGGTCATGCCGCGGTCCTTGAACGAGCCCGTGGGGTTGTCGCCCTCGACCTTGATCCACACGTCGCCGCGGACGATGCCCGACAGCCACGGCGAGTGGATCAGCGGCGTGCCGCCCTCGCCGAGCGACACGACGGTCGCCGCCGGATCCAGCGGGATCCGATCGCGGTACTCATGGATGACTCCGCGCCACGGGCTGGCCATCAGGACACTCCTTCGACTCGCATGACGGACGAGACCCCGCGCACCATCTCGAGATCGCGGATCTGGCCGATCGTCGCGGCCAGCGCCGCGTCGTCGGCCTCATGGGTGACGACGACGAGCTGCGCGTCGTCGCCGCGGCCCTCCTGGCGGACCGTCTTGATCGACACGTCGTGGACCGCGAACGCCTGCGCGACCGCGGCGAGCACACCAGGACGGTCGTCGACGTCGATCGAGACGTGGTAGCGGGTGCGCGCACGGCCGATGTCGAGGACCTCGACCTGGGCGTGCGCGGTCTCACCGGGGCCGAAGATGCCCTCGACCCGGTGGCGTGCCACGGTGACGACGTCGCCCAGCACGGCGCTGGCGGTGGGGGCGCCGCCGGCGCCGGGCCCGTAGAACATGAGCTGGCCCGCGGCCTCGCTCTCGACGAAGACGGCGTTGTAGGCGCCGCGGACGCTGGCGAGCGGGTGCGTGTCGGGGATCATCGCCGGGTGGACGCGCGCCGACACCGCGGTGCCGTCGGCGTTGATCTCGCAGATCGCCAGCAGCTTGACGACGCAGCCCATCTCGCTCGCGGAGCGGACGTCGGCGGCGGTGACCTCGGTGATGCCCTCACGGTGGACGTCGCCGATCGTGACGCGCGTGTGGAACGCGAGCCCGGCCAGGATCGCGGCCTTGGCGGCCGCGTCGAACCCCTCGACGTCGGCGGTCGGGTCGGCCTCGGCGAACCCGAGGCGCTGGGCGTCCTCGAGGGCATCGTCGAACCCGGCGCCCGTGGTCGTCATGGCGTCGAGGACGAAGTTGGTGGTGCCGTTGACGATGCCGAGGACGCGCTCGACCTTGTCACCGGCGAGCGACTCGCGCAGCGGGCGCACGATCGGGATCGCCCCCGCGACGGCGGCCTCGTAGTAGAGGTCGCGCTCGGCCTTCACGGCCGCCTCGTGGAGCGTGTCGCCGTCCTCGGCGAGCAGGGCCTTGTTGGCCGTGACGACGGACGCGCCGTTCTCGAGCGCGGCCAGGATCAGCTCGCGGGCGGGCTCGATCCCGCCGATGACCTCGATGACGACGTCGAGGTCGCCCCGCGTCACCAGGCCGAGGGCATCGGTGGTGAACAGGTCCGCCGGAAGGTCGAGGTCGCGTGTGCGGTCGAGGCGGCGGACGGCGATGCCGACGAGCTCGACGGGAGCACCGACGCGACGGCCCAGCTCCTCGGCGTCGCGCACGAGGAAGCGGGCGACCTCCGTGCCGACGACACCACAGCCGAGCATCGCGATGCGGATCGGGCGGGCTCCGCGAGGAGCCTCGGGCGAAGGCGTGGTCACCGGGTCAGCCTATCGGCCGCCGTCCGCCCCGGGACCGGGGGCGGAAAAGGGCAAGACGGGCGGGACGGACGGGGCGAGACGCCCCTCTTGCTCAGGGCTCGCGAAGCCGCCCACTGAGGGCCACGGCGCCGAGCGCCACCACCGGTGCCAGGCCGAGCACGACGGCGAAGGCCTGCTCGCTCGAACGGGTCAGCAGGGCGGCGAAGGCCGCACTGCCCAGGGCCAGGCCCATGGCCTGCACGACGGAGTCGTTCGTCTGCATCGCGGCACTCGCCGCCCCGTGCTCGCCCGCCGGCGCCGTCTCGAGCAGCAGCACCGACAGCGTGGACATCGCCATGCCCATCCCGAGGCCCGCGAAGGGCCACAGCAGGACGAGTGCCACCAACGGGATCGCCTCGACGAGGACCAGTACGCCGGCCAGACTGCCGACGGCGACGAGCGCGGTGCCCAACCGGACCCGGCGGTGCTTGTCGGCGAGTGCCGGCACGTTGGCGGCGAGCCAGGAGCCGCTGAACCAGAGCACGGCGCCACCGGTGAGGAACATGCCGCCCTGCGTCGGCGTGAGGCCTCGGTGCTCGACCAGCGCGAGCGGCAGATAGGCCTCGACGCCGAAGAACGCCAGCGAGGCGACGCCCCTGGTGGCGATCACCGCGGGCAGGCCCCGTCGACCGGTCCACGTCCCCTGCGGCAACAGCGGCGGGACGGCGACGACAGCGACGCCGAGCCCGACGAGCAGCAGGACCCACCAGCCCGCGAACCCTCGCTGGCCGGCGATGCTGACCGCCAGGACGGCGAGGGCACCCAGGGCGGCGAGCCCGACGCGCCGCGGGCTGAGGCGGACGTCGGCGTGAGCGCCCGG
>NZ_DAMDLR010000076.1:0-11781 GCF_032084975.1 Aeromicrobium sp.
TGCGCTCGACGAGTCGATGGGCGGCGCGCTGGTCGTCCGCACGGGCGATCCCGCCGACGTCGTCGCCGCGGTGGCGGCCGAGGTCGGCGCGGCACGGGTCCACGTCACCGGCGAGTACACGCCGTTCGGGCGCCGTCGCGACGAGGCCGTCGCGTCGCGTCTCGAGGAGGCCGGGGTGGAGCCGGTCGCCACCGGGACCCCGTACGCGGTCGAGCCCGGATCTATCGTCAGCGGTCAGGGCACGCCGTACAAGGTCTTCACGCCGTTCTCGAAGGTGTGGCGCGAGGACGCCTTCGTGCCGCCGGCGCCGCGACCCGACGTCGAGTGGGAGAGCGTCGAGGGGGACGAGCTGGACGCCGACCTGGTCGAGCTCGGACGGTCGTTCGGTCCCGTCGGCGAGGCCGGGGCGCGCGAGCGCTGGCACGAGTTCGTCGAGACCGACCTCGAGGACTACGGCGAGCACCGCGACCGGCCCGACCTCGACAGCACCAGCCGGATGTCGGTCCATCTCAAGCTCGGCGAGATCCATCCGCGCACGATGCTGGCCGACCTCGAGGATCCCGGCGCCGACGACGAGGACGGCGCCCAGAAGTTCGTGACCGAGCTGGCTTGGCGCGAGTTCTATGCCGACGTCCTGTGGCACCGTCCCGACTCGGCGTGGGCCGACCTGCGCGACGAGCTGCGCGGCATGCCGTACGACTCCGGGCCGGATGCCGCGGAGCTGGTCGACGCATGGCGCGAGGGACGCACCGGGTTCCCCTTCGTCGACGCCGGGATGCGGCAGCTGCGCGAGATCGGCTGGATGCACAACCGCCTGCGCATGGTCACGGCCAGCTTCCTGGTCAAGGACCTGCACGTCTGGTGGCCGGTCGGCGCACGGCACTTCCTCGACCACCTCGTCGACGGCGACATCGCCTCGAACAACCACGGCTGGCAGTGGGTCGCCGGGACCGGCACGGACGCCGCCCCCTACTTCCGCGTCTTCAACCCGATCGGTCAGGGCAAGCGGTTCGATCCGGACGGCGCCTACGTGCGGCGCTGGATCCCCGAGCTGGCGCACCTCGACGGCGCGCGGGCCCACGAGCCGTGGAAGTACCTCGACGGGTACGCCCACGGGTATCCCGAGCCGGTCGTCGACCACGCCGAGGAGCGGCGTGCCGCCCTCGACCGCTACGACCGGGCGCGCGGCCGATGAGCGCCGCACGGCAGCGGCGGCGGGGCTGGGTCATCGCGACGCTGGTGGTCGGCGCCGCCCTGCTCGCGTTCACGCTGGGCCTCGAGCCGGGCAACGACCTGTTCCTCGTGGCCGGCTTCGCGATGGCCGCGGTGTGGGCGGGCGGAGCACTGCTCTCGGGTCCCATGCCGCCGGGCAACGGGGACATGTCGTTGGCCCGCGCGCTGGCCCTCGGAACGGGTGTGGGCGCGTTCCTGCTGGGTGGATGCCTGGTCGTCGCCCTGTTCGTGGCCGAGGTACCGGTGCTGCGCGAGCCCGCCGAGGCGCTGCTGGAGCACGCCGACGGCGGCACCCTGCTGCCGGTCTTCGTGATGACGGCGGTCGGCGGTGTCGGCGAGGAGATGTTCTTCCGTGGCGCCCTCTACGACGCGTTGCCGCAGCACCTGGCCATCGTGGTCACCACCGTCGTCTACACGCTCACGACGGTCGGCAGCGCGGTCTTCCTGCTCGTCGTGGCGGCGGCGATGCTGGGCGCCGTCACCGCCGTGCTGCGCCAGCGGACCGGTGGACTCGCCGCGCCCATCGCGACCCACCTGATGTGGTCGCTCGGCATGCTCCTGCTCCTGCCCCACGCCCTCGCGACTGGAAGGTGAACAGATGAACACCGAACGCACCGCCCTGGTGACCGGAGCCTCCGGCTACGTCGGAGGCCGGCTCGTGCCGCGCCTGCTCGGCGAGGGCTGGCGGGTGCGTGTCCTGACCCGCCATCGTGACTCGGTCGCGGGTGAGGACTGGGCCGAGCGGGTCGAGGTCGTCGAGGGCGACGCAGGTGACGAGGCCGTCCTCGGGCGAGCGCTCGACCACGTCGACGTGGCGTACTACCTGATCCACTCGATGGGCGGCAGCGACGACTTCGCGACGAAGGACCGCGCGCTGGCGGAGACGTTCAGCGGCGCCGCCGAGGGCGCCGGCGTCGGCCGGATCGTCTACCTCGGCGGGTTGCACCCGGACGACGAGGAGCTCTCGCCGCACCTGGGCTCGCGGGTCGAGGTGGGCCGGGTGTTCCTCGACGGTGGGGTGCCGACCGCGGCGCTCCAGGCGGCCGTGGTGCTGGGCGCTCAGTCGATCTCGTTCCAGATGCTGCGGTACCTGACCATCCGGCTGCCCGTCATGCTGGCGCCGAAGTGGCTGTACAACCGGATCCAGCCGATCGCGATCGACGACCTGCTGCACTACCTGGTGTCGGCCGCCGACCTGCCCGAGAACGTGAATCGCTCGTTCGACGTCGGCGGTCCCGAGGTGCTCACCTACGACGAGATGATCCATCGCTTCGCCCGGGTCACCGGGTTGAAGCGGCGCACCGTGCTGGGCGTGCCCGTGCTCACGCCGAACCTGGCCAGCCACTGGATCGGACTGGTCACCCCGCTCGACACGAAGGTCGCGCGTCCGCTGGTCGACAGTCTCGTCCACGAGGTGGTGTGCCGCGACGACTCGGAGATCCTGCTGCCACCGCCCCCGGGAGGGCGTACGGGCTTCGACGACGCGGTCCGGCGGGCGATGGCCGACCTCGAGCCCGACCACGGCATCCGCAACCTGGTGATCACGTCGGCCGCCACGGCCGCCTGCGCGGTCGTGGGCGCAGCGGCGACCAACCCGGACTCGCGCTGGTACCGGCGCCAGGACCTGCCGTCGTGGCAGCCGCCGGCGCCGGTGTTCCCGATCGTGTGGACCGCGCTGTACGCGGACCTCGCGGTGACCGCGGCGCGAGCCGTGACCGATCTCCAGCGCCGCGGGGACGACGCGGGGGCCAGGTCCTTCTGGCGTGCGTTCGGGCTGAACCTCGTGCTCAACGCGGGGTGGAGCGCGGTCTTCTGGCGTGGCCGTCGGCCCGACCTCGCGACCGTGGAGGCGGCAGCGCTCACGGTCAGCAGCTCGGATCTCGTGCGCCGCGCAGGCAGTCCGGGCCGTCGCAGGGCGCTCGTGCCGTACGCCGCCTGGTGCGCCTTCGCGACCGTCCTTTCCGGCGCCATCTCGCGGCGGAACCGCATCAGCGGCCGCTGACGGTGGGGGCGTGACTCGCCCCCCGAGGCGCGCCGTGACGGTCACACGGGTCACACCGGCCCGTCGGCGCGAAGTTCCCGGCTGGTAACCTGAATGGCGCGGCGTGAGCGTTCACTGAACAGTCTCAGCCGTGTGGTGGCTGGCTTCGCGCGGCAATCGCATGGTGGTTGGGCTGGGATGAGCTCACTCCCGACCCCTGACCAGCGCCCCCGAACGCAGGAGATTGCGTGCCCGTCATCCAAGCCGAACACGTCTACAAGGTGTTCGGGAAGCGACCCGAGCGCGCCCTGGAGCCGCTGCGCCGGGGAGTCTCCCGTGACGAGCTGAGGTCCCAGGACCTCGTGCCCGCCGTGATCGACGCCAGCTTCGAGGTCGAGGCGGGTGAGATCTTCGTCGTCATGGGCCTGTCGGGCTCGGGCAAGTCGACCTTGATCCGCATGGTCAACGGCCTGCTCGTGCCGACCGCGGGCGATATGCGCGTTGGCGGCGAGGACGTCGCCCGCGCCAACGCCAAGGAGCTGCGCCGGATCCGTCGCGACCGGGTCAGCATGGTGTTCCAGCACTTCGCGCTGCTCCCGCACCGCACCGTCGGTGAGAACGCCGCGTACGGACTGAAGCTGCAGGGACTCAACCGGTCCGATCGCGAACAGCGCGCCGACGAGGCGCTCGCGATGGTCGGCCTCGAGGGCTGGGGCGGGTCGATGCCCGACGAGCTCTCGGGCGGCATGCGCCAGCGCGTCGGCCTGGCGCGTGCGCTGGCCACCGGCACGGACGTGATGCTGATGGACGAGGCGTTCAGCGCGCTCGACCCGCTGATCCGTCGCGAGATGCAGGACCAGCTGGTCGAGCTGCAGCACCGCCTCGGCAAGACGATCCTGTTCATCACCCACGACCTGAACGAGGCCATGCGCCTGGGCGACCGCATCGCGATGATGCGCGACGGCCGCGTCGTGCAGGTCGGCACCGCCGAGCAGATCCTGAACAACCCCGCCAACGACTACGTCGCCCAGTTCGTGCAGGACGTCGACTGGACACGCGTCCTGACGGCCGCGTCGGTCATGGAGCCGCCGGTGGCCGTGCTGGGCTCGCTGCAGGGCCCCCGCGCCGCCCACCGCCTGTTGCGCGAGCACCAGACGTCGGCGCTGATGGTGGTCGACCGCGAGCGTCGCCTGAAGGGCGTCGTCATCGAGGAGGACGTCGTGTCCGCCCTGGCCCGCGGCCAGGAGTCGCTCGACGGCCTCGTCCGTCCCGTCGTGACCGTGCGCCCGGACGTCCCGGTCGCCGACCTGTTCGGCGCCGCCGCCGAGAGCCCGACCGCCTTGGCGGTGGTCGAGGACGAGAGGCTGCTCGGCGTGATCCCGCGCGTGACGCTGCTGAGTGCGCTCGGCTCGGCGGGTGGTCCCGAATCCGCTGACAACGGCATCAGCACGACCGAAGAGGTGGCCCGATGACTTCGATGCTGGCGACGATCGACACGGTCGAGTCCGGGATCCCGCGGCTGCCGGTCGGCGAGTGGATCGAGACCGGCTTCGACTGGGTCCTGGAGAACGCGGGTGCGTTCTTCGACGCGATCGCGGACGGGATCGGGAACACCTCGGCCGCCCTGACCGAGCTGCTGCAGTGGCCGCCGGCGCTGGTGACCGTGCTGGTGATGGCCGCTCTCGCGTGGCTGGCCGCCGGCTGGAGGCTGGCGCTCGGGTCCGCGGTGCTGCTGACCGCCGTGATCGGCATGGACCAGTGGGACAACGCGATGCAGACGCTGTCGGTGGTCCTGGTGGCGAGTCTCATCGCGTTGGTGATCGGCATACCGATCGGCGTCGCCGCCGCGCGCTGGGACGGCGTGAGTCGCGTCGTGCGACCGGTCATGGACCTGATGCAGACGATGCCCGCCTTCGTGTGGCTCGTTCCGGTCGTGATGCTGTTCGGCATCGGTGTCGCCGCCGGCCTCGTGGCCACGGTGATCTTCGCGCTGCCACCGGCCGTGCGCCTGACCGAGCTGGGCATCCGCCAGGTCGACAGCGAGATCGTCGAGGCCGGGCAGGCCTTCGGCGGCACGCCCCGCCAGATCCTCGGCGGCATCCAGTTCCCGCTCGCGATGCCGACCGTCATGGCCGGCGTCAACCAGGTCATCATGCTGGCGCTCTCGATGGCGGTCATCGCCGGACTGGTCGGCGGCGGCGGGCTGGGCGGCGCCGTCATGACCTCGATCTCGCGACTGGACGTCGGACTCGGCTTCGAGGCCGGCCTGTCCGTGGTGGTCCTGGCGATCTACCTGGACCGCGTCACCGCCGGCGTCGGCCGGCGCGACCGCAAGCGCAGCCGCACTCGCCGCGTGAAGGACCGGACCATCCCTGCCAAGGCGCAGGAGATCACCGTCGACGCCTGAGCGCCGACCCATTGAATTCTCGAACCTGACGAAGAATCACACGAAACAAGGAGAAGAAGACGTTGACGACACGTATTCGACGCGCAGTGGCCATGGCCGCAGCGTTCATGGCCCTCGGCGCCGGCCTGGCGGCCTGCGGTTCCGGCGACGACGACAGCAGCTCGTCGGGCGGTGACAAGAGCATCACCCTGGGCATCATCCCGTCGTGGACCGACGGCCTGAGCACGGCGTACCTGTGGAAGGAGATCCTGACGCAGGAGGGCTACGAGGTCGAGATCCAGGACATCGCCGACGCCGCGCCGCTGTACACGGGCGTCGCCAAGGGTGACGTCGACGTCTACCCGTCCGCCTGGTCCGAGGTCACGCACAAGGCGTACATGGACAAGTACGGCGACGACCTGGAGGACCTGGGTGCCTACTACGAGGGCGCGTCGCTGACGCTGGCCGTCCCCGAGTACTCCAAGATCACCTCGATCGAGGACCTGCCCAAGTTCTCCGACGAACTCGACGGCAAGATCATCGGCATCGAGCCGGGCGCCGGTCTGACGAAGACCACCAAGGAGAGCGTCATCCCGGAGTACGAGCTGGACAAGGACTTCACCCTGGTCGAGTCCTCGACGACCGCCATGCTGGCCGAGCTGAAGAAGGCCATCAAGGACCAGCGCGAGATCGTCGTGACGCTGTGGCGTCCGTTCTGGGCCAACGCCGAGTTCAAGGTCAAGGACCTCGAGGACCCGAAGGGCGCCATGGGCGAGTCCGAGGCACTGCACGCGATCGCCACGAAGGGCTTCTCCGACGAGAACCCCGAGGTCGCCAAGATGTTCGCCAACTTCAAGCTCGATGACGAGACCTACGGCTCGCTCGAGAAGTCCGTCGTGGACGCCTACGACGAGGACAAGGAGGCCGGTGTCGAGGCCGCCGTCAAGACGTGGCTCGAGGAGAACCCCGACTTCGTCGAGAACCTCAAGAAGTGACGTAGTCGCTCCTTCCGGGGCCCCGATCCGCTGTTGCGGGTCGGGGCCCCGTCGTTTTCGCCGCGGCGTCCGAGCGCCGTAGAATCGCGGGAGTCTTCGCGGCCTCGCCGCCCCGCGCGCCCCCGCGCGACCCCTGAACCACCCGAACGGAACTCGTCGAGCATGCCCACGTCTCCTGCCGCCACCCGGACCGAGCCGTCCGTCCGCAACGCGCTGCGCTCACCGTCGATGCTGCGCACCGAGGTCCTGGCGGGCCTCGTCGTCGCGCTGGCGCTGATCCCCGAGGCGATCTCGTTCTCGATCATCGCGGGCGTCGACCCCCGGGTCGGGCTGTTCGCCTCGTTCACGATGGCCGTCTCGATCGCGTTCCTGGGCGGGCGTCCGGCGATGATCTCGGCCGCGACGGGTGCCGTCGCGCTGGTGATCGCCCCGGTCATGCGCGACCACGGCTTCGAGTACCTGATCGCCACGGTGATCCTCGGGGGCGTCATCCAGGTCGTGCTGGCCCTGCTCGGGATCGCGAAGCTCATGCGGTTCATCCCGCGGTCGGTGATGGTCGGCTTCGTCAACTCGCTGGCGATCCTGATCTTCGTCGCGCAGGTCCCTCACCTGATCGACGTGCCGTGGCTGGTCTACCCGATGGTGGCGGTGGGCATCGGCGTGATCGTCGGCTTCCCGCGCCTCACGACCGTGATCCCGGCGCCCCTCGTGGCGATCGTCGCGCTGACGGCGTTCGTGCTGATCGGCGGGTTCGACGTCCCGAACGTGGGCGACGAGGGCGAGCTGCCCGACAGCCTGCCCAGCTGGTTCGTGCCGGACGTGCCGTTCACGCTCGAGACCCTCGAGATCATCGCCCCCTACGCTCTCGCGATGGCCCTGGTCGGTCTGCTCGAGTCGCTGCTGACGGCCAAGCTGGTCGACGACATCACCGACACGCACTCGGAGAAGACGCGCGAGGCGTGGGGCCAGGGCACGGCCAACGTCATCACGGGCTTCTTCGGCGGCATGGGCGGCTGCGCCATGATCGGCCAGACGATGATCAACGTGAAGGTCTCGGGCGCGCGGACGCGGATCTCGACCTTCCTGGCCGGTGTCTTCCTGCTGATCCTGGTGGTCGGCTTCGGCGATGCCGTCGCGCTGATCCCGATGAGCGCGCTCGTCGCGGTGATGATCATGGTGTCGGTCGCGACCTTCGACTGGCACTCGGTCCGTCCCGCGACGCTGCGCCGCATGCCGCGGTCCGAGACGACCGTGATGCTCGCGACGGTCCTGATCACCGTGGCGACCTCGAATCTGGCCATCGGCGTCATCGTCGGCGTGCTGACGGCGATGACGCTGTTCGCGCGGCGAGTCGCGCACATGACCGAGACCGAGCGTCGCGTGGTGCAGGACGAGCAGGGGAGCCGAGCCGTCTATCGAGTCACGGGGCAGCTGTTCTTCGCCTCGAGCAACGACCTCTACACGCAGTTCGACTACGTCGACGACCCCGAGCGCGTCGTCATCGACCTGTCCGGCGCACGGATCTGGGACGCGTCCACGGTCGCGGCGCTGGACGCGATCACGACGAAGTACGAGCGCAAGGGCAAGACGGTCGAGATCACCGGACTGGACCGCGCGAGCGCCGACCGCCACGGTCGGTTGACGGGCCGGCTGCCTTGACGGGCGGTCAGCCGGAGTAGCGGACCCTCGACGTCGTGTATTTCAGGCACAGGATCCGCCCGACCTGGCGCCGGGTGACGACCGCGACGTACGCGCGGCCCGGCCTGAGGTTGGTCTCGATGACCCAGTAGCCGTCGCCGTTGCCCGCGGGGCGGCCCGTGCGGCGGTCGACACCGACCAGCTTGCGGGGCTGGCCCGGCCGGATCAGGAAGAGGTTCACCCGGCGGTTCTTCACGCAGCGGGCATGCGTGGACGTGACCGTGCCCAGCGCGGCCTCGCCACCGGACGACGTCAGCCCGAAGGAGCTGGAGGTTCGCGCCTTCCTCGGCGCCGCGGATGCTGACGGCCCGGTCGTGGCGACCAGGGCGAGCAGGACGGCGGCGGCGACGCACTGGATCAATGACTTGCGCATGTGTGCTCCCCAGCGGACCCGCGGGGAGGGGTTCCGGGCGAGGTCCGTCACTCGAGCGTGCGACCGTCGCCGGGAAAAGGCAAGGGTCTCGGGCGGTGCGTCAGAGCTGGTCGACGAGCCCGTCGAGCCCGAGGTGGACGTCGGCCACGTGGGGAGCGGCGTGGGCGCCGATCCAGACGGCCACCCGGCGTCGCGGGTCCGGCTCGTCGGGGACCCACTCGCAGATCCAGCTCGCGAGGGCGTCCTCGAGGGAGCCCGTCTCGTCGTCGATGTGGTGGATCGTGACGCGAGCCGGCGCGTGGAAGTCCAGGTCGGTCCCGGCAGGCGCCTGCACGTAGACCTGCCCGTAGGCGTCGGCGGGCAGGATCGCCAGCGCGGCGCGGATGCAACCGAGGTCGCCGGTGTGCCCGGCGATCAGGATGTGGTCGACGGGACGACGACGACGGTGGGACCTCATGTACGTAAGCGTAGCCTTACCTTCCGAGGTCCCGCCGTCGGGTCCCCAGGATCAGGACGCGACGTGCGCCTGGAGCAGCCAGCGATCCTTCGTCAGGCCCTGCTCGATCGAGATGGCGATGTCCTGGCTGCTGAGGTCGATGTCGTCGAGTCCGTTGACCGCGGCGCGCACGGTCACGAGGGCCGCGTCGATCTGCGCGACCACGCCGGCCACGGTCTGCTGCCACGTCTGGAAGCCGTCGGCGAGCGCCGGCAGGGTCGACTTCGCGGTGACGGTCTCGAGGCGCGAGTCGATCGGCAGGCCGAGGGCGACGACCCGCTCGGCGGCCGTGTCGGCGTAGTCCTGGGCGTGCGCGACGACGTCGTCGAGCAGCTCGTGGACGCCGACGAAGCTGCCGCCGCGGACGTTCCAGTGAGCGTGCTTGCCGTTGACGACGAGGGCCTCGAGGTCACGGACGACCGGAGTGAGGAACTGCGCCGCGCCGGCGGCGATCTCGTGGGAAGCGGCCAGGGCGGACGGGGCTTCGGTGGTGGTTTCGGGGGAGGTGGTCATGACGTGCTCCATTCGTCTCGGGGGACTTCCAACTCCCTCAACCCTGTCGAGTTCTGACCGGGATTTCAACGAAGATCAGGCTTGCCTCAGTGTGGCTGCCCTCAATCGGCACGGCGGTTGGCGCTGGCCCGCGCGACTTCACGAGGTTCTCTGTCACTTCACGAGGGTCGCAACCCTCGTGAAGTGACAGGAAACCTACTTAACCGGGGAAACCGTCATGGCTCGACGGCGAAGGCGCCCTGCGCCCCGCGCTCGGCATCGACCATGACGTGTGAGACGAACGGGTAGTTCCCGGGCTCGTCGAAGGTCAGCTCGACGAAGCCGCCCTGCGCCGGCAGGAGCGGCAGCACCTGGGCGCCGCCGGTGCCGCGGCGCAGCGAGTAGGCGCCCTCGGTCCAGACGGTGTCGAACTGCTCGCCCACGACGTGGAACGACGAGGCACGGTTGGGACCGGCGTCCAGCACCCAGACCCGGACCCGTTCACCGACCTTCGCCTCCAGCCGCTCGTGGGCGTACTGGTGCGGGTATCCGTTGAACACGACCAGGTCGGGCCTTTCCGCCTGGACCTTGTCGACGTCCACCGGCTCGCCCTGGCCGCCCAGGTAGACCTCGGACTGGACCAGGACGTAGCTGCGGTCGACCTCGGGCAGGTTCGCCGGCTCGATCACCACGGCACCGAACATGCCGTTCGCGATGTGCGCCGACATCGGCATCGTCGAGCAGTGGTACATCCAGATGCCGGCTCGTGCCGCCCGGAAGCGGTACACGAGGGACTCGCCCGGCGGGATCGTGCGCATGACCTCGTCCGGGGCGCGCTCACCGGCGTGGAAGTCGATCGAGTGTCCCATCGACCCCTCGTTGACCAGCGTGATCTCGAAGACGTCCCCGACCTTCCCGTGCAGGGTCGGACCCGGGGCGCTGCCGTTGAAGGTCCACCGCCGCTGCGTGACGCCGGGAGCCACCTCCTGTTCCTGCTCCGTGACGGTCAGGGTCCGGCGGTGCACGGTGCCGTCCGGGGGTGCGGGCAGGGTCGCGTCGTAGGGCGTGAAGCCGGGACCGGGGTCGGCCATCAGGTCCACGGGAGGCATCGCGCCGCCGCCGTCGCCGTGGTCCATGTCCGCGTGGTCCACCGCCGGCGCGGTGGCACCCGTGACGTTCACGTCCAGCACCATGCCCATCTGGCGATGGCCCACGATCGAGCACCACCCCCCGAGGTCCCGGCCGACGATGCCCACGTCCATCGTCGCCGACTCGCCCGGTCGCAGCCGCCCGCTGTCGTGCCCGGAGTCCAGCACGAGGTCGTGCACCTCGACGTCGTCGGAGTTCGTCAGCTCGATGACCAGTCGGTCACCGGCCGGCACGTCGATGGACGAGGGGTGGAAGCGCATGTCGCGGGCCTCCACCTCGACCGTCGTGGTGTGCCCCGTCGCCGCCACTCCGGCGTCCGCGGATGCGGTGGTGCTGCGGCCCACGGCGGCCGGGTCGACGGCGACGCCGACCGCGACCGCCAGCACGACGACGATGAACCCCGCGACGGCCTGTCCCATGCGTTGTCCCGCCGGGCGGTCCCCGGCGACGGCTGCCGGGCCGGTCGGGCGCGGTCCGACGGCACGCTCGGTCCTGGCCCGGCGGGCTGCACGCCGCGCGAGGAACAACAGCGGCACGAACGAGGCCAGTGCGACCACGACCACGAGGGAGACCAGGACGCTGACCCAGCTGGGGACCGGCAGCATGAACACGACCATGCCGGCGTTCGCGGCGGCGACGCGCAGCGCGGCGCCTCGGTCCAGGACGGTGTTCGCGGCACGGGTGCCGGCCGGGCTGTGTCCGACGTTGACCGGCACCAGGTAGGACAGGGCGCCGAGCAGGACCTGAGCCACGAAGCCCACCGCCAGGGCGGGCGTGAGGGTGCTGATCCGGTCATGGGCGACCGCCGGATCCGGCGCCGTCGCGACCATCGCGGCGCAGGCCACGACGAGGCACGCGAACCACGCGACGCCCGCCATCACCGACCAGGTCGGGAAGTGGACCGGTGGCTTGCGGCGGGCGACCGCGAGGAACGGCCGCGCGAGCAGGGCGATGCCCGCGGCATAGCCGAGCAGGCCG
>NZ_DAMDLR010000077.1:0-11717 GCF_032084975.1 Aeromicrobium sp.
GCCGGTCCCCGCCAGGACGTCCAGCGCGTCGGCGGGTGCGTCCACGGGGTGGCCCGCCTCCCACCAGATCCGGCCCGAGAGGACGCGGTCGAACAGCCACGGACCGAGCAGCACCGTGCCGACAGCGGCACTCAGCGCGAGGTGGCGCGCCGCGGGGCGGACGAGCAGCGCGCACACGAGCAGCGCGACGATCCCGAGCGCCCAGGCGATCGGCGCGAACGCCGCCACGAGCGCGATCCACACCCCGACCAGGACGGCCCGTGGCCAGCTCGGCTCGAGCACGAGCCGCAACAGGACGTTGGCGAACAGTGGCGCCACCACGAGCGCCACGACCGTCCCGAGGCGGCCTTCGGCCACGGCTCCGGTGACCGCGACCATGAGCCCGTACGAGACCGCCCACGTCATGCGGACTCCGCGGTCGTCGCTGACGAGGCGACCGAAGCGGTGCGCGGTCAGCGCGGCGAACGGGACCGCCAGGACGGTCAGGATCCAGGCGATGGCGCCCGGCGCGAACCACACGACCAGCCCCACCAGCGCGAGCGGGACGACGTAGGCCGGAGCGCCGTCGGCACTGCCGAGACCGACGGCGTGCGAGCGGTCGAGCAGCAGGCCCCACCACGCCGTGACCGAGTCCGGGGACGCCGGCAGGACCGGACTGGAGAGGTGACCCGCGACGGTTGAGCGAGCCGCCACGATCGAGGCCACCAGCAGCACCAGGACGGTCGTCAGCCACGGCCAGCGACGCCACCACGGCGGCATCTCGATGACGACGGGGTCCTCCTCGTCCTCCTCGCCGACGCCGATCGTGCGCAGGCCCATCGTCTCGACCGACTCGGGCCGCACGAGGGTCTGCATCGTCGTCGCGGCCACGTCGAGGCCGTGCTGGTAGGGCATCCAGAAGCCGGCGAAGAGCTCGCGGATCTCGCGGTTGCTGCGCTTGACGAGCGGCTTGCGCCGCCGGCGTGCCGCGATCATCGGACCGGGGTTGGCGAACACCGTGACCATCGCCATGATCTCGCCACGGGCGGACCGCAGGTCCTTGCCCAGGACGAAGGCCACGAACCTCAGCAGGGAGCCGAGGAAGAGCCGGATGCTGGTGATCCAGAACTGGCCGATGTCGCTGTTGGCCAGCATCGTGTGCAGCGCGGCGGCGCGGCGCTCCCCCGCGTGCTCGCGCACGCCCTTGCGGCGCACCCGCCGCCGGTTGCTGGTGGCCTCGGCATGGAAGACGATCGCTCGCGGAGCGGTGCGCACGCGGTAGCCGGCACGGTTCGCGCGCCAGCCGAGATCGACGTCGTCGAAGAACAGCGGAAGTCGCGGGTCGGTTCCGCCCAACCGCTCCCAGACGTCGCGACGGACCAGCATCCCCGCAGAGCCGACCGCCAGGACGTCGCGCGGACGGTCGTGCTGGCCGGCGTCCGGCTCACCGGACTCCAGCATCGTCTCGCGCTGACCCGTGCCCGTGACCGTGACGCCCACCTCGAGCAGGCGACGCAGGGAGGGCCACTCGCGCACCTTCGGACCGACGATCCCGATGTCCCCCGCGGTGGCCTCGTCGAGCAGCCCGGCCAGAGCGTCGGGATCGCAGACCTGGTCGTCGTGCAACGTCCAGATCCAGTCGTACGCCTCGGTCTCGGACTCGAGCGCGCACGCGACCTGCGCGCCGAACCCCAGTCGCGGCGGCGCCTGCACGACGCGGGTGGCGCCGGAGTGGGACTCGAGCAGGTCGCGGGTGGCCGGATCACTGCCGTCGTGGACGAGGACCAGCAGGTCCGGTCGGTGGGTCAGGGCGTCGAGCGAGGCGAGGGTCCGGGCGAGCCAGCGCGAGCCGCGGTGGGCGACGAGGACGGCCACGACGACCGGCGGCGCCGAGCGCCACGCCGGGACCTGTTCGTCGTCGTGCATGGTCGCCACCCTAGGCGGTTGCGACCAACCGCCGGATGTCAGCGCTGCGTGTGATCAGGCGCGCTTCTTGAGCTTGCGACGCTCGCGCTCGGACAGTCCGCCCCAGATGCCGAAGCGCTCGTCATGGGCGAGGGCGTACTCGAGGCACTCGCTCTTGACGTCGCACGTCAGGCACACGCGCTTGGCCTCACGCGTGGAGCCGCCCTTCTCGGGGAAGAACGACTCGGGGTCGGTCTGAGCGCACAGCGCGCGCTCCTGCCACATGAGTTCGGGGTCGTCGCCCTCGATCCAACCGACTAATGACATGTCTGTAATTACAGACGCCGGACTGCCAAACGTCAAGCCGAATAGCAAATCTCAGGGAATCGTCGGCGTGTCGCGGCCCGCCCCGACGCCCCGATGGCATAGGACGAGGGCCATGGCCACGACACTCGCGACCGCCCTCAGCCCCTCCCCCACCCCCGTCGTGACGTACTACGACGTCGCCACGGGCGAGCGGGTCGAGCTCAGCGGCGTGACCCTGGCCAACTGGGTCTCGAAGGTCGCGAACCTGCTCGTCGACGAGCTGGACGTCGAGCGTGGCACGCGCATCCGCATCGGGCTGCCCAGCCATTGGCTGCGCTTCGTGTGGCTCCTGGGCGCCTGGCGCGTCGGCGCAATCGTCACCGACCGCGACGCCCACATCGGGCTGTCGGGCCCCGAGCTGCAGGCCGACGAGCCCGTGCGGCTGGCGGCGGCGCTGCGCCCGCTCGGCGGCCGCTTCCCGACCGAGCCCGAGGGATTCCTCGACATCGCCGTCCACGTCCCGGGCTCCCCGGACGTGTTCATCGACGTCGACCCGCCCGAGTCGGGCGACCTCGCGATCGACCTCGACGGCGTCACGGCGACCCATGCGGAGCTGCTGGCCCTCCCCGTCTCGGGCGAGCGCCTCCTGTCGGGACCGCGCTCGCTGGCCGACGACGCCCGCGCGCTGGTGGCGGCGCTGGTCGGTGGCGGTTCGCTCGTCGTGGTCTCCGGTGCCGACGGGACCGAGCTCGACCGCATCGCCCAGCAGGAGCGCGCCCAGGTCGAGCGGCGGGGACGTTGATCCCGATCCCATGACCGGTGCCCTAGACTCGTCGGGGCATCCGAGCGCGGATCCGCCCGATGGAACACGACAGGAACCACGTATGACCCCAACGGTCGACGACCCGCAGGCCCACGGCCTGACCCGGGTGGGCGGCCGACCCCCGCTGCTGCAGTACCTGCGGGGTGTCGCGAAGCGCAAGGACTTCATCCTCTCGCTGGCGCTCTACCGCATCGAGGCCGAGAACCAGCGCCAACGCCTGGGCCTGCTGTGGATCGTCCTGAAGCCGATCCTCAATGCCGCGGTCTTCGGCCTGGTCTTCGGCATCCTCATGGCCAGCACCAAGACGGTGCCGGACTTCGTGTCGTTCCTGGTGATCGGCGTGTTCCTGTTCGAGTTCTTCTCCTCGACGATGGGCAGCGGCGCCAAGGCGATCACGTCGAACCAGGCGCTCGTGCAGAGCTTGGCGTTCCCACGCATGGCCCTGCCCGTCTCGACGGTCATCCAGAAGTTCATCGGGCTGCTGCCGACCATCCCCCTGCTCATGGTCTTCCTCGTGATCATGGGCCACCGCCCCACCTGGAACTGGCTGCTGATCGTGCCGTTGCTGGCGCTGTACTACCTGTTCTGCCAAGGTGTCGCCTTCATGACCGCGCGCCTGACGGTGCACCTTCCGGACGTGACGAACCTGCTGCCGTTCGTCACCCGGTTCTTCTTCTACACGACGGGCATCTTCTTCAGTTTCGACCTGCGCTTCGTCGACAATCCAGCCTTGCTGGAAGGCGTGCAGTACCAGCCCCTGTACGCGTTCATCACCCTGTCGCGCGAGCTGTTGCTCGATTCGGACCCCCTGTACGACGTGCGCCCCGAGTTCTGGTTCATCATCGCGGGCTGGTCGATCGCCGTCTTCCTGATCGGGACCGTCTTCTTCTGGGCCGCCGAGGAGCGCTATGGCCGCGTCGACTGAGTCCCCCGACGGTCGCCGTCCGGTCGTGGTGGTCCAGGACCTCCACGTCGAGTACAAGGTCTTCGCCACCGGGAGGCGAGCCAGCGAGGCGGACCGTGGCGGTCTGCTGCGCCGCGCCAAGCGGACCCGCACCGTTCATGCCCTGAAGGGCATCAGCTTCACCGCCTACGAGAACGACAGCATCGGCGTGATCGGCTCCAACGGCTCGGGCAAGTCCACGCTGATGCGCGCGATCACCGGCCTGACCCCGGCATCCCGCGGCGCGGTCTACGCCAGCTCGCGACCCAGCATGCTGGGCGTCGGCGCGGCCCTCATCAAGCCGCTCTCGGGCCAGCGCAACGTCATCCTGGGCGGTCTGGCCCTGGGCTTCTCCAAGGACGAGATCCACGCCCGCTACGACGAGATCGTCGACTTCGCGGGGATCCGGCCGTTCATCGACCTGCCGATGCGCACGTACTCCTCGGGCATGACCGCCCGCCTGAAGTTCGCGATCGCCACGATCCGCAACCACGAGATCCTGATCGTCGACGAGGCCCTGGCCGTGGGCGACCGGGCCTTCCGCCAGCGCAGCGAGGACCGCATCCGCGAGATCCGCGACAACGCCGGCACGGTGTTCCTGGTCAGCCACTCGATGCGCTCGATCCGCGACACGTGCAACCGTGTCATCTGGGTCGAGAAGGGCGAGCTGGTCATGGACGGCGAGCCGAACGAGGTCATCGCCGCCTACAAGGCCTCACGCGTCTGATCATCGGACGCTGACGAGTCCTGCCCCACCGCTCAGCAGGTGGCGGCGAGGTCGTCCGTGTTGTTCGCGGCCGAGGGCGACGAGGTTGTGGGCGCCGTCGTCGGCTCCGTGGTGGGCGCCGTCGTGGGGGCGGACTGCGAGGCCGAGGCCTTCGGCCTGCGCTTCTTCACCTGGCGCTCGCTCTTGGCGACCAGCTCGGCGACGTCGGCCCGGATCTGCTCGAAGTCGGGGGTCACCGTGGAGTATTCCGGGGGCACGACCGACAGGGTCGCGATCTTCCTGTCCTTGGCCTTGAGCGCCAGGTCGCCGAAGGCGCCCAGCTCGGAGGCGGGGATGTCGGTGCGCAGCATCTCGGCCGAGCTGGAGGCGATCTCGCCGGCGTTCAGCACGACCTGCTCGGGGCTGAGCTGCTTGAGCATGGCCTGCATGAGGCACTTCTGGCGGCCCATGCGCGTGTAGTCGTCGGACTGGACGCGGCTGCGGCCGTACCAGAGCGCCTCGTCGCCGTTGAGCTTCTGCTTGCCGGGCTGGATGTAGACCTGCTTCCAGGCGTCGTCCTTGCCGAACTTGGCGATCGGCTCGGTGATGTTCATCCGGATGCCGCCGACGGCGTCGACGAGGCTCTTGAAGCCCTTCATGTTGACGAGCACGTAATAGTTGACCTTCAGGCCCGTGACGCCCTCGACGGCGTCCAGGGTCGCGTCCAGTCCCGGGTCCTTGCTGCGCGGGTACAGGTCCTCGCGGTTGGCCGCGGCGGTGTGCACGGCGTTGAGCAGGCACTCCGACCCGCAGTTGTAGCCGTACGGGTACACGGCGCGCATCGGCGAGTCCTCGGGGAAGGGCACGTTCTGCAGGTTGCGCGGCAGCGAGACCATGACGGGCACGCCCGTCGCGGCGTCGATGCTGACGAGGTTCACCGAGTCGGGACGCAGGCCGAAGCGGTCGGAGCCGGAATCGGCGCCGAGCAGCAGGATGTTGTAGCGACCCTTCAACGGCGACTTGACCTCGGTCTCGTGGAAGACCTTCTCGACGACGTCCTTGGAGGCCGTCACGGTGTTCCAGCCCAGGTAGGTGGTCGAGGTCGCCAGCGCGACGATCGTGATGTTGACGACCGAGATCACCGCCAGTCGCCAGAAGTTCAGGCTGCGCACCAGCGCGAGGCGCCACGCGTCGACGAACAGGAACATCCACAGCACGGCCAGGACCAGTCCGGTGATCCGCGCAACCTGCAGCACCGACGGATCGGTCAGCCAGTCGATGATCTGGGCGCGATCGGGGCGGAAGCGGAACCACATCACCAGCGCGGCGGTGATCGCCGCGACCCAGGCCACCATGACGACGGCGCCGAGTCGGCGCGCGCCCGCGAGGAACTGTGCGATGCCGGGCCACACCACCGTGCCCAGGATCAGGACCAGGGCACGGCGCAGTCCTCCCCGCTGGGCGACCCGTGTGGGCCGCGCCCCGAGAGCGCTCATCGCTGGACCTTCCTCTACACCGACCGACGCACCATTAAACCCTTGGAAGCCAAGGCCGGGCCATGACGGGTCCGATCAGCAGCTCTCGTCGAGGTCGGCGCTGCGATTGGCCTTGCGGGGATCCTTCTTCTCGGCCTCGGCGCCCACCTCGATGACGGGCATCCGCGCGGTCGCGAAGGCGGACTTCTGGATCTCGCTGTCACCCTGCGACGTCTGGACCGCCGCGGCGACCATGCGGCGGACCTTCGGGTAGTCCGGGTTGCCGGTGTAGATCACGGGCGGCACGAGCGAGACCGAGGAGATGGGCTGGGACTTCGTCTTGAGCGCGAGGTCCATGAAGACGTTGAGGTCCTGACGCGGGATGCTCGTGTGCAGCATCGCCGAGCTGGACTCCGCGATGTCCTGCATGTTCATGATGACCTTCCGCGGATTGAGCTGGCGCACCATCGCGTTCATGACGCACTTTTGGCGGCCCATGCGCGACCAGTCGTCGTTCTCGACGCGGGAGCGGGCGTACCAGAGCGCGTGGTCGCCCGAGAGCTTGCGCTCCCCGGCCTCGATGTACCCGCGGATGGGAGAGCCGATGCCGCCGATCGCGGTCCGCTCGCGCACGTTGATCCTCACCCCGCCGACCGCGTCGATCAGGTTCGAGAAGCCCTTCATGTTGACCAGCGCGTAGTAGTTCAGCTTCAGGCCGGTGATCTCCTCGACGGCACTCATCGTGACGTCGATGCCGGGCTCCTTCTGCTTGAACAGGTCGGCGTGGTCGTTGGCCCAGGTGTTGACCGCGTTGAGGTAGCAGCCCTCGCAGTTGAACCCGTCCGGGAACTGCTCGCGCATGACCGAGCCCTTCGGGAAGGGCACGTTCTCGAGATTGCGCGGCAGGCCGATCAGGACGGCCTTGCCCGTCTCGGCGTCGATGCTCGCGACGTTCATCGAGTCCGGGCGCATGCCGACCCGGTCGTCGCCTGAATCGGTGCCCATCAGCAGGATGTTGTAGCGGCCCTCGTGCGGCTCCGAGACGGTGTTGGAGGCGAACACGGCGTCGGTGAACCCGTTCATGACCGAGACGGTGTGCGCGGCGAAGAACAGGACGGCGGCCGTGCCGACGACCAGCACGCCGTGCAGCGCGGTCGAGATCGCCAGGTGCGCCCCCTCGAGCTCGCGCGGGCGACCCAGGCGCCAGGCGTCGACGATCAGCGCGACCCAGCCGACGGCGAGGGCGATCAGCAGCCACCGGCCCAGCGTGAGAAGCGTGCCGTTGGTGGCGAGACCGAAGATGAACTGCCGGTCGATCAGCGAGACCAGGGCGAGCACGAGGACGACGCCGATCACCGTGAGCCACACGCGAATGGCGAGCCGACCGACACGCTTGTTGCCGTGGACCAACTGCGCCGAGCCCGGCATCACGAGGGTCATGGCGGCCAGGGTCAGGGCCCGCCGGAAACGGATACGAGCGGTTGCGCCCGCAGGGTCGGCGTAGGTGCCGCCCAGGGCGCTCGTGCGGTCGTGGTGCATCGCTGTCCTCACGGTGGGGAAGAGTCCGTAGGTTTCCCCAGTATCAAGCGGCCTGCCGCGATCTCCGGGAGGACGCGCCGATGATCGCCCGAGGGAATCGGCGCGTGGACGCACGCGGTACCTTCACCCCATGCCCCCCTCCGGTCCCAACGACTCCGGCGGTTACGACTGGCTCTACGAGGACGAGTCCGGTCGTCCCGTCTCGCGTCCCGTGCCGCAGGGGTCGTCCGTTCCCCCGCCGAACCTTCCCCCGCCCGGGTCGGGCCGCCGGGGCGGTCAGGGACCCCGTGAGCCCGAGCGGCCGAAGAAGAAGCGCGGTCGTTTGCGGCTGCTGTGGCTGATCGTGGCGCTGTGGCTGGCGTTCATGGTCATCGTGCCGCTGGTGGCGTGGTCGAAGATCACGAAGGTGGACGCGACGCCCGACGGCGAGCGTCCCGAGGACGAGGCGACGACCTGGCTGCTGGTCGGCACGGACAAGCGCCCGAAGGACCGCTCCCGCGGCCGTACCGACACGATCCTGTTGCTGACGTACGGAGGCGACGGACCCTCGGTGCTGACCTCGATCCCCCGCGACTCCATCGTCGACATCCCGGGCCACGGCCGCACGAAGGTCAACGCGGCCTACGCGTACGGCGGGCCGCCGCTGCTGGTCGAGACCCTGGAGTCCGAGACCGGCCTACGCGTGGACGGCTACACCGAGATCGGCTTCGTGGGACTGCGCGACGTGGTGGACGCGCTCGGCGGCATCGAGATCTGTCCTGAGCAGGACATCAAGGACAAGGACGCCCGCCTCAACATCAAGGAGGGCTGCCAGGAGGTCGATGGCAAGACCGCACTGGGCTACGCCCGGTCGCGCAAGGCCTTCGCCAGCGGCGACATCGCCCGCGGCCAGCACCAACGCGAAGTCATCGGCGCCATCGGCGAGGCGGCGCTGTCGCCCTCGACGGCGCTCAATCCCTTCAGGTTCACGAAGGTCGCGACCACGACGGCCGAGTCACTGGCCGTCGGTGACGACGTCTCGCTGCCGTCGTTCGTCCGCTTCGCATGGAAGCTGGGTCGCGCGATGGGCGGCAGCGGCCGCAGCTGCACCGTTCCCATCGCCGACATGTCCGTGCAGTGGGACCGCGACCGGGCCGTGAAGTACTTCGCGCACCTGCGTGACGGCACCACCGACGAGCTGGGCAAGCTGTGCACCGAGAACGGCATGCGCGACTGAGCTAACGAAGGTCGGTCCGGGGCGGACGTCGATCCCGTCGGCATTTGAGGAGCCAGGTGCCCATGGTGCCGACGAGGACGGCGCACACGCAGAGCGCAGCGATCCGCCAGTCCTCGGCGCGCCGGTCGGTCGCGATCAACGTGACGGCCCCGACGGCGAGCGAACACGCGACAGCTGTCGCCACCAGCTCTCGGCTCTTACTCATTGATACGCCCCTTCTCGCGTCGCCCGGACGCACTCGGATTGACCGTAGCCCGCCTCAGCAGCAGTGACCACCGCTCTTCCACAGCGACGGATCGGCGGGCCCCGGGCGGGACCCGCCGATCCTGTCTGTCACCTGTCCCGCGAACTACGTCGTCGGGACCACACCAACGCCTGGATGCCGACTAACAGCAGGTAGATGAGCAGGACGCTCCCGGCGAGTCGCCAGGCCTCAGAGTCGGCCTCCGTCAGCAGCGCGGTGGACGCGACCAGCGCCACGACCACGACCAGCAGGTTGAACGCTTCACGCTTGATCAGCACTTCTCCTTCTTCCACTTCCACAGCACCCCGTTCGGCAGGAAGTGCAGCTCGGCGCACTTGCCCTGCTTCGCAGCCGACTTGAACAAGGACCGCAGCGAGCTGCCGGCCGCGACGACCGTGCCGACGCAGACGGCGGCGATCACCGGGTGCGGGATCTTCGTGCAGAGGAACGCGGCGAAAGCCTGCACCCCTCCGGACGCCTTCTTCGCGATCGCCTTGGTCTCCTTCTTCGTGAACTTCACGCAGATGGACGTGCGCCAATCACACGAGAAGATCCGCGGGTCCGCGACGATCGGGTAGTTGAAGTCCCCCGCCCGGTGGTCGACGACCTGGGTGATCACGCCGTCGCGCAGGGTGAACCGCGTGGGCACCTGACGGCCGTCAGCGTCCACGGCCCATGGCGCGGCGACCTGCGCCGCCAATTCGCCTGCCTCGTTGGTGAGCTCGACCGCACCGTCTGGCGTGACCTGCCCCGTGAGGCCGTCCGCGGCATCGAGGTCGAAGTTGTAGCTCGTGGGCGCACCCGGCTCCTCGATGCCGATCAGGACCTGGGCGCCGTCGGCCGTCGGCGCGACGGCGAGGGACGCACCGTCGGACGCCGGCACCACGTACCGCCCATCGATCTTGGAGACCTGCGAGTTCTGTGCGGCCGGAAGGCCGAGCGAGACCCCGGCCGTGCCAGCACCGCTGAGCCTGACCGCCTCGCCGGAGCGGACCGGCTCCAACGGCGACTGTCCGACCGGGACGGCATCGTCCACCAGGGCGATCTCCCCCAGCCGTTGCTCGACGGTGACCCGCTCGTCGACGGCGTGGGCCGGCAGGGCCGCCGCCGTCAGGGCCGCCGAAGCGGCCAGGACCCCCAGGGTCCGAGTGAGCATGTGCATGAATCCCCCGATTCAGTCATGGGCGAGATCGCCCGTTTCGATGTTGTTGGCTCACGCTATTGGGCCCAACATTGTGTGTCAAGGGCAAGCTCGATCAGGGGTTCTCTCACACAGGTCCGGCGTCGCGCGCCGGTCCTCACCAGGGGTCGGCGTGGGCCACGTAATGCGTCTCGAGGTACTCCGACAGCCCCTCGTCGCCACCCTCGCGGCCCAGTCCGGACTGCTTCACGCCGCCGAACGGTGCGGCAGGGTTGGACACGATGCCCGTGTTCGCCCCGAGCATGCCGACCTCGAGCGCCTCGCTCATCCGCTGGACCCGAGCGTGGTCCCGCGTGTAGACGTAGCCCGCCAGTCCCATGTCGGTGTCGTTGGCCAGCGCGACCGCCTCCGCCTCGTCCCGGAAGGTGACGATGGCGGCGACCGGACCGAAGACCTCGTCGCGCAGCACGGGCGAGTCGTGAGTGACGTCCGCCAGCAGCGTGGGACGGACGAACCATCCCGGGGACGGCACGTCCCGACGTGTCGTGAGCGACCGGGCCCCAGCCGCCAGGGCACCGTCGACCAGCCCGGCCACCCGGTCGCGGGAACGACGGTCGATGAGCGGGCCGATGTCGGTCGCCGGATCCGTGCCGTCGCCCAGAGTGAGCCCGTCCATCTCGGCCGCGAGCAGCTCGCCGAACCGCTCGGCGACGGACTCGTGCACGAGGAAGCGATTCGCGGCCGTGCAGGCCTGGCCCATGTTCCGCAGCTTCGCGACCACGGCACCGGCGACCGCCGACTCGAGGTCGGCGTCCTCGAACACCAGGAAGGGCGCGTTGCCACCCAGTTCCATCGAGGTGCGCATCACCGTGGACGCGGCGCCGCGCAGCAGCTCGCGCCCGACCGGCGTCGAGCCCGTGAACGAGAGCTTGCGCAGGCGCGCGTCGGCCAGCAGGGGCGCCACGACCTCGCCCGCGGCGGACGTCGTCACGACGTTGAGGACGCCGTCGGGCAGTCCCGCCTCCTGCAGCACGCGCGCGAGCCACAGGCTCGTCAACGGCGTCAGCTCGGACGGCTTGAGCACCATCGTGCACCCCGCCGCGATGGCCGGAGCGACCTTGCGCGCCGCCATCGCGAGCGGGAAGTTCCATGGGGTGATGAGCAGGCACGGCCCCACGGGCCGGGTGTGCGTCTGGAGCCGCGACCTGCCGTCGGGCGCCATCCGGTGGCCACCGCGCGCCCGCGTGGCCTCCTCCGAGAACCAGCGCAGGAACTCCGCGCCATAGGCGACCTCGCCCCGGGCCTCGGCGAGCGGCTTGCCCATCTCGAGCGTCATGATCCGCGCCAGCTCGTCGGCGCGCTCCTGCACGAGGTCGAAGGCGCGCCGCAGGATGTCCGCCCGGTCACGCGGGGACGTGCGCGCCCAGTCGGGCTGGGCCG
>NZ_DAMDLR010000078.1:0-11647 GCF_032084975.1 Aeromicrobium sp.
GCCGTCGCCGTCGCGGCGCAGGCCGCGCACCGTCGCGCGCGTCCGGACCTCGAACCCACCAGCCTCCGCGACCGCCTGCGGAAGACGACCCACTCCCCCGCGCAGGCCCATCAGCGCCGGGCCCGGCGCCTTGGGCACCGAGGCCCGCTCGAGCGCACCGGCCAGCAGGTCGGGCCCGAGCTCGGCGATCACCGGCGCAGCCGACCTCAACGAGAGCCTGTCCGCGTATCCCGCGTACACCCCTCCGAGCAGCGGCTCGACGAGCCGGTCGACGACCTCGCGCCCCAGCCGCTCGGCGACGAACTCGCCGACCGAGACGTCATGGTCCGGCACG
The DNA here is from genome assembly GCF_032084975.1 of Aeromicrobium sp. Classification (GTDB taxonomy): domain Bacteria; phylum Actinomycetota; class Actinomycetes; order Propionibacteriales; family Nocardioidaceae; genus Aeromicrobium. The sequence goes on from NZ_DAMDLR010000078.1 coordinate 335, forward strand.
GGCACGGACGTCGACGTGACGTGATGCGCGAGGACCCCGGACGCCGCGAGGGCACCGAGGTCGGAGGGCACGCCCATGATCGTCGGCGGCAGGGCACGCAGGGCGCCACGGCTCCACACCATGGACGGAATCGGCTCCGGCGCGACGAGGTCCGCGGACAGCCCCACGGCCTCGACGAGCTCGAGCGCCTCCGGCCGACGCGCCAGCATCGCCTCGGCACCGACGTCGACCGACAGGTCGCCCAGCGACGCCTGCCGCAGCTTGCCGCCGATCTCGGGCGACCCCTCGAGGACGACTGGCTCGGCGCCCGCCTGCGCGAGGTGGAACGCGGCGGCGAGACCGGCGATCCCTCCCCCGATGACCGCGACGCGCACGTCAGCCCTCGGGCTCGTAGGAGTGGACGAACTCCACGAGCCGGGTCAGCGCGTCGGCGTCGGTCGCGGGCAGGACCCCGTGGCCCAGGTTGAAGACGTGCCCCTTGGCGTGACGGCCAGCGTCGATGATCTCGGCTGCACGGGCATGCACGACCTCCGTGGGCGCGAACAGCAGCGTGGGGTCGAGGTTGCCCTGCACGGCGCGCTCGGGCCCGAGGCGACGGATCGCGTCCTCGAGCGGCACCCGCCAGTCGACGCCGACGACGTCGGCACCGGCGTCGCCCATGCGTGTCAACAGCTCGCCCGTCCCGACGCCGAAGTGGATCCGCGGCACGTCGAGGTCCGCCACCGACTCGAGCACGGCCGTCGAGTGCGGACGGACGTACGTGTCGTAGTCGGCGGGAGAGAGCGCCCCGGCCCACGAGTCGAACAGCTGGATCGCCGACGCGCCGGCCTCGACCTGCAGCCGCAGGAACTGGCTCGCGATCGCGGCGATCCGACCGAGCAGCGCGTGCCACAGGTCGGGGTCGCGGTACATCAGCTCCTTCGTGCGGCGGTGATCGCGCGACGGGCCACCCTCGACCAGGTACGACGCCAACGTGAACGGGGCGCCGGCGAAGCCGATGAGCGGCGTGTCCCCCAGCTCGCCGACCAGTCCGCGCACCGCGTCCGTGATCGACGTGACGTCGTCGGGCTCGAGGTCACGCAGCGTCGAGAGCTGGTCGGCCGAGCGGATCGGGTCGGCGATGACCGGCCCCGTGCCGGGAACGATGTCCAGGTCGATGCCGATCGCCTTGAGCGGGACGACGATGTCGGAGAAGAAGATCGCGGCATCCACACCGTGCCGGCGCACGGGCTGCATCGTGATCTCGACGACCATGTCGGTGCGGAAGCAGGACTCGAGCATGGGCACGCCCTCGCGGATCGCGAGGTACTCGGGCAGCGAGCGGCCGGCCTGGCGCATGAACCAGACGGGCGTGCGGGAGGGCTTCAGGCCGCGGCACGCCTGCAGGAACGGGCTCGTGATCGCGCTCTCGGCGGGCGTGGGGCGAACGTCATTGGTCACGTCACGAGTCTGTCACGCCTGCGTGTCGAGGCCCCGACCCCCGCATTCCGTGCCTAAGATCACGATGTGGGCGCTCGAACGAAGCTCGAAGGCATCCCGGCCCCTTTCACACGGGCGGTCGAGGAGGTCAAGCGTGCTGTCGCGCGCCCGGAGCTCGAGATCGGCGAGATGCCGCCACCGCAGCGCATCGCTCCGTTCGCCCACGCCATGACCGCCGACGTGGTCATCGGCGAGGCCGAGCTGGGCACCGGTCGCTTCATCCTGTTGCACGATCCCGCCGGCAACGACGCGTGGAACGGCACGTTCCGCTGCGTCACGTTCGCCCGAGCCGACATCGAGCACGAGATGGCGACCGACCCCCTCATCACCCAGGTCGGCTGGAGCTGGCTGACCGACGCGCTCGCGGACGCCTCCGCCGAGCACACCAGCTCCGCCGGCAGCATCACCGTCGTGCGGTCGGAAGGATTCGGCGCGATGTCCGACGACGAGGCCGACGCCCAGATCGAGGTGCGCGCCTCGTGGACACCGCACGGCGACCTCGAGGCGCACGCGTCCGCCTGGATGGAGCTGCTCGGCAAGCTCGCCGGCCTGCCGCCGTTGTCGCCCGGCGTCGTCCCCCTCACCCGCAGGCGCAGCGCCCGGTGACGACGACACCCGACGAGACACCCGCCCCGCCCCTGCCGCGGCTCGGGCTGCGCGAGCCCCTGACCCCGGTGGTCGACACCGACGATGCGCTCGCCCGCGCATGCGCCGAGATCTCGCTCGGCGAAGGCCCGATCGCCCTCGACGCCGAGCGAGCGTCCGGCTACCGCTACTCGCAGCGTGCCTATCTCGTGCAGGTCCGCCGCGAGGGCTCCGGCACCTGGCTGATCGACCCGATCGCCTTCCCCGACCTGAGCGTGCTCAACGACGCGTTCGGCGACGCCGAGTGGATCCTGCACGCCGCCACCCAGGACCTGCCGTGCCTGGCCGAGGTGGGACTGCGCCCCGCCTCGCTGTTCGACACCGAGCTGGCCGGCCGGCTGCTGAACCTGCCCCGCGTGGGCCTGGCGGCACTCGTCGAGCACTACCTGGGCATGAGCCTGGCCAAGGAGTTCTCGGCCGCCGACTGGTCGACTCGACCCCTGCCCGACCCGTGGCTGGAGTACGCGGCTCTCGACGTCGAGGTCCTGCTCGAGCTACGTGCCGCGGTCAAGGCCGACCTCGCCGCCGCCGGCAAGGACGGCTGGGCCCGCGAGGAGTTCGAGGCGCTCCTGTCGTTCACCGGCCCGCCGCGTCGTCACGAGCCGTGGCGTCGCACCTCGGGCATCCACAAGCTGCGCAGCCGCCGCGCCCTGGCGGTCGTCCGGGCCCTGTGGGAGGCGCGCGACGCGATCGCCGCGGACCGCGACGTGACGCCGGGACGCATCCTGCCCGACGCGTCGATCGTCGCGCTCTCGACGAACGTGCCCACCACGCTGTCGGCCCTGCGCGACGACCCGACGATGCGTCGACGTGGCCCTCGCCGCTTCCTCGACGAGTGGTGGGACGCGATCGAGTCCGTGCAGGCGCTGGCCGACGACGAGCTGCCCACGACGGGTCAGCGGTCCGACGGCCCGCCGCCGCCACGCGCCTGGGCCGACAAGGATCCCGCCGCCGCCGATCGGCTGTCGCGCGTCCGCGCCGTGGTCAGCCAGATCGCCGAGGATCACGATCTGCCGGCCGAGAATCTCATCGGACCCGCGTTCGTGCGGGCCCTCGCGTGGCAGCCGCCGGCCGTCCTCGACGCCTCGACCATCGCCGAGGACCTGCGCTCCCGCGGCAGCCGCGAGTGGCAGATCGAGCTCGTGGCCGCGCCCATCGCGGCGGCGCTCGTCGATCCCTGAGCAATTGGTCCGGGGATGAGCCCGACGGACGACCACCACGGGTTTAGTCTCGAACGCATGCCCGAGTTCTCCAAGCCGTCGATGCCCGGGGCCGCGCTGTTCGAGTCGCTGCCCGGCGGCGACGACCCCGCGGAGCGATCCGCGGCCGGACACCGGATCGCCAACCTGCTCGTGAGGGGCGCCCATGATCCCCAGGACCAGGTGTTCGTCGACCGGGTGCTGCACCTGGCGGACGCCGAGGGCCTGGGCGTCATCGCCGAGCTCTGGTCGCAGGCCCCGGCCCAGACCGTGTCGGGTGCGCTGTGGCGGCTGTATGTCCTGCGCACGTGGGTCTACCGCAACCCGCTGCAGGCGGCGCGCGAGTTCGCCGCGGGCAAGGCCTACGCCCCGGTCCAGGAGGTCCTGGCCGGCGTCGTCGACCCGCCCGGGCCGGACGAGGTGATCACCCTCGTGGACACGGTCGTCCGGGGGATCCTGGCGCCCGACTTCGACATCGCGCTCGATCGCGCGGCCGCGTTCGCCCACATCGTGGGCGTCGGCCGCAGCCAGTCCGAGGACGGCGACCCCGCCAGCGCCGCCCGTCTCATGGACACCGCCCGCCAGTTGCGCGCCGCAGCAGAGGCAGAACGGCGCGGGGACCTCCACTGAGTTGTCCCGGCCGTTAAAATGGATGACGCGTCGGGCCGCGGTAGCCCCGGGTCCCAAAATTAGCCGCTACGAGCGGCCACGCGCCGTGAGGCGCTTCCCGGCCCGACGCGCCCCCTCCCCCGTTCCCGCGGATCAGTGCCGCGGTGCGAACGTCGTGTAGGAGTGGGCCGGGGCCAGCAGCTCGTCCAGCGCCGTGACGTCGTCCTCGGTGGGCGTCCACCTTGCGGCAGCCGCATTGGAGGCCACCTGCTCGGGTCCCGAGACTCCCGCGATGACCGACGACACGGCCGGCCGGGACGCCAGGCCACCCATCGCCAGCTCGAGCAACGAGATGTCCCGCTCGTCTGCGAACGCCTGCAACGCCTCGATGCGGTCCCAGTCCGCGTCCTGCCACCGGGCCGGCTGCTGGGCCAGGCGCGTGCCCTCGGCCGGGTCGGCGTCACGCGAGTACTTGCCCGTGAGCAGCCCGTACGCCAGCGGGAAGTACGGCAGGATCCCCACGCCCAGCTCCTGGCACGCCGGGACGAGCTCGACCTCGGCCGCCGGGTTGTAGAGCGAGTACTCGTTCTGCGCGGTCGCGAAGTGCGCGAGCCCGCTGGTCCGCGACACCCAGTCCGCGTCCACGACCTGCCACGCCGTGAAGTTCGAGCAGCCGATCGCGCGGACCAGGCCCTCGTCGACCAGCTCGGTCATCGCGCCGAGCGTCTCCTCGATCGGCGTCTGCGGGTCGGGCGTGTGGAGCTGGTAGAGGTCGATCACGTCCGTGCCGAGGCGGCGCAGGCTGGCCTCGACGGCCGTGCGGACGTAGGACGCGCTGCCGCGCCGCCCACCGTCGTCCCCGTTGCGCCCCTGCATGTCCATCCCGAACTTGGTGGCGACGACGACCTCGTCCCGGCGGCCCTTCAAGGCGGCGCCGAGCAGGGTCTCGCTCTCACCCAGGGCATACGTGTCCGCGGTGTCGAAGAAGGTGACTCCGTGCTCGAACGCGGCGTCGACGACCGCCACGACCCGCTCGGCGTCGATCCGTGCCCCGAATGCGTTGCAGCCGATGCCCACCGGGCCGACTTCGATGCCGCTGGTCCCCAAGACGTGTTGTGTGCTCACAGGACCCACCGTAGGGCGGTTACACTCGCCGGGTGATCCGGACCACCCGTGGAGCGCGACGTCTCGTCGCCGCCCTCGTCGCCGTGCTGTTGGCGGGCGTCGTCGGGCTCGTCTCCGCGGCGTCGTCCACGCGTACCGACGCCGAGCGCACCGCGACCTCACTCGCGGACGTCGACGGCGCCTCGGCCCAGCACCGCGCGACCGCGTCCATGGTCCAGGCGGACGACGACCACTCCGTCGTCGTCGACCTGCCCGCGACGATCCTCGGGCCGGGCCTGAACCTGCTGGCGGCCGCACTCACCGCGGTGGCCGCCGCCATGATCGCCACGCGCCGCAGCACCGTGCCGGCGGTCGCCAACGGACGGGCTCCCCCGCGCCGCTGACCTGCGTCAGCTCCGCCCACGCCCGTTCCCCGGACGAGTCCGTCCACCCACCGAGAGACCACCATGGCCCTGAAGAAGTCCGACAAGCCTGCCAAGCCCAAGAAGCCGAGGAAGCCCAAGGCTCCGGCGGGCTCGCGCCCCAACCTCGTACGCGGCCTCGTCTGCGTCGCCGTGATCGCGATCGCCGCGTTCGTCACGTTCACCATGTCCCCCAACCTGGGCCTCGACCTGGAGGGCGGGACCCAGATCACCCTCGAGGCCAAGTCGACCGATCGTGTCGATGCGGACGCCGAGGCCACCGACCGGGCCCTCGAGGTCCTGCGCGGCCGCGTCGACGCCCTCGGAGTCGCGGAGCCCACGCTCGCGCGCTCGGGCGAGAACCGCATCATCGTCGAGCTGCCGAACGTCCAGGATCCCGCGAAGGCGGCCGAGGTCATCGGCCAGACCGCGACCCTCGAGTTCCGCGAGGTCAAGAGCCCCGCGGCCGAGGACACCAAGGCCGGCAAGGGCGAGATCGTCCTGCCCGACGAGAGCGGCGCGCCCCTGCTGCTGGCCCCCGTCGCCTTCGACGGCAACGGCATCGGCGACGCCACCGCCGCGATGCGCACCGAGGGACTCAACGAGTGGGTCGTCAACGTCGAGTTCAACGGCACGGGTCGCGAGCCGTGGCGCCAGCTGGTCGCCTCCGCCTGCGCCAACACCGCCGCCGGCAACCGCATCGCGATCATCCTGGACAACGAGGTCATCTCCTCGCCCGGCATCGTCCCCGAGATGTGCCAGAGCGGCGGCGGCTCGTCCACCAGCATCACCGGCGACTTCACCCAGACCACGTCCGAGGACCTGGCCGCACTGATCAAGGGCGGCGCCCTGCCGGTGCCGGTCGAGATCATCGACCAGCGCACCGTCGGCCCGACGCTGGGCGCGGCCGCGATCGACGCGTCGGTCCAGGCCTCGATCATCGGACTGGCGCTGACGGGCCTGTTCATCATCTTCATCTACCGCCTGACCGGCGTCATGGCCACGATCGCCCTGTGCGTCTACGCCCTGATCTCGTACGGCGTCCTGGTCCTCATGGGGGCCACCCTCACCCTGCCCGGCCTGGCCGGCTTCGTGCTCGCGATCGGGTTGGCGATCGACGCCAACGTCCTCGTCTACGAACGAGCGCGCGAGGAGTACCACGAGAATCCGAAGGCGGGCCTGCTGTCGGCACTGACCACCGGCTTCTCCAAGGCCTGGTCCGCGATCATCGACTCCAACGTCACGACGATCCTGGCCGCGGTCCTGCTGTTCTTCCTGTCCGCCGGCCCGGTCAAGGGCTTCGGCGTCACGCTGACCATCGGCGTCATCGCGTCGATGTTCTCGGCGCTGGTCGTGGCCCGCTGGCTGACCGAATGGCTCGTCAAGCGCGGTTGGGTCCGCAACCACCCGCAGGTCAGCGGCATCGCGGGCATCTCCCGCGTCCGCCGCTGGCTGAACGACCACGGTCCCTACCTGGTCAAGCGCGCCGGCATGTGGGTCTCGATCTCGATGGCCATCGCGGTCGTCGCGATCGGCGGCATCCTGATCCGTGACCTCAACCTCGGCGTCGAGTTCGCCGGTGGTCGCCAGCTCGAGTACTCCACGGCGAAGGCCGTCAGCCCCGACGCTGCGCGCGAGGCCGTCGCCGAGGCCGGCTTCCCCGAGGCCGTCGTCCAGTCGTCCTCCAGCGACGGCCAGGACAACCTGTCGGTCCGCCTCGGCGCGATCGACGAGGCCGAGGCCGAGGAGATCCGCACCGCGATCGCCGAGGTCGGCGGCGAGACCGAGCAGATTCGCTCGGACACGATCGACCCGACGCTCGGCAAGGAGCTGCGCAACAAGGCGATCCTGGCGTTCCTGATCGCCGTGGCCGCGCAGATGATCTACCTGGCCTGGCGCTTCCGCTGGACCTGGGCCGCGGCGGCCATCATCACGATGGCATCCGTCGTGCTGGCGGTCGTGGGCGTGTTCGCCTGGTGGGGCAAGCCGATCGACGGCGTGTTCCTGGCGGCGATCCTGTCCATCATCGGCTTGGCCGTGAACGACTCCATCGTCGTCCTCGACCGCATCCGAGAACGCACGAGGAACGCCGACATCCCGCTGCGCGAGATGGTCAACGAGGCGATCCTGTCGACCCTGCCGCGAACCATCAACACCGCGATGGGTGCCACGTTCATCCTGGCCGCGCTGGCGGTCCTGGGCGGCGACTCGCTGCGGGACTTCTCGATCGCGGTGCTGCTCGGCCTGCTGTTCGCCCACCTCTCGACGGTGTTCACGGCGGCGACGATGGGCGTCCTGCTCGAGGAGCGCTGGCCGTACAACCCGGACAAGGACAAGCGCAAGTACGCCGATCCGTACTCGCACATCGAGGACGGTCGCGGCCTGCCGGAGGAGAGCGGCCAGCCCGGTCCCGTCGGCGGCGCCCCGGGCCCGGTCATCTGACCGACCCCCGTCATCACGGCGCCGAGGCCCCGCGAGCAACCGCTCGCGGGGCCTCGGTCGTCCCCGGGCCCGTCCAGTCCGCCCCATGCGCCTCACCCCCGCGGTGACATGATGGAGGCATGACCATCGCGAACCACGTGGTCGACCTCATCGGTGACACTCCCCTGGTACGGCTGAACTCCGTCGTGCCCCAGGGTGGCGCCACCGTGGTCGCCAAGCTCGAGTACCTGAACCCCGGCGGAAGCTCCAAGGACCGCATCGCGGTCAAGATGGTCGACGAGGCCGAGGCCTCCGGAGCCCTCAAGCCGGGCGGCACGATCGTCGAGCCCACGTCCGGCAACACCGGCGTCGGCCTGGCCCTGGTCGCGCAGCAGCGCGGCTACTCGTGCGTCTTCGTGTGCCCCGACAAGGTCAGCGAGGACAAGCGCAACACCCTCAAGGCGTACGGCGCCGAGGTCGTCGTGTGCCCCACCGCGGTCCCGCCGGACCACCCGGACTCGTACTACGAGGTCTCGGACCGACTCGTCCGCGAGATCGAGGGCGCCTGGAAGCCGGACCAGTACTCCAACCCGGCCGGCCCGGCCAGCCACTACGAGACCACCGGCCCCGAGATCTGGAAGGGCACCGACGGCCGGATCACGCACTTCGTGGCGGGCGTCGGCACCGGCGGCACCATCTCGGGCGCGGGCCGGTTCCTCAAGGAGCAGAACCCCGACCTCAAGGTCATCGGCGCCGACCCGGAGGGCTCGGTCTACTCCGGCGGCACCGGTCGCCCCTACCTCGTCGAGGGTGTGGGCGAGGACTTCTGGCCCAGCGCCTACGACCCGGCGATCCCGGACGAGATCATCGCCGTCTCGGACGCCGACTCGTTCGACATGACGCGTCGGCTCGCCCGCGAGGAGGGCCTGCTCGTCGGCGGCTCGTGTGGCATGGCCGTCGTCGCTGCCGTCCGCGCCGCCGCGAAGCTCGGCCCGGACGACCTCGTCGTGGTGTTGCTGCCCGACGGTGGTCGCGGCTACCTGTCGAAGATCTTCAACGACGACTGGATGGCCTCCTACGGCTTCCTGCGCACTCCCCTGTCGGGTCATGCGCAGGACCTTCACGTCATCGACATCCTGCGCCGCAAGGGCGGCGACCTGCCGGCGCTCGTGCACACACACCCGTCCGAGACGGTGCGTGACGCGATCGAGATCCTGCGCGAGTACAACGTGTCGCAGATGCCCGTCGTCGGTCCCGAGCCGCCGGTCGTGATCGGCGAGGTCGCCGGCAGCGTCAGCGAGCGCGAGCTCGTCAGCGCGGTCTTCGAGGGCCGCGCGCAGCTGACCGATGCCGTCGCCCAGCACATGGAGCCCCCGCTGCCGATCATCGGCTCCGGCGAGGACCTCGAGGCCGCGCTGGCGGCCCTGAAGGACAATGACGCGCTGATGGTGGTCGACGAGGGCAAGCCCCTCGGCGTCCTGACCCGCCACGACCTGTTGGGAGTGCACGTATGAGCGACGAGCAGCAGGGCTTCTCGACCCGCGCCATCCATGCGGGGCAGGAGCCCGACCCGCGCACCGGAGCGGTCAACATCCCGATCTACGCCAGCTCGACGTTCGCCCAGGACGGCGTCGGCAACATGCGCGAGGGCTTCGAGTACGCCCGGACGGGCAACCCGACGCGGCGCGCGCTCGAGGCCAACCTGGCGGCGCTCGAGGGCGGCTCGCACGGTCGCGCGTTCTCGTCGGGGATGGCTGCCACGGACGCCGCGCTGCGCGCGATGCTGCGTCCCGGCGACCACCTGGTGATTCCCGACGACGCCTACGGCGGCACGTTCCGGCTCATCGACAAGGTGTTCTCGCACTGGGGCATCGACCACACGCCCGTGGCGGTCAACGATCCCGACGCGATCGCCGCGGCCATCAACGACCGCACCAAGGTCGTCTGGCTCGAGACCCCGACCAACCCGCTGCTCAACATCGCCGACATCGCCGGCGCGGCCCAGATCGCCCACGCGGCGGGTGCCAGGCTGGTCGTCGACAGCACGTTCGCGTCGCCGTACCTCCAGCAGCCGCTGGCCCTGGGCGCCGACGTGGTGCTGCACTCGTCCACGAAGTACATCGGTGGGCACAGCGACGTCGTCGGCGGCGCGCTCGTCACCAACGATGCCGCCCTCGACGAGGCGTTCGCTTTCCTGCAGAACGGTGCCGGCGGCGTGCCGGGGCCGTTCGACGCGTACCTCACGCTGCGGGGCATCAAGACGCTCGCCGTCCGGATGGACCGTCACTGCGACAACGCCGAGGCGATCGTCAACCTGCTGACAGCCCACTCGGCCGTCAGCGAGGTCCGGTACCCCGGCCTGCCCGGTCATCCGGGCCACGAGGTCGCCGCGAAGCAGATGCGCCGCTTCGGCGGGATGATCTCGCTGCGCCTCGCCGGTGGGCGCGAGGCCGCGCTGGACCTGTGCGCACGCACGAAGGTGTTCACGCTGGCCGAGAGCCTGGGCGGCGTCGAGTCGCTCATCGAGCACCCGGGAGCCATGACGCACGCGTCGACCGCCGGCTCCCAGCTCGAGGTGCCCGAGGACCTGGTGCGGCTGTCCGTCGGCATCGAGGACGTCGAGGACCTGCTCGCCGACCTCGAGCAGGCTCTCGCCTGAGCCGCTCCGGCGCGAGCGGGGGGCGTGCCGCGGGTCGTTAGGCTCGATGGCATGCGCAAAGGTCCTGTCTCCGGCATCTCCTGGCTGCAGCTGATCGCCGGTGCGCTGGCGGCCATGACCTCGGCCTGGGTCGCCTCGTACCTCGGTGTCGCCGGCACGGTCATCGGCGCCGCGGTCGGCAGCCTCGTCGCTTCGGTCGCGTCGGCGCTGTACGTCCGCGGTCTCGACCGCGGGACGACCCTGATCACCGAGAGCGGCAGCGTCGTCACCCGCTCCCGCACCTCCGACGCCGCGAGCGACGACGAGAGCGACGTGGCGGTCGTCGTCGACGGTGAGGCGGTCCCCGTCGAGGATGCCGGGCGCGCGTTCTCGTGGAAGCGGATCCTGGTCTGGACCGGCCTCGCGACGGCGACGGCACTCGTGGCGATCGGCGGCTACGAGTTGGTCACCGACTCGTCGTTCGGGAACTCGGACAACCCGTCGATCGGCCGTCCATGGCGCGACACCGGCGACAGCACTCCGGACGACGAACGCGACGAGCCCGGTCAGGAGTCCGAGCCGACGACCCAGGCCCCCACCGACGGCCCCTCCGACTCCGCGCCCTCGCAGGCGCCCACCACCGCGCCGCCGACCTCGGCTCCCACGCCGGACCCCGCCCCCGAGCCCCAGACGGACGCCACCGAGACGCCGGACCCGCTCACCGGGCAGGAGTGACCCGGGGAACATCCGTAACCCCGCCGCCGTTGTGACTGGCGACGAGAGGAGCGCCCGCATG
>NZ_DAMDLR010000079.1:0-11266 GCF_032084975.1 Aeromicrobium sp.
ACGCGGGTCAGGTCCTCGGCCGAGACGGCGGCCGCGCGTCGCCGGCGCATCGGCCGGTCGGGGACCACGCGCATCGCCAGCACGGTCCCGGCGGGAACGAACGCCTGCCGGCCGTCGCGCCGTTCGATCCGGATCCCGTCGCCATCGGCCACCAGCACGCGGCCCACGACGTCACGGACGCCGTCGGGCCCGTGATGGCGAACGGAGACGCGCTTGCCGACCAGATCCACGCCGACACGATCTCATGAGACGAACCCCACCAGCAGACGCCATGGTTCAGGGGCGATACTGGAGCAGACCCCCGAAGGAGCAAACTCGTGACGTATGTGATCGCCCAACCGTGTGTCGACATCAAGGACCGTGCCTGTGTGGACGAGTGTCCGGTCGACTGCATCTATGAGGGCAACCGCATGCTCTACATCCACCCCGACGAGTGTGTCGACTGCGGTGCCTGCGAGCCGGTCTGCCCGGTGGAGGCCATCTTCTACGAGGACGACACCCCGGACGAGTGGAAGGACTACTACGACGCGAACGTGCACTTCTTCGACAAGCTCGGCTCGCCCGGTGGCGCCGCGAAGATGGGCGTGATCGACGCGGACCACCCGCTGATCGAGGCGCTCCCTCCGCAGAACCAGGAGTGATCCCGGTGGCGCCGGCCCGCCGGGTCTCCGAGCTGTTCCCCGACTTCCCGTGGGACACGATCGCCGCTGCCAAGGCGCGTGCCGCCGAGCACCCGGGGGGCCTGGTCGACCTGTCGATCGGCACGCCCGTCGATCCGACGCCCGAGGTCGCCCGTGAGGCGCTCGTCGCCGCGGCCGACTCGCCGGGTTACCCCACGGTGCTGGGGCCCGAGTCGCTGCGTCGCGCGGTCGTCGACTGGCTCGAGCGGCGCTTCGCCATCACCGGCGTCGGTACCGACAACGTGCTGGCCACGATCGGCAGCAAGGAGCTGATCGCCAACCTGTGCGTGCAGCTGGGCCTCGGTCCGGGCGACGTCGTCGGGATCCCCGAGACGGCCTACCCGACCTACGCCGTCAGCGCCGCGTACGCCGGCGCCACCGCGATCGCCACCGATTCGCGCGTCGCGTTCGGGCCCCAGCGGCCGAAGCTGGTCTTCATCAACTTCCCGGCGAACCCGCACGGGCGCGTCGTGGGGCGCGAGCACCTGAAGGCGTGGGTCGACTTCTGCCGCGAGACGGGCGCGCTGCTCGTCAGCGACGAGTGCTATCTCGAGTTCGTGTGGGAGGGCGAGCCCGCCTCCGTGCTCGACCCCGAGGTCAACGGCGGGTCCCTCGACGGGATCCTCGCACTGCACTCGCTGTCCAAGCGCTCGAACATGGCGGGCTACCGCGACGCCTTCGTCGTGGGCGACAGCGCCGTCGTGGCCGAGCTGCTGGCCGTGCGCAAGCACCTGGGCTTCATGCTGCCCACGCCGGTCGCGGCCGCGATGCAGGCGGCGCTGGCCGACGACGCGCACGTCGACGAGCAGCGTGAGCGGTACGCCCGCCGGCGCGAGGTCCTGCGCACCGCGCTCGAGGGCGCGGGCTTCCGGATCGACCACTCCGAGGGCTCGCTGTACCTGTGGGCCACGCGTGGCGAGCAGTGCCGCGAGACCATCGAGTGGCTGGCCGATCGGGGCATCCTCGCCGCGCCGGGCGACTTCTACGGGGCGACCGGCACCCACCACGTGCGGGTCGCCTTCACGGCCACCGACGAGCGGATCGCGGCAGCGGCCGAGCGCCTGGCCTGATCAGCCGGGCAGCTCGACGGCCTCGAGGGCCATCAGCACGCTGCCCACGCAGGACGCGCGGGTCTCGAGCGCGGAGCCGGTCACCTGCACCTCGCGTGCCACCGGCGTGAGGGCGTGCCGGCGCATCGACGCGCGGACCTCGTCGAGCAGCAGGTCTCCGGCCGCGGCCAGGTCGCCGCCGATCACCACGACCTCGGGCCCGAGCAGGTTCGCGACGGCCGCCACGGCCTCGCCCAGATGGCGTCCCGCGTCCTCGATGAGGCGGCGCGCGCCCTGGTCGCCGTGCAGGGCGGTCTCGACGAACCCCGGGACGTCGAGCTGTCCGCCGGTCGGGGCGTACTGCGCGATGAGTGCCGCGCCGCCCACGTAGGCCTCGAGGCAGCCCCGGCTGCCGCAGCGGCACAGCGGCCCGGACTCGTCGATCGTCAGGTGGCCCAGCTCGCCGGCGGTGCCCAGACCGCCGTGGTGGACCCGCCCACCGAGCACGAGGCCGCAGCCCACACCTGAGGCGATCTTGATGTAGACGAGGTCCTCGTGACCGCGGCCCGCGCCGAGCCTCCACTCGGCCAGGGCGCTGAGGTTGGCGTCGTTGTCCACGACGGTCACGCAGTCGAACGCGGCCTCGGCGGCGGCCCGTGCCTCCACGCCGACCCAGCCCGGCAGGATCGATCCGGAGTCGATGACGCCGTCGCGGCCAATGGGCGCGGGGACGGCCATGCCCACGGCGTGCAGGTCCGCGTGGGTGAGCCCGCCCGCGACGATCAGCTCGTCGATCAGGTCGCGGGCCAGGCGCAGGGCCTTGTCACTGGGGACGTCCGAGGCGACGGGGACGAGCCGGGTGTCGCGGATGTGGCCCGCGAGGTCGGCGATCGCGACCTGCAGGTGGGAATGGCCGAAGTCGACCCCCGCGACGATCCCGGCGCCGGGGGAGACCGTGACGGTCGCGCCGCGGCGTCCCGACCCGGCCTCCGAGTGCAGGAAGCCCGCGTCGACCAGCTCGCGGATGATGCCCGAGACGGTTGCCGGCGCCAGTTGCGTGCGCCGCGCGATCTGGGCCTGGCTGAGTCCACCGGCCTCGCGTACCGCCTGAACGACCCGTCCCTGGTTGGAGGCGCGGAGCGCAGCGGTCGAACCGGGACTGGTGGACATGGCGTCAACTGTGACGGAGCCCACCGTTGTCGTCAAGAGTCGAATGCAAGATAGTGTCGGTCGGCGCGGAAGTGCCGATAGTGTTCAAGTCTTGACGCCAAACCTGTGACGTAGTTCACTGGTGGCACTCCACGCCGACGTGGGGTCGACATCTTCCTGGAGGAACTGTGAACAGCATCTCTCGTGCCGCCGTGTGGACGGCGACCCTGACGATCGGTCTCGGCGGCGTGGCCGCCTGCGGCGCCAACGACGATGGCGGTGGCGACTCGGACTCGGCCGACGGCAAGACCATCGCCCTGCTGCTCCCCGAGACCAAGACCACTCGCTACGAGAGCTTCGACAAGCCGCTCTTCGAGGCGAAGGTCAAGGAGTTGTGTGACGACTGCAAGGTCGATTACCTGAACGCCGACCAGGACGCGTCGAAGCAGCAGCAGCAGGCCCAGTCGGCCATCACGAACGGCGCGTCCGTCCTCGTGCTGGACCCGGTCGACGGCAAGGCCGCGACCACGATCGTGAAGTCCGCGCAGGGCTCCGAGGTGCCGGTCGTCGCGTACGACCGCTTCATCGAGGGCGCCGACTACTACATCTCGTTCGACAACGAGCGGGTCGGCCAGATGCAGGGCGAGGCGCTCGTCGAGGCCACCGGCGACAAGGGCGACGTCCTGATGCTCAACGGCTCGCCGACCGACCCGAACGCGGCGCAGTTCAAGAAGGGCGCGCACTCCGTGCTCGACGAGAGCGGCCTGACGATCGTGGCCGAGTACGACAACCCGGACTGGAGCCCCGACAACGCGCAGAAGTTCACCAGCTCGCAGTTCAACAAGGTCGACCCGGGTGACCTCGCCGGCGTCTACGCCGCCAACGACGGCCAGGCCGGTGGCGTCTTCGCCGCCTTCAAGGCCGCCGGCGTGAAGAGCGTCCCGCCGATCACCGGCCAGGACGCCGAGCTCGCCGCGATCCAGCGGATCGTCGCCGGCCAGCAGTTCATGACCGTCTACAAGCCGATCAAGGCCGAGGCCGAGCAGGCCGCCGAGCTGGCGGTCGACCTGGTCAACGGCGAGGACATCAGTGGCACGACCGACTTCCAGGGCGTCCCGTCCTTCATCCTCGATCCGATCTCGGTGAAGCAGGACAACGTCGGCGACACCGTCGTGAAGGACGAGTTCTACACCGTCGAGCAGATCTGCACCGACGAGTACGCCGCCGCCTGCGAGAAGGCCGGCCTGTCCTGACAGACCCGCGATGGGGCCGGCCGCCGCCGGCCCCATCGTGTCTCGTCCCGTCCCGTCCGACAGGAACCCCCATGACTGCACCCGTGCTCTCCTTGCGCGGCATCAACAAGCGCTTCGGCGCCGTCCAGGCGCTGACCGACGTCGACTTCGAGGTCCGTCCCGGCGAGGTCGTCGCCCTCGTCGGCGACAACGGCGCCGGCAAGTCCACCCTCGTCAAGATCATCGCCGGCGTGTACGGCTCCGACTCCGGCGAGATCGAGGTCGAGGGCCGCCGGGTCCAGATCCACGGACCGAAGTCGGCCCAGGCCCTGGGCATCGCGACGGTCTTCCAGGACCTGGCGCTCGCCGACAACCTCGACGTCGTCGCCAACCTGTTCCTCGGCCAGGAGTCGACCTCGCTCGGCGCCCTCGACGAGGAGGCGATGGAGTCGCGCAGCTGGGAGCTGCTGCGCCAGCTCTCGGCGAAGATCCCCTCCGTGCGCATCCCGATCGCGGGCCTCTCGGGCGGCCAGCGCCAGACCGTGGCCATCGCCCGCAGCCTCGTGGGCTCGCCCAAGATCGTGATGCTCGACGAGCCGACGGCCGCCTTGGGCGTCGCCCAGACCGCCGAGGTGCTCAACCTCATCGAGCGGCTGCGCGAGTCGGGGCTGGGCGTCGTGGTGATCTCGCACAACATGGCCGACGTCCAGGCGGTCGCAGACCGCATCTACGTCATGCGCCTGGGCCGCAACGCCGCGGAGTTCCACATCGACGACGTCACCACGGAGCAGCTGGTGGCGGCCATCACCGGCGCGTCGGACAACGTCGTGGCCGCCCGCCGGGCGCGCCACGGGGGTGCCGACGTCGCGCCCAACCCGCAGGAGCACCTGCCGGAGGAGAACTCATGAGCGAGCGCTTCGCGGACCGCGCCGACGAGCGCCTGGTCGTCGACACGTCGCCGAGGGCGATGCTGACCAACCTCAACCGCCGCCTGCGCTCGGGCGACCTGGGCATGATCCCGGTCGTCGTCGGCCTGGGCGTCATCTGGATCGTCTTCTACGCGCTCAACCCGCGGTTCCTGTCCTCGCGGAACCTGGTCGAGCTGAGCCTGGACTCCGCCACGATCGGCATGATCTCGGTCGGCATCGTCCTGATCCTGCTGCTCGGCGAGATCGACCTGTCGGTCGGTTCGGTGTCGGGCCTGTCCGGGGCGGTGCTCGCGGTCACGCTGGTCTACCACGACTGGCCACTGCTGGGCTCGATCCTGGCGGCGCTGTGCACGGGCCTGGCGATCGGCGTGTTCTACGGGCTGCTCTACACGCGATTCGGCGTGCCCAGCTTCGTGATCACGCTGGCCGGGCTGCTGGCCTTCCTGGGGGCGCAGCTCAACGTGCTGGGGTCCAACGGCACCGTGAACCTGCCGGGGAACTCGGCGCTGATCGACTTCGCCAACTTCACCTTCCTGCCTCCGTGGGCGTCGTACGTGCTCGCCGTCGCGGTGGGACTGGCCTACCTGCTGGGGCGGATGCGCACGGTGCGGCGTCGTGCCGCGGCGAACCTGTCGACCCCCGGTCTGCAGTCCGTCGTCGTGCGCGCGGTGTTGATCACCGCCGCGGTCGCCGGCGTGGCCTGGTACCTCAACATCGACCGTGGCATCGGCGCGATGCCGCTGCTGTGGGTCGGCGTGATCGTAGGCATGGACTTCCTGCTGCGCCGCACGACGTGGGGTCGCCACGTGTTCGCCGTCGGTGGCAACGAGGAGGCCTCGAGGCGGGCCGGCATCGGCGTCGACCGTGTCTACCTCTCGGTGTTCGCGCTGACGTCGATGTTCGCGGCCCTGGGCGGTGTGCTGGCCGCCGGCCGGCTCCAGGCCGTCAGCCAGACCAGTGGCGGCACGGACACCAACCTGATGGCGATCGCGGCCGCGGTGATCGGCGGGACCAGCCTGTTCGGCGGTCGCGGCTCGGTCTACTCGGCGCTGTTCGGGATGCTCGTGCTGCAGTCGATCACGAGCGGACTGAACCTCGTCGGCGTCGACGCCTACGTGCGCTACATGGTCACCGGCGCGGTCCTGCTGCTGGCCGTCACGATCGACTCCCTGTCGCGCCAGGCGCGCAAGAGCAGCGGCAGCGGCTGAGTCGCCCACGCTGCTGGTCGTCACCCCGGGACGGTCAGCGGCACGGATCGGCCCGTCACTCCCTGAGTGGCGGGCCTTTCTGCGCCCTGACGAGTCTCGTCTTGCGCCGCTCGCGGACCAAGGCGGCGCGGCCGATAGGGTCGTCGCATGCGAACTGAGACCGACATCGTCGTCGATCACCTCTCGAAGCAGTTCGGCTCCGTCAAGGCAGTGGATGACCTGAGCTTCACGGTGCGGCCGGGTGCCGTCACCGGCTTCCTGGGCCCCAACGGCGCCGGCAAGACCACCACGCTGCGGATGCTGCTGGGCCTCGTCCGCCCGACAGCGGGAACCGCGTTGATCGGTGGCCGCCGTTACGAGGAGATCCCCACCCCCGCCGCCACGGTCGGAGCCGCCCTCGAGGCGTCCAGCTTCCACCCGGGTCGTACCGGCCTGGACCACCTGCGCGTCTACGCGCCCCAGGTCGGTGCCACGGACGCGCGGTGCCACGAGCTGCTCGAGCTGGTCGGCATGTCCGACGCCGCCAAGCGCCGCGTCGGCGGCTACTCGATGGGCATGCGCCAGCGACTGGGCCTGGCCCACGCGCTGCTCGGCGACCCGGACGTGATCCTGCTCGACGAGCCCGCCAACGGCCTCGACCCGCAGGGCATCGTCTGGCTGCGCCACCTGCTGCGCGCCTTCGCCGACGAGGGACGCACCGTGCTGGTCTCCAGCCACGTCCTCAACGAGGTCCAGCACACCGTCGACGACGTCGTGATCATCGCCCAGGGGCGCCTCGTGCACGCGTCGGCGCTGCAGGACCTCCACGCGCTGGTCGAGTCGCGCGTGCGTCTCACCGGCCCGCAGGCCGACCTCATCGAGCGACTCGTCGCCGATCAGGGCTGGCAGACGGAGGCCGTCGCGGGCGGCGTGGACATCCTCAACGTCCCGGCCGCCACGGTGGGCGCTGCCGCGTTCGGCGCCGGCATCGAGGTGCACCAGCTGGCGGACGTGGGAGTCGGCCTCGAGGACGTGTTCCTGCGGCTGACCTCCAGTCCCGACGCCCCGGCGTCCCGAGGAGGTGTGGCCGCATGAGCGCCGCGATCAAGGCTGAGGTACGCAAGCTCTTCACGACGCGACTGTGGTGGTTGCTGGCCCTCGTGCTGGTGGCCTACCTGGTCTTCATCGGCGCCGTCATGGCGTTCTCGTTCACGGTCGATCCCGAGAGCATGGGCGGCGGCTCGGGGATGCCCGAGGGCGAGGAGCTGGCACGGGTGATCTACTCGCTGACCAGTCCCATCGGCTACGTCTTCCCGCTCATCGTGGGCAGCCTGCTGTTCACGGGCGAGTTCCGCCACAAGACGATCACCGCATCGCTGCTGGCGCAGCCGAACCGCTCGATCCTGATGGGCGCGAAGCTGCTCGCCGCAGTGGTGGTCGGTCTCGTCTACGGCGTGATCGGCACGGCGTCGACCGTGCTCGGCTCGGCGCCGATCCTCGCATGGCGCGGTGACGGTGCCTATCTGACCGCGAACAGCGTCTTGGTGCTGCTCGGCATGTCGGTCTTGGTCATGACGATCTGGGCCGTCCTGGGTACCGCCATCGGCAGCGTCCTGACGAACCAGGTCGCCGCGATCATCGTGATCCTGGCGTTCACGCAGTTCGTCGAGCCGATCGCCCGCGTGGCGCTGGGCGCCTGGGACGCGACGTCCGAGGTGGCCAGGTTCCTGCCCGGCGCGGCGGCCGACGCCATGCTCGGCGCGAGCTTCTTCGCCCAGGACACGTCGGCTGACCTGCTCTCGCGGGGCGCCGGTGCCGCCGTGCTGCTGGGCTACGTGCTGCTCTTCGCACTGCTGGGACGCTTCATCACGCTGCGCCGCGACGTGGGCTGAGGTGGGGCGGTGACTCAGCGTCCGTTCCCGCGCGGGTTCGGACGCTGAGTCACCGCTCCCCAGTACCCCCCGGCGTCGACCGGTGCGTCAGCGTCCGTTCCTGTGCCAGGACGGACGCTGAGTCACCGCTCCCAGGTCAGCCGCGCTTGAAGCGGACCTGCGTACTGCTGGCGTCCTCGGTCGGGTCCCAGCCCGGCTCCTCCTGGCCGGCCTCCCAGCGCATGTCGTCGAACGTCACCTCGCTGATCGAGTACTCGGTGGAGTTGGCGACCAGGAACTGGGCCAGGGCCCAGCCGCGAGTCCCGATCTGCTTGCCCGACAGGGCGATCGAGTGCTGGCCGGACGACGGGTCGGAGTCGACCCGGACGCCTCCCCACGACTCGTCGAGGTACGCCTCGAGGTCGGTCGAGGTGCCCGCCTGCGGATCGGTCGCGCAGGCGAACGCCGCGGGGGAGTAGCCGCGCAGGGCCGAGGCCAGCGCCCGCGCGTCGGCCTCGTGGTCGGCGTACGCGTCGGGGAAGCCGGAGCGCTGCACGGCCTGCGCGGCGTCGGTGATCTCCATGGACTCGTAGTCGTCGATCTCGACCAGGGCGTCGTAGAACCTCCCGGTCGAGTAGCGGGGGTCCATGATCTGCTCGACGGTGCCCCAGCCCTGCGAGGGGCGCTGCTGGAACAGGCCGACCGAGTCGCGGTCACCGTAGTCGATGTTGCGGATCTTCGACTCCTGGTAGGCCGTCGCGATCGCGATCGTCGTGGCCCGGGGTGTCAGGTCGCGCTCGTGCGCCATGGCGGCCATGAGCGAGGCCCACTTCGCCTGCTCGGCATCGACCTCGACGGTCGTGTCGCCGACGCGGGCGACGCAGTACCCGGCCCCGGTCATGCCGCCCTCGAAGAGCTTGAAGACGACCAGGACGAGCACCACCGTCGACGCGACGGTGGCGACGATCCATCGCATCAGTTGGCGTGCAGCGCCGCGTTGAGCTCGATGCCCGTCCGTCCGGCGCGGGGGCGGGCCTCGAGCGCGCCCGTCTGGCTGTTCGTGAGGAAGAGGATGCCGTCGGTGCCGGACAGCTCGGAGGCCTTGACGACCTTGCCATCGGGCATCGTCACCTTGGAGCCGGCGGTGACGTACGTGCCGGCCGCGACGACGCAGTCGTCGCCCAGCGAGATGCCGATGCCGGAGTTGGCGCCGATGAGGCAGCCCTCGCCGACGCGGATGACCTCCTTGCCGCCGCCGGACAGGGTGCCCATGATGGAGGCTCCACCGCCGACGTCGGACCCGTTGCCGACCACGACGCCTGCCGAGATGCGGCCCTCGACCATTGCGTGGCCCAGCGTGCCCGCGTTGAAGTTCACGAAGCCCTCGTGCATGACGGTCGTGCCCTCGGCCAGGTGGGCGCCGAGGCGGACGCGGTCGGCGTCGCCGATGCGGATGCCGGACGGCACGACGTAGTCGGTCATGCGGGGGAACTTGTCGACGCTGGTGACCGACACGGTCAGGCCGGCGGCGCGGGCACGGGCGCGTACGTCCTCGAAGCCCTCGACGGCGCAGGGGCCGATCGTGGTCCACACGACGTTGCTGAGCAGCCCGAAGACGCCGTCGAGGCTCTGCCCGTGGGGCTGCACGAGACGGTGGGACAGCAGGTGCAGGCGCAGGTAGACGTCGTACGCGTCCTGCGGGGCGGCTTCCAGGTCGGCGATCTCGGTGTGGACGACTCGGGTCTCGACACCGCGGACCGCGTCCTCGCGGGCGGCCGCGACGAGCGCGGCGGGCTCGGTCGTGGTCTCGGGCGCGGGGCCGAGCATCGGCTCGGGGTACCAGACGTCCAGGACGGTGCCTTCAGGCGTGACGGTGGCCAGGCCCCAGGCGTGGGCGGATCGAGGGGAGTCGGTCATGGCCCAAGGCTATCGAGGCCTCACACCCCGCCGGCGAAGCCGTGCTGGCGCCACGCCTCGTACACCGCGATCGAGGCGCAGTTGGCGAGGTTCATCGAGCGGCGCGCGGGGAGCATCGGCAGCCTCAGCTGATCGGTGATCCGGGAGTCGGCGAGGACGTCGTCGGGCAGGCCGGTGGGCTCGGGGCCGAACAGCAGCACGTCGCCCGGCTCGTACGCGACGTCGGCGTAGCCGGTCGTCGCCGCGGTCGTGTAGGCGAAGACGCGGGCCGGCAGCAGTGCCTCGTAGGCCTCATCGAGGGTCTGATGGACGGTCACCACCGCGAGGTCGTGGTAGTCCAGGCCCGCGCGGCGCAGCTTGCTGTCCTCGAAGTCGAACAGCGGATCCACCAGGTGCAGGTGGCTGCCGGTGGCGGCGGCCAACCGGATCGCGTTGCCGGTGTTGCCGGCGATGCGGGGCTCGAAGAACAGGATCCGGAACACGCGCTCACTCTAGGCGCGTGACGCGCTGGTGCGGCTCGGGAGGCATCCGGCGCAGGTCCGGAGGCGGATCCTCGAGGCGCCACGACATCCGGGCGACGCGCTCGACGAGCGTCACGAGCACGGCCATCGTCAGGTCCTCGCCGGGGCAGCGGTGCCCGGTCTCGCGAAACCCGCCGCCCTGCGGGACGAGGTTGTACGGCGTGACCGGGGTGAACTCGAAGCGGCGGGGGTCGAAGGCGTGGGGGTCACGCCAGAGGCGAGGATCGTGGTTGGTTCCCCACACGTCCAGGACCAGCAGCGAGCCGCGGGGGACCACGATGCCGTCCCACGTGAGGTCCTGCCGGGCGCGCGTGCCCAGGAACGGCACGAACGGCTGGGTGCGGCGGACCTCGTTGGCGACGGCGAACGGCGAGACCGCCCCGTCGACCAGGTCGGCGCCCACGTGCGGGTTGTCCGCGAGGGCACGCAGGAGCCCACTGGCGAGCCAGGTCACCGCGACCAGCGGCCGGATCAGGTTGATCACCTCGACGGCGGCCGTGTGGGCCGGCAGCAGGTCGCCGGCACTGTCGCGGTGCTGGGCCACGAGGTCCAGCGGAGTCCCGCGGTGCTCGCCGTCCCGCGAGCGCTGGACCAACCCGGTGACCCACGCGTCCGTCCGCCTCCGCGCGCGACGGGCCCGCAGGTTGCGGGCCGTCGGGGCCCCGAACCCGTCCACCATCGCGAGCATGTCGCGGACCCGCGCGGCGATGTCCTCGTCCTCGAGCGGGATG
>NZ_DAMDLR010000080.1:0-11192 GCF_032084975.1 Aeromicrobium sp.
CGCAGCCGCTCCCCCGACCGAGACCGTGGCCGTGATCCGCCGCGCGTACTCGGCTCGCGTGGCGGACAGGCGCAGGCCCGTCGTGGTCGCGAGCTCGTGCTCGAAGGCGTCCGCGGCCCGCCCGAGGCGCAGGAACACCGTCTCGCCGGTCGCGTCCTTGAGGCCGTCGTTGTCCGTCACCGCGTACAGCGAGCCGTCACGGGCGATCGTGAAGCCCTCGAGCTTCTCCTGCGTCCACCCGTTCGTGGCACGCAAAGCCGGCAGGACGTCGATGGCGAGGCGCTTGTCGAGCCGAGGCAGCTCGCCGGTCGCGTCCTGCGGGACCGAGAACGTGTAGATCCGCTTGTTGCGCGCCTTCGGGCCGTTCAGCTTGTCGCGCTCGATGACGGCGAACGTGTCGCGGTCGATCGCCGTGATCTCCGAGAGGCCCACCCAGTCGCCGCTGCCACGCAGCGGGGCCTGCAGCTCGTACCCGAACCAGGCGAAGGACTCGTCGGCGACGTCGTAGCGTCCGACGCGCACCAGGTCCTCCCCCGACAGCGCACGCTGCAGGACGAACCACACGTGCTCGCCGTCCGCGTCGTTCGTCGCCGTGACGCCCTCCAGCCCCTGTGCCCCGAGCCTCGAGGTCACCTCGGCCGGCAGGCTCACCCGCTCCTGGACGACTCCGGCGTCATCGGTGCGGACCAGCTCGTTCCCCGGCCCGGTCGCGCCCTCGGACGCGATCCAGAAGCCGCCCTGCGGCCGCTTGAACAGTCCCTCGATGTCCAGCTGGACAGGGCTGCCACCCTCGGTCACGGCGACCGAGTCGGTGATGCGCGCCGGGCTGCCGGCGACGTCGACCTTGAGGATCGTGCCGTTCTTGACGACCTTGTCGGAGGCCGTCCACAGCGTCGTCGCACTGTCGGTGTCGGCGGTCAGGGCACCGAGCGCCTGCCAGCCGATCGGCGCGCCGTCCTTCTCGTCGGACACGATCGACGGGAACTGCGCCTGTCCGGGCTTCCACTCGTACAGGCCGACGGTGGCGCGCACCCCCGCGTCGGCGTCGTCGGTCTCGCTCGAGACCGCGAACAGTCCGCGCGACGGGATCGGCAGGAGGCCCTCGGGCCCGTTGGTGGTGGGCATGACCTGACGGAACTCGGGAGCGGTCGGGTCGCTCACGTCATAGACCGCCACGAAGTTGCTGCGCTCGGAGCCGACGAACGCATAGGGAGTGCCGTCGAACTCGGCGACCGCGAGGCCCTCGGGCTCGGACCCCTTCTTGGCGGCGCGGTCGCCGTTGTACAGGCCGTGCTGAACCGCGAGGCGCTCGAAGGTGTTGCCGACGTCCCAGGCGACCTGACCGTCGGCGTCGAACACGGTCCAGCCGCGGCTGCCGCCCTTCCAGTCGCCCTCGTTGGCGGTGGCCAGGTGGTCATCGCCGATCCAGGCGATCGCGTCGGGCTCGCGCGCGACGTCGCTCAGCGAGTCGGTCAGGTTGATCGCGCCGTCCTTCTTCGCGTCGATGCCGCTGAGGTCGACCGAGCCGGCGCTGAACGCCTTCTCGACCTCGCCTGTCCGGCCGTCGATCAGCACGATGCCGTTGTTCTCCTGCAGGGTGACCGCGAGCGTGCCCCGGCTGTTGAACGTGACGTACTCGGGCTCGGCGTCCGTCGGCTCGGCGAGGCCGCCGGCGGCCAGGACGGCCGGATCGAAGTCGACCCGGCGGGTCGTCCAGTCGGCGGGCGCGCCGTCCAGGTCGATCAGCTGCACGAATCCGGCGGGGGCCTGGGGCAGGTCGCCCTCCTCACCGCCCGGAGGCGTGAACTCCTCGTCGCGCTGGTTCTCGATCGCGATCGCGGCGATCCCGTCGTCCTTCGTCACGGCGATCGAGTCGGGCTGGCCCGCCAGGTCGATGCTGTGGACGCGGACGCCGTCCTTGAGTCGCACCACGTCCAGGCGGCCGCTCGGGTCCGTGAACGAGGCCGAGGTGTCGACGACGACCAGGACGTGGGGACCGACGATGCTGACGGAGGTCGGCTGGTCGTCCGCGTCGCCCAGCTCCTCGAGCGAGAGCGTCCCGTCGCCACGCGGACGGGCGGGATCGCTGATGTCGAGGAAGCCGATGCGCTTGCCCGCCGCGTCCGTGTAGACGAGCGTCCTGCCGTCGTCGGACACGTCCGAGATCTCGGCGACCGTCTCGGCCGACGCAGGAACGCCGGCGGGCACGTTCTGGAACACCGGGTAGGTCGCCACGCGGTGGAACGAGCTGTCGGGGGCCGCGACGGCCGAGGTGGACAGGAGCGGGAGAGCCGTGGCCAGTACGGCGGTACCGGCGATGAAGGCAAGTGATCGAGACACGCGCCACAGGCTGGCGGCGCCGGCCCAACCCCGCGCTGCATCGAGGTGAACGACAGGTGGCCTTCTCGGCAACACTCGCCGCTCGGGGCGCGGTCGATCAGGGCACGAGGACGATCTTGCCGCGCACGCCGCCCTGCTCGCTCAGGCGGTGAGCCTCGACGACGTCGTCCAGCGGCATGACCCGGCCGATCTCAACCTCGAACTCGCCCATCGCGACGAGCGGGAGGACGCGCGCGATCGCCTCGTCGCGCAGGCCCTGCTGCTCCGGGGTCAGCGGCTCGGGCGATCCTCCGGACCACGCCTGCAGGCCCATCTCGTGGTACTGCGCGCCCTGGACGATCGTGCCGATCCGCGTGCGGTCGACCAGCTCGAGGCTGGCCTCGAGGGCCTCGTCGGTCCCCGCGCAGTCAAGCGACACCGTGTAACCCTCGGGCGACGCCGCGCGCAGACGGTCGACCAGGCCGGGGCCGTACGTGACCGCCACAGCTCCCAGGTCACGCAGGCGCTCGATGTTGGCCTCGCCGGCGGTGGCGACGACCTCGGCACCGCGCATGCGAGCCAGCTGGATCGCGGCCTGGCCCACGGCGCCCGAGCCGCCGTGCACGAGCAGGCGGTCCCCCTCGCCCACCTCGAGCGACGCCAGGACCTGCCACGCCGTCGCGACGGGGACGCCGAGGGCCGCGGCGGTCTCGAAGTCGACCCCGGACGGCTTGGCGGTGAGGTTCTCGCACGAGGCGACGACGTGGGTCGCGTAGGTGCCCTGCGTGCCCTCCACGACGACCTCGTCGCCGACCGAGCACCCGTCGACGCCGGGACCGAGGGCGCTGATCACGCCCGCTCCGTCGAAGCCCACCCGGCGCGGCTCCTCGAACGGACCGGACGGGCGGATTCCCGCGCGCAGCTTCCAGTCGATCGGGTTCACGCCGGCGGCACGGATCTCGACGACCACCCGGCCCTCGCCGGGAGTCGGCTCGGGGCCCTCGTTCACCTCGAGGACGTCGGGTCCGCCGGTCTGGGAGTACGTCACGTAACGCGCCATGGCCCCAGTCTGGCGCAGGCCGGCAATCGGGACCGGGCACCGTCGACGGGTGGCAGCGCGGTTGGACCTGCGACTCGGTCGATCGGTGACGCGATCCGGCGCGACTGGTCGAGCCGGGCGTGCCTTCGCGAGAGCACCGGCCTCGCGCCATCGAGCAGCTCAGCCGCGCCGGTCGAGGTCGAGCAGACCCCGGTGGGCGGCGCGGACGAGTCGCCGAGGGATGCGATGGACACGGCCGTCGATCTCGACGGGCACGAGGTCGGCCGCGGTGGTCTTCCACGCCGAACGGCGATGGCGGGTGTTGCTGCGGGACAGGCGTCGCTTGGGGACGGCCATGGTGACTCCTCGGTGAGGTGGGTGGACCGGCGTGGCGAACCGCCACGCCGGAGGCGATGGTGAGCGCCGCGAGCGCTCAGTGGCGGTCAGGCGGCGCGACGGATCTGGCCGAGCCAGGACTCGAAGCCGTCCCGCGTCACTTCCCAGTACGGGCCGCGCTCGCGCATCTCGGCGTCGCTGAGCACGCAGGAGGCGAAAGCCTGCTCGAGCTCGTCGCGACCGTCGTCGATGCCGACGACCGTGATGCGGGTCAACGGCCGGCTGTTGCCCCACGTCTCGGTGGATCCCACGCTGAGCTGTCCGCCGGCCCCGTCCCACACGCAGACCTGGCCGGGCCGGCTCGGCAGCCAGAAGCACCCGCGAGAGCGGCGCGGACCGCCGCCGAGGAGGGCGATGGCATCGCGGAGCCGGTCGGGGTGGAACGGCCTGTCGGACTCGAAGTCGAGCACCCAGGCCGCGTCGAGCTGCCGATCGGGCAGCGCCTCCCGCCGCACCTCCGCGACCCACGCCTCATTGCGGCGATGGTCGTGCACTCCGACCTCCAGGGGGCGGGCGTCGACCTGGCTGAACGACTCGACGACCGGGACACCGGGGCGGGCCAGTGCCGCCAGGACCTCGCGCTCCTCATCGTCCAGCTCGTCGCCGACCGCGATGACGTCGGCATACTCGACCATGGCGCAGGCCACCTCGGCGACTCCGCGGCTGTCGTCGCCGCGCACCGGGAGGTCCCGCTCGTTGATCAGGTCGTCACCCAGCAGGTCGTCGAGGAGGGTCTCACTCGACAACGCGACCAGCGACGCGGCGATCCGCACGTGGGGCACCTCGTGGGGCGCCCAGCCGATCACACGGCAGACCTGCACGGCCTCCGCCGTGACGGGCAGCTGCGCGATGATCGTCTCCCACCGCCCGTCGGCACCGAGCCGATCGAGCGTGGGGACGACGTCCTCGCGGATCGCGCAGCTGACGCAGGCGTGCTCGACGTCGATCTCGAGGCGCTCCACGACGCCGGTGGCATCGCTGACGATCCGCCACAGCACGTCCCGGTCCGGGTCGACTACGTGACGCACCGAGACCGCTCGTGGCAGGTCCCACTGCAGGGCGATCGCCGCGGCTGCCATGGGCTCGTCCTCGATGCCGCTGATCAGGATCACCGGAACGGCGTGCAGCGGCGTCATCCCTGCCGCGCCTTCACTCGCGGGTTCTGCTTGTTGATCACATAGGTGCGTCCGCGGCGCCGGACGACCTGCGACCCGGGCTGGCTCTTCAGCGACCTCAGTGAGTTGCGTACCTTCATCGTCCCTGTCCTTCCTCGATGGAGGATCCGTAGCGGCGCCGGAAGCGCTCGACCCGTCCCTCGGTGTCGACGACGCGGCCCCGTCCGGTCCAGAACGGGTGACTGGCGCTGGAGACCTCGACGTCGACGACGGGATGGGTCACGCCGTCGAGCTCGATGCGCTCGCCGCTCGTGAGCGTCGAGCGGGTCAGATAGGTCACGCCGGCCGACCGGTCACGGAAGACCACGTGGTCGTACGCGGGGTGGATGTCGTTCTTCACTGGCTCCTGCTAACCTCGGTAATTGATAACGAGTCTCATTCTACTACATTCGAGGTGTTCATGTTGCGCGTCTGCCAGGTCACCGGTGCCGAGCCGGGCTTCGGCCACCACGTCTCCCACTCACACCGGCGCACGAAGCGCCGCTTCAACGTCAACGTCCAGACCAGGCGCTACTGGGCGCCGAGCCTGAATCGCCGCGTCACACTCACCGTCAGCGCCCGCGGGATCAAGACGATCGACCGCCGGGGCATCGACGCGATCGTCAGCGACCTGCTCGCGCGCGGGGAGCGGATCTGATGGCCAAGCGAGGGAACGACGTCCGCCCCATCGTCAAGCTGCGGTCGACCGCCGGCACGGGCTTCACCTACGTCACGCGCAAGAACCGCCGCAACGACCCCGACCGGCTCGTGCTGCGCAAGTTCGATCCCGTCGTGCGTCGGCACGTCGACTTCAGAGAGGAACGCTGATGGCCAAGAGGTCCAAGATCGTCGCCAACGAACGGCGCAAGGAGATCGTCGCGCGGTATGCCTCGCGTCGCGCAGGACTGAAGGAGGCGATCCGCACGGCGTCGACCCCGGCGGATCGCCACTCGGCGGTGCGTGCGCTGGCGCGGCTGCCCCGTGACGCGAGTCCCGTCCGCATCCGCCAGCGCGACCAGATCGACGGCCGCCCTCGGGGACACATCGCCAAGACCGGCCTCTCGAGGATCAACTTCCGCAGCGCCGCCCACCGCGGTGAGCTTCCGGGCATCACCAAGTCGAGCTGGTGAGTCGCCCGGCGCCGTCAGCGCGAGGAGTCTGAGTCAGCCGTGGCAGCGCAGTCGGCACACAGCCCGAACAGCTCGACGGAGTGCGTCACGTCCGCGAATCCGTGATCGTCGGCGGCCTCGGCGGCCCAGCGCTCGACGGCAGGGCCGGCGATCTCGATCGTCAGGCCGCAGCTGCGGCAGACCAGGTGGTGGTGGTGGACGTCGCCGCACTTGCGGAACAGCATCTCCCCGTCGCCGTGCCGCAGGACGTCGACCTCGCCGGCCTCGGCCATGCCCTGCAGGTTGCGGTAGACGGTCGCCAGGCCGACCTTGTCCCCCTGGGCACGCAACGCGTCGTGGACCTGCTGCGCACTGCTGAAGATCTCGCACTCGTCCATGTACTCACGCACGAGGCGGCGCGGCCGACTGTTCCTGCGTCCCTCTTCGGTGAAAGCCACGGGGGCGGTGCGACTGGCCATGTGCTCGAGCATATCCCGGTGAACTGACCCCGTTCACCCGGCAGACGCAGCAGGTCCGGACCCTCAGCGAGGAGTCCGGACCTGTTCTTCGGTGGAGCATAGGAGATTCGAACTCCTGACCTCTTCCATGCCATGGAAGCGCGCTACCAACTGCGCCAATGCCCCGCTAACAACCTGACCAATACTACCTACTGCCTCCCGAGTTCCCCAAACCGGGGTCCGGTTCGTCCGCCTCGTCGTCCGACATGACCGGTTCTGGCAGCGATCCCGTGTTCCATTCCGACAGGCGCCACTGGGACCAGTCCTGGTACCGCGCCTCCTCCAGCACCGACCAGTGGCAGTTCGACAGGCCGCCGAACTGGCGCCACGACGACTCGTCGATGCCCAGGAACGTGAGGATGCCGGTGCGCAGGACGGCACCGTGCGCGACGACGACCAGGGTCTCGCCGATCGGCAGCTGCTCGAGGTGGTCACGCAGGGCAGCGTCCAGGCGCGCGCCGGCCTGCGCGTGCGTCTCGGCGCCCTCGACCTGGGTCTCGTCACCCTCGGCCCACGCCTGCATCTGCGCCGGGAAGCGCTCCCAGGACTCACGCCATGTCAGGCCCTCGCGCACACCGAACGCCAGCTCTCGCAGGCGCACGTCGACCTCGACCTCGAGGCCCGTGCGCTCGGCGAGGGCCGTGGCGGTGTCGAAGGCGCGGGACAGGTCGGAGCTGATGATCCTGCTGGGCGCGAGTGCCGCCAGGCGTGCGGCCGCGTCGACCGCCTGCTGGCGGCCGACCTCGTCCAGCGGGATGTCGGTCTGGCCCTGCACGCGGCCGGCCAGGTTCCACTCGGTGCGCCCGTGGCGCCAGAGGATGACGCGGCGACCCGCGATGCTGCCCGGTTTCACGTGAGTTGCAGGTTGATGGAGGGGCAGTCGCTCCACAGGCGCTCGAGCGCGTAGAAGGCCCGCTCCTCGCTGTGCTGGATGTGCACGACGATGTCGCCGTAGTCGAGCAGGATCCAGCGCGCCTCGCGCTCACCCTCACGACGCAGCGTCTTGGCGCCGATCCCCAGCAGCTCCTTCTCGACGGCGTCCTTGACGGCGTTCATCTGGGGCTGGTTCTCGGCGGAGCACAGGACGAACACGTCGGTGATCGCCAGCTGGTCGGAGACGTCGAACGCGATGACGTCGGTCGCCAGCTTGTCGGCGGCCGCCTGCGCTGAGGCTCGGGCCAGTTCGATGGCGCGGTCGGTCGCGGTCATGAGGCGTCTTCCTTCGGTTGTTCGTGAGGTTCGTAGAGGCCGTGCTTGCCGATGTACTGGACGACACCATCAGGCACGAGGTACCAGACGGGCTCGCCGCTGTGGACCCGCGCACGGCAGTCGGTGGAGCTGATGGCCAGGGCCGGGATCTCGACCAGGGTGACCCGCTCGCGCGGCAGTCCCTCGAGCGTGGACTCGTCCATCTCGTGGCCGGGACGGGTACAGCCCACGAAGTGCGCCAGCTCGAACAGCTCGGCGTGGTCGCGCCAGGTCAGGATCGCGGCCATCGCGTCGGCGCCGGTGATGAAGTAGAGCTCGTCGTTCGGGTACGCCGCGGCCAGATCGCGCAGCGTGTCGATCGTGTAGGTCAGGCCCGCACGGTCGATGTCGACACGACTGACGGTGAACCGCGGGTTGGCGGCCGTCGCGATGACCGTCATGAGGTAGCGGTCCTCCGGCGGCGACACGACCCGCTCGGACTTCTGCCACGGCTGCCCCGTCGGGACGAAGACGACCTCGTCGAGGTCGAACCACGACTGCACCTCGCTGGCAGCAACGAGGTGTCCGTGGTGGATGGGATCGAACGTGCCGCCCATCACGCCGATGCGACGGCGCGGTTCTGACATGCTCAGGAGTGCTCGCGACCCAATCCGAACATCATCGTGATGAACAGCAGGATCAACAGGAAGCCGAGCGCGCCGCCTCCGACGAACCAAGGGTTGATGGCCGCTTCGCCGTGGTGGGCCGCCTCTTCGGCAGCCAGCATCAGATCAAGCATGGCGACAATCTACCAGCGCCGTTGCCGCCCGGAACGACAGCGCTCGTGGTCAGGATCCCTCCGTCCCGGACGCGTCGAGATCTTCTGCCCAATAGGTATTGCCATGCGTCTTCCATTGGGCCTATAATGGGAACATCAGTTCGAGTGAATCGGGGGATTCGTGGACGTCATCGGTGGGCTCAGGTCGGGACAGCGGTTCCTGGCGTCTGCGCTCACGCGCGATCTGGGTTCGCTCTCGCCTGAGCAGTTGGCTGTCGAGGCGGCGGCGGTGCAGTCGCTGCGCCGGCAGGCCGACGCCCTGAACCTCGCCTTGCTGGCGGCTGCCGACGCGAAGAACGCGCACCGCACCACCGGAGATGCCGACATGACGGCGCTGGTGGCGAACGGGTCCGGGATCACGCGGCGTGAGGCGACCAAGCAGATCAAGCTGGCCACGCGGATTGAGACGGCGCCGCAGGTGAAGAAGGCGCTCGCGAAGCCGGGGATGTCGACTGCGAAGGCCGCGATCGTCACCGGCGCGCTGGACGACCTGCCCAGTGATTTGACGGCCGCGCAGCGTGATCAGGTCGAGACCGAACTGGTGGAGGCCGCCCAAGCCATGACGGCCGACCAGCTGACGCGCAAGGCCAAGCGCGCGCTGGAGACCCTCGACGTGAAGCGTGCGGATGACATCGAGAACAAGCGACTCCAGCGCGAGGAACACGCCCAACGACGCCTGTCGGAGTTCTGGATCGGACGCCCCGACGAGCAGACCGGACTGGTCAAGTTCGGCGGCAAGACCGACGCCCTCACCGCCGACATGCTGCGCGCGGTGATCGAGTCGAAGACCAGCCCCCGCAAACGCGCACTGGCCGAGGCGGAGAAGACCGGCGTCGAGACGTCTCCGGTCGAGGACCGTCGCGACCTGACCCCCGCCGAGAAGGCGGGCGAGGCGTTCGCCGAGATCATCCGCCACCTGCCCGCCGAGTCGTTCGGCAACCACGGCGGCGTGAACGCCGCACTGGTCGTCACGATCGACGAACAGTCGCTACGGGGCGAGACCGACCGGGCCGGGGTCACCGAGTTCGGCACCAGCATCAGCGCCGGCGAACTACGCATGATCGCCTGCGGGGCTGGGATCCTGCCCGCTGTCCTCGACGGAAGCTCAGTCCCGCTCGATGTCGGCCGGACGAAGCGGTTCCACACCCAGAAGCAACGCATCGCGCTCGGCCAACGAGACCAGGGCTGTGCCTACCCCGGTTGCGATCGACCACCAGGCTGGTGCGAATCACACCACGCCACCCGATGGTCCGACGGCGGACACACCACCATCGACGACGGCGTCCTGCTCTGCGCACACCACCACCGACACGTCCACCAAACCGACATCCCGATCCGCTTCACCGACCGGCACCCCGAGTTCCAGATCCGCGGCACCTGGCAACACAACCACCGCTACCGACCCCGACAACGAGAACTCATCCCCGCCTGAACCCGACGTCAGCGCGTCTGGCCGGTGCCGGTGACCACGTAGGTCGTCGTCGTCATCTCGGTCAGGCCCATGGGGCCACGGGCGTGCAGCTTCTGGGTGGAGATGCCGATCTCGGCACCGAAGCCGAACTCACCACCGTCGGTGAACCGGGTCGAGGCGTTGACCATGACGGCCGCCGAGTCGACGCCCATCGTGAAGCGGCGGGCGGCGTCGAGCGACCCCGTCACGATCGCCTCGGTGTGCCCCGAGGTGAAGCGCCGCACGTGGTCGATCGCCTCGTCCACCGAGTCGACCACCCGGGCCGAGATCTCGGAGGCGAGGTACTCGGTGGCGTAGTCGTCGTCCGTGGCCGCGTCGACGCCGCCGAAGGCCTGGAACGCCTCGTCACCGTGGATCGTGACGTCTCGCTCCTGCAGGGCCGTCACGACGCGCGGCAGGAACTTCTCGGCCACGGCGCGGTGCACCAGCAGCGACTCGGCCGCGTTGCACACGCTGGTGCGATGGGTCTTGGAGTTCAGGACGATGTCGAGCGCCATGTCGAGGTCGGCATCGGCGTCGACGTACACGTGGACGTTGCCGGTGCCGGTCTCGATCACGGGCACCGTGGACTGCTCGACGACCGCGCGGATGAGGCCCGCTCCCCCGCGGGGGATCACGAGGTCGACCAGGCCGCGCGCGGTCATCAGGTCGGTCGAGGTGCTGCGGTCCTCGGCACTGATCGCCTGGATCGCGTCGGCGGGCAGTCCGGCCGAGGCCACGGCGTCGCGCATGATCTCGACGATCACGGCGTTGGAGCGGCGTGCGGAGCGCGAGCCCCGCAGGAGCGAGGCACTGCCGGCCTTGAGGCAGATCGCGGCTGCGTCGGCGGTGACGTTGGGACGGCCCTCGTAGATCATCCCGATGACGCCCATGGGGACCCGGATCTGCTGCAGCTGCAGGCCGTTCGGCAGGGTGGAGCCGCGCACGACCTCGCCCACAGGGTCGGGCAGGGCCGCGATGTCACTGACGCCTTGGGCGAACGCCTCGACGCGCGCCGCGTCGAGCGCCAGCCGGTCGATGACGTTCTCGGGCGTGCCCTCGGCGCGCGCCTCGGCCACGTCCTCGGTGTTCGCCGCGACGATGCGGTCGGTGCCGGCGACGAGCGCCTCGGCCATCGCCGTCAGCGCCGCGTCCTTGTCCTTGCGCGTCGCGAGCGCCAG
>NZ_DAMDLR010000081.1:0-10891 GCF_032084975.1 Aeromicrobium sp.
TGGGCGTCGCCCTGGCACCACACGTCGAGGTCGGGCAGCGAGGCGCGCACGTACTCGGCCGCCCGCTCGGCGGCACGCCGCGAGGAGAACAGCCCGAGCGTCCGCCCGCCGGCCGCCTTGACGAGCGCGGTGATCTCGCCCAGCTGGTCGGCCTCGAGCCCGTCGCGGCCGGGCGCGGGCAGGTTCTTCGCGACGTACAGGATCCCCTGACGCCCATAGTCGAACGGCGAGCCCACGTCCAGGCCCGTCCAGTCGGTGCCGGCCATGTCGAGCCCCAGCGAGGCCGCGACCGGACCGAACGAGCCGCCCAGGGTGAGCGTGGCGCTGGTCAGGACGACCGTCTTCTCGCCGAAGAGCTTCGCGCGCAGGGCGCCCGAGACGTCGATCGGCGCGATCCTCAGGTGCAGGCCGCTGCGTCCGTCCCCGAGCCACAGGACCTCGGTCTCGCGGCCCGCGGCCATCCGCTCGGCCACCGTGCGGATGTCCTCGATCGCACTGCGCGCCTGTTGACGACCGGGATCGGCCTCCTCGCCCTTCTCCTTCGCGAACGCGGAGAAGCACGCCCGGGCGCAGTCGCGGACGAAGGCGAGTGCACCCGCCAGGGCCGGCTCGATCGCGTCGATGCGGCCGGGCGTCACGTGCGTCAGGGCGTCGGCGAGCGAGTCGGCCGCGTCGCCCAGGTCGTCGGCCGCGGCACCGTCGTCCAGGTAGGGCCTGGCGCGCCGGGCGGCGCGCTCGATGAGGCCCGGATCGAGCTCGTCGGTGGAGGCCTGGGTGACGCGGGCGGCCAGCTCGTGGGCCTCGTCGATCACGACGGCGTCGAACTCGGGCAGCATCGGCACGCCCTCGATCGCGTCGATGGCGAGCATCGCGTGGTTCGTGACGACGACGTGGGCGCGCGCCGCGTCCTCCTTCGCGCGCTCGGCGAAGCACTCGGCGGCGTACTCGCAGCGGCTGGCCCCCAGGCACTCGCGTGAGGAGACGCTCACCTGGCGCCAGGCACGCTCGCCGTGCGTCGGGGCGGCGTCGCGGTCCCCACCGTGACCGCCCTCGGCCTGAGACTCGGCCCATTCGCGCAGCTTCACGACCTCGGCGCCCAGTGAGCCCTCGGGCACCTCGACGAGGACGCCCTGCTCGTCCGGGGCGCCCTGGCGCACGCGGTGCAGGCAGGCGTAGTTCGCGCGGCCCTTGAGCACCGCGTGGTGCGGCACCGTGCTCATCGTGCTGCGCGCGGCCTCCTTGAGTGCGGGGATGTCGCGCTCGACCAGCTGGTGCTGCAGGTTGAGGGTGGCGGTGGCGACGACGACCCGCTCGTGGTGCAGCAGCGCCGGGACGAGATATCCCAGCGACTTGCCGGTGCCGGTGCCCGCCTGCACGAGCAGGTGCTTCTCGTGCTGGAGCGCGTCGGCCACCGCCTCGGCCATCGCGACCTGGCCCGGCCGCTCGGCACCGCCGACGGCCTCGACGGCGGCGCTCAGGACATCACGGACACCGGGGTTGGAGGGCACGGAAGAACGCTACCTGTCGTCGGTCGCGAATCGGGCATCGATCCACAGGCCGCCTCGGGCGTCACGCGTTCCTGGCGAACGGCTCCAGCTCGTTGGCCAGCTGCGCGTGCACGCGCGCGACGACGTGGGTGCCCTCGGCCTCGTGCTCGAGGACCTCGATGTCGCCGTGCAGGTGCACCTGGTTGACCAGGTCCCCGCGCGAGTACGGCACGATCGCGTCGACGAGCACCTCGGGCACCGGCAGGTCGGCCTCGATCGCGCCCAGCAGCTCGTCGATCCCCTCCCCCGTGCGCGCGCTGACGACGACGGCGTGCGGCTCGCGGGCCAGCAGGCCCTTGAGCACGAGCGGGTCGGCCTCGTCGGCCTTGTTGATGACGATGATCTCGGGCACCTTGACGGCCCCGACCTCGGCGAACACCTCGCGGACCGCGCTGATCTGGCCCTCGGGGTCGGGGTGCGATCCGTCGACCACGTGCAGGATCAGGTCGGCGTCGGCGACCTCCTCCAGCGTCGAGCGGAACGCCTCGACCAGCTGGTGCGGCAGGTGCCGCACGAACCCGACCGTGTCCGACAGCGTGTAGACGCGGCCGTCCGACGTCTCGGCCCGGCGCGTCGTGGGGTCCAGGGTGGCGAAGAGCGCGTCCTCGACCAGGACGCCGGCGCCGGTCAGGCGGTTCAGCAGGCTGGACTTGCCGGCGTTGGTGTAGCCCGCGATCGCGACCGACGGGATCTGGTGGCGCCGGCGCTCGGCCTTCTTGGTCTCGCGGGTGCCGCGCAGCTCCTTGAGCTCGCGGCGCAGCTTGGCCATCTTGGCCTGGATGCGACGGCGGTCGGTCTCGAGCTTGGTCTCACCGGGGCCGCGGCCACCGATGCCCTCGCCGCCGGCCGCCTGGCCGCCGGCCTGGCGCGACAGGTTGCCGCCCCAGCCGCGCAGGCGCTGGGTCTGGTACTGCAGCTGGGCCAGCTCGACCTGCGCCTTGCCCTCGGCGCTCTTCGCGTGCTGGGCGAAGATGTCCAGGATCAGCGCGACCCGGTCGACGACCTTGACCTTGACGCGGTCCTCGAGGTTGCGCAGCTGGCTGGGCGCCAGCTCTCCGTCGCAGATCACGGTGTCAGCGCCGGTCGCCCGCACCGCGTCGCGCAGCTCGTCGACCTTGCCGCGACCGATGAACGTGGCGGGGTCGGGCTTCTGACGTCGCTGGATCAGCGCGTCGAGCACCTCGGAGCCAGCCGTCTCGGCCAGCGCCTTGAGCTCGGTGAGCGAGTTCTCGGCGTCCTCGACCGAGCCCTCGGTCCACACGCCCACCAGCACGACCCGCTCGAGTCGCAGCTGGCGGTACTCGACCTCGGAGATGTCCTCCAGCTCGGTCGACAGGCCGGCGACGCGTCGCAGCGACGAGCGGTCCTGAAGGTCCATCTGCCCCGTGTCGAGGTCGGGGGCGTCGGCGCGGGTCTGGTCGTCGGTCATGCGAACCACTCCATCGTGCCGCCGGCGACGATGACAGCCGGTCCGGTCAGCACGGTTCGATCGGGGGAAACGGTGATGTGCAGGGTGCCGCCGGGGACGTCGACGCGGTACGTCGCGTCGGTGGCTCCGTCGGCGCGGGCGGTGGCGATCGCCGTGGCGCACGCCCCGGTGCCGCACGAGCGGGTCTCGCCCGAGCCGCGCTCGTGCACGCGCATCGCCACGTGACGATCGGCGACCCGCTGCACGAACTCGATGTTGACGCCCTCGGGATAGACGCCCTCGTCGAAGGTGGGCTGCTGGAGCAGGCTCCCGGCGTCCGCCACGTCGTCGACGAAGGCGACGGCGTGGGGGTTCCCGGTGTGCACCTCGAGCGCCTCCCAGGCACGGCCATCAGCACCGACCTTCGTGTGCGTGCCGGTCGTCCACGCGCCCATGTCGACGGCGATCTGGTCACCGTCGACACGCAGCACCTTGAGCCCGTCGCGCGTGGCCACCCCGAACTCGGGACCCTCGACGAGGCCGTGCCGCAGCAGGTGACGCGCGAAGACGCGCACCCCGTTGCCGCACATCTGGCTCAGCGAGCCGTCGGCGTTGCGGTAGTCCATGAACCACTCGGCGGGCGAGTCGATGCCGGCCGCGGCGGAGCGGATCACCCGCATCACACCGTCGGCGCCGATGCCGCGGCGACGGTCGCACAGGGCCGCGACGAAGCCGGCGTCGAGATCCCCGTGCACCGTGCCGTCGTGGTCGGGCAGCAACACGAAGTCGTTCTCGGTGCCATGACCCTTGAACCACGCGAACTCCATGGTTCCAGCCTACGGTGCCCGCGTGAGATCGACCGCCCGTCGCACCAGCGCGGGATCGTCGAACGCCAGCCAGTGGATGCGCGGGTCCTTGCGCATCATCCGGTCCTGGCGGCGCGCGAACCGCCGCGTGCCCGCCTTCGTCTCCTCACGGGCCTCGTCCTCGGTCAGGTCGCCGGCCAGGAACGCCAGCACCTGCTGGTAGCCCAGGGCCCGTGACGCCGTGGGCGAGCCCACCAGTGCGGGCAGTCCCCGCACCTCGTCCACGAGGCCGTCCGCCCACATCCGGTCGACACGCTCGTCGATCCGGGCGTCGAGGACGTCGCGCGGCACGTCCAGCCCGATCATGACGACCGCCGGGTAGATCGACACGGGGGCCGGCATCGTCGCGACGAACGGACGACCGGTCAGCTCGCCGACCTCGAGGGCTCGCACGATGCGTCGGCCGTTCGTGGCCAAGATGGCGGCCGCCGCCTGCGGGTCGCGCGCCGCCAGCTCCTCGTGGAGGGCCTCGGCGCCGATCTCGTCGAGCCGGTCGGCCCAGCGCCGGCGGACCTGCGGATCCGTGCCCGGGAAGTCGAGCGGGTCCAGCGCGGCCCGGACGTACAGCGAGGAGCCGCCCACCAGGATCGGCACGCGTCCACGTCCGTGGACGTCGTCGATCGCCGAGCGCGCCAGCTGCTGGAACTGGGCGACGTTCGCCTCCTCGGCGGGGTCGAGCACGTCCAGCAGGTGGTGCGGCACCCCGGACCGTTCCTCGACGGTCGCCTTCGCACTGCCGATGTCCATGCCGCGGTACAGCTGAACCGAGTCGGCGTTGACGACCTCTCCCCGGACGGCGTGCGCCAGCTCGACCGACAGTCGCGTCTTGCCCGAGGCGGTCGGGCCGACGACCGCGACGACGGTGCCGGGAGGGGTCATGGGTCCAGTCTCCCAGCGTGGCGTGGCCAGGACGTGACCGCGGGGCCGAGGGACGGATCCGCGCCCGTCAGGGTGTGTCGGCCTCGGTGACGTCGCGTTCGGGACTGGCCCGGTCGAGGCGGCGGGCCCACAGGAAGTAGGCCAGCGCGAGCGCGAAGACGATGATCGACGTCCACACGTTGAGCCGGAACGGACCGATGTGGTTGGCGTCGTCGATCCGCAGTGCCTCGATCCAGCCACGGCCGAGCGTGTAGAGCATGACGTAGAGCGCGAAGACGCGCCCGTGCGCCAGCTTGAGGCGACGCTCGAGCCACACCAGCAGGACCGCCGCGGCCAGGTTCCACAGCGCCTCGTAGAGGAACGTGGGGTGGAACGTGGCGAACTGCTCGTAGCCTTCGGGGCGGTACTGCGGCGCGATCTCCAGGCCCCAGGGCTGGGTCGTGGGCCGGCCGAACAGCTCCTGGTTGAAGTAGTTGCCGAAGCGACCGATGGCCTGCGCCACGAGCAGGCCGGGCGCCAGCGCGTCGGCCATCTTGAGGAAGTCGATGTCGTAGCGACGGCACGCGATCCACGCACCGACGCCGCCCAGCGCGACGGCGCCCCAGATGCCCAGCCCGCCCTCCCAGATCTTGACCACGTCGAGCGGGTCGCGACCGTCGCCGAAGTACAGCTCGGGCGTCGTGATGACGTGGTAGATCCGTCCGCCGACGATGCCGAACGGGATGGCCCAGATCGCGATGTCGCCGATGGCGCCGGCGCGGCCTCCGCGCGCGACGAACCGGCGCTCGGCGATGACGATCGCCACGACGGCACCGGCGATGATGCACAGCGCGTAGGCGCGCAACGGCACGGGACCCAGGTGCCAGACCGCCTGGTCGGGCGACGGGATGTAGTGGGCGATCTGCACGGTCAGTCCCTCTCGACGCCGGCGCGCAGCTCGGCGGCCAGCTCACGCAGCGACGTCAGCGCGGACTGCTGGTCGGGCTGGTCCAGCAGGCAGCGGACCAGCGCGGAGCCGACGATCACGGCGTCGGAGAACTCGGCGATCTCGTGGGCCTGCGCGCCGTTGCTGACGCCGAGGCCGACGCCCACCGGCTTGTCGGTGACCTTGCGCAGTCGCGCGACCAGCTCGGGCGCGAGGCTGGAGGACTGCTCTCGGGTGCCCGTCACGCCCATGACGGCGGTGGCGTAGATGAACCCGCTCGACGCGTCGGCGGTCATCGCCAGCCGGTCGTCCGTGGACGAGGGCGAGACGAGGTACACCCGGTCGAGGCCGTGCGCACGCGACGCGCGGTCCCACTCGGTGCCCTCGTCCGGGATGAGGTCGGGGGTGATGAGCCCGGCTCCCCCGGCGGCGGCGAGGTCGGCCGCGAACCGGTCGACACCGCGGCGCTCGACCGGGTTCCAGTAGGTCATGACGACCGTCGGCGCGCCGGTGGCGGCGGACGCCTCGACGACGCGGAACACGTCGTCGACCCTGGTGCCGTTGACCAGGGCCGCCTCGGCGGCCGCCTGGATCGTGGGCCCGTCCATCACGGGGTCGCTGTACGGCAGGCCGACCTCGACCAAGTCGACGCCACCCTCGACCATCGCCCGGATCGCGGCGATCGAGCCGTCGACGGTGGGGAACCCGGCGGGCAGGTAGCCGACCAGGGCGGCGCGGTTCTCGGCGCGGGTGCGCTCGAACAGCTCGTCGATCGCGGTCATCGCCGGCCCGTGTTCGTCCGCTCGCTGGCGCTCACTCATCGGTCGGTCTCCGCCCGGTCGTTCTCGTCCAGCAGGCCGAAGTACTTCGCGGCGGTGTGCACGTCCTTGTCGCCGCGCCCCGACAGGTTCACCAGGATCGTGGCGTCGGGTCCCATCTCCTTGGCCAGGGCCACGGCACCGGCCAGCGCGTGCGCCGACTCGATCGCCGGGATGATGCCCTCGGTCTTGCACAGCAGGTCGAAGGCGGACATCGCCTCCGCGTCGGTCGCCGGCAGGTACTGGGCCCGGCCGATGTCGGCCAGGTGGGCGTGCTCGGGACCCACGCCCGGGTAGTCCAGGCCGGCGCTGATCGAGTGCGACTCGATCGTCTGGCCGTCCTCGTCCTGCAGCAGGAACGAACGTGCGCCGTGCAGGACGCCGACCTCACCGGCGGTGATCGTGGCGGCGTGGCGGCCGGTCTCGAACCCGTCGCCGCCGGCCTCGATGCCCACGAGGCGGACCTGCTCGTCGGGCACGAAAGCCGTGAACAGGCCGATCGCGTTGGAGCCGCCGCCGACACACGCCACGGCGGCGTCGGGCAGCCTGCCGAGCAGGTCGAGGCACTGGGCGCGGGCCTCGTCGCCGATGCCACGGGTCAGCTCGCGCACCATCGTGGGGAACGGGTGCGGCCCCGCAGCGGTGCCGAACAGGTAGTGGGTCGTGTCGACCGTCGTCACCCAGTCGCGCAGCGCCTCGTTGATCGCGTCCTTGAGCGTGGCGCTGCCCGTGCTGACGGGGATCACCTCGGCGCCGAGCATCTGCATGCGGGCGACGTTGAGCGCCTGGCGCTCGGTGTCGACCTTGCCCATGTAGACCGTGCAATCGAGGTCCAGGTACGCGCACGCGGTGGCCGAGGCGACGCCGTGCTGGCCGGCACCCGTCTCGGCGATGCAGCGCGGCTTGCCGATGCGCTTGGCCAGCAGAGCCTGGCCGATGACGTTGCGGATCTTGTGGGCACCCGTGTGGTTGAGGTCCTCGCGCTTGAGCAGGATGCGGGCCCCGACCGCCCGCGAGAAGCGGTGCGCCTCGTAGAGCGGGCTGGGCACGTTGGCGTACTCGCGCAGCATCCGGTCGAGCTCGGCGTTGAACGCGGGGTCGGCCCGGGCGGCCTCCCACTCGCGCGTGATCTCGTCGAGCGGGGCGATCAGCGCCTCGGGCATGAAGCGGCCGCCGAAGCGACCGAAGTGGCCGGGGCCGTCGGGAAGAACCGGGCGACCGGAGAGTTCAGTCATGGGAGTCCTGGGGAGAGATGGGAGCGGCGGGAGCGGAGTCAGCTCGGCTGCCATCGCTGCGCCAGCGCCGG
Source organism: Aeromicrobium sp. (assembly GCF_032084975.1). Classification (GTDB taxonomy): domain Bacteria; phylum Actinomycetota; class Actinomycetes; order Propionibacteriales; family Nocardioidaceae; genus Aeromicrobium. The sequence continues at coordinate 7,750 of NZ_DAMDLR010000081.1, forward strand.
GTGCGAGCCCGCCGCGACGAGGTCGGCCACGGTCGAGCGCGGGTCGTCGCCCTTGACGAGGGTCTCGCCGACGAGCACGACGTTGGCGCCGAACCGTGCGTACTCGATGACGTCGTGGGGTCCGCGGACGCCGGACTCGGCGACCCGGACGACCGAGTCGGGGATCTTGGGCGCGAGGCGCTCGAAGGTGCCGCGATCGACCTCGAGGGTCTTGAGGTTGCGGGCGTTCACGCCGATGAGGTCGGCGTCGGCGTCCAGCGCGCGGCGGACCTCGTCCTCGTCGTGGACCTCGACCAGGGGCGTCAGGCCGATGGAGCGCGCCCGGTCGATGAGCCCCTCGAGCACGTTCTGCTCGAGTGCGGCCACGATGAGCAGGGCCATGTCGGCGCCCGCGGCGCGGGCCTCCCACAGCTGGTAGGACGTCGTGATGAAGTCCTTGCGCAGGACGGGCACGTCGACCCGGTCCCGGACGGCCTTGAGGTCCTCGAGGGTGCCGCCGAAGCGCCTGCGCTCGGTGAGCACGCTGATCGCGGCGGCGCCGCCGGCCGCGTAGTCGGTGGCCAGCTGGGCCGGGTCCTTGATGTCGGCGAGCGCGCCCTTGCTCGGGCTGGAGCGCTTGACCTCGGCGATGACCGAGACGCCGTCGGCCCTGAAGGCGGGCATCGGGTCGAGCGCGGGCGGCTGCTTGGCGGCCGTCTCCTTCAGCTGGTCCAGGCTGATCTGGGCCTGGCGGTCGGCCAGGTCCTCGGCCACGCCGGCGAGGATGTCGTCGAGTACCGACATCGCACTCCCTTTCCCCGGACGAACACGCTTCGAACTGCGTCCAGCCTAGCCCGGGCGTAGGGTCTGCCCGCACATGCCCCGCATCTGGCCCCGCTCGGACACGTGACGCACGTTCCGTCGATCCCTATGCTCGGCGCATGACGACGAACGAGCCGCCCGTCGGTCCCGATCCCCAGGAACCGCAGGATCCCCAGGACCCCACCCCAACGCCGCCGCCGTCGTGGGGTGCATCGTCCTACCCGCCACCGCCGGGGGACTCCGGTGGCGGCTACGGGTCCGGCGGCGGGTACCCACCGCCTCCCCCGCCGGGCGACGGCGGCTTCGTCCCGCCGTTCAGCGCCCCTGACGCGATCGGGTACGGCTGGTCCCGTTTCACCGCGAACCTCGGCCAGTGGCTCCTGGCCGGACTTGCCATCGTGCTGGTCTCGATCGCCTTCTCGGGCCTCAGCTGGCTCGTGCAGCCCGACATCTCCGCCAACGAGACGAACCCGCTCGCGGGCTTCAGCATCGCCGGCTCGATCGTGAACCTGGTGTCGACGATCGTCGGCTACATCATCACCGGAGTGCTGTACCGCGGCGCGCTCGACGAGTGCGAGGGCCGCAAGTTCTCGGTCGGCGACACCCTCTCGCGCGTGCCGATCGTGCCGGTCGTCCTCACCTCCCTGCTGGTCGGCATCGGCGTGACGATCGGGCTGCTGCTGTGCATCGTCCCGGGCATCGTCTTCGCGTTCCTCACGTACTTCGCGCTGATGTTCGTCGTCGACCGCGGCGAGTCCCCCGTCCAGGCCATCAAGTCGAGCATCAGCCTCGTGTCCGCGAACCTCGGCAACTCCCTGTTGCTGGCGCTGCTGTCGTTCCTCATCGTCCTGGTCGGCTTCTGCCTGTGCTGCGTGGGCCTGTTCGTGGCCTATCCGGTCGTGACGATCGCGGCCGCGTACGCCTACAAGCGGTTCCAGGACCAGCCGGTCGCCTGAGCCTGGCCCGGGAGGCGGGCTCCCGGCACGCCGAGGGCCTGACCCTAGGCTCGGCGCATGAGCAGCTATCCGCCGCCCGGCCAGGGCGGAGGCCCGTCCTACCCGCCGCCCCCGGGCGGCCAGCCTCCGTGGGGCTATGGCGCTCCGGGCCCGACTCCCGGCGACAACCGCGCCACGTGGGCCCTGGTGATCGGCATCGTCAGCATCGTGCTGACGTGCTGCTGCGGACCGCTGGCGATCGGCGGCGGCATCGTGGCGATCGTCCTCGCCCAGCAGGTGCGCAAGCAGGTGGAGCAGTACGGCGGTGACGCCTCGAGCGCCACGGCGGCGTTCTGGGTCGGTGTCGCCGCGGTCTCGCTCGGAGCACTGTCCATGCTCACGTCGATCGTGTTCGGCGTGCTGGACCTCTGGGCGTTCTGAGGCCTACGGCGCGAGCCAGGCGCCCCAGGGCGTCAGTCGCGCGATGCCGAACGCGGCCACGAGGAGCCCGGCGATGACGATGGTCCGGGGCGACCACGTCAGGAACGGTGCGGCGACCCCACGGGCGCGGCGCACCGTCCACACGAGCCAGGCGACGACCAGCACGGCGACGAGTGCCACGGCGAACAGGTTGCTGGAGACGGCGGCGACCGGTTCGCCGTTCGACAGCAGGTTGACGGCACGCAGGCCACCACACCCCGGACACGGCAGGCCGGTGAGGTTCAGGAACGGGCAGAACCCGTAGGCACCCTGCTGGTGCGGATCGTGCACGTGCAGCAGGGCGAAGGCGGCGGTGCCGCCGGCGGCGGCCCACAGCGGGCCACGCAGCAGCCGGCCGCGCGAGGCGGCCGGTGCGGTGGGGACGACCGTCAGTGCTCGCCCTTGACGCGCGAGGAGCCGAAGCCGGCGACCGAGAGGATCTTGCCCAGCGGGAGCGCGCCAACCGCCAGGACGCAGCCGATCGTGAAGACGATCCAGTTCGGCTCGGGGATCAGGCCGATGCCGCCGACGAGGAAGCCGGCGAGGCTGACGAGGACGGCGGTCCAGGCGGCCGGCGACGATCCGTGCGACATGGGGTCACTCCTAGGGGTGGTGCTGGGGGCGGTTCGAGCACAGCCTACTCGGTGCTCAGATCGTCGGGTCGACGCCGTCGTCCATCGCTTTCCAGAGGTCGCTCGCATCGGGCTCGCGCGCCGCGGGGGCCTCGTACTTGCGGCCCATCGTGGCCCAGCGGGGGCCCTGCCACGCCACCAGTGCACCCACGGCGGCGGCGAGGACGAAGGCCGCGACGGCCAGCGGTTGCGCCACGGACTGCTCCCACGCCACCTCGGTCCCGGAGACGGCGGCCCCGTCGAGCGCCCGCGCACGAGCGGTCTCGAGGGCGCTCCCGGCACCGGCCGCCAGGA
>NZ_DAMDLR010000082.1:0-10749 GCF_032084975.1 Aeromicrobium sp.
AGGATCACGACGAGACCGACGATCCACCACACGCGGCGGCGGCGGGCGCGGCGCGACCGCCGACTCCCCGTGCGGTGCGGTCGCGCTGGCGGTCCTGCACAGCGTCACTGACCGATCCGTTGCTCGTACGAATCGCCATGGATGCGGCTCCCTCTTGCAGACGTTGGTGCGCCCCACGGTGAGTCCCGCCGCGCCCCCGTTGCACGACCCCCCTGTGGAACCAGCACAGTGTAGCCCGATCCGGCCATGTGTTCCTCTCGGGGACCGAGCGTCTGTCCACCCTCTACGCTGACCAGCATGCGATTGCTCCTCACGGCCGAGCCGCGACGTCATCGTCGGGTACACCGCGAGCAGCACGGTCGGCGATCTCGAGGCGTTGCTGCAGGATGAGTTCGGCCAGCGCAGCCCGCACGCCGGCGTCGCCGACGTGATCGACCTGCACTCTCGCCGCGAGCCCGAGGCGGCCGGTCCGGGCATCTTCCTGGGGTCGCGCCGCCTCGACCCCCACGAGACGCTGGCGACGGCCGGCATCCGCCACGGCTCGATCGTGGGACTGGGCGGCCCCAGCCGACACCGAGGGCGCGAGCCGCAGGGCCTGGTCGAGGTGCGCGTCAGCTCGGGCCGGGGCGCGGGTCGCGTCCACCGACTCGGCATCGGCACCTGGACGATCGGGTCGGCCGACCACTGCGCCATCCGCGTGGCCGGCGTGCCCGACGTGGCCGCGCGCCTCGAGGTCAACGCCCACGGCACCGTGGCCGTGACGACCGACCCGTCCGCGGCCGACCTGACCCTCGACGTCCCCGTCCGGCGTGAGCCGCCAACCGAGCCGATCGTCCTCGAAGCCAGCGTCGCCACCCGGTCGAAGCGTCGGTTCCGCCGCAAGCGCCCCGGCCTCAGCGCCTTGCAGGAGGGGCGCCAGATCGATCCCGGCGCCGCCCTGCCGCTCGTCCGGCTCGATCGCGAGCCGGTCTCCGCGCCGCAGCAGTGGGCCGAGGGGATCGTCCTGGGCGTCGGCGACGTCCTGTTCGAGCTGGGCAGCGTCAGGGCGCCCGACGCCTCGCTCTCGCCCTCCGCGAACGGCCCCGAGCTCGACTACAACCGTCCGCCGCGCCTGCACCCGCCCGAGCGCATGCGCGAGTTCTCGCTGCCGAGCGAGCCGAAGCGTCCGGACAAGTCACCGATCCCGATCGTGATGATGCTCTCGCCGATGGTGATGAGCGGCTTCATGTACTGGCGGACCGGATCCATCTTCTCGCTCATGTTCATGATCCTGATGCCGATCATGATGCTGCTGAACGCGACGGGCACCCGGCGCCAGCAGAAGGTCCGGTACCAGGAGCAGCTGGCTGAGTTCCACCGCCGCCGCGCCGACATCGAGAAGGCCGCCGTCGACTCGATCACCGACGAACGCGGCCATCGACGCTCCATCTACCCCGATCCTGCCTCGGTCCTGCTGTTCGCCACGGGTCCGCGCTCGCGCCTGTGGGAACGCCGTCGCTGGGACCCCGACTTCCTCGAGTTGCGGCTGGGCACGAGCGACCTGCAGTCCGACGTCATCGTCAAGGACCCCACCCGCGAGCAGCACGAGGGGCCGCTGCGCTGGACCGCTCCGGACGTGCCCGTCATGGTGCCGCTCGCCTCGACGGCCGTCCTGGGCGTGTGCGGCACGCAGGACGAGTGCCTGACGACGACGTCGTGGCTGGTCGCCCAGGTCGCGGCCCTGCACTCCCCCACCGACGCCTCGGTGTGGATCTTCACCGACCGCACGAACGCCCCATCGTGGGAATGGGCCAAGTGGCTGCCCCACACCCGCACGAGCGAGGACCACCCCCGCGCGGCCCGTCTCGCCGTCGACGAGGACGACCGGTCCAGCATGATCTCCGAGCTGACGGCGCTCGTCGACCGTCGCAAGGAGCTGGACACCGACGAGCGCGAGGCGCTCCCCTCGGTCGTCGTCGTGCTCGACGGCGCCCGTGAGCTGCGCATGGCCCCGGGCATGACGTCACTGCTCAAGTCCGGCGCGTTCGTCCACGTCTACTTCGTCTGCCTCGACCGCACGGCCCGCGAGCTGCCCGAGGAGTGCCGCGCCGTGATCGAGCTGCACGGCGACCTGCTCGACCTGGAGACCACCGCCCAGAAGCACATCGACGGGGTCCGGCGCGACATCGTCGAGCCGCGGTGGCTCGAGCGCCTCGGCCGCGCCGTCGCGCCCATCCGCGACGTCAGCACCGAGGACCTCAGCTCGAGCCTGCCGGCGGCCAGCCGCCTGCTCGACGTGCTGGGGCTCGACGAGCCCACCGGCGAGCAGCTGGCGCGCCGCTGGGCCGGCGGCGGCCGCACCACCCAGGCGGTCATCGGCGAGGGCCTCGACGGCCCGTTCCGGATCGACGTGCGCGCCGACGGCCCGCACGGTCTCATCGCCGGCACCACCGGCTCGGGCAAGTCCGAGTTGCTCCAGACGATCATCGCGTCACTCGCGGTGGGCAACCGTCCGGACGAGTTCAACTTCGTCCTGATCGACTACAAGGGCGGCGCGGCCTTCATGGACTGCCAGCACCTGCCCCACACGGTCGGCATGGTCACGGACCTGGACGGGCACCTGACGACCCGCGCCCTCGAGTCGCTCGGCGCCGAGCTGCGGTACCGCGAGCACCAGCTGGCCGATGCGCAGGCCAAGGACATCGAGGACTACCTCGCGGCGCGCCAGCCCGGTGACGAGCCGATGCCGCGCCTGCTGATCATCATCGACGAGTTCGCCGCCCTCGTGGCCGAGCTGCCCGACTTCGTGACCGGCCTGGTCGACGTGGCCCGCCGTGGCCGCTCCCTGGGCGTGCACCTGATCCTGGCGACCCAGCGGCCCGCCGGAGTGGTCAACGCCGAGATCAAGTCGAACACCAACCTGCGCATCGCCCTGCGCGTCACGGACGCCAACGACTCCGACGACGTCATCGAGTCCAAGGTCGCCGCCGAGATCCCCAAGTCGTTCCCCGGTCGCGCGTACGCCCGCCTGGGGCACTCCTCGCTGACGCCCTTCCAGAGCTCCCGCGTCGGCGGGCGGCCGGCCGGGGACGAGCGCGCGGACCTGCGGTCACGCGGGTTCGGCGTCGACGAGCTGGTCGCGCCGCCGGTCGCCAAGAAGGACGAGGACGACGTCTCCGTCCCCACCGACCTGGCGACCCTGGTCGGCGCGCTGCGTGGCGCCAACGACGTCATGGGCCTGCCGCCCATGCGCAAGCCGTGGCTGCCGCCGCTGCCCGAGACGCTCACGCTCGACGACCTCGAGGTCGATCCCGCGCCCGCCATCGGCGAGCAGGCCGACATCCCGCCGATCGTCTTCGGCCGCGGCGACCTGCCCCACCTGCAGCAGCAGGATGTTGCCAGCTGGGACCTGCAGCGCGCGGGGCACCTGGTGATCGCCGGCCAGTCCCGGTCCGGCCGCTCGTGGTCGCTGCGCACGATCGCCGCCGCGATCGCCCGCCAGACGGCCCCGACCGACGTGCACGTGTTCGGCATCGACGCCGGCAACAACGCCCTGCTGCCGCTCATGTCGCTGCCGCACGTCGGCGCCGTGGTCACGCGCACCCAGACCGACCGGATCTTCCGCCTGTTCGCCCACCTCGGGCAGGAGCTGACCCAGCGCCAGCAGGTGCTGGCCGAGCAGGGCTTCGCCGACATCGCCGAGCAGCGCGCGGCCGTCGACGGCCCCGACCGGATGCCCTACCTGGTCGTCCTGCTCGACCGCCTCGAGGGCTTCACCACCGCATTCGAGTCCGTCGACGGCGGCGTGCTCCTCGAACGCCTCGTCGGTCTCCTGCAAGAAGGCGTCGGTGCCGGCATCCGCGTCGTGATCGGCGCGGACCGCTCCGGCATCCTGGGACGCTACTCGCTCCTGGTCGACGACCGGATCGTGCTGTCCATGAGCGACCCCTCCGACTTCTCGGTCGTGGGCCTGCCGACCAAGCAGGTGCCCGCGCACATCCCGCCGGGCCGCGGCTTCCGCGCCGGTGAGCGCCCGCAGGAGGTCCAGTTCGCGATGATCGACGCCTCGGCCGAGGGCACGGCCCAGGTCCGGGCGCTGCACGAGCTGGGACGTGAGGTCGCCGAGCGCTACGGCGACCTGCCGCGCACGCTGCGACCGCACCGCATCGATGAGCTGCCCATCGCCATCAGCCTGGACGAGGCCCTCTCGTTCGAGCCCTCCGACGCCGCGGTGAGCCCGACCTTCATCCCGGTGGGCGTCGGCGGCGACACGCTCGCGCTGGAAGGCTTCGACCCGCTCATGACGGGGCCGGGCTTCCTGGTGGCCGGTCCCCCGCGCTCGGGTCGCAGCTCGGCGCTGCTCGTGCCGGTCCAGCAGCACCTCGCGAACCGGCACGACGTGCTCGTGATCGCACCGCGCCGGTCCCCTCTGCGTGACCTCGAGGCCCGCGACCTGCGCGTGTTCACCGGGAACGAGCCCATCGACGAGATCCGCGAGGCGCTCGGTCACCTGCGCCGCCAGCACCTGATCGTGGTCGACGACTTCGAGGTGCTGGGCGCCGACACACCCGTCGGCCAGCTCCTCGGAGAGACTCTCGCCGGGATGCGCGACACCTCGAACGCGATGATCGTCGCGGGCGGCATCGACGAGATCAGCGGCATGTACCGCGGCCTCACGGCCGACCTCAAGAAGGGCCGGACGGGTCTCGTCCTGGCGCCGCGTGCGTCGAACGACGGAGACGTGCTGAACGCCCGCCTGCCTCGCTCGGTCGGTGCGGCGGTCCCGCCGGGCCGGGGCCTGCTGATCCAGCCGACCGGCTTCCGCTGGATCCAGGTGCCCAAGGCCTGAGCCTCGAACCGGACTGAGCAGAGAGGGCCTGCATGGAGACCAACGGCGGCTGGGAGAGCAGCGCGGCCGACGCACGCGGCACGCTCACCGACCGGTACGGACGGTCCTGACGTGCGCTCGCGCGCCTGGGCCGCCGTCGGGGCCGTCCCCGTCCTCCTCGTGCTCGCCGGGTGCGGGGAGTCGGCCTACGAGGCCACCCGTGCCTGCTCGATCCCGGCCGGCACGGTCGAGGCCGTCCTGGGCACCGATCGCTTCACCGCCGGCGCCGAGCGAGTCGAGCAGCTGCCGTTCACCACCCAGTCGACCCGGGGCAGCGCCGCGTGTCGTGTCGACGCCGGCGACGTCAGCTTCACCGTCAAGGCGGAGATCCTGCCGGCCGGCCAGGCCGAACGGCTCGGCAAGGACCTCCAGCGCGAGGAGGACTCCTACCCGCTGCTGGGCGGCACGGCCAGGGCCGACGACCGCGGCGGCTCGTGGGCGTGCGGCTCGGTGTCGGTGACCGCGTGGCTGGACGGCGAGCGGTCGGCCGATCCCGACGAGATGGGCGAAGCGCTCGAGGCCGTCGCCCAGGAGGCCACCTGCTACACGGCGTCGTAGGGGTCACGCCCCCGGACGCAACAAGACGCCCGGCCCCATCGGGGTCGGGCGTCTCGTCAGGCTTTCCTCAGCGGGGCGACTGCAGCGGCGTCAGCACCGGGTGCTGGTCGGCTTCCTTGGCGCCCTCGGCGAACTTGTTGTGTTGGAAGGCGACGTCGGTGCCCGCACCGGCGAAGGCCTGGCACAGCTGAGTCAGGGCCTGCTTGAACTGGACCCAGGCCTCGTTGAACTCCTTGGCACCGGTGGACTGCCACTCCTCGTTCGCCTGGTTCAACGACGCGTCGACGTTGGTGACCATCGTGTCGGTCTCCTGCATCGACTTGTTCAGCGTGTTGTACAGCGCGTACAGGTCTTCGATCCGGGCTTGCACCATGGGTGTGTCTCCTTGTTGGGTTCGTCCCCTCGATATTCGAACGCAGGGACCAGGATGCTTGGCCACGAGCGTATCGGACGCGGGCGGAACAAGCAGTACCAGTCGACCATCGGAAGATGGTTCCTTGTGACCATGCCGACCTGACGGCGCGGCCCGGCGACGCTAGGCTGGGCGGCGCGCACACCGTTCACTCGCAGGGGGAGCACGAGGATGACACCCGAGGACACCGAGGACAAGACCGAGCCGAACCTCTTTCGCAGCACGCTCGAGACGGCCAAGACGACCGTCGTCAACTGCGGCGACAACGTCCATTCCGGCTACGGGTCCCCCCTCGACAAGATCGCCAACCCGCTGGCCAACGGGGGCTGGGTCTGCACCGAGGCCGACGACTGGATCACCGAGATGAAGGACCAGTGCGCCGGCATCACCGAGGCGTTCGACGACGCCGCCTCCACGATCCAGACGCGCATCAACTCCGAGCCCGACCGCGTTCCCGAGAACGACTACCGCGGCAACAACTGGCCGCGCCAGTGGCGCATGCAGCGGATGTACTGAGGGGCGGGCCATGACGACCGTCGAGATCGACATCGAGCTCATCGGCACCGCCATCTCCGCACTGGAGAGCCTGTCCGGCGACATCGACAGCCAGCGAGCCGTGGCGACCAGCTCGTCCCCCATCAGCCTGCCCTCGCTCGGCGAGAGCACCCTGGGCAAGAAGTCGCGGTGGCTCACCGACCACCTCGAGGACCTCACCACGCGTCGCGACCTGGCGATCCTGCTGGACCAGGAGGGCACCGGGACCGCGAGCTACACGGTCGCGCACGACACGCTGGCCAACGTCAAGGAGGTCCTCGGCCAGGAGCTGGCCGACGCGGTCGGCGACCTCGATCACGAGAGCGACGCCGACGAGGTCGAGCGCCTGTCCGGCCTGTTGGCCACCTGGAACGGGGACGGCGACGTCATGGCGTCGATGTTCACCGAGCTGGGAGCCGACGGCACCGTCGGCGCCATGGCCAACATCTCCTCGCTCATGGGGTACGGCGGCTCCGGTGACCCGGATCTGTACGCCGACCTCGCCGAGCGCCTGCGCACGGGCCTGTCGACCGCCTCGAACGAGCCGGGCTTCCCCGCCGAGTCCTTCGGTCGCGAGATCGTGCGCTACAGCGTGGCGCCGCTGTTGACCGACGATGAGCAGCGCGCCTTCGCCGACGAGTTCGGCATGGGCATGAACGGCGCGAACATCCTCACGTTCCTCATGCAGGACACCGGCTACGACGCCGACTTCCTGCTGGGCGCCGCGCGGACGCTGGACGACTTCGAGCGCATGGCCAAGGACGGTCCACTCACGGCCGACATCTGGTACGGCCACAACGGCCACGGCCCCCTGGACACCGGCAAGGACGGCCTCGGGTACGACGACCCGATGGCCGCGATCATGCACAACTTCGGCGAGAACCCCGAGGCCGGCCTGACCTTCTTCACCGAGCCCACCGAGGACGGCTGGGACCGCCAGACCCACTACTTCAACGACCGCGAGTGGAAGGCCGACGGCTACGCCGGCATCTCGCACGCCGTCGAGGGCATCGGCACCAGTACCGCGAACCTCGAGTCCGACCCGGAGGCCACCACCGAGCTGGTCTCCTCGTTCCTGGACCAGGTCGCGAACAGCGACGGGTTCAATGCCGAGGACGCCAAGCCGGCCTCGCCGTACGTCGCCGACCTGCTGAAGTTCTACATGCCGGCCGTGGACAACGCCCTGCGCAACGGCGCGGACGAGGGCGATGGCACCTCGGCACCGTTCGCGCTCGACCACTTCGGCGCGTTCGACCACTACCCCGTGCTGTTCAAGGGCGACCTCGACTCGCTGATGCAGGTCGCCATGGGCACGCAGGAGGGCACGCAGAGCATCGCCGAGGGCGTGGGCGGCTTCCAGAAGACGCAGCTCAACAACATCGCCGCCCAGCTGGCCCAGAACCCCGACGACCCCGGCCTGCGCACCGAGCTGCGCGACATCCTGCAGCGCAACGCGTCCCTGCAGGGGTTCACCGAGTACTCGGTGGGCCAGGTCGAGATCGACGGAGCCGCCGACCGCGACGCGCAGCGGCAGGTGTACATCGACCTCGTCTCTGACGCCGCCGGCCTCGTGCCCATGCCCGGCGCAGACCAGGTCGGCGAGCTGGGCGGGAAGCTGGTGGACTTCGGCTGGAGCCAGGCGACCGACCTGGGCAAGGACGCCGCCGGCGACGCGTGGACGTCCGAGGCCGCCGGTGCCACCGACAACGCGGAGACTCGCGCGGAGGCCGGCTCGAACCGCGTCAAGGTCGACACCTACCTCTCGTTGATCGAGGCCGGGGTCATCCCCCGCGACGAGGTGCCCGACCACTGGTACGAGAACGGGCGGCTCATCAGCCAGAGCGACATCTCGGACGAGGAGATGGGCTCCTACACCCAGAGCGCCATGAACGGCGTGAACGAGTTCGCGACCAACTACGACCTCGAAGGGGCCTATCGCGAGTCCTTCGAGTCCTTCTACGCGCCGGCGAAGTGATGCGGCGCCCGGTCCTTGCGGCGGTGCTCGCCGCCTCGCTGGTCCTCGCCGGGTGCGGCGAGGACGAGTCCTCCACGCCCGAGTCCGATCACCCCGAGCTGCTCCAGCGGTCCGACCTGCCGCCGGTGAAGAGCGCCGAGGTCAGCACGCAGACGAACGTCTCGAAGACGAACTGCGCCGCCATGGACGCTGAGTGGAACCTGGCCGCGTCGAAGGACTTCGTCTACGCCTGGTACGCGCTGGAGGACGACGGCACGACAGTGCGCTCGGCCGTGCAGGGGCCCGCCGCCACGAGTGTCGCCATCGAGGACACCTTCACGCGCCTCGAGTCGCTGATCGCGGAGTGCGCGGCCGGTGGCGCGAGCACCGGCACCTTCGAGCCGCTGGAGGGCCTCCCGGACGGGTCCGTGGGCTTCGTCGCCACGCAGGACACCTCCAACGGCACCGAGACCACCCAGCGTGCCTACGGCCGGGTCGACGATGAGCACGCCGCGGTCGTCACCGTGGTCCACCTCGGCGACGGGGAGCCCGCCGTCTCGGCGACGGAGCTCCTGCCGAAGGCGCTCGAGCGCGCGAGCGCCGGCTAGAGGAACGCGGTCCTAGGCCCTGATCGCAGTCAGCTCGTCCGCGGCCCGCTCCAGGTCCTCCTCGGCGCACGAGGCGTCGAAGGTGAAGCGGACCGCACTCTGCGCCGTCTCACGGTCGAACCCCATGGCCGTCAGCACGTGGCTGGGCTCGTCGCTGCCGGCGGCACAGGCCGACCCGCTCGAGCAGACGACACCACGCGCCTCGAGGTCGACCAGGAGTGACTCACCCGAGCGGCCGGGAAAGACGAACGATGCGTGACCGGGGAGCCGGTTGTGAGCGTGCCCGGTCAGGGCGGCTCCGTCCCCGACCCCGAGGATGCTCGCGGTGAAGCGGTCCCGGCGCCGGGCCACCGTGTCCGGGTCGCCGTGGCCCAGCTCGAGCGCCGTGGCGATCGCGACGGCCCCGGCGACGTCCTCGGTGCCGGAACGGCGGTCGTCCTGCTGACCTCCCCCGTGGACGAGGGGCTCCCACGATCGGCGCCGGTCGACCCACAGGACGCCGATCCCCTTCGGCGTCCCCAGCTTGTGACCACTGATGCTCAAGCCCGTCACGCCGAGCCTCCCGACGTCCAGGTCGAGCCAGCCCGCAGCCTGCACGGCGTCGGTGTGGAACGGGACGCCCCGCTCGGCGGCGGCCGCGGCCAGCTCGGAGATCGGCTGGATCGTGCCGACCTCGTTGTTCGCGTACTGGATGCTGACCAGCGTCGTGTCGTCGCGCAGCGCCGCGGCGAGGACCGCCGGCGCGACGACCCCGTCCGCGTCGACCGGCAGGACCGTGACCTCGAACCCGAGCCGGCCCAACCAGGCCGCGGACTCCAGCACGGCGGGGTGCTCGACGGCGCTGACGACGACGTGACGTCCGCGTGGTTCGGCCAGCGCAATGCCCTTGACGGCGGTGTTGTCGGACTCCGTTCCGCCACTGCAGAACGTGATCTCGTTCGGGCGGGCGCCCAGCATGACGGCGACCCGGCGGCGCGCCTCCTCGAGCCCGTGGCGGGCCGCGGCGCCGACGTCGTGGTGGCTCGCGGGATTGCCGAAGTCACGGGTCAGGTACGGCCACATCGCCTCGAGCACCTCCCGGCGCACGGGCGACGTCGCGGCGTGGTCGAGGTAGATCACGACAGCCGCACGTCCAGGCCGAGGTCGAGGTTGCGCACGGAGTGCGTCAGTGCGCCCACGCTGATGACGTCGACGCCGGTCCCGGCGATCGCGCCGATCGTCTCGAGGCTGACACCGCCGGACGCCTCGACCAGGGCGCGACCGTCGACGACCTCGACGCCCTTGCGCAGGTCCTCGAGGTCGAAGTTGTCGAGCATGATCGTGTCCACTCCCCCGGCCAGCACCGGCTCGATCTGGTCGAGCCGGTCCACCTCGACCTCGAGGTGCGTCGTGTGCGGCAGGCGCGAGCGGGCCGCGCGGATCGCGACCGTCACGTCGTCGACGAGGGCGAGGTGGTTGTCCTTGGCCATCACCGCGTCCGACAGGCTGAACCGGTGGTTGTGCCCACCGCCGCAGCGGACCGCGTGCCGCTCGAGGGCACGCAGGCCGGGCGTCGTCTTGCGGGTGTCGGCGACGCGCACGCCGGGACCGGCCGCCGCCACGTAGGCCGCGGTCAGCGTGGCGATCCCGCACATCCGCTGCACGAGGTTGAGGGCGATCCGCTCGCTGCGCAACACCGCTCGGGCGGGGCCGCGGACGGTCGCCAGCCGGGCGCCCGCCGCGAAAACGTCGCCGTCGGCGACCAGGACCGCCACCTCGACCGACGGGTCCACCGCGGTCATCGCGATCCGCAGGACCTCACCCCCGGAGAACACGC
>NZ_DAMDLR010000083.1:0-10605 GCF_032084975.1 Aeromicrobium sp.
CACGGCCGACGCCCTGGCCTCGTCCTACGACCGCGAGCGCGCCCTGACCGTCGCCCGGACCGGGGACGTGGGTCCGGCCGGCGCGGCCACGTTGGTTCTCGTCCTGCTGGTGCAGGCGAGTGCGGCCGGCACCGTCGTGGTCGGGTGGGACTTCGGGCCCGCTGCCGTCGGGGCGCTGTGGTGCCTCGCCCGCGCCGCCGCCACGGTGGGCCTGCGTCGCGGGGTCCCGCCCGCCCGCCAGGACGGCATGGGCGCCACGTTCGCGGGCAGCGTCCCGTCCACGGCCCTGGTGGCCGTGTGGCTGGCAGCGACCCTGGCCGGCGTCGCGGTCACCACCCTCACCGGCGCATCCGTGGCACAGGGAGTCGTCACCGTCCTCGCGGCGCTCGTCGTCACGCTCGGCCTCGTCGCCCACGTCACACGGCGACTGGGTGGCATCATCGGCGATGCGATGGGCGCCTCGATCGAGGTCGCCCTCGCTGTCCTCCTGATCGGCTTCTCGGCGGTGATCGCATGACCTTCATCGGACCCGACGGCGCGCCTCGCTGCGACTGGGCCGGCGGTGCGCCCGGCTTCGTCGAGTACCACGACACCGAGTGGGGCTTCCCCGTCAGTGACGACGTCCGCCTGTTCGAGAAGTTCTGCCTCGAGGGGTTCCAGTCGGGCCTGTCGTGGCGCACGATCCTGGACAAGCGCGAGCACTTCCGTGCCGCGTTCGCCGGGTTCGACCTGGAGACCGTGGCCGGCTTCGACGAGTCGGACGTCCTGCGGATGCTGGCCGACACCGGCATCGTGCGGCACCGGGGCAAGATCCAGGCCGCGATCAACAACGCGGCCCGCGCGCTCGAGCTGGTCGAGTCCGAGGGCTCGCTCGCGGCGTTCGTGTGGCGGCACGAGCCCGACCCGGCCGAGATCCCGGAGCCCGAGTCGCTCACCACCTCGCCGACCGCGATCGCGCTGTCGAAGGACCTCAAGAGGCGCGGCTGGAAGTTCGTCGGCCCGACCACGGTCTTCTCGTTCATGCAGGCCATGGGCCTGGTGAACGACCACGCGCACCACTGCGTCGTCCGGTCGCGGGTCGCCGAGGCCCGCGCCTCCTTCACGCCGCCGGCCTGACGCCGCTCGCGCTCCCCTCCCCGCGCACCTCCGGGCCGCCGCGGGCCGGATCAGAGGCGCAGGACGCGGCCCGCGACGACGAGCAGGACCTCGTCGCAGTCCAGCGCGAAGCGCTGGTTGACCTTGCCGAGCAGGTCGCGGAACAGCCGCCCGGAGCGGTGCTCGGGGACGACGCCCCAGCCGACCTCGTTGGTCACGACGACGACGTCCTCGGCGTGCGCGGCCATCGCCTGCACGGCGCGCTCGACGCGTAGCCAGAACTCCGGCTCCCAGTCGTCGAGCGTCTTGTCCCAACCGTCCAGCTCGCTGATCAGCGCCGTGACCCACGTGCCGAGGCAGTCGATCAGGACCGTGCCGTCGGTCATCGCGATCGCGCGCTCGAGGTCGACCGTCTCGACGGTCTTCCAGTGCTCGGGGCGCCGGTCGCGGTGCGCGGCGACCCGGGACGCCCAGTCGGGGTCGAGCTCGGCGTCGGGCCGGGGGCCGGGGGCCACGTAGGTCACGTCAGTGGCCGCGACGACGAGCGACTCCGCGTGGAACGACTTGCCGGAGCGCACGCCGCCCGTGATCAGGGTCCTCACCCTCGCAGCCTAGTCCTGCCCCAGCCGGCGCCGGTCAGCCTTGATCGAACACGGCGTCGAACGCGGCGGTCGGCAGGTCGAAGTCGAACCGCTTGAGGAACTCCAGCGCCTCGGGGGCACCGCGGAGCCGGTCCATGCCGGCGTCCTCCCACTCCACCGAGATGGGCCCGGCGTAGCCGATGCGCGCCAGGGCCCGGAACGCGTCCTCCCACGGCACGTCCCCGCGGCCCGTGGAGACGAAGTCCCAGCCGCGACGCTGGTCGCCCCACGGCAGGTGCGACGACAGGATCCCGTTGCGGCCGCCACCCATGCGCATCCGGGTGTCCTTGCAGTCGACGTGGTAGATCCGGTCGGCGAAGTCGCTGATGAACGCGACCGGGTCCAGGCCCTGCCACAGCATGTGGCTGGGGTCCCAGTTGATGCCGAACGCCTCGCGGTGGCCGATCGCCTCCAGGGTCCGCACGGTGGACCAATGGTCGTACGCGATCTCGGACGGGTGGACCTCGTGCGCGAACCGCACACCGCACTCGTCGAAGACGTCGAGGATCGGGTGCCAGCGGTCCGCGAAGTCCTGGAAGCCCGCCTCGATGCGCTCGGCCGGAACGGGCGGGAACATCGCCACGTACTGCCAGATCGACGAGCCGGTGAAGCCCACCACGACGTCGACGCCCATCCTCCGGGCGAGGCGAGCGGTGTGCTGCATCTCCTCGGCGGCGCGGCGGCGCACCCCTTCGGGGTCGCCGTCGCCCCAGACCCGCGGCCCGACGATGGACCGGTGGCGGTCGTCGATCGGGTCGTCGCACACGGCCTGGCCCTTGAGGTGGTTCGAGATCGCCCAGCAGCCGAGGCCGTGCCGGCGCAGGATCTCGAGCCGGCCCTCGATGTAGTCGTCGTCGTCCCAGCGCCAGGCGTCGAGGTGCTCGCCCGACACGGCGATCTCGAGCCCGTCGTAGCCCCAGCCGGCCGCCAGCTCGGCGACCTCCTCGAGCGTCAGGTCGGCCCACTGGCCCGTGAAGAGCGTGAAGCGCTTGCCCATGGTGTCCCTCCTTGGATGATCAGGATGTCGCGAGGTCGACGGTCCCACGCCCGGCGACGTCGCTGCGCTCGACCGCGTCGAGCACCCGCTGCACCGCCAGCCCGTCCTCGAACGACGGCGTCGGGTCGGTGCCGTCCGCGATCGCGGCAAGGAACCCGGCGGCCTGGGTCGTGAACGTGTGGTCCCAGCCCAGCACGTGGCCGGGCGGCCACCAAGGCGCCAGGTGCGGATGGTCCGGTTCGGTCACCAGCACGCGGGTGCGCCCCTCGCCGGTGTCGACCCACAGCTCGTTGAGGCGCTCGAGGTCGAAGGCGACCGAGCCCCCGGATCCGAAGACCTCGATCTGCAGGGAGTTCTTCCGGCCGGCGGCCATCCGGCTGACCTCGACGCTCACCACCGCGCCGCGCGTCGTGCCCAGCAGCGCCCAGGCGGCGTCGTCCACCGTCACCGGCTCGGCACCGGACGGGCCCGGCCGGGACTCGACGAACGTCTCGAGACGCCCCGAGACCGTCTCGATCTCGTCGTCGAGCAGGAAGCGCACCTGGTCGACCAGGTGCGAGCCCAGGTCGCCGAGCACGCCCGAGCCGGCCTGCTCCTTGCGCAGCCGCCACGTCATCGGCGCGGCCGGGTCGACGAGCCAGTCCTGGAGGTAGGAGGCGCGGACCTGGCGCACCTCGCCGATCCGCCCGTCGGCGATCACCGAGCGGGCCAGCGCGAGGGCCGGCACGCACCGGTAGTTGAAGCCGACCATGGAGCGGACTCCGCCGGCGCGGGCCTTCGACGCGACCTCGACGAGCTCGGCCGACTCCTCGAGCGTGTTGGTCAGCGGCTTCTCGACCACGACGTGCTTGCCCGCGTGCAGCGCGGCCAGCGCGATCTCGTGGTGCAGGTGACCCGGCGTGCAGATGTCGACGACGTCCACGTCGTCGCGCGTGACGACGTCGCGCCAGTCGATGGCCCACTCCCGCCACCCGAGCTGGTCGGCCGCCGAGCGGACCGCGGGCTCGTCGCGTCCGACCAGGACCTGCTGCGAGACGCGCGGGAGGTGAGGATGGAAGGCACCGACGTTGCGCCAGGCGTTGGAGTGCGCCCGGCCCATGAATGAGTAGCCGATGACGGCCACCCCGAGAGCACGCGTCATCGGGACACCCCCGCCGCGGTCAGCTCGCGCAGGAACGCGAGACCGTCGCGCGCGAGGTCGTCCTGCGTCGCCGCGAGCGGCCGCCAGATCGACGCCGCCGTGGCGATCGAGGCGTTCTCCGCCGTGAAGCTCTCGATGACGAGCGGACCCGTGTGCCCGACCTCGTCGAGGGCGCCGACCAGGGCGTCCCAGTCGGTCTGGTCGCCACCGGGGGCGCCCCGGTCGCTGCCGCAGACCTGGACGTGCACGAGGTGATCTCCGGCCGCACGGATCGCGCCGGCGCTGGACCGCTCCTCGATGTTCAGGTGATAGGTGTCCAGCGCGAGGCCGAGCGAGGCTCCGAGGAGCCCGTCGAGGCCTTCGAGCGCCTGGTCGACCGTGTTGACCAGCGACGTCTCGTACCGGTTCAGCGGCTCGATGCCGATCCGCACGCCGCGGTCCGCCGCGTGCTCGACGACCGGTGCCAGGTGGTCGCGCCACTCCCGGTAGGCCTCGCGGCGCTCGCCCGGCGTCAGGCGCCAGGTGCGGCCGGTGGCCGCGTAGAACGGACCGCAGACCGCTTCGGCCCCGATGCCCGCGGCGAGGTCGATGCACCCGCGCAGGTAGTCCTGCGTCGCGGCGACGGCCGCGTCGTCTGCTCCGACGAGGTCGCGTCCGGGCGCCATCGCGCCGACGACCGCCGGAGCGAGCCCGGTGCGCTCGAGCGCGGGCCCGACGACGTCCGCGGTCAGGTCACCGAGGTTCTCCAGCGGGAGCTCCACCACGTCGAAGCCCAGGGCCGCGACGTGCTCCAGGCGCGCCTCGACCGTGGCGTCGGTGAGCGGTGACTGCCAGACCCACGTGTTGATGCCGATGGTGCGCATGAGTTCTCCTGTCGAGAGGGATGGTGAGCCGGGTGGCGGCGCCGAGTCGCCGCCACCCGGTCGCGATCAGCGGTCCTGCCAGGCCTTCGGGAAGCCCGGGAGGTCCTCACCGCCGAACTTGGCGTAGTGCCCGTCCGGCATCCCGTCGTTGGCCTTCAGGTAGTCCGCGCGGTCGTCCTCGGTGATCGGCGACTGGGGCAGGACCCACTCGGCCGGCACCTCCTCGCCCGCGAAGATCTTCTGCAGGGCCAGCAGCGGCGTGCGCCACTGGAAGTTGGAGTAGACGGGCGCCAGGCCGGTCAGGCCCGTGTCCTCCCACTTGCGCAGGAAGCTCATCTCGTCCTCACCGGTCATGACCGGGTAGTCCTTGCCCGCGTCCTCGAAGGCCTCGATCGCCGCGACGGCACCGTCACCGGCGTCCATCCAGACGCCCTTGATGTCGTCGGAGTTGATCGCGTCGGTGATGATCTGCTTGATCTTGGTGGGATCGGCGTCGGTGAACTGGTCCTCGGCGTCGATGTCGTTCTCCTCGAAGATCTTCTCGGCCGCGGCCCAGCGGGTCTCCAGGACGTCGACGCCGGGCAGGATGCGCAGCGCGATGACCTTGTCGCCCTTCTCGAGGTTGTCCACCAGGAACTCGGCCGTGTCGATGCCCCACGCGTAGCCACCGATCGGGTGGATGAACGTGGTGGCGCAGTCGGTGTCGACGCCGCGGTCGAACACGACGACCGGCTTGCCGGTCTCACAGGCGCGCTCGACGGCCGGCGTCATCGCCGCCGTCGAGTTCGGCGAGATGATGAAGGCGTCGCAGTTGCCCTCCTTGATGAAGTAGTCGATGTCGGCGATCTGCGTGTCGTCGGAGTCCTGCGCGTCGCGGGTCTCCATCTGCGAGACGACGCCCTCGTCCTGCATCACCTTCAGCTGCTGCTGCATCGTGATCCAGCCGGTCTGGCGCCACGGGTTGCTGATCGAGGCGTTCGCGAAGCAGACCTTCTTGGGGCCCTCGGTCTTGAACTCGGCGGTGTCGGTCATGTCGCCGGCGATGTACTGCATCCACGGCGTGGCGGGATCGCCCTCGAAGGTGGCGCCGCGCTGCTCGTCCTGACGGTCGAAGTCAGCCTGCACGAACCACTCGGTGTCCTTCGATCCCGAGTCGTCGTCGCCGGCGTCGGACACGTCGTCCGTGCTGCAGCCGGCCAGTACCAGGACGGCCGCAGCCGACACGAGTACCCCTCTCATTGATGCGCGCATCAGTTCTCTCCTGTCGTTGCGCCCGTGGCGGGCTGGGGTGTGGGGGGTGGAGAAGTCGTGGGGGCGCGGCGGCGCACGGCGCCCTGCCAGGCCCGGCCCGAGAGGGCGACGGCGGCGATGATGATCGCGCCCTGGACGGTGTCGCGCCAGGTCGACGCGACGTCGAGGCTGTACAGCAGCACGAACAGCAGCTCGAGCGCGAAGGCGCCGGCGGCCGCCGAGAGGACCCAGCCGCGTCCGCCGCCGAGCACGACGCCGCCCAGGACCACCGCGGTGATCGCGGCGAACTCGTAGCCCGAGCCGACGGAGGGGTGCACGCCGGCGTAGCCGACCAGCAGCACGCCCGCGACCGTCGCGGACAGGGACGAGATCATGAAGGCCCGCGTCTTGGTCCACCACAGCGGCGTGCCGGAGAAGCGGGCGGACTCGGGGTTGTCGCCGGCGGCGATGAGCGTGCGGCCGAAGGGACGGCGCATGAGCCACACGGCAAGCGCTCCGGCGACCAGGAGCACCAGGAGCGGGTACGGGATCATCCCGACGATCGGCACGTTCTCGATGCCGCCACGGCCGATCTCGCGGAAGCGGTCCGACGGGTTGCCCGTCGCGGCACCGCCGGTGACGTACCGCACCAGGCCGGTCAGCGAGAGCATCATGCCCAGCGTGACGATGAAGCTCGGCACCTTGAGCAGCGTGGTGGCCAGGCCGTTGAGCAGGCCGATCCCGGCTCCGACGGCCAGCATCAGCAGCAGGCCCGGCAGGATCCGTGCCTCGTCCTGGCCGATGACGTTGCCCGCCAGCACCACCTGGGCGGCGATGACCGCACCCATCGAGAGGTCGAACTCACCGCTGACGATGACGAAGTACTGGCCCATCGCGGCGATCGCGATCGGTGCCGTGCGACCCGCGAAGCGAATCAGCGAGTTGCCCTCGGCGAAGCTCGGGTTGGACACGACGATCGCGAGGAGCAGCGCGATGACGAGCAGGAAGACGGCGCCACCGGGAGTGGCCAGGACGGCCAGGAACCGCCGGCCGGGCGTGCCCTCGTGGAGCGGCAGCACTCTCGTGCTCATGACGTGACCTCCGTCGTCGTGCCGAAGCGCTCGGGTCGCCGGTCGATCTCGCGGCGCGCGTAGACGGCGACCGCGACGACGATGACGATCCCTCGCACGACGTCCTTCAGGAACGGGTTCAGCTGCATGACGCCCATGACGTTGTCGAGGACGGCGAAGATGCCGACGCCCGCGATCGTGCCGACGATGCTGCCCTTGCCACCCGACAGCAGGGTGCCGCCGAGCACGACCGCCGCGATGGACATCAGGTCGTAGCCGGCCTGCGAGCCGACCGTCGGCTGGCCGACGCCGAGTCGCGCGAGCAGCAGCAGTCCGGCGAGGGCGGCCGTCACCGAGCAGATGACGTGGGCGGCGATGATCGGAACCTGCGTCCTGACGCCCGACATGCGGGCCACCTCGGCGTTGCCGCCGACGGCGTAGATGTGGTGTCCGAGCCGCGTCCGTCGCAGCATCAGCACGGCCAGGCCCGCGCACACCAGCATGATCAATGTGGCCACCGGGACCGGGCCGATCCGCGTCGCGTCGAGCAGGCGGAAGGCGTGGGGCGCCGTGCCTGAACTGCCCTGGTAGTTCGACCCGAGGAAGCCCGAGACGATGAGGCCCGTGCCGAGCGTGGCGATGAACCCGTGGACGTTGAGCAGGCTGACGATCAGGCCGTTCACCAGGCCGAAGAGCACCGCGACGCCCAGCGCCGCCGCGACGCCGACGGCGATGTTGGCGGAGCGGTCGGCCATGATCCCTCCCGCCAGCACGCTGGCGAGGCTGACCATGAACGGCACCGAGAGGTCCAGCGAGCCCACGAGGATCACGAGCGTCTGGCCGATCGCGATCAGGCCCAGGATCGTCATGGTGGTCAGGACGTTGTCGATGTTGCCGACGCTGAAGAAGTTGCGGCCCTCGAGTGCCGTGATGACCGAGCCGGCCACGATCGAGAAGGCCAGCACGATGAACACGATCATCGTCGAGTCCAGGGCCGCCAGTCGTGCCCTCATGAGGCGATCTCCTCGTCCAGGCCGGCGGCGAGCGACAGGATCGTCTCCTCGTCGGAGCCGCCGGGCAGCTCTCCGGCGAGGCGGCCGTCACGCATGACGAGCACCCGGTCGGACATCCCGATGACCTCGGGCAGCTCGCTGGACACCATCAGCACGGCGATGCCACGCGCGGCCAGCTCGCGCATGACCTCGTAGATGGCGTGCTTCGCGCCGACGTCGATGCCGCGCGTGGGCTCGTCGAGCAGCACGATCCGCGGGTCGGTGGCCAGCCAGCGCGCCAGCACGACCTTCTGCTGGTTGCCGCCGGAGAGGAACTGGGCCTCCTGGCTGAGCGAGCGGGCCGAGACCGACAGCGAGCCGAACAGGCTGGGCACCTCGTGCCGCGCCGACTCGGTGCGCCGCGGGAAGACGGCGCGGACCACGCCGAGCGCGTTGTCCAGCAGGGACTGGTGCAGGGCGAGGCCGGTGGCCTTGCGGTCCTCGGTGACCAGGGCCAGGCCCGAGCGGATGGCGCGCCGCGGGGAGCCGATCGGCGTGGCCTCGCCGTCGACGAGGAGCTCGCCGCGGGTGAACGGCTGGATCCCGAAGATCCCCTCGAGCAGCTCGGTGCGGCCGGAGCCCTGCAGGCCCGCGATGCCGACGATCTCGCCGGCGTGCAGGGTCAGGTCGATGCCGTCGACGTAGCCGTTGCCGGCTCCGCGCAGCTGCAACCGCGGCTCGCCGACCGTGGTGCCCGGGGCAGGATCCGGGATGAACGAGTCCATGGGGCGTCCGACCATGAGGCGCACCAAGGTGGCCTCGTCCAGCTCGGAGGCGGGGCGCGTGTCGACCTGCCGGCCGTCCTTCAATACGGTCACCGTGTCGCACAGGTCCAGGACCTCGCGCAGCCGGTGGGAGACGTAGACGATGGCGACGCCGCGCGACGTCAGCTCGCGCACGATCCGGTAGAGCAGCTCGACCTCGTGGTCGGCCAGCGCCGCCGTGGGCTCGTCCATCTGGATCACGCGGGCGTCGAAGCTGACGGCCTTGGCGATCTCGACGATCTGCTGCTCGGCGACCGAGAGGGACCGCACCCGGCGCGAGGGGCGCATGCCCTGGATGCCGAGGCCCTCCAGCAGCGCGGCGGTCTCCTGCTCCATCCGGCGGGTGTCGACCAGGCCACCGCGTCCGCGGAGCTCGCGGCCGAGGTGGATGTTCTCGGCGATGGTGCGCTCGGGAAGCAGGTTGAACTCCTGGAACACCGTGGCGAGTCCCGCGCGCTGGGCCTCGACCGGGTGGCCGAAGCCGACGGGCTCGCCGTCGAGCTCGATCGTGCCGGCGTCGGCGGGGTGCACCCCGGCGAGGATCTTCATCAGCGTGGACTTCCCGGCGCCGTTCTCGCCCACGAGCCCGAGCACCTGCCCGGCGTGCAGGTCGAGGTCGACGCCGTGCAGGACCTGGTTGCCGACGAACGCCTTGGTCACCGCGCGGACGCGCAGGACCGGCGCGGCTCCGTGCTGGCTGTGGTCAGGCTGATTCACGTCAGAACTGTGACACAGATCTCCCGTTCTGTCGAGGATCCGGCAGAAGTCGATCACTGGACGTTCAAAAGGGAGAGTGATTGAATCAGCACCGTGAAGACCAGCGACGTGTTCGCCCTGCTGCAGCGCGAAGGTCGCCCGATGACGCGCGCCGAGCTGGCCGAGTCGAGCGGCCTGGCCCGCTCCACCGTCGCGTCCCGCGTCGACCTGCTGCTGCGCCTGGGACTCATCACCCCCTACGGCGGCCGCAGCTCCACGGGCGGACGCCCACCGTCACTGCTGGCGGTCAACACCGGCGCACGCGTCGTGGCGGCGATCGACCTCGGAGCGCGACACGCCCGCGCGGCGGTCGTCGACCTGTCCGGCACCGTGCTGGCGCAGGAACGCGAGGACCTGGACATCGCCGACGGCCCGGTCACGGTCCTGCGCTGGGTGACCGCGACGATCGACCGGCTGCTGCTGCAGACCGGGCGCCCGCGCACCGACCTGGCGGGCATCGGCATCGGCCTGCCTGGCCCGGTGGAGCACTCGACCGGCAGGGCCATCAACCCGCCGATCATGCCCGGCTGGGACCGCTTCGACGTGCCGCAGTTCGTCCGGCACTCGTTCGAGGTGCCCGTGCTGATCGACAACGACGTCAACATCATGGCCCTGGGCGAGCAGGACACCCAGTTCCCCGGCGTCGACGACCTGATCCTCATCAAGGCCGCGACGGGGATCGGCGCCGGCATCATCGCCGGTGGCGAGCTCCAGCGCGGCGGGCAGGGCACGGCCGGGGACATCGGCCACATCCGCGTCTCGCGCGGGAGCGACGTGCTGTGCCGCTGCGGGAACGTCGGCTGCCTGGAGGCCCTCGCCGCCGGGCCCGCGATCGCGCGGGTGCTGGGCCGACCGGGAGTCACCGAGGCGACCCACGTCGTCGACCTCGTCCGGGCCGGCGACCTCGCCGCGATCCAGGCCGTTCGTCAGGCGGGCCGCGACATCGGCGACGTGCTGGCCATGATCGTCAACTTCATCAACCCGTCGGTCGTCGTC
>NZ_DAMDLR010000084.1:0-8866 GCF_032084975.1 Aeromicrobium sp.
ATCTCGCCGTCCGTCCAGCGCGCACGAGCCGACCTCGCCCTGCGCGAGGCGGCCGAGCAGGCCACCCAGGGCATGTCCCGGTCGTGGCGCGCCTCCGTGCTCGACGCGGTCGCCGGCGACGGTGCCCGCGACGTGATCGAGGAGCTCGACGAGGCCGTGGCCTCGGTCGACCTCGGACTCAAGCACCGGCCCGCCTGGTGGACCGCCGTCGGCTTCCTGCAGTGGGCCACGTTCATCGCCGTCCTCGTGGGCGTCGCGTGGGCCGTGGCCGCGGTGGCGGGCCTGGTCGATCCCGACCCGTGGGTCGGGGCGCCGCGTCCGCTGGGGATGAGCCTGCCCATCGTGCTGATCGGGGGAGGCCTGCTGTTCGGGGTGTTCCTGACGGTCGCCTCGCGCTGGCTGGGAGCCGTGGGCGCCCGGCGAGCAGGCGCCCGGGCCGAGGAGCGCCTCACCGAGGCCATCAACCGCACGACCGAGCGTGCCGTCGTCGCCCGGCTCCGCGCCGAGCTGGAGCGTTACGAGCGCTGGCGTCAGGGACTGGCCACCGCCGGGCAGTAGCCGGATCGTCCCTCGCGGGCTGAGGTTCCGCGTCGCTGGCTAGGCTGGGGGTCATCATGGCTGACTACGTCCTCTCTCTGCGCAATGTCCGCAAGGCCCACGGCGACAAGGTCGTCCTCGACGACGTCTCCCTCTCGTTCCTGCACGGGGCGAAGATCGGTGTCGTCGGACCCAACGGCATGGGCAAGTCGACCTTGCTCAAGCTGATGGCCGGCCTCGACCAGCCCAACAACGGCGACCTCGTCCGCGACCCGGATGCGTCCGTCGGGATGCTCCAGCAGGAGCCCCCGCTGACCGAGGGCAAGACCGTCCTCGAGAACGTCGAGGAGGCCGTCGCCGACATCAAGGGCAAGATGAAGCGGCTCGAGGAGGCGTACGCCGAGATGGGCGAGCCCGACGCCGACTACGACGCCCTCATGGCCGAGACGGGCGACCTGCAGACGTTCCTGGACAACACGAACGCGTGGGACATCGACAGCCGCCTCGAGCAGGCCATGGACGCGCTGCGCTGCCCGCCCACCGATGCGCTGGTCGACAACCTCTCCGGTGGTGAGCGCCGCCGCGTCGCGCTGTGCAAGCTGCTGCTCCAGCAGCCCGACCTGCTGCTGCTCGACGAGCCCACCAACCACCTGGACGCCGAGAGCGTGCAGTGGCTCGAGGGACACCTCAAGGCCTACCCGGGCGCCGTCCTGGCCGTGACCCACGACCGGTACTTCCTCGACAACGTCGCCGAGTGGATCGCCGAGGTCGACCGTGGCCAGATCCACGGCTACGAGGGCAACTACTCGACGTACCTCGAGACCAAGAAGGACCGTCTCAAGATCGAGGGCCAGAAGGACGCCAAGCGCGCCAAGATGCTCGAGCGCGAGCTCGAGTGGGTCCGCTCGAACGCCAAGGGCCGCCAGACGAAGAGCAAGTCGCGTCTGGCCCGCTATGAGGAGCTCGCCGCCGAGGCCGAGAAGGCCCGCAAGATCGACACCACCGACATCAACATCCCGGCCGGCCCGCGCCTGGGCGACCTCGTGCTCGACGCGAAGGGCCTGACCAAGGGCTTCGAGGGCCGGACGCTGTGGGACGAGATCAACTTCTCGCTGCCGCGCGCCGGCATCGTCGGCGTCGTGGGCCCCAACGGCGTCGGCAAGACGACGCTCTTCCGGATGATCACGGGCAACGAGGAGCCGGATTCCGGCTCGCTCGAGGTCGGCAAGACGGTCAAGATCAGCTACGTCGACCAGAACCGCGCCAACATCGACCCGAACAAGAACGTCTGGGAGGTCGTCTCCGAGGGCCTGGACTTCATCAAGGTCGCGAACTTCGAGATGAACAGCCGCGCCTACGTCGCCTCGTTCGGCTTCAAGGGCTCGGACCAGCAGAAGAAGGCCGGCGTGCTGTCCGGTGGTGAGCGCAACCGCCTGAACCTGGCGCTGACGCTCAAGCAGGGCGGCAACATGCTGCTGCTCGATGAGCCCACCAACGACCTGGACGTCGAGACCCTGTCGTCACTCGAGGACGCGCTGCTCGACTTCCCCGGCTGCGCCGTGGTGACGTCGCACGATCGCTGGTTCCTCGACCGCATCGCGACGCACATCCTCGCGTGGGAGGGCACCGAGGACCAGCCCGGCAACTGGTTCTGGTTCGAGGGCAACTTCGCCTCCTACGAGGCGAACAAGATCGAGCGCCTCGGCGAGGAGGCGGCCCGCCCGCACCGCGTCACGCACCGCCGCCTGACGCGCGACTGACCGAGCCCGCCCCCGGCGGGCACGATGTGTAGAGCTGCGTACCTTTTTCAGCCGAAGAGGGTACGCAGCTCTACATATCTGGGGCTCAGAACGTACGGCCGCCGATCGCGTCCTGGATCGCGTCCATCACGCGCTGGGTGGCCTGCAGGTCCTCGTCGGAACACTGGTCGACCAGGTACTCGCGCACCCCCCGCACGTGGGTGTGCGCGGCGGTCGCGAGCAGCTCGAAGCCCTTGTCCGTCAGCACGGCGGTGACGCCGCGACCGTCGGTGCCGCACTGCGTCCGGACGACGATGTCGTCACGCTCGAGCCGGCTGATCGTGTGGGTGATGCGGCTGCGCGAGTGCGACAGCGCCGCGGCGAGGTCCGCCATCCGGATCGACCGGTCCGGTGACTCCGAGAGCCTGACCAAGATCTCGTACTCCGACATCGACAGGCCGTGCTCGTTGCGCAGATCGCGGTCGAGGCGGTCCATCAGCACGGTCGTGCCACCCAGGAACGAGCGCCAGGCCTGCTGCTGCGAGGCGTCGAGCCAGCGGGTCTCGTTGACGGAGGCGATGGGCAGATCGGTCATGTGAGTTAGTTTACAACTTCAACGACTTGATTGAAAGTTCAACCATGGTGTAACGTCAATCTCGTTGAACGATCAACATCACGATCAACCACAGACTTCAGGAGAAATCACATGAGCGACGTCACCCCCGGCACCTGGCAGCTGGACCCCACCCACACCGAGATCGGCTTCACGGTCCGCCACATCATGAGCAAGGTGCGCGGCAAGTTCGAGAAGTTCGAGGGCACCATCGTCACCGCCGAGAACGTCGAGGCCTCGAGCGCCACCGCCACGATCGACCTCTCCTCGATCAACACCGGCACCGCCGACCGCGACGCGCACCTGCGCTCGGGCGACTTCTTCAACGTCGAGTCCACCCCGACCATGACGTTCGTGTCGACCGGCGTCGTCCGCAAGGGTGACACCGACTTCGTCGTCACCGGCGACCTGACCATCAAGGACGTCACGAAGCCGATCGAGCTGGCCGTCGAGTTCCTCGGCGAGGGCAAGGATCCGTGGGGCGGCACGCGCGTCGGCGTCGAGGCCACCGGTCAGATCAGCCGCAAGGACTTCGGCATCGACTTCAACATCCCGCTCGAGGGCGACAAGGTCATGATCGGCGACAAGATCTCGCTGCAGATCAACGCCGAGGCCGTCCTCCAGGCCTGAGCCTCACCCAGACCCGATGGGGTCCGCGGCGCCTTCCCCCGGGGCGTCGCGGGCCTCTTCGTCTTTCGGGGACGGCGGTTCCGGCCACTTTTGGAACGGGATTGCGTCCAGCACCGCCATTCGCGCGGAATCTCGCACCAAAAGTGGGCGTGCGGCGCGGACTGGGCAGTGGGGGGCGGAGGGCGTCAGGCGGCGGCGACCATGCGCACGGCGAGATCGCCGTGCAGCTTCGCGATCTGGTCGGGCGTGATCTGGCCCTCGGGGTGGTACCAGCGGACCAGGTCGATGCTGAGCGACAGCAGCGCGAGTGCCGTGCCCTTGACGTCGCTCACCGTCAGGACGCCGGCATCGATTCCGGCCTCAAGGGCGTCGCGCATGATCTTCTCGTTGGCGCGACGGTGGCCGGCGATCTCGGCGCGGTGCTCGGGCGTGAGCGCGTCGAACTCGTACTGGACGATGCGCCCGACCCGGCTGTTGATCGCGTGCCAGCGGCTGAACTCGGACACGATCGCGCGGACGCGCTCGACGGTGTCGTCGGCCGACGCGGAGGCTCGTTCGGCGACCTCGACGGCCGAGCGGTGCCCGCGGCGCGAGATCTCGAAGAGCAGCTCCTCCTTCGTCGCGTGGTGCACGTAGACGGCGGCCGGGCTCATGCCCGCCCGGGCTGCGATGTCGCGGGTCGTGGTCCCCGCGAAGCCCGACGTGGCGAACGCCTCGACGGCGGCGTCCAGCAGCCGTTCACGCGTCGCGGCGGAACGGTCACGGCCGGGTGCCGGGTCGGTGCTCATGGTGGACAGCATGACGCAGGAATGTCACACTAAGCAAGCGCTTAGTCACCTGCGGGTCGCTCCCGCCATCGTTCCGCGCGAGAGGACAGCATGGACCGCACCATCTACTCGGCCGACCACGAGGACTTCCGGTCGTCGTGCGCCGCGTTCCTGGACAAGCACGCCCGCCCGTACTCCGACGAGTTCGTCGCCGCGAAGTCGTTCCCGCGCGAGTTCTGGACCGCGGCGGGCGCCGAGGGTTTCCTCGGACTCGAGATCCCCGAGGAGTTCGGCGGGGCCGACGCCGGCGACTTCCGCTTCAACGCGGTCCTCGCCGAGGAGCTCAGCAAGGTCACGGCCGCGCTCGCGTCGTGCGTGAGCATCCACACCGACATCGCCGTTCCGTACATCGTCGACCTCGGCACGCAGGAGCAGAAGCAGCGCTGGCTGCCCGGCTGCGCCGACGGCTCGATCCTGACCGCCATCGGCATGACCGAGCCCAGCGGCGGATCCGACCTCGCCGCGCTGCGCACGACGGCGGTGCGCGACGGCGACGAGTGGGTCATCAACGGCTCGAAGACGTTCATCACGAACGGCTTCTCGGCCGATCTCGTCCTGACCGCCGTGCGCACCTCCCCGGAGAAGGGCGCGAAGGGGATCACGCTGTTCGCGATCGAGGCGACCGACGCGGGCTTCAGCCGCGGACGCAAGCTCGACAAGGTGGGCCAGGAGGAGTCCGACACCGCCGAGCTGTTCTTCGAGAACGTCCGGGTCGGCGACGACCGCGTCATCGGCGAGGTCGACCGCGGGTTCATCTACATGATGGAGCGCCTGCCGCAGGAGCGGCTCTCGTGCTCGGTCTCGAACGTCGCCCATGCCAAGCAGATCCTGGCCGAGACGATCCAGTACTGCCACGACCGCAAGGCCTTCGGACAGCCGATCGGCTCTTTGCAGCACAACAAGTTCCTGCTCGCCGAGCTGGTCACGAAGATCGAGGTCGCCGAGTCGTACGTCGACGCGGCCGTCGCCGCCCACGCCGAGCGCAACCTGACGTCCACCGACGCGGCGAAGACCAAGTGGTGGACCTCGGAGGTCCAGAACGACGTGCTCGACCACTGCGTGCAGCTGCACGGCGGCTACGGGTTCATGAACGAGTACCGCGTCGCCCGCGCGTGGCGCGACGCCCGCGTGACCAAGATCTGGGCCGGCTCGAACGAGATCATGAAAGAGCTCATCGGCCGCGACCTGGGCTTCTAGCCACGTCCCGGCGCACAGCCGTCCCTCCCGCCACTGATACCGCCCAACTGAGTACAACGAACCGAAAGCCAGAGGACAAGATGACTGAAGCAGTGATTGTTTCCACCGCGCGCTCGCCGATCGGCCGTGCGGGCAAGGGGTCGCTGAAGGACATGCGTCCTGACGACCTCGCCGTCCAGATGGTCGAGGCCGCGCTGGCGAAGGTGCCGGGCCTGGACCGCAAGGACATCACCGACCTGCACCTGGGTGTGGGCCAGCCGGCCGGCGAGGCGGGCCACAACCTGGCGCGCGCCGTGGCCGTGCTGTCGGGCATGGACCACCTGCCGGGCGTGACGGTCAACCGTTACTGCTCCAGCTCGCTGCAGACGACCCGGATGGCGTTCCACGCGATCAAGGCCGGCGAGGGTGACGCGTTCATCTCCGCGGGCGTCGAGACCGTGTCCCGCTTCGGCAACGGCTTCGCCGACCTGCCGGGCACCGAGAACCCGCTGTTCGCCGAGGCCGTCGCGCGCACCGCCAAGCGCGCCGAGGGTGGCGCCGACACGTGGACCGACCCGCGTCAGGGCGGCTCGCTGCCGGACCTGTACATCGCGATGGGCCAGACGGCCGAGAACGTCGCGCAGCACCTGGGCATGAGCCGCCAGGAGCAGGACGAGTTCGCCGTCCGCAGCCAGAACCTCGTCGAGCAGCGCATCGAGGAGGGCTTCTGGCCCAAGGACATCACGCCCGTCACGCTGCCCGACGGCACCGTCGTGAACAAGGACGACGGCCCGCGCGCCGGCACGACGCTCGAGGCCGTCAGCAGCCTCAAGCCCGTGTTCCGCCCCGACGGCACCGTCACGGCCGGCAACGCCTGCCCCCTCAACGACGGCGCCGCCGCCGTGGTGATCATGTCCGACACGAAGGCCAAGGAGCTGGGCCTGACCCCGCTCGCGCGGATCGTGTCCACGGCCGTCACCGGCCTGTCGCCCGAGATCATGGGCCTGGGCCCGGTCGAGGCGATCCCGGCCGCGCTCAGGAACGCCGGCATGGGCATCGACGACATCGACCTCTACGAGATCAATGAGGCCTTCGCCGTCCAGGCGTGGGGCTCGGCTCGCGAGCTCGGCATCCCGATGGACAAGCTCAACGTCAACGGCGGCGCGATCGCGGTCGGCCACCCGTTCGGCATGACCGGCGCGCGCATCACGTCCACGCTGATCAACTCGCTGCAGTGGCACGACAAGCAGTTCGGTGTCGAGTCCATGTGCGTCGGCGGCGGCATGGGCATGGCCATGGTCCTGGAGCGGCTGTCGTGACTGAGGGCCGCTTCGCGGGCAAGGTCGCGATCGTCACGGGCGCGTCGCGCGGCATCGGCCTCGGTGTCGCGCAGCGCCTCGTGAACGATGGCGCGAAGGTCGTCATCACGGCGCGCAAGACCGAGGCCCTCGAGGCCGCGGTGGCCGAGCTGGGTCCGGACAACGCGGCCTGGGTCGCCGGTCCGGCCGACGACACGGCGCACCAGGACGAGGCGATCGCCAAGGCGGTCGAGTACTTCGGTGGTCTGGACTTCCTGGTCAACAACACGGGCATCAACCCGACCTACGGGCCGATGATCGAGATGGACCTCAACGCGGGTCGCAAGATCTTCGAGGTCAACGTGCTGGCCGCGGTGTCCTGGGCGCAGAAGGCGTACGCCGCCTCGCTCAGGGACAACGGGGGAGCGATCGTCAACATCGCGTCGATCGCGGGCCTCAAGCCGGCTCCGATGATCGGGATGTACGGCGCCTCGAAGGCTGCGGTGATCCACGTGACGCAGGAGCTCTCGCTCGAGCTGGCTCCGGCGGTGCGGGTCAATGCGGTCGCCCCGGCCGTCGTCAAGACGAAGTTCGCCGGCGCGCTGTACGAGGGACGCGAGGAGGAGGTCGCCTCGGCGTACCCGATGAAGCGCCTCGGCGAGCCCGAGGACATCGCGGGCGTCGTCACGTTCCTGCTGTCCGAGGACGCCGCGTGGGTCACGGGCCAGTGCCTGACGATCGACGGCGGTCTCACGCTGACCGGCGGGGTCTGAGGACGTCCGCCTCGAGCGTCCCGGTCGCTTCGGCGGCCGGGACGCTCGTCATTTCTGGGGCGCCTGTCCCGCTTTTCCTCGATTTTCGACTGGCACTTGTCCCCAATCTGTGCGTAACACTGTGTGCAACGCAGAGTTACACAACCCACCAGTCCCATCGAACACAGGCGCCTCGCTTGTCAATGTGACATGAAACATGAGGCAATCCTCAGATCAAAGATGAGGAATCCCTCATGTTTATGCCATGATGGGGGACATGACGACGCTCGACACCTCTGTGCCCTCCGTCCACGCCACCCACCGCACCGACAGCCTGCTCGACGACCTGCGCTCCGGGACGCCGTGGGCTCTCGTGTTCGGCGGCCAGGGAGGGGCCTGGCTCGAGCCGCTCGCCGAGCTGGTCCGTGACTTCGCGCTCGATGCCGAGGTCGCCGACCTGGCCCGCCGCGCCGATCGCATGCTCGCACCGGTCGCCACGGAGCTCGCCCGCGTGGGCGTGCCGTTCGATCCGATCGCCTGGGTCGACGTGCTGGCCGTGGGGGAGTCCGCCGAGGACGACGACGCACCCGGACTGCCCGTCGACGTGACGTCGCCCGCCGCCTCGGTGCCCGGCATCGTCCTCGCCCAGCTGGCGGGCCTGCACGCGCTCTCGCGTCAGGGCCTCGACGTCAACGCCCACCGGCCGGTCGCCGTGGCCGGGCACTCGCAGGGTGTGCTGACCGCCGAGGCGCTCGCCGGCGTCCCCGAGGTCGAGGTGCTCGCCCTGGCTCGTCTGATCGGTGCCGCCGCGCAGCTCGTCGGCCGTCGTCGTGGCCTGCTCGGCGACACGATGCTGGCCGTCTCGGGTGTCGTCCCCGAGCGCGTCGAGCAGATCGTCGACGGGACCGGCGCCGTGTGCCGCATCCGCAACGGCCGCCGCTCCGTCGTGCTGTCCGGCCCCGCGTCGGCGCTGGCCGCCGCGACCGCTCGCCTCGAGCAGGTCGCCGCGCAGGAGAAGGACGAGCGTGATCGCAAGGTGACCGGCGGAGCTCCCTTCGCTCCCGTCATCGAGCCCGTCGGCTCGGCGCTCGCGTTCCACCACCCCGACCTCGCGGACGCGGCCGACCTGGTCGCCGACTGGGCCGCCCGGATCGGCATCGACGCCGACCACGCGCGCCGCATCACCCAGCGCTCGATCATCGACCCGGTCGACTGGGTCGCCGAGATCACCGGCGCGCTCGACGCGGGCGCCCAGTGGGTCCTCGACCTGGGCCCCGGCGACCTGGCCTCGCGC
>NZ_DAMDLR010000084.1:8876-10525 GCF_032084975.1 Aeromicrobium sp.
CCACCAGTGGCGCCGTGGTGACCAGTGGCTGGCCGACCTGGCCTCGCGCCTGTCCGCTCCCGAGACCCGGGTGCGCGGCGTCGGCATCGTCGCCCCCACCACCCGCCGCGGTCACCGTGAGCTGACGATCACCGGCGCGCGTCCCGCGCGCCCGCAGGCCTGGTCGAGCTTCGCCCCGCGCCTCGCGACCCTGCCCGACGGCTCCACCACCGTCGAGACCCTCTTCACCCGGGCGACCGGCAAGTCGCCGATCCTGCTCGCCGGGATGACCCCCACGACCGTCGACGCGCCCATCGTGGCCGCCGCGGCCAACGCGGGCTTCTGGGCCGAGCTCGCCGGCGGGGGCCAGGTCACCGAGGAGATCTTCGACGCGCGCATCGCCGAGCTGGGGGACCTGCTCGACGAGGGTGCGACGTTCCAGTTCAACTCCCTGTTCCTCGACCCGTACCTGTGGCGCTTGCAGCTGGGCCAGAACCGCCTCGTGCAGCGCGCTCGCGCCGCGGGGGCCGCGATCGACGCCGTGATCGTCACCGCGGGCATCCCCGAGCTCGACGAGGCCGTCGCCCTCGTCGACGAGCTGACCGAGGCCGGCATCGAGCACGTCGTGTTCAAGCCGGGTACGGTCCGCCAGATCCGCGAGGTCCTCGCGATCGCCAAGCAGGTCGACCGCACCGTGATCGTTCAGGTCGAGGGTGGCCGCGCGGGTGGCCACCACTCGTGGGAGGACCTCGACGACCTCATCATCGCCACGTACGGCGAGCTGCGCGCCCAGTCCAACGTCGTGCTCTGCGTCGGCGGCGGCATCGGCACCCCCGAGGCGGCCTCCGCCTGGCTGAACGGCACGTGGGCCCAGCGCCACGGCTTCCCCGACATGCCGGTCGACGGCATCCTGGTCGGGACGGCCGCCATGGCCACGCTGGAGGCCACCACGGCTCCCGAGGTCAAGCACCTCCTCGTCGACACCCGCGGCACGGGCGCCTGGGTCGGCGCCGGCACCGCCAAGAACGGCATGGCGTCGGGCCGCAGCCAGCTGGGCGCCGACATCCACGAGATCGACAACACCGCCTCGCGCACGGGGCGCCTCCTCGACGAGGTCGCCGGTGACGCCGAGGCCGTCGCCGAGCGTCGCGACGAGATCGTCGAGGCGCTCGACCGCACGGCGAAGCCGTACTTCGGCGACGTCGCGACCATGACGTACGCCCAGTGGCTGGGCCGCTTCGTCGAGCTGTCCGGCACCGCCGCCGACGGCTCGGCCGCGTGGCTCGACGTCTCGCTGCGCGATCGCTTCCACGCAATGCTGCAGCGGGCCGAGGCGCGTCTCGCCGAGCAGGACCGCGGCGAGATCGCGACCCTCTTCGGCACCGCGGACGAGGTCGAGGACGGCCCCGCCGCCCTGGCTCGCCTGATCGAGGCGTACCCCGATGCCCGGGGCGTGACGCTGCACCCCGCCGACGAGGCGTTCTTCGTCGAGGTGTGCCGCCGCGCCGGCAAGCCCGTCAACTTCGTGCCCGTCATCGACGCCGACGTGCGCCGCTGGTGGCGCTCGGACTCGCTGTGGCAGGCGCATGACGCGCGCTACTCGGCCGACCAGGTCTGCGTCATCCCGGGCACCGCCAGCGTCGCCGGCATCACCCGCGTCGACGAGCCGG
>NZ_DAMDLR010000085.1:0-282 GCF_032084975.1 Aeromicrobium sp.
GCCGACCGGATCCGGCGCGCCGCGATCGACCTCACCGACATCGCCTCCGAGCTGGCGTCCTATGCCTCCGACATCGACCTGGACCCTGCCGGCCTCGCCACGGTGCAGGAGCGCCGGGCCGCCCTGACCGCCCTGCAGCGCCGGTACGGACCCAGCCTCGACGAGGTCATCGCGTGGGCGCAGCGCGCCCGCGAGGAGGTGCTCGAGCTCGACCTCGACGACACCGCGATCGCCCGGATCGAGGCCGAGACGGCCGAGGTGCGCAGCACCGTCGTCGAGCTC
>NZ_DAMDLR010000085.1:436-10114 GCF_032084975.1 Aeromicrobium sp.
GTCCCCGGCGAGCCCGGGCCGCACGGCGCCGACGACGTCGAGATCTGGTTCGCCGCCAACAGCGGGGCCGAGCCACGGCCCCTTGCGCGCGCCGCGAGTGGTGGCGAGCTCTCGCGGCTCATGCTGGCGATCGAGGTCGTGCTGTCCGGTCGAGACCCGGTCCCGACGCTCGTGTTCGACGAGGTCGATGCGGGCATCGGCGGCCGCACGGCGGTCGAGGTGGGGCGCCGGCTGGCGCGGCTGGCCGAGCACGCCCAGGTCATCGCCGTGACGCACCTGCCCCAGGTCGCGGCCTTCGCCGACTCGCACTTCATCGTCAGCAAGGCCGACGACGGCACGGTCACCAGCAGCAGCGTCGTCCGGCTCGACCAGGACGCCCGCGTCGACGAGCTGGCGCGGATGCTGGCGGGCCTGGACGAGTCCGCCGCCGCCCAGCAGCACGCTCGCGAGCTGCTCGAGCTCGCCCGGACCCGCTGAGGGTGACGCGTTTTACGCTCCCTGCCCGGCGTGTCTGAGGCAATGCCCGTGTCCGGCAGGCTTCCATGGAAGGCATCATGCCCATCTTGAAGCGCAGGAACAGCCCCGTGCCGGAAGGCCCGGGCGTCATCGGGCCCGCACGGCTGGTCCGTCGCCCCGAGGAGCTCTCCTCCGTCCGCTCGGGCGACGTGGTCGTGCTCGACATGGTCGACCTGTCGGCCGAGGCGGCCCAGTCGCTCGCCGAGCGCCGGGTAGCGGCGGTCGTCAACGTCGCGACCTCGTCCTCGGGCCGCTACCCGAACCTGGGACCCCAGCTGCTCGTCGACGCCGGGATCGTCCTGGTCGACCGCGTCGGCGAGGCCGTGTGGCAGTCACTGCGCAGCGGTGACGTCGTCCGTGTGCACGAGGGCGCGGTGTTCCTCGGCGACATCACGATCGCGACCGGCGTCGAGATGACCTCGGCGCGCGTCCGCGACCAGCTCGACGAGGCCTCGTCCGGGCTCACGAACCAGCTCGACTCGATCGTCGCCAACGCGGCGAACACCCTGCGTCGTGACCGGGCGATGCTGCTCGAGGGCGCCGGCATCCCCGCCGTGGCGACCGCGATCAAGGGACGCCCGACGGTCGTCGTGAGCGACGGGCCCGAGGCGGCCGCCGACCTCAAGGCGATCCGGTCCTTCATCCGCGACCACGACCCCGTGCTGATCGGGGTGGGAGCCGGCGCCGACCTGCTGCTGGACCTGGGCCTGCGACCGAACCTGCTGGTCGGCGGCGGCGACGACCTGTCCGGCCGCGCGATCGAGCGCTCGGGCGAGGTCGTGATCGTGTCGGCCGCGGGCCGTCTCGACCGCCCGGAGCAGTTCGAGGCGCACGGCCTGCAGCCCGTCGTCTTCACCGCCGCGGGCACGGCCGAGAACCTGGCGGTGCTGCTCGCGGACCACAACGACGCCGCGGTGATCGTGCTGGTCGGCGCCCCGTCGCGCCTCGTCGACGTCGTGGACGCCGACACGGCCGACGCCGCCGGTACGTTCATCGCCCGGCTGCGCGCGGGCTCGCGCGTCGTCGACGCCCAGGCCGTGTCCTGGTTCGCGCGCCAGCGCCTCAGCTGGTTCACGCCCCTGCTGCTGCTGCTCGCCGGTGTCGTCGCGGTCGTCGCCGCCGTGGCCACCACCCCGCTGGGTCACGAGTGGATCTCACCCGTGACCGACAGCGTCACCTCCTGGATCGAAGGACTCGTCTCGTGATCAACCTGCGCTACCACGTCATCTCCCTGGCCGCCGTCCTGCTGGCGCTCGCGGCGGGTATCGCGCTCGGTGCGGGCCTGCTCGATGAGAGCGACGCCACGGCGGCCGGCTCGGACGGCGACACGGCCGAGATCAGCTCCTCGCTCGCCGGCTTCGACGCCGGGTACGCGACCCTCACCGCGCCGGGTCTGCTGCGCGACCAGCTCAAGAACCGCACCGTCCTGCTGCTCACGACGCCGGGTGCGCGCGACAGCGAGATCGACTCGCTCATCGAGAACCTCACGACCGCCGGCGCGCGCGTCACCGGTGAGGTGGCGATGACCGGCAAGCTGCTGTCGCCGTCGAACCGCCAGTTCGCCGAGGGCGTCGCGACGCAGTCCGACCCGGACGCGGCCGCGGCGGGCAGCGACTACGCGAGTGTCGGCACCGCGATCGCGCGCGGCTACCTGACGAAGGGCGACGGATCGCTCGACGACACCGCCCGCACGATCCGCTCGGCCTTCACCGAAGGCGGACTGCTCGCGCCCGAGCAGGACCCCGAGGTCTCGGCGCAGCTGGCGCTCGTGGTCTCCGGTCCGTCCGGTGCCTCGGCCGGGGGAGAGGGCACCGTCATCTCGAGCATGGTCGAGGCCCTCGACGCCGGCAGCCAGGGCGTCGCTGTGGTCGGGCCCGTGTCATCCGGCGAGGACGGGGTCGTCAACGCCGTCCGCGGCAGCGACGCCGCGGCCGCCGTCTCGACCGTCGACGTCACCGACACCGGAACGGGCCGCGTCGCCGCCATCTTGGGCCTCGTCCGCGAGGCCTCGGGCACGTCCGGGTCGTGGGGCACCTCCCGCGCCGCCGACGGCCCCGTGCCCAACTGAACGACGGCTCGCGAGATCGCCTCCGACTGAGACCGGCACCATGCCCGTACCGGTCTCGAGGGGCCGGTCCCGATGGTAGGCTGGAGTTCCGTGGAACCCAGAGTCGTATCGGTCGCAGATCGATCCTCAGCCCACGGGTGCGGCCGCAGGCATCGCCCGGTTCCGCATCCGAGCCGGACCCACGGGAGTCAATTTGCCAGCCAACGCGGTCACCAAGCACGTTTTCGTCACGGGCGGCGTCGCCTCGTCGCTCGGTAAGGGCCTGACCGCCTCGAGCCTGGGTCGCCTGCTGAAGTCGCGCGGACTGCGCGTCACGATGCAGAAGCTCGACCCGTACCTCAACGTCGACCCCGGGACGATGAACCCGTTCCAGCACGGAGAGGTCTTCGTGACGAACGACGGCGCCGAGACCGACCTGGACATCGGCCACTACGAGCGCTTCCTCGACGAGGACCTCGTCGGCCGCGCGAACGTGACGACCGGTCAGGTGTACTCCGAGGTCATCGCGCGCGAGCGCCGCGGCGACTACCTCGGCGACACCGTCCAGGTGATCCCGCACATCACGAACGAGATCAAGGACCGGATGCTGTCGATGGGCGGCGCCGACATCGACGTCGTGATCCACGAGATCGGCGGCACGGTCGGCGACATCGAGAGCCAGCCGTTCCTCGAGTCGGCCCGCCAGGTCCGCCAGGAGGTGGGCCGCGCCAACGTCTTCTTCCTGCACGTCTCGCTGATCCCGTACATCGGCCCCTCGGGCGAGCTCAAGACCAAGCCCACGCAGCACTCGGTCGCCGCGCTGCGCTCGATCGGCATCCAGCCCGACGCGATCGTGTGCCGCAGCGACCGTCCCGTCCCGACCGGCGTGAAGCGCAAGATCTCGTTGATGTGCGACGTCGACGAGGAAGCCGTCGTGACCGCGATCGACGCGCCGTCGATCTACGACATCCCCAAGGTGCTGCACAGCGAGGGCCTCGACGCCTACGTCGTGCGCCGACTCGACCTGCCCTTCCGTGACGTCGACTGGACCGAGTGGGACGCACTGCTGCGCCGCGTGCACGAGCCGGCCGAGGACGTGACGATCGCGCTGGTCGGCAAGTACATCGACCTGCCCGACGCCTACCTCTCGGTCGGCGAGGCGCTGCGCGCCGGCGGGTTCGCGAACGACGTCAAGGTCCACCTGCGCTGGGTGCAGTCCGACGACTGCGCGACCGAGGCCGGTGCCGCCGAGCACCTGTCCGACGTCGACGCCGTCTGCGTCCCCGGCGGGTTCGGCATCCGCGGCATCGAGGGCAAGCTGGGTGCGCTCACCTACACCCGCACGCACGGCATCCCCACGCTCGGGCTGTGCCTGGGCCTGCAGTGCATGGTCATCGAGTACGCCCGGACACAGCTGGGCATCGAGGACGCCAGCTCGTCGGAGTTCGACCCCTCCAGCACGCACCCGGTCATCGCGACGATGGCCGAACAGCAGGCGTTCGTCGAGGGGGCGGGTGACCTCGGCGGCACGATGCGCCTGGGCCTGTACGAGGCCAGCCTCAAGCCCGGCAGCATCGTCAACGAGCTGTACGGCGCGGACTCGGTCCAGGAGCGCCACCGCCACCGGTACGAGGTCAACAACGCGTACCGCGACCAGCTCGAGGAGGCCGGCATGGTCTTCTCGGGCACGTCCCCGGACTCGACCCTGGTGGAGTTCGTCGAGCTCTCGCGCGAGGAGCACCCGTTCTACGTGGCGACGCAGGCGCACCCCGAGCTGCGCTCGCGCCCGACGCGTCCGCACCCGTTGTTCGCGGGCCTGATCGAGGCCGCGCTCAAGCGCAAGCTCGAGATGCGGCTGCCGGTCGAGACGGCATGAGCGAGCGCCAGCGAGTGAGCATCGGGACTCTCGTGCCGGTGCTCGCACACGCTGTCCTCTCCTCGCGGGTGCCGGCATGACGGCGCATCCGCGGCTGCCCGGTCGCCTCGCGACGTCGCTCGAGACGCACGCGGCGGCCTGGCCCGTCGCGAAGTCCGAGGTCGGGTACGCCAGCGACTACCTGACGCTGACGGTCGACACGATCGTCGGTCCCGACCAGCAGCAGCACGGCCGCGTCGTCGTCCGGCCCCGTCCTGCGGTCGGCGTCGTGGCCGTGGACGAGGACCGGCGCATCCTGCTGGTCGAGCAGTACCGGCACGCGATGGGCCGCCGGATGCTCGAGATCCCCGCGGGGCTCATGGACGTCGACGGCGAGCACCCCCAGCAGACCGCGGCCCGCGAGCTGGCCGAGGAGACCGATCTCGTGGCGGGAACCTGGCACGAGCTGGTGCGGCTGGCGCCGACGGTGGGGTACTCGACCGAGACGATCACGCTGTTCCACGCCACGGACCTGAGCGCGGTCCCCGAGGCCGAGCGCATCGAGCGCGAGGCCGAGGAGGCCGACATGGCGCAGTGGTGGGTCGACGTGGACACCGCGGCGGAGGCCTGCCTGGACGGCCGGATCATCGACGCCAAGACCGTGG
Source organism: Aeromicrobium sp. (assembly GCF_032084975.1). GTDB lineage: Bacteria > Actinomycetota > Actinomycetes > Propionibacteriales > Nocardioidaceae > Aeromicrobium. Next base: position 5,520 of record NZ_DAMDLR010000085.1, read on the forward strand.
TCGCCGTCCTGGCGGTGGCACGGACGTGAGCGGGGCGGCGGTCGAGCGCGTCGTGGCCGAGTACCTGTCCCACCTCGGGGTGGAGCGGGGCCTGGCCGAGAACACGCTCGCGTCCTACCGCCGCGACCTGCGTCGCTACGTCGAGTTCCTGCTCGGCCGCGACATCACCGATCCCGACGCCATCACCGAGGCGGACGTCGTCGCGTTCGCCGTGGCCCTGCGCACCGGCGACGAGGACCACGCGCCCCTCGGCACCTCGAGCGTCGCCCGCACGGTGGTGGCGGTCCGCGGGTTCCACAAGTTCTGCCTGCGCGAGCAGATCGTCGCGAACGACGTCACGGCCGCGGTGAGGCCGCCGCGGCCGGCCTCGCGGCTGCCCAAGGCGCTGCCGCTGGAGGACGTCGAGGCGCTGCTGGACTCGGCGGGAGAGCCGGGCACCGCGCTCGCGATGCGCGACCGGGCTCTGCTCGAGGTGCTCTACGGAACCGGTGCCCGGATCTCGGAGGCCGTCGGACTGGACGTCGACGACGTCGACCTCGAGAACGCCTCGGTGCTGCTGACCGGCAAGGGCTCGAAGCAGCGGATCGTCCCGCTGGGCTCGTTCGCCCGCGACGCGATCGAGGCGTACCTGACGAAGGCCCGGCCGGCGCTCACCTCGGTGGCGGGCAGCGGCCCCGCGATGTTCCTCAACGCACGGGGTGGACGGCTGTCGCGCCAGAGCGCCTGGACGGTGCTGACGAAGGCCGCGCGGCGGGCCGGGATCGCCGCCGACGTGTCGCCGCACACGCTGCGGCACTCGTTCGCGACGCACCTGCTCGACGGGGGAGCGGACGTCCGCGTGGTGCAGGAACTGCTGGGTCACGCGTCCGTCACGACCACGCAGATCTACACCCTCGTGACGATCGACAAGTTGCGCGAGACGTATGCGGCGTCCCATCCCCGTGCCCTGAGGTGAGCGGTACAGTGGCCGCTATGCCCAGCACGGATCTCGGACCCACCGGTCGACCGCGACCCGACCTGCGAGAGCCCGGACCGCGCACCACGCAGGGCCCGGCCGTCGTCATCTCGATGTGCAACCAGAAGGGCGGCGTCGGCAAGACGACGACCACGATCAACCTCGGTGCCGCGCTGGCCGAGCAGGGTCGTCGCGTGCTGCTGGTCGACTTCGATCCGCAGGGCTCCATGACGGTCGGCCTGGGCTACAACGCCCACGAGATCGAGCAGAGCATCTACCACGTGCTGATGGACCGTGAGCTGTCGATGAAGGAGGTCATCCTCGGCACGACGATCGACAACATGGACCTCGTCCCGGCCAACATCGACCTCTCGGCCGCCGAGATGCGCCTGGTCACCGAGGTCGGCCGCGAGCAGGTGCTCGCCCGTGCCCTGCGCGACGTGCGCCAGGAGTACGACGTCATCCTGATCGACTGCCAGCCGTCGCTGGGCCTGCTGACGGTCAACGCGCTCACCGCGTCCACCGGCGTCATCATCCCGCTCGAGTGCGAGTACTTCGCGCTGCGCGGCGTCGCGCTGCTGAACGAGACGATCGAGAAGGTCCGCGACCGCACGAACTTCGACCTCAAGGTCATCGGCCTGCTCGGCACGATGTTCGACAGCCGCACCCTGCACGGCCGCGAGGTGCTGCAGACGCTCGTCGACGGCTGGGGCGACGCCGTGTTCCACACCGTCATCCGCCGCACGGTGAAGTTCTCGGACTCCACCGTCGCCGGCGAGCCGATCACCGAGTACGCGCCCACGTCGCCGGGCGCCGAGGCGTACCGCCAGCTGGCCAGGGAAGTGCTGCACCGGTGTCCCGACGCGTGAACCTGCCCGGTGCGGACGAGCTCTTCCGAGCGACCGCACCCAGTGGCCCCCGCAACGACGACGCTCCCGCCGTCCCGCCCGCCGGCAGCGGCCGGGTCAAGCACGACGAGAAGATGACGGTCTACCTGACCAGCGACGAGCTGCTCGCGATCGAGCAGGCGCGCCTCTCGCTGCGCTCGCTGTCTGGCCGCAAGGTCGACCGCGGCCGCCTCGTGCGCGCGGCGATCGCCGGTGCGCTGGCCGACCTCGAGACCCGGGGCGCCGAGAGCGAGCTCGCGCGTCGTCTCGCCGAGGACTGAGGCCACGGTGTCCGTCGCCGAACCGGCGCCCGCCGAGGCTCCCGACGCCGGGTTCTCGGTCACGCTCGGCAACTTCGAGGGACCGTTCGACCTGCTGCTGCAGCTGATCTCCAAGCACCAGCTGGACATCACCGAGGTGGCCCTGTCGGTCGTCACGTCCGACTTCATCGCCTACACGCGCGAGCTGGAGGACGACCTCGAGCAGACGACGCACTTCCTGCTCGTCGCGGCCACGCTGCTCGACCTCAAGACCGCGCGGCTGCTGCCGCAGGCCGAGGTCGAGGACGAGGAGGACCTCGCGCTGCTCGAGGCGCGCGACCTGCTGTTCGCGCGACTGATGCAGTACCGCGCGTTCAAGTCGGTCGCGGCGATCCTCGCCGACCGGTTCGAGAACGCCCTGCTGCGCCACCCGCGGGCGGTCACGCTGGAGCCCCGCTTCGCGACGCTGCTGCCCGAGGTCGAGATCCGCGCCACGGCGCAGGACCTGGCCGAGCTCGCCGCCGCGGCCCTGGCGCCCAAGCAGGTGCCGCTCGTCTCGCTGACGCACCTGCACGCCCCTGCCGTCAGCGTGCGCGAGCAGGCCCACCTCGTCGTCGACCGCCTGCGCCGGGAGGGGGCGCTCACGTTCCGCGCGATCGTGGCCGATGCGCCCGACGGCCAGACGAAGGTCGCTCGCTTCCTGTCGCTGCTCGAGCTGTTCCGCGAAGGCATGCTGTCGTTCGAGCAGGCCGTGCCGCTCGGCGAGCTGACCGTGCGCTGGACGGGCACCGACGAGGGTGACATCGACGTGGGCGACGAGTTCGACGAGCCCACGCTGACCGACGAGATCGAGACGACCGGAAGTGACGATGAGCGAGACTGACGACCTTCGCGAGGCCGAGGACGGGACGGGCACGTCCCAGCAACCGCAGGTCGAGCTGCGGCCGGCCCTCGAGGCGATCCTGATGATCGCCGACGAGCCGCTCGAGCACCTCGTGCTGGCGCAGGCCGTGGGACATCCGCCGACCGACGTCGAGCGCACCCTGCGCGAGCTGGCCGACGAGTACACCGAGCAGGGCCGCGGGTTCGAGCTGCGTGAGGTGGCCGGCGGCTGGCGCTTCTACAGCCGTGAGTCGTTCGCCGACGTCGTGGCCGCGTTCGTGCTGGAGGGCCAGCAGGCCAAGCTGAGCCAGGCGGCGCTCGAGACCCTGGCCGTCGTCGCGTACCGCCAGCCCGTCAGCCGCTCGCGGATCTCCGCGATCCGTGGCGTCAACGTCGACGGTGTCGTGCGCACGCTGGTCACGCGGGGACTGATCGTCGAGCTGGGCAACGACGCCGAGACCGGGGCGGTCCTCTACGGCACGACGAGCTACTTCCTCGAGCGGATGGGCCTGAGCGGGCTCGACGAGCTGCCCGAGCTGGCCCCGATGCTGCCCGACCTCGAGGACCTCGACAGCGAGCTGGAGCGGGTCGCCCAGCAGACCGCCGAGAAGGAGGCGGTCCCGACCGAGGCGCCCGTCACAGAGGACGTCGACGTACCCTCGGACGATGCCCGTGAGTGAGCCGATCCGCCTGCAGAAGGTGCTGGCCGCGGCCGGTGTCGCCAGCCGCCGCCGCTGCGAGGAGCTGATGGCGACCGGCCGCGTCGAGGTCAACGGCGAGGTCGTGACCCAGATGGGCGCCCGCGTCGATCCCCTGAACGACGTGATCCGTGTCGACGGGGCGCGCATCCCGCCGCCGTCCGACCACGCGTACGTCATCTTGAACAAGCCGCGCGGCGTCGTCAGCTCGATGGCCGACGAGCAGGGCCGCCCGGACCTGTCCGGCCTGCTGGCCGACCGCGACGATCGGCTGTTCCACGTGGGACGGCTCGACACGGACACGTCGGGGCTGCTGATCCTGACGAACGACGGCGACCTCGCGCACCAGCTGGCGCACCCGTCGTTCGAGGTCACCAAGACGTACGTCGCCCTCGTCGACGGGAACGTCGCCCCCGCGATCGGACGCCGGCTGCTCGGGGGAGTGGAGCTCGAGGACGGCGTCACCGCCGTCGACCGGTTCGTCGTGCGCGACCGCAGCCGGGGCCGCAGCCTGGTCGAGCTCGACCTGCACAGCGGCAAGAACCGGATCGTCCGCCGCCTGCTCGACGCGGTCGGGCACCCGGTCGTCGAGCTGACCCGCACGGCCTTCGGTCCGCTGCGCCTGGGCGACCTGCGGATGGGGGCCATGCGCGACCTCTCGCGTGACGAGCTGGGCGCGCTCTTCGATAGCGTGGAGGCATGACTGTCGCGTCCGACGCCGTGGTGCCGGGCCCGGTCCTCCTCATCGGCTGCGGTCTGATCGGCACGTCCGTCGCCCTCGCGCTGCGCGACCGCGGCGTCGACGTCCACCTGCGCGACGCGCGTCCCACGAACGTCGAGCTGGCCGCTTCGCTCGGCGCCGGCACGGCCGACCCGGTCGAGTCCCCGGCGCTGGTCGTCGTCGCCGTGCCGC
>NZ_DAMDLR010000086.1:0-9991 GCF_032084975.1 Aeromicrobium sp.
GAGCGTGAACGCGAGCGCGAGCGTCGGCGCGCCGAGCGCGAGCGCGACGGCAAGGGCGGCCGCGACGACAGCCCACGAGACCTCGACCAGGACGAGCCCGACGACCGCCGCGACGTCGAGCCGCCGACCGAGGCCGGTCAGGTGATCAAGGCCGTGGACCAGCAGGTCCTGGACCAGTTCGAGGGCTCCTTGCGCCGGCTCGCCGGGCTGGAGTTCACCGACCGGCACGGTGCCATGGCGATGATGATGAACGGCAAGGTCGAGCAGGCCGCCGATCGTTACCGCCAGAGCGTCCGCGCGACCATCGAGGACCTCGTCGAGGCCCTGCGCCAGGTCAACCGCGTCGACAACCAGCTCGTCGAGAAGCTCCCGCGCCAGGAGAAGTCGTTCCTGGCGAGCGCCACGTCGCCGAACGGCGAGGCCACCCCCGACCCCCTACGCGTGTCGCTGCCCGACGACATCGCCTCCATCGGAGAGGAGCTGCAGGAGTGCGCCCGGGCACTCAACGAGTCCGGCCAGCGCGTGCCCGAGATCCGCCTGTCGATCCGCGAGGGACGCATGACCCCCGAGGACGACGTGCAGGGCAGCATGAGCGGCTTCCAGCGCACCTGGAAGCAGCACCTCGACGACGTCCGCGAGGACCTCAACCACGCCCGCAAGGCGGCCTCCGACATCGCCACCCAGTTGCGTGAGCTGGACGAGCGCGGCGCCCGCGAGGTCCGCCGGACGTCCCGGACCGGCTGAGCGCCGGGGCCCGCGTCAGGCCTGGCGGTACGTGCTGAGGAAGTTGCCCATCCGCTGGATCGCCTCGGCCAGGTCGCGCGACCACGGCAGCGTCACGATGCGCAGGTGGTCGGGGTCGGGCCAGTTGAACCCTGACCCCTGCGTGAGCAGGATCTTCTCGCTCATCAGCAGGTCCAGCACGAACTGCTGGTCGTCCTTGATCGGGTACACCTCGGGGTCGAGCCTCGGGAACGCGTACAGCGCACCACGGGGCTGGACCACGCTGACGCCGGGGATCTTGCGCAGCTCGGTGACGGCGGTGTCGCGCTGCTCGAGCAGGCGACCGCCGGGCAGGATCAGCTCCTTGATCGACTGGTAGCCGCCCAGCGCCACCTGGATCGCGTTCTGTGCCGGCACGTTGGGACACAGGCGCATCGAGGCCAGCAGCGTGATGCCCTCGAGGTAGTCCTGCGCCCGCTCGAGGGGACCGGTCACGACGAGCCAGCCCGCGCGGTACCCGCAGACGCGATACGCCTTGGACAGCCCGTTGAAGGTCAGCGTGAGGACGTCGGGCGCGATGCTCGCCATCGGGATGTGGACGGCGTCGTCGTAGAGGATCTTGTCGTAGATCTCGTCGGCCATCAGGACCAGGTCGTGCTTGCGAGCGAGGTCGGCGATCGCCGTCAGGGTCTCGCGGCTGTAGACCGCGCCCGTCGGGTTGTTCGGGTTGATGACGACGATGACCTTGGTGCGCTCGGTGATCTTCGACTCGAGGTCGGCCAGGTCGGGGTTCCAGTCATTGTCCTCGTCGCACCGGTAGTGCACGGGACGACCGCCCGCGAGGTTCGTGACGGCGGTCCACAGCGGATAGTCCGGGACCGGGATCAGCACCTCATCGCCGTTGTTCAGCAGCGCCTGCAGGGCGATCTGGATCAGCTCGCTGACGCCGTTGCCGAGCCAGACGTCGTCGATGTCGATGGCCGGGAAGCCGTCCTGCAGCTGGTAGTGGTGCACGACGGCGCGGCGCGCGGACTGGATGCCGCGCGAGTCGGAGTAGCCCTGCGCTGTGGGCAGACCGGCGATGACGTCCTGCAGGATCTCGGCCGGCGCGTCGAATCCGAACGGCTGCGGGTTGCCGATGTTGAGCTTGAGGATGCGGTGTCCCTCCGCCTCGAGCTGGGCAGCTCGCGCGCTGACGGGGCCGCGGATGTCGTACAGCACATCCCTCAACTTCTCCGACTGGCGCATGACAGGGCTCATGGCCACATTGTGCCGGATGGCCCGTGCCGACCTGGCCGCGGGAACGACCGCCACGGCGCCACTGGACGAGGTTCCCTGTCACTTCTCGAGGATCGCAACCCTCGTGAAGTGACGGCTTCCCCGGTTAACCGGGGAAACCGTCAGTCCAGCTCGCGAATCAGGTCGAGGGCACGCTGCAGGTCGGCGGGGTACGGGCTGGAGTACTCGACCCACTCCCCCGTGCCCGGGTGGTCGAAGCCCAGGCGCACGGCATGGAGCCACTGGCGGTCGAGCCCGACGCGCTTGGCCAGGACCGGGTCGGAGCCGTAGAGCGGGTCGCCCACGCACGGGTGCTTGATCGCGCTCATGTGCACGCGGATCTGGTGGGTCCGGCCCGTCTCGAGCTTGATCGTCAGCAGCGACGCGAACCGGTGGGCCTCGAGCGTGTCGTAGTGCGTCAGGCTGGCGCGCCCGTCGGCCCGGACCGTGAACTTGAAGTCGTGCTTGGGATGCCGCGCGATCGGGGCGTCGATCGTGCCGGTGTGCGGGTCGGGGTGGCCCTGCACCAGCGCGTGGTAGGTCTTGTCGACCGTCCGGTCACGGAACGCCTGCTTCAGCACGGTGTAGGCGCGCTCGGACTTGGCGACGACCATGAGGCCGCTGGTGCCCACGTCGAGGCGCTGGACGATGCCCTGGCGCTCGGGGGCGCCACTGGTGGAGATGCGCACGCCCACCCCGGCCAGGTGTCCCGAGACGGTCGGGCCGTCCCAGCCGACGCCGGGGTGCGCCGCGACGCCCACCGGCTTGTCGACGACGACGATCTCGTCGTCCTCGTGGACGATCGACATGCCCTCGACCTCGCTGGGCACGACGACGGCACGACGCGGGGCCGGGATCGTCGCCTCGAGGAGCATCCCGGGCTCGACGCGGTCGGACTTGATCGGCTTCGCGCCGTCGAGCAGCACCAGCCCCTCGGAGACGAGCTCGTCGGCGCGCGTCCGCGAGACGCCGAAGAGCCGCGCCATCGCGACGTCGACCCGCTCGCCCGCCAGCCCCTCGGGGATGTCGATGGAGCGGACCTGGGACTCGTCCTCGGTGGTCATGCTGTCTCCCGGGTGCCGTCGAATCGGTGTCCGCGCCACGAGCGCCAGATGATGACGACGGCGGCCAGCGTCAGGGCGATGTCGGCGACGTTGCCCACGAAGAAGCCGGCGTAGTCGATGAAGTCGACGACGTGGCCGCGCAGGAACGCCGGCTCTCGGAGGAGCCGGTCGATGAGGTTGCCCACGGCGCCACCCAGGAACAGGCCCAGGCCCACCGCCCACCAGGCGTCGCGCAGTCGTGGGGCGATGACGATGAGGGTGATCGTGACGGCGATCGCGATGAGCGTCAGCACGATCGTGTAGCCGGCCGCGGTGCCCAGGGCGGCACCGGGGTTGAGCACGAAGCGCAGCCCGAGCAGGTCGCCGATCAGCTCGATGGGCTCACGGCCCTCGAGGCGCTCGATCGCCCACCACTTGGTGAGCTGGTCCGCGACGATCGTGATCGCCGCCACGGACGCGAACAGGCCGACCCTGCGCGGGCCGATCGGGGTGGTCGCCGGTCCGGCGGAGGAGGCCACGGTGGTCAGCGACGCTCCTCGCGGCGCTTGCAGTCCATGCACAGCGTCGCTCGCGGGAAGGCCATGAGGCGCAGCTTGCCGATCGGCTCGCCGCACTGCTCGCACACGCCGTACGTGCCGTCCTCGAGACGCTCGAGCGCCTTCTCGGTCTGCATCAGCAGCTCGCGCTGGTTGGCGGCCAAGGACAGCTCGGCGTCGCGCTCGAGGCTGTTCGAGCCGACGTCGGCCTGATCGTTGCCCGCGCCGTCGACGCCACCGGCCAGGATGTCCTGCAGATCCTTGGCGGTGGTGTCGAGCTCGTCCTTCAGACGCGCGAGGTCACCGGTCAGTTCCTCGTGCACGGTTTTGGCTTCGGCGGCGGTCCAGGGCGTCTCGTCCGCACGCACGGCCAACGTGGTCTTGGGCATGCGGGGACAGTAGACCGACCACGGACCGGGTGCAAGTCGCACCCCCGTAGAATCGGCCGGGTGAGCCAGGACGTCTCGAACACCCCCGCACCAGCCCCTTCCGCAGCCGCTGGCGCACCGCTGGGCTACCGCCCGGTTCCCGCGCACGTCGACCTCCCGGCGATGGAGCGCGAGGTGCTGGACCTGTGGGGTGAGCAGGGCACGTTCGCGGCCAGCATGGACACCCGCGAGGACGCGCCGCGCTGGACCTTCTACGAGGGCCCGCCCACCGCCAACGGCGTCCCCGGCACGCACCACGTCGAGGCGCGCGTCTTCAAGGACGTCTTCCCCCGGTTCAAGACGATGCAGGGCTTCCGCGTCGAGCGCAAGGCCGGCTGGGACTGCCACGGACTGCCCGTCGAGATCGCGGTCGAGAAGGAGCTGGGCTTCAACGGCAAGCCCGACATCGAGGCGTACGGCATCGCCGAGTTCAACGCGAGGTGCCGCGAGTCCGTCCTGCGCAACGTCGACCAGTTCGAGGCCATGACCGAGCGCATGGGCTACTGGACCGACATGTCCGACCCGTACCGCACGATGGACGCCTCCTACGTCGAGAGCGTGTGGTGGGCGCTGTCGCAGATCCACGGCAAGGGCCTGCTGGTCGAGGACTACCGCGTCGCGCCGTACTGCCCGCGCTGCGGCACCACCCTGTCCGACCACGAGCTCGCACAGGGCTACGAGACCGTCGTCGACCCGTCGGTCTACGTGCGCTTCCCCCTGACGTCCGGCGCGTGGGAGGGCACCGACCTGCTGGTGTGGACCACGACCCCGTGGACGCTCGTGTCCAACACGGCCGTCGCCGTCCACCCGGACGTCACCTACGTCGTCGCGTCGGACGGCAGCGACCGCGTCGTCGTCGCCGAGCCGCTCGTCGGCACCGCGCTGGGCGAGGGCTGGGAGGTCCTCGAGACCGTCACCGGCCGCGACATGGAGCGCTGGACGTACCGCCGTCCGTTCGACCTCGTGGAGATCCCGGACGCGCACTTCGTCGTCCTGGGCGACTACGTCACCACCGACGACGGCACCGGCCTGGTGCACCAGTCGCCCGCGTTCGGCGCCGACGACATGGCGGTGTGCAAGGCGTACGGCCTGCCCGTCGTCAACCCGATCACGACCGACGGCCACTTCGGCGAGGACGTCGACCTGGTCGGTGGGAAGTTCTTCAAGGAGGCCGACGCGACCCTCGTCGCCGACCTCGAGGACCGCGGCCTGCTGTTCCGGGGACTGGACTACGAGCACAGCTACCCGCACTGCTGGCGCTGCCACACGCCGTTGATGTACTTCGCCCTGCCGGCCTGGTACATCCGCACCACCGAGCGCAAGAACGAGCTGCTCGCGCAGAACGAGCAGACCAACTGGTTCCCCGGGACGATCAAGCACGGCCGCTACGGCGACTGGCTCGAGAACAACATCGACTGGTCGTTGTCGCGCAACCGCTTCTGGGGCACTCCCCTGCCGATCTGGCGCAACGACGCCGACCCCTCGAAGGTCGTGTGCGTCGAGTCGCTGGCGCACCTGTCCGAGCTCACCGGCACCGACCAGTCCGACCTCGATCCGCACCGCCCGTACATCGACGACGTGACCTTCACGGTCGAGGGCGAGCCCGGCACCTACCGCCGCGTGCCCGAGGTCATCGACGCGTGGTTCGACTCCGGCTCGATGCCGTTCGCGCAGTGGGGCTACCCGCACGTCGAGGGCTCGCAGGAGAAGTTCGCGCAGGCCTATCCCGCCCAGTACATCGCCGAGGCGATCGACCAGACCCGTGGCTGGTTCTACTCGCTGATGGCCGTCGGCACCCTCGTGTTCGACCGCTCCAGCTACGAGAACGTCGTGTGCCTGGGCCACATCCTGGCCGAGGACGGCCGCAAGATGAGCAAGCACCTGGGCAACATCCTGCTGCCCATGCCGCTCATGGACGAGCACGGAGCGGACGCGCTGCGCTGGTTCATGGCGTGCTCCGGCTCGCCCTGGTCGGCCCGCCGCATCGGCCACAACGCGCTGACCGAGATCGTGCGCAAGGTGCTGCTGACGTACTGGAACACCGTCGCCTTCCACGTGCTCTACGCCCGTGCCGAGGGCTGGAGCCCGGCCACCAGCCAGGCGCCCGCGCCCGCGGAGCGCTCCGTGCTCGACCGCTGGCTGCTGTCGCAGACCCAGATCCTGACCCGCGAGGTCACCGAGGCGCTCGAGAGCTTCGACACCCAGCGCGCCGGCGCCGTCCTGTCGACGTTCGTCGACGACATGTCCAACTGGTACGTCCGCCGCTCGCGCAAGCGCTTCTGGCGCGGCGACGCCGCCGCCCTGGCGACGCTGCACGAGGTGCTCGACGTCCTGACTCGCCTGATGGCCCCGCTGGTGCCCTTCGTCACCGAGCGGGTCTGGCAGGACCTCATCGTGCCCGTCACTCCCGACGCCCCCGCGTCGGTGCACCTGGCCGCCTGGCCCGAGGCCGACGAGTCGCTCGTCGTCGACGGGCTGGCCGAACGGGTCGATCTCGCCCGCCGCGTCACCGAGCTGGGCCGTGCCGCACGCGCCGAGGCCAAGGTCCGCACCCGCCAGCCGCTGCGCCGTGCCCTGATCGGCTCCGCCCACTTCGAGCAGCTCGGCGAGACCCTGCGCGCACAGGTCTGCGAGGAGCTCAACATCGAGTCGCTGGGATCGCTGGCCGACGCCGGCTCGGACCTGGTGGAGTTCTCGGCCAAGGCCAACTTCCGCCACCTGGGCAAGCGTCATGGCAAGCAGACGCCCGTCGTGGCCCAGGCGATCGCCGCGGCAGACGCGGGCGACCTCGCCGCGCGACTCGACGCCGACGGCACCGCCACGGTGGCGGGCGCCGACGGTCAGACCTGGCAGGTCGAGCCGGACGACGTCATCGTCACCGAGCGCCCCCGCGAGGGCTGGTCCGTCGTGAACGAGCAGGGCGAGACGGTCGCTCTCGACCTGGCGATCGACGACGAGCTGCGTCGCGCCGGCCTGGCCCGCGAGGCCGTCCGCGTCATCCAGGAGGCCCGCAAGGCAGCCGGCCTGGAGATCACCGACCGGATCACCCTCACGTGGTCGGCCGACGGCGAGACCGCCGAGGCCCTGCGCGAGCACGGCGCGACGATCGCCGACGAGGTGCTGGCCACGGCGTTCGCCGAGGGCAGCGCTGGCGACGTCACCGACAAGGACCTCGGACTCACGCTGAGCCTGGCCCGCGCCTGACCCGGTGCCCGCCTCGCGCCCGTACGGCGCGGGGCGGGTCCGGAGGCCCGACCCCGGACACACGACGGCGCCCGACCCCTGAGGGGATCGGGCGCCGTTCGTGACTCAGAACGCGTGTGGCCTCACGACGCGTCGTTACCGCCGTCCAGGGCAGTGCCCTTCTGCGGGGCGACCGGAGCGCTGCCCTCGAGCTGGGCGAGCTGGTCCTGGAAGTAGGCCTTCAGGCGGGCGCGGTACTCGCGCTCGTAGGCACGCAGGTGATCGATCTCGCCCTGGAGCTCCTGGCGCTCGCGCTCGAGGTTGGAGATCGTCTCCTTGCGACGCTGCTCGGTCTCGAGGTCGAGCTGCTCGGCGCGCTTGCGCGACTCGTACTGCAGCGTGTCGGCGTTGCGACGGGCCTCGGCCGAGAGCTGCTCGGCCTCGACGCGCGCCTCGCCGATGATCGTGTCGGCCTCTTCCTTCGCGGCATCCATGAGCTGGTCGGCGTTGGCCGACGCGATCTCGAGGAGTCGCGCCGCGGCCGTGGAGGCCTCGGCGGTCGAGGTGACGCGCAGCTCCTGCGGGGTGGGCTCGGGCGCCTTGACCGGCTCGGGCGCCTTGACCGGCTCGGGCTTGGGAGCCTCGGCGACCGGGGCGGGGGCGGCGGCGGGCTGCGCCTTCGACGCCTCCTCGACGGCGGCCTCGAGCTCGGCGACCTTGGCCTTCAGCTCGGTGTTCTCGTTGACCAGGCGCTCGAACTCGACCTCGACCTCATCGAGGAACTGCTCGACCTCACCCATGTCGTAGCCGTCGCGCAAGCGCACGGCGGTGAACTGCTTGTCGCGAATGTCCTGGGGCGTGAGCGCCATCTGGTCACCTCTGCGTTTGAGTCGGATCTGGGGTTGTGCAAGTTGTGGGGCCGTCGTCAACGGTACCGCTTCATCCTATGCACCCGCCAAGCGGCCGGTGCCTGAGTCTCGACCTCAGCCTAGAAGATGACCAGCACAAGTGATTGGGCAATGAACAAGAACAGCAACAGGACCATCGCCGACAGGTCGAGCATCACGCCCCCCAGGCGGATCGGAGGGATGACCTTGCGCAGCGCGCGCAGGGGCGGATCGGTGAGGCTGAAGATCAGCTCGCACAGGACCGCGATGAAACCGCGCGGCTGCCACTGGCGCGCGAGAAGCTGCACCCAGTCGACGACGAACCTGGCGATGACCAGGATGATCGCGATCTCGATGAGGGTGGAGAGAACAGCGCCGATCGGCGACACAGGACCTCAGCTCTGGTTGTAGAAGCCGCCGGCCGCCAGCGTCGCACGGTCCTCGTCGGAGACCTGGACGCCCTCGGGCGAGAGCAGGAACACCTTCGCGGTGATCCGGTTGATCGTGCCATGGACGGCGAACACGAGGCCCGCGGCGAAGTCCACGAGCCGCTTGGCGTCGTCGTCGCCGATGTCGGAGAGGTTCATGATCACGGGCACGCCGGAGCGGAACGACTCACCGATCGTGCGGGCGTCGTTGTAGGTCCGCGGCGTGACGGTCTCGATGCGCGCCAGGTCGGCCACGGACATCCCGGGCTGACGACGGTCCTCGAGCGCCGTGACGGGCCGCGCCGCCGGCTGCTGCTGCTGGGGCGCAGGCGTACGCACCGCGGTCGCGGTACGCGCCGGAGCCGGCGTCTCGTACTCCGCCGCTTCGTCGTACTCGGCCTGCTCGACGAGTCCGAGGTACTCGCCCATCCTCCGCATTGCGCCAGCCATGCTCACTCCCGATCTTTCGGTCTTGACGTTCTTGACATTACTGCAGTACAGGACGCTGCCCGAGCACCGAACGACCCACCCGCAGGTGTGTCGCGCCGTGCTGGATCGCGACCTCGAAATCCTCGCTCATCCCCGCCGAGATCGTCGTCGCGGTGGGGACGTCGCGGACGAGCTCGGCACCGATCTCGCGCAGGCGCGCGAAGCTGGGTGCCGGGTCCTGTCCGAGCGGGGCGACGGTCATGACGCCACCCAGCTCGAGGTGGGGGCACTCCCCCACCACGACCTCGGCCAGGGCCGCGACCTCGTGGGGCGGGACGCCGGCGCGCCCCGGGTCGGTCGTGTCGAAGTCCACCTGGATGAGGCAGCGCAGGGTCCGCTCGGCTGCGGCGGCACCGCGGTCGAGGGAGCGCGCCAGCTTCGCCCGGTCGAGGCTGTGCACGACGTCGGCGTAGCGAGCGACGGCGCCGGCCTTGTTGGTCTGGAGACCGCCGACGAAGTGCCAGCGCAGGTTCGCGCCCAGCTGGAGCGCCTCGCGCTGCTTGTCGTCGGCCTCGGGGTGACGGTTCTCACCCACGTCGGTGACGCCCAGCTCGGCCAGCAGCGCGACGTCGGACGCGGGCCGGGTCTTGGTGACGACGACCAGCGTCAGCTCGTCGGGCGAGCGCTCGGCCCGCTCACACGCGCTCGCGATGCGGTCGCGGACAGCGGCGAGGTTGCTCGCCAGCTCCTCACGGCGTTCCATCGCCACCCTCCTGCCTCAGGATCACCAGGGCCCCGAACCGGCCGGCGGCGTCAGCCTGCCGGCGGTGGGACCAGAATCGTTCGTCCTCGATCGTGCACACGTCCAGGTCGTTCACCACGACGTCAGCCCGCCGCAGCTGGGCCACGACGCCGGCGCCGATGTCCAGGCCGGGGGTTCCCTGCCGCGTCGTGGACCGGGCGGCGGGCTCGAGCCGCGCTACCTCGTCGGCCATGTCCTGCGGCACCTCGTAGCAGGCACCGCAGGCGCGCGGG
>NZ_DAMDLR010000087.1:0-9841 GCF_032084975.1 Aeromicrobium sp.
AGCTGGCCGCCGCGGTCGCCGGCGCCGCGGGACCGATCCTGCTCGTCGACGATCTCGTCGACAGTCGCTGGACGATCACCGTCGCGGCCCGTGAGCTGCGCCGCGCCGGCGCCCCCGCGGTGCTGCCGTTCGCCTTGGCCTCCGTCGCCTGACCTCCCCGCTCGGCGGTGTGATGGCATGGAGCCCATGAGCGCACGAGAGCCCGGCGCATGGCGTCGCACGGTCAGCGGCCTGTTCCCCCTCTGGGCCTGGGGGTTCCTGGCGGCGGTGGTCGCGGGTCTGCTGCCCGGCGTGCCCTACGTCCTCGCGGCGCCGTTCATGCTGGCGTTCTTCGCGTTGGCGCTGGTCCGGCCGCCGCGACAGGACCAGCGCGAGGCGGTCGTGATCGCCAGCCCGGTCCGGGGGCGCTGGACCGTTGTGCACAGCCCCGCCTCGGCCGTGCCCAGTCACGGCGTGCGCGGCTACGGCCAGTCGCACGCGGTGGACATCATCCATCCGCGTCCCGACGGAACCGCGCCCACGTACCCGGTGTTCGGCGGATTCGAGCGGCCTGAGGGCTTCACGTCGTTCGGCGAGCCGATCCATGCGGTGGCGGACGGCGTCGTGGTGCGGGTCGTCGACGGCGCCCGCGACCACCTCTCTCGCACCTCGTGGCTCGCGTTCGGCTACATGATGGTGATCGACGGCTTCCGTGACCTCGGTGGCCCGCGCGCCGTGGTGGGCAATCACGTCGTCATCGAGCACGACCCCGGCGTCTTCTCGCTCCACGCCCACGTGAGGCGGGGCAGCGCCGCGGTGTCGGTGGGCGATCGCGTGTCCGAGGGGACGGTCATCGGACAGGTCGGCAACTCGGGCAACACGTCCGAGCCGCACCTGCACTTCCAGCTGATGGACCGGCCGTCGCCCCTGAGGGCGGCGGGGCTCCCGTTCGTGTTCAGCGACATCCGCCAACGCGAGGGTGACGTCGACCGCGGCTGGGACCGCAAGGAGCCGGTCACCGAGATCCAGCCGGGCCTGCCGGCCAACTACCAGGTGTTCGAGGCCTGAACGGCGGACGTGCCAGACTCGGATCATGCCTGCGCTGCGTGACGTGATCGCCGTCCTCGATGACCTGTACGACCCGCGCTGGGCCGACGGCTGGGACTCGGTCGGCACGGTCGCGGGTGACCCCGACGCCGAGGTCACGTCGATCCTGTTCGCCGTCGATCCCGTGCAGGCCGTCGCCGACGAGGCGGTGCGCCTGGGTGCGCAGCTGGTGGTGACGCACCACCCGCTCTACCTCAAGGGCACGACCTCGGTCGCGGCCACCACACCCAAGGGCCGCGTGGTGCACACGCTGATCTCGAACGGGGTCGCGCTCCACACGTGCCACACCAACGCCGACAGCGCCCCGCGCGGCGTCAGCGAGTCGATGGCGCTCGCCCTCGGGCTGTCCGACCTGCGACCGCTCGAGACCGATGACGACTCGCCACTCGACAAGTGGGTCGTCTACGTGCCGCGCGACGACGCGGCGCGCGTGGTGGCCGCGATGCACGAGGCCGGCGCGGGGAAGCTCGGCGATTACGACCTGGCCCAGTTCCAGACCGACGGCCGCGGGTCGTTCCGGCCCCTCGACGGAGCCGATCCCGCGATCGGGTCGGTGGGCGAGGTCGAGTGGGTCGACGAGACCCGCGTCGAGGTCATCGCCGACCGGCGCATCCGCGAGGACGTGCGGGCAGCGATGCTCGCGACGCACCCGTACGAGGAGGTCGCCTACGACCTGTGGGCCCTCGCGGCGCAGCCCAGCGACCGGGGCTCAGGCCGCATCGGTCGGCTCAACACCCCCATGGCGCTGTCCGCGTTCGCCGACCACGTCCGGGCGGCACTGCCGGGCCACAGCGGTGCGACCCGCGTGGCCGGCGACCTCGACCGCGTCGTCGAGACCGTCGCCCTGTGCGGCGGATCAGGCGACTTCCTGCTCGGGACCGCCCATGCCGCCGGAGCCGATGTCTACGTCACGTCCGACCTGCGCCATCACCCGGTCAGCGAGCACCTCGAGCGTCCCGGCGCGTGCGCCGTGGTCGACGTCCCGCACTGGGCCGCGGAGTGGACGTGGCTGCCGACCGTGGCGACGGCAGTGCGCGAGGCGCTGGGCGATACGGTGAAGACCCACGTCTCCGCGATCGTCACCGATCCGTGGAGCCGGACATTGTCATGAGGAGCACACGTGAAGGCTGACCCGTCCGCCCAGCAGGCCTTGCTGGAATTGCAGGAGCAGGACTCGGTGCTCGCGCAGTTGAATCACCGTCGCGCCCACCTGCCCGAGCATGCGGAGATCGCCGCGGCTGACGAGCGCATCCGCGCGCTCGACGGCCGTCGCATCGAGGTGCAGACGCGGGTGTCCGACCTCCAGCGGGCGCAGAAGAAGGCCGACCAGGAGGTCGAGCTCGTCAAGACGCGCCGGACGCGCGACGAGGACCGCTTGGCCTCCGGTGCCATCACGAACCCGAAGGACCTCGCCAGCCTGCAGAGCGAGCTCGAGGCCCTCGCGCGGCGCATCGGGACCCTCGAGGACGACGAGCTCGAGGTCATGGAGCAGCTGGAGTCCGCCCAGGCCGAGCTGGCCGAGGTCCTGGCCCAGCTCGATGCCGAGAACGCGACGCGCGACGGACTCGTCGCGGCGCGCGACGAGAAGGCCACCGCGATCGAGGCGGAGGCGGCCCGGGCGGCCGCTGCGCGCACCGACGTCCTGCCGCGGGTGCCCGAGGCGCTGTTCACGCTCTACCAGAAGGTCGCCGCCAACCATGGCGGCCTGGGCGCGGCGACGTTGAACGCCCGCCGGTGCGGAGGGTGCCACCTGGAGATCAACGGGGCCGACCTGCGCGAGCTGGCCGCCGAGCCCGCCGATGCGGTGGTGCGCTGCCCCGAGTGCAGCCGCATCCTCGTCCGCACGTCCGAGTCCGCCGTCTGATGGGCTGGGTCGCCGAGGCCGACGGCGGGTCGCGCGGCAACCCGGGACCCGCCGCCTACGGCTCCGCGCTCCTGCGCGACGGGGTGCTGGTCGCCGACCGGGGCGAGACGATCGGGATCGCGACCAACAACGTCGCCGAGTACCGCGGGCTGATCGGTGCCCTCGAGCTGGCGCGCGAGCACGCCGGTGGTGAGCCGGTCGAGGTGCGGATGGACTCCAAGCTGGTCATCGAGCAGATGGCCGGCCGGTGGAAGATCAAGCATCCCGACATGAAGCCGCTGGCGATGCAGGCGCAGTCGATCGTGCGCGACCTCGGTCCCATCACGTGGACGTGGGTACCTCGGGCCCAGAACGCACGGGCCGACGCGTTGGCGAATGCGGCGCTCGACGCGCAGAAGGCCGGTCGTCCCGGCCTGATCAGCTCCTTCGACGGGTCCGAGCCCGTCCAGCTGGCCGACGAGCCGCCCGAGGCTCCGGCTGCCTTCACCGAGCCGCGCGACACGGACAAGCCGGCCGCCGGGTGGCGCGGCGTCATGGAGGGCGACCCCACCACGGTGATCCTGCTGCGGCACGGCGTCACGTCGCACACGCAGCGCAAGCTGTTCAGCGGGTCCGGGGGAGAGGACCTGCCGCTGGTCGACGACGGCGTCGAGCAGGCGCGCCGGGCGGCCGCCTGGATCGCCGAGCGTGGCGGCGCGGACGCCATCGTCGCCTCGCCGCTGCTGAGGACCCGACAGACCGCTGCGCAGGTCGGCGACAAGCTCGGCCTGGCGGTCGAGGTCGACGAGGGCTTCGCCGAGGCCGGCTTCGGCGAGTGGGACGGGTTCTCGTTCGCCGAGATCATGAAGCGCTGGCCCGCCGAGCTCGACACCTGGCTCGGCTCCACGGCCGTCGCGCCGCCCGGCGGCGAGTCCTTCGACGACGTCGCGAAGCGCGTCGAGGTGGCACGCGACCGCCTGCTGCAGCGCCATGCGGGTCGTACGGTCGTCGTGGTCAGCCACGTCACGCCGATCAAGCTCCTGGTGCGCGCCGCGTTGCACGCGGACATGGGTGTCATCCATCGCATGGAGCTGGCGCCCGCGTCGATCACGACCATCACCTGGTGGCCGGACGGCACTCCCAGCCTGCGCAACTTCTCCGTCGTGCCGTAGCCAGGCCCCGGCGGTCAGGCGCTCAGGATCACGTCCAGGCGGGTGGGCCCCGACGACTCGATCGTCCAACCGAGGTCACGCAGGGCATCGGCGAGCGAGTCGACGTCCTTGGCCTCGACGTCCTCGGCCAGCATCCGTCCGACGATGCGACCCTTCGTGGCCTTGTTGCTGTGGCTGACGATCGACCGCTTGCCGTTCGCCTCGGTCAGGACGCGCATCGTGACGGATCCGGCGGCTGCCGCGCCCAGGGCGACGTACGTGCCGGAGCGCAGGTCGACGACCAGCTGGCCGTCCGCGAGCTCGGCGATCGCGCGGGGGACGACCGGCTTCCACCGGCTCGCGACCGTGCCGAGGCGAGGCAGCGTCACCGACCCGCTCATGCGGTAGGCGGGGATGCGGTCGTGCGGCCGGACGAGCCCGAACAGCGCCGATGCGATGGCGAGCGTTCGACGCCCCCGCTCCTGTGCCGCGGTGTCGAGGCCGGCCCAGTCCAGCTCGCCGTAGAGGACCCCGGTGTAGACGTCGATGGCGGCCGCGGCCGGCTCCGCGCGCAGGCGCGCGTTCCGCTCGATGTCGGCCGACTGCTGGGGTCCGAGTCCCAGGATCCCGGCGGCCCGCTTCGTTGAGCTGAGCCTCACGAGCGCGTTCAGCAACTGCTCGCGCGTGCGGTTCAGGACGGGCGACGAGAGACCCGCGAGGTCGAGTGCGGGACCGGATTCGGGAGCCGTCTTCCCCTCGGACGGCGGCAGCAGGATCAGCACTCCGCGACCCTATGTCAGCCGATCAGCATCCAGATGCCGAGGGCCGCGAACAGCAGCGCGGCGACGGCGTGCACGGCGCGGACGGGCAGCACCTTGAGGACCTGCTTGCCGAGCAGCACCGCCAGCGTGATCGAGACGAGCATGCCGATCGTGCTGCCGATCCAGACCCAGAACCAGGGGTACTGGGTCGCGAGCGTCATCGTGGCGAACATCGTCTTGTCGCCCAGCTCGGCGAGCGCGAACGCGAGACCCACGGCCAGGAGGGCCCGCCCGCTGTGCGGGACGACGGACGGCTCCTCCTCGTGCTCGTCGCCTCGCAGCGACCATGCGGTCAGGGCCGCGAAGACCAGGAAGACGATGCCGGCGACGATCCGCAGCACGTCCTGGGGGATGAACTGGCCCAGGGCCTCGCCCACCAGCGCCGAAGCAAGGTTGATGACGGCGCAGGCGATGCCCATGCCGAGGATGACGGTCCGTGCGCGATAGCGCGTCGCGAACGTCATGGCCATGATCTGGCTCTTGTCGCCCAGCTCGGCGACGAACACCAGCGCCGCAGCGATGAACACTGCTTCCATCAGAAAAGCTCCTCGTCCACCCGGACGAGGAGCTTGTGTCACGACGAGCCTCGACCGGGCTCGTGTACACGAATCCGGTCGAAAGTCTCGTCCGCCAGTTGCCTGGCCCGCTGCACCGGAGACCGAGGCCTCAGTGTGTCGACACAGCGATTGGGGACTACTCCCTTTCGATGTGTCCACCCTAGCCCGGACGATG
The DNA here is from genome assembly GCF_032084975.1 of Aeromicrobium sp. Classification (GTDB taxonomy): domain Bacteria; phylum Actinomycetota; class Actinomycetes; order Propionibacteriales; family Nocardioidaceae; genus Aeromicrobium. The sequence continues at coordinate 5,634 of NZ_DAMDLR010000087.1, forward strand.
TGACACCGCGGCCCGGGGGTCCGTACGATGGAGCCGCGAATGAGTCGGCCGGGCGGTCGCGGCGTCTTCGGGCGTCGAGGAAAGTCCGGACTCCACAGAGCAACGGTGGTGGCCAACAGCCACCCACGGCGACGTGCGGGACAGTGCCACAGAGAACAGACCGCCAGCGGCCACCCTCGGGTGGTGCGGGTAAGGGTGAAACGGTGAGGTAAGAGCTCACCAGCACGGCGGGTGACCGTCGTGGCTCGGTAAACCCCACTGGGAGCAAGACCAAGATGGCCCCTCGCGGGGCCGTGCCGCAGGGCTGCTCGTCCGACGCGGCAGGTGGGTCGCACCGAGGTGTCCAGCAATGGGCATCCCAGATGGATGACCGCCCCTGCTCCGGCAGGACAGAATCCGGCTTACAGGCCGGCTCATTCGCTCCCCGCACGCGCGACCCCCGGGGCCCTTCGTCGCCCGCCCGGGGGTGGTCGAAGCAGGCGTGTCGGCCGACAGTGACGGAGCAAATGGGCGACGCACGGTTCTGTCGGTGGTGCCCACTATGTTGGGTGGCATGGACTTGAACCGGGCGATCACGACGGGTGACACGGTCCGTCGTGCCCGCGCGATGGCGGAGTTCGAGGAGTGGAAGTTCATCGCGAAGTACCACGCCAAGCGGGTGGCGGAGATCGACCGCACGGGCGAGATGCCGTTGGGCAAGGAGCTGGCGCGGCGTGAGGTGACGCTGGACCTGGCGCAGGCGCTGCATGTCTCCGAGAGCACGGTGTGGGCGATCATCAGCGAGACCGAGGTCCTGCGCACCAGGACCCCGGCCGTCTGGGCGGCGTTCCGTGAGGGCGACATCGACGGCGCCCGGGTCGCATCGATCGCGCGGACCGCCGAACAGTTGAAAACCCGCGATGCGCTCGCCGAGCTCGACGAGTCGGCACCGGGCTATGCCGCGACCCACACCGTGGCCGAACTGCGGTCGTGGCTACGTCGCCTGCGCGCTCGACTCGAGCCGGACCAGACGCGCGAGGAGCGCGAGAATGCCGTCGAGCAGCGCCGCGTGTCGATCCGGCACAACGACGACGGCACCTCATGGCTCGCTGCGCTGCTGCCGACGCCGGTGGCGAACGCCGCCGGCAACCGGTTGCGTCGCGCCGCGAAGGCCCTGCCGAAGATCGACCCCGAGACGGGCGAGAAGGACCGCCGCACCCGCGACCAGAAGCAGGCCGACCTGCTCGCGCACTGGCTCACGTCCTGCGAAGGCACCTCCACCGACATCCGTGCCGAGATCGCGATCAGCATCCACGCCACCGACCTCATCGGCTACACCGACGGTCCGGGCATGACGCTCGACGGCGAGCCGATCGGCTCCGAATGGGTCCGCGAACTCGCCGCCAGCGAACACACCATCTTCCGCAGACTCGTCCTCGGCCCTCGGGGCGAAGTCCTCGACACCAGCGTCCTCGGCTACCGGCCGACCGAAGCACTGAGACAGGCGATCAGGTGGCGAGACGGCACCTGCCGCGTCATGGGATGTCGGGCACCAGCGCACGAAGCCGACCAGGACCACGCCCTCGCCTACCACTCCGGGGGCCAGACCACCGCCTCCAACCTGCGATCACTGTGCCGCAAACACCACAACATGAAGTCCCACGGTCACCTCCACGACCACCACCTCGACATGCCCCTCCAACACACCGAGCAGTACGGCCGGCGCTCTACGCTCCAGCCATGCCCGTGATCGAGCTGACGACGTTCATCGCCGCGCCCGAGCGAGACTGCTTCGACCTCAGCCTGTCCGTGGAGGCGCACGCCTCGTCGATGGGCAGGTCCGGCGAGCGAGCGATCAGGGGCGTCACGACCGGCGCGATGGGGCACGGCGACACCGTGACGTGGCGAGCCCGGCACTTCGGCCTGCCGTTCACGATGACGTCGCGGATCACCGACTACGAGGCTCCGCACCGTTTCGTCGACCAGCAGGTGTCGGGTCCGTTCCGCCGCTGGTGGCACGAGCACGTCTTCGCGGCGCGCGACGGTGGCACCGTGATGGTCGACCGCGTGGAGTTCGAGTCCCCAGCCGGCCCGGTCGGGCGCGTCGTGAACCGGACCGTGCTCACGCGGTACATGACCGCGCTGCTGACGGAGCGGAACCGCTGGCTGAAGGAGGAGCTCGAGCGGCGGTGACCTACAGCCCGAGCCGGCGCGCCACCTGGTCGCCGCCCATCGCACGGATGACGTCCGGGTCGCCCACGACGACGAGCTCGTCGGTGGCCCGCGACATGCCGACGTAGAGGCGCTCGCGCGACCGCTCCTTGACGTCGTCCTCGTTCACGCACAGGACGACGGCACGGCGCTCCAGGCCCTTGCAGCCCAGGACGTGCCCGTAGAAGACGTCGTCCTCGTCGAAGTAGGTCTTCCAGTAGCCGGTCTGGTCGTGGAACTCGGTCCGCTCGACCTGGACTGGATGGCGCCGGCCCGTGGTCAGCAGGCAGATGTTGCCCGGGTCCCAGCCCTCGTCGAGCAGGGTGTCCACGGCGTCGTCGGCGGCTGAGAGCGCCTCGTCGCGGGTCGAGGCGATGAAGCGCACCGCCGGGCCGTCGCCTCCGCGCGTGTACATCCGCGACGGCGCGAGCGGACCGAACGCGTCGTGGATCTGGCGCGTGTTGCGCAGGTTGTGGTCGAGCACGAGAGGCACCAGATGCACCGGCGGCCGACCGAAGCGGGCGAAGATGCGCTGGTTCTCGTCGGAGTAGACGTAGAGGCCGCCGTCCTCCTCGTCGCGCAGCGATTTCAGGACCGGCTGCCACCAGTCGTCGGCGAAGTCCTGGGCCTCGTCCACGATGATCGCGTCGTACTTCTGGCCGTCGGGCAGCTCGGCCGCCAGCGCACCCATCAGGTCGGGCAGGCGGTGCTCCCAGAAGTCGCTGTCCGCCCGGTCGCCGTCGGGGGCGCCCCATTGGACGCCGAACTCGTGGAACGTGCCGACGAAGGCGGGGCGCTCCTTGCGACCCCACGACTGCACCTCGCGCTTGAGGTACTCGGCCAGGCCGAGCGAGTAGCACAGGAGCGCGACGCGCTGCGGCTTCACGTCGCTGCGTCCCTTCGTCAGCTGCTTGGCCTGCTGCAGGGCCAGCACGGTCTTCCCACTGCCGGCGCCGCCACGCACCTCGATCCGCCGCAGGAGGCGCGTGATGCCCAAGATGGCGGACTGCTCCTGCGTGAGGCGGTCGGCGGTCGCGGCGCGGTCGTCGGACTCGGCGTTGACGTCGTAGCTGGTTCGCAGCCTCCCCGTGAGGACCTCGACGACCAGGTCGACCTCGTCGCGCGACGGCGGCATTTTCCCCTGCTCGCTGCGGCGCGCGTTCTCGACGATCCGGTCGACGAGGCCGTCCAGGTCTGCCTGGTCGTGCAGCATCCAGCGGGGGCAGTCGGGCAGCGAGAACTCGTCCGGGAACCGCGAGTAGGGAGTGACGAGCGCATGAGCCCACGCGACGTGGTGGCGTCGGCCCCAGCGATCGTCCTGCCGGACGTAGTCGCGGACGGCGTACTTGGTGCGCATCACCTGGTTCACGGGGTCGATGGCCGAGACCCGGGCCCCGCGGCGGATGGACCATCCGTCGGCGTCGTGCCAGACGCTGCCGCCCTTGACCTCGATGACGACGATGCCGACCTCGGGCATCAGCACGACCAGGTCGGCCTCATGGTCCTGGACGTCGTCCGTGAGGCGCAGGTTCGCGATCAGCACGTCGTCCTCACCGAGTCCGTCGCGCAGGCGGGTCCACACCTCCTGCTCGGACGCGGTCGTGAAGCGTGGGTCAGCAGGGATCAGGCGTGGCACATGGGCACCATGCCATGAGCGAGGGGCCGCCGTGGGCGACTTCGGTGAGCCCGTCAGCCCAGAGCGCGGGAAAGCGCGTCGAGAAGGCCGCCGCGCCAGCTGGCGTAGTCGTGGCCGCCGTCGTACTCGGTCAGCTCGATCGAGGGGACGCGGGCGGCCAGCGCACGGTGCAGCGGCAGCAGGACCCACTCCTGGCGGCCCACCTCCAGCAGGACGCGACCCTTCGAGGCGACCAGCGCGAGGCTGCTCCCGCAGCCACGGCACGAGGTCCCGCGCGAGCCACGAGCTGACGCCGCCCCGGTGGCCCACGTCGTCCCACCGCTCGGCGACGCTGCCCGTGGCGACGAAGGCGGCGACGTGCGCGGGCACGGCCCCTGCGGCG
>NZ_DAMDLR010000088.1:0-9666 GCF_032084975.1 Aeromicrobium sp.
GTCGTCGTCGTCGACGCCCAGCAGCTCGGCCGCGATCGAGTGCGGCCGCGCGAACCGGATCCCGGCCGTGACGCCGTCGCCCCCGGCCGGACCGGCGCCGAGGCGATGGCTCAGTCGTTGCGACAGCCACCGCTCGGTGCCGATCGCCGCCACGACCACCAGCTCGGTGGCGAAGGGGTCGTCGGTGGGCTGGGCGAGCAGCTCGGCGAGGTCGTCGGCGAGCACGTCCGTGCGCTCGGCGCGATGCAGGTGGAAGGTCATGACGGGCTCAGTCTGCCGTGTGGCTCCGACATCGGGGCGGAGCCGGTCGAAACGACTCCGGCACTTCATGAGAGTCCTCTCATGGACGTCTCACAGGAGCCTCACGGCGCGCCGTCAGGGTGAAGGCACATGAACACGAGGAGGAACCCATGAAGAGCAGCATCCGCACAGGCATCGTGGCACTCGCCGGGACCATCGCCCTGACGACCGGTGGCGTCGTGGTCGCCCAGGCCGCAGTGGGCGGCACGACCGATCCCGCGAAGCGCGAGGACTCGACGACCGGCGTCGTCTCCACGGTCGACGACGACACCGACCCGACGCCGAGCCCCGACCCGACGGCAGACCCGACGCGCAACACCGTGGCGTCGGTCGCGTCGACGTCGGCCGCCCCCACCACGTCCCAGGCGACCGACGACCCGACGGCGAACACGGTCCAGTCGCGCAACACCGTGGCCTCCACGAAGTCGAAGGCCAGCGTCCAGAGCCGCAAGTCCGTCCAGAGCCGTCAGTCCGTCCAGAGCCGCAAGTCGGTCCAGAGCCGTCAGTCGGCGCCCAGCCGTCAGACGGCCGCGAGCGCACCCTCGCGCCAGTCCGCGCCGAGCCGCGCCGCCAGCTGATGTCGTCCCCCTCGTACGAGACCCCGGCGGCTGACCTGCCGCCGGGGCTCGTCGGCCTGCACGAGCTGGGCGGCGGCCTGCACCACGAGGTGTGGCTCGCGTACGACGAGCACCGACTGGCTCCGGTCGTCGTCAAGATCGTCCGGCCGGAGCTGTTGGCGGACACCGACGCGATCGAGGGGACCCGGCGCGAGATCGAGGTCCTCTCGAGCCTGGCCCATCCGTCGATCGTGCGGATCTACGACGCCGACGACGAGGTCGAGCGCCCGTACTTCGTCATGGAGCACCTCGACGGCCCGACCCTGTCCGCGCTCATCACCCGCGACGGACCGGTGCAGCTGCACCAGCTGCTGCCGCTGGCGCTGGAGCTGGCCGGCAGCATCCACTACCTGCACACCCAGGGGCTCGTCCATCTCGACGTCAAGCCCAGCAACGTCATCATGGGCGCACCGGCGAAGCTCATCGACCTCAGCCTGGCGCTCGACGTCGATCACGCCGCGAGCCTGGACCAGCCCGTCGGCACGGACCAGTACATGCCGCCGGAGCAGTGCGACCCGATCAGGCACGGGCCCATCACGCCGGCCAGCGACGTGTGGTCCATCGGCGCCACGCTCTACCGCGCGGCCGTGGGGCACCGGGCTTGGCGGTCCACCGGCGCTGCCGACGAGCAGCGGTGGCCCCAGCTGACCGCTCCGCCGGCCCCGATGCCCGACTTCGTCCCGGCGCCACTGCGCGACCTGGTCATGGACTGCCTCACGATGGATCCCGCCGCCCGGCCGACCACGACAGATCTGGTGGAGCGGGTCGAGCCGATGCTGGCCGCACTGCCCGCCGCCCGCCTGTCCGGTTTCAGCCTCCGCCGCTGAGGGACCGAGGTTGCCCCGACCACGATGTGGACTTCTTATTGTGCCCACCTCTCTTCACCCAATACGATGGGAACATCAGTTCGAGTAAGTCGGGGGATTCGTGGACGTCATCGGTGGGCTCAGGTCGGGGCAGCGGTTCCTGGCGTCTGCGCGTGCCCGTGACCTCGAGTCCTTGACCCCGGATCAGGTGGCGGCTGAGGCGGCTGCGGTGCAGTCGCTGGAGCGTGAGGCGGCGGCGTTGAAGATGGCGTTGTTCGCTGTCGCGGAGCAGAAGAAGGCCCATCAGGGCACCGACGCGGTCGACATGACCGCGCTGGTCGCCCAAGGCGCTGGGATCACGCGGCGTGAGGCGACCAAGCAGATCAAGCTCGCCACCCGGATCGAGACCGCACCCCAAGTGCAGAAGGCGCTCGCGAGGCCGGGCATGTCCACGGCGAAGGCCGCGATCGTCACCGGTGCACTGGACGACCTGCCCGCTGATTTGACGGCCGCGCAGCGTGATCAGGTCGAGTTCGAGTTGGTGGAGGCTGCCCAGGAGATGACGGCCGATCAGTTGACCCGTAAGGCCAAGCGCGCCCTGGAGACCCTCGACATCAAGCGCGCTGACGACATCGAGAACAAGCGCCTCCAACGCGAAGAGCACGCCCAGCGACAGCTGTCGGAGTTCTGGATCGGACGACCCGACGAGACCACCGGACTGGTCAAGTTCGGCGGCAAGACCGACGCCCTCACCGCGGACATGCTCTGTGCGGTCATCGAGTCGAAGACCAGCCCCCGCAAGCGGGCACTGGCTGTTGCGGAGAAGACGGGCGTCGACGTCACGCCGGTCGAGGATCGCCGTGACATGACGCCGGCTGAGAAGGCCGGTGAGGCGTTCGCCGAGATCATCCGTCACCTGCCCAGCGACAGCTTCGGCAACCACGGCGGCGTGAACGCCGCACTGGTCGTCACGATCGACGAACAGTCACTGCGCGGCGGGACCGACCGCGCCGGGGTCACCGAGTTCGGCACCAGCATCAGCGCCGGCGAGCTCCGCATGCTCGCCTGCAACGCCGGCATCCTGCCCACGGTCATGAACGGCGCATCAGTCCCCCTGGACGTCGGCCGGACCAAGCGCTTCCACACCCAGAAACAACGCATCGCCCTGGCCCAACGAGACCAGGGCTGCGCCTACCCCGGCTGCGACCGACCACCCGGCTGGTGCGAGAGCCACCACGCCACCCGATGGTCCGACGGCGGACACACCACCATCGACGACGGCGTCCTGCTCTGCGCACACCACCACAGGTACGTCCACCAAGCCGACATCCCGATCCGATTCGTCGACCGCCATCCCGAGTTCCAGATCCGCGGCACCTGGCGACGCAACCAGCGTTACCGACCCCTGCAGCGAGAACTCGTCCCTGCCTGAACCCGACACCCGTCTCGCGGGGCGGTCGATCAGCGGTGGTCCAGTGCAGCGGCAGGAAGGCAGGACAGCAGGGCTCGTCCTGGGTCACACTCGGGTCACCGTGGTGTGCCCCTGACGGAGGAGAGCCCAGTGGGAACGAAGAGCATCGCGGCCCTGGTCATCAGCCTCGCGGTGGTGGTCGGCGCTGGAGTGGCACTCGCGATCGCCGCTTCGGCGCTGTCCTCGGCACGAGCGGAGGAGGCGGAGGCGAGCCGGAAGGTCGCGGCCGCCCGCGCCGACCGTGCCGACGCCCTCGAGAGTCTCCAGGAAGCGCAGGTGCAGCGCGCCCTGGCGGAGGTGCGAGCGGAGTCGGGCCGTGTCACCTTCCCGTTCGGCGACGGGCCACCCGAGGAGAGCTCGGCGGAGTACGAGCAGGCACGGGCTGACGCCGCCGAGGACAACGACGTTGCCCAGCGTGCCTACGAGTCGTCGGCATCGGCAGCGCACGACGCCATCGCGCAGGCGCGCGCGACAGTGGCGACCCTCGACGATGCGGAGAGCTCCTATCCGCGAACGCGCTCGCTGGCCGTGGCCTCGGCGATCATGGGCCTGCTCGGGGCTGGATGCTCGTTGGTCGTCGGTCGGCAGTCGCGTGCGAGGTCCAGGGGAACGGATGACTCGTCCTCGTCGCGAAGGCTTCACTCCACGCGGTAGCCCACGCCCCGCACGGTCGTGACCAGGGCGGCCCCCAGCTTCTTGCGCAGGTAGCCGACGTAGACGTCGACGACGTTCGACCCGGGGTCGAAGTCGTAGCCCCACACGTGCGACAGCAGCTGCTCGCGCGAGAGCGCCTGCCCGCGGTGGCGGATCAGCACCTCCGCGAGGGCGAACTCGCGCGCCGACAGCTCCACCTCCCGCTCGCCCACGTAGGCGCGACGGCTGCGCAGGTCCAGGCGCACGTCCCCGGCGGTGAGGTCCTCGTTGACGACCGTCTGGCCCGTGCTGCGCAGCCGAAGCCGCACCCGTGCCACCAGCTCGGCGAAGCGGAACGGCTTGCTCATGTAGTCGGCGGCGCCGCCCTCGAGGGCGGCGACGGTGTCGGTCACCGAGTCACGCGCCGTCAGCACGATGACCGGCAGGGCCGAGCCCTCCTCGCGCAGGCGCTCCAGCACCGTGAAGCCGTCCATCCCGGGCAGGCCGATGTCCAGGACGATCAGGTCGAACTCGCCGCTCATCGCGTAGTCGAAGCCGGTGATGCCGTCGCCCACGACCGTGGGGGTGAACCCCTCCGCCCGCAGGCCCTTCGCGATGAAGGACGCGATCCGCGCCTCGTCCTCGACGACCAGGATCCGGTTCATGTCACTGATCCTCCGTGATCGGCACGCGCATCCGGAAGACGGCCCCCTCGCCCGGTGGCGTGTCGTCGAGGCGGACCGTGCCCCCGTGGGCCTGGGCGATCGCGCTCACGATGGACAGCCCGAGCCCGAACCCGTCGTGGGTGCCGGTCGACGTGAACCGGTCGAAGATCGACTCGCGCAGCTCCGGATCGACACCCGGGCCGTCGTCGGCGACCCACAGCTCGAGGGTCGTGAGCGAGGACCGCGACCCGATCGTGATCGTGTCGCCGGCCCCGGTGTGGCGCACGGCGTTGTCGGCCAGCTGCAGCAGGGCCTGGGTCAGTCGCTGGCCGTCGAGTTGCCCCGTGCCGGCGGCGGACAGGTTGGCCCGCCAGTCGCGGTCGGCCAGGCCGCGGCACCGTGCGACGACACCCTCGCCCAACGCGGCCAGGTCGACGAGTTCGCGCCGGACGAAGTCAGGTCGACGCGACTTCGCCAGCACGAGCAGGTCGTCGACCAGGCGCGACATCCGGTCGACCTCATCGAGCAGGAGTGCTTTCGTCTCCTCGACGTCCTCCGGGTCGTGCTGGTCCATGACCTCCAGGTGGCCGCGCACGACCGTCAGCGGCGTCCGCAGCTCGTGGCCGGCGTCGTCGAGCATCTTGCGCTGGGTCGTGAAGGCCGCCTCGAGCCGGTCGAGCATCTCGTTGAACGTCACCTGCAGGTCCGTGAGGTCGTCGTGCCCGGTCACCTCGAGCCGCTCGTCCAGGGAGCGGGCGCTGATGTCGCGGGCCGTGTCGCGCAGCCGGGCGAGGGGTCGCAGGAGCCGACCCGCGACCCACCCGGATGCGGCCGTGACGACGACCAGCGACAGCAGGCCCACCAGGGCGTACGTCGTGAGCAGGTCGGTCAGTGGCTCCTGCGCCTCGGAGTGGTTGCGCGTGACGACCAGGGCGGCGCGTTGGTCGCCCTGCAGCACGGGCAGGACGCCGACTCGGTACCGGTCGCCGCGGGGCACCTCGAAGTCGCGGAGTCCGCCCTCGGCGCTCATGTCCTCGACGAGCCGCGAGAAGGCGGGGGAGTCGAGCAGGTCGCTGTCCTCGTCGCCGATGTAGCGGGGGCCGCCGCTCGCCGGGAACATCCAGACGACCTCGCCCTCCTCCGGCAGGGTGCGGGCGAGGAAGGCCAGGAGCCGCTCATCGGCGCCGATCACCTCATCGCGACCGAACGACTTCCTGAACTCGGCGAACTCCTGGGTGATCGCGGTGTCGATGCCCTGGTCGATGCGGCGGGACTCGACGATCCACATCGTCACCCCGGCGGCGAGCAGGGCGGTCCCCACGAGGGCGGCGATCGCGGTCATCAGTCGCTGACGGACCGAGATGCGGGCCCACGGCACCGTCACCTGCGCTGCTTCCGCAGGCTCGTGCCCTCAGTCGTCGTCATCGTCGTCCCGGCCGTCGTCGTCATCATCGTCGTCGTCATCATCATCGTCGACCGGACGCGGACTCGGCTTGACGGGCTTCGGCTTGGGCTTGGGCTTGGGCGCGGCCGTGCGGCGCGGGGGCTCGGCCGTGGGGGTGGAACGTGGCGGCGGTGTCGTCGCCGTCGGCGCCGGGGGCGTCGGCTCGATGGCCGGCGGCTCGTCCGTGGGGCTCGCCGAGGCGCCGACCGGGGTCAGGATCACCGGCTCGATCCGGCCGTCCGTCCCGCTGGCCGGCATGAGCCGGCCGACGAGGATCCCACCGAGCGCCAGGATGACGACGCCGACCGCGCAGGCGGCGAGGAGGGGACGCAGGCGCATGGTCCCATTCTCGCGGGTCGCTCGCCGATTCGGATGAGTACGCGATGAGAGTCCCGACGGCACAGCCGGACAGCGTCAGCGGAACGCGGGGGCGCGCGGCGGACTCCCGGCGGCGCCCTTGCGCAGGACCGGCAGGACCCGCATCGGCACCAGCTCGGACAGCACGATCACACTGCTTGTGCGGGCCACCGATCCCGACCCGCTGATGTGCAGCAGCGTGTCCTTGAGGTCCTCGTGGGACGTCGCGGCGATCCGGCACACGATGTCGGCCTCGCCGCTGGTGATGAACGCCTCGAGGACGCTGGGCAGCGACTCGAGCTCCTCGGTCACCGCGTCGATCGAGCCCTGCACGATCTGCAGCGTGACGAAGGCCTGGACCGGGTGGCCGGCGGCCGCGAGGTCGATGTCGGGCGCGTACCCGGTGATGACCCCGGACTCCTGCAGCTTGCGCAGCCGCGCCTGCACGGTGGCCCGCGCGACACCGACGATCCGCGACAGCTCGAGGTCACCCACGCGGGGATGGAGGTGCATGGCCTCGATGAGGGCCACGTCCAAGGGGTCGACCATGCGGCACCGGCCTCGCAATCTGCCTAGTTCGCACCGGGATGAGATGGGCGCGATGTCGAGTCTGACCACCACGAACAGCGGAGGTTGTCTCGATCGTACCCACGGTGTGTCCTGAGTCACATGAGCCTCGACCTCACGGATGCCGAACGCCTCGCCCACCTCGACCTCGAGCAGCTGCAGCAGCTGGTCGGACTCGTCGAGCACGACGCCGCGGCCGACCCGTTCCCGGTGACCGGCTGGGACGCGCTCGTCTGGAACGTCGGCAACGCGACGCAGACGGCGCACTTCTTCATGTCCGCGTACGCGATGGACATGGTCGCCTACTCCGGTCCCGAGACCGGCAACCGCGACCACCACGCCTACGTCCTGGCCAGCGGTGCGGTGCGCTTCGTGATCCGCGGCGGCGTCGACCCGGACAGCCCCGTCATGGACCACCACCGGCAGCACGGCGACGGTGTCGTCGACATCGCGCTCGAGGTGCCGGACGTCGACACGTGCGTCGAGCACGCACGGCGGCAGGGGGCCACGATCCTCGAGGAGCCGCACGACGTGAGCGACGAGCACGGGACCGTGCGGATGGCCGCGATCGCCGCCTACGGCGAGACCCGCCACTCGCTCGTCGACCGCAGCCGCTACACGGGGCCCTACCTGCCCGGCTTCGTCGAGCGCACGTCGACGATGCGGCGACCCGAGGGCGCGCCCCGCCGGATCTTCCAGGCCCTCGACCACGTCGTCGGGAACGTCGAGCTGGGCCGCATGGACGAATGGGTCGACTTCTACGGCCGCGTCATGGGCTTCACCAACATGGCCGAGTTCGTGGGCGACGACATCGCCACGGAGTACAGCGCGCTGATGAGCAAGGTCGTGGCCAGCGGGAACCACCGGGTCAAGTTCCCGCTCAACGAGCCCGCCATGGGCAAGAAGAAGTCCCAGATCGACGAGTACCTCGAGTTCTACCGGGGCCCCGGCGTCCAGCACCTGGCGCTGGCCACGAACGACATCCTCGCCACGGTCGACTGGCTGCGCGACGCCGGCATCGAGTTCCTCGCCACGCCCGACTCCTACTACACGGACCCGGCCCTGCGGGAGCGCATCGGCGAGGTCCGTGTCCCGATCGAGGAGCTGCAGCGACGCGGCATCCTGGTCGATCGCGATGAGGACGGCTACCTGCTGCAGATCTTCACCAAGCCGATCGGGGACCGCCCCACGGTCTTCTTCGAGCTGATCGAGCGACACGGGTCGCTGGGCTTCGGCAAGGGCAACTTCAAGGCGCTCTTCGAGGCGATCGAGCGAGAGCAGGCCCGCCGTGGGAACTTCTGAGCGGGCCTGACATGGCCCACTACCGCAGCGCCGGGAGCATCCCGCCGAAGCGCCACACGCAGCACCGTGCCCCGGACGGGTCGCTGTACCGCGAGGAGCTGATGGGGGAGGAGGGCTTCAGCTCGGACTCGTCCCTGCTGTACCACCTCGGCGTTCCCTCGGCGATCGTCGAGGCACGCCCCTGGACGCTGCCGGACCAGGCCACGATGCCGAACGAGCCGCTGCTGCCCCGGCACCTCAAGCTGCACGACCTGTTCGGCGACGCGGAGCGCGACCTGGTGAATGGCCGGCGACTCGTGCTCGGCAACGCGGACGTGCGCATCTCGTACGCGGTCGGCGCGCAGGCGTCCCCGCTGTACCGCAACGCCACGGGCGACGAGTGCATCTTCGTCGAGCGCGGCAGCGGCGTCCTGGAGACGGTGTTCGGCCACCTGCCGTTCGGCCCGGGCGACTACCTCGTCGTGCCGCGCGCGACGACGCACCGCTGGGTTCCCGACGGCCCCGTGCAGGCGTACTGCATCGAGGCGAACAGCCACATCGGTCCGCCGAAGCGCTATCTGTCGCGCTACGGGCAGCTGCTCGAGCACGCGCCCTACTGCGAGCGGGACCTGCGGGGACCGACCGAGCCGGAGGTCCGCGACGAGACCGACGTCGACGTCCACGTGAAGCACCGCGGCTCGGGACCCGGGGGTCTGGCGGGCACCGTCCACGTCGTGCCGCGGCACCCGTTCGACGTCGTGGGCTGGGACGGCTGCCTCTACCCGTACGCCTTCAACGTCGCGGACTTCGAGCCGATCACGGGGCGCGTGCACCAGCCGCCACCGGTGCACCAGGTGTTCGAGGGCCACAACTTCGTGATCTGCAACTTCGTGCCGCGCAAGGTCGACTACCACCCGCTGGCGGTGCCGGTGCCGTACTACCACTCGAACGTCGACTCCGACGAGATCATGTTCTACGTCGACGGCGACTACGAGGCCCGCAAGGGGTCGGGGATCGGTCGGGGGTCGATCTCGGTCCACCCGGGCGGGCATTCGCACGGTCCGCAGCCGTCCGCGATCGAGGCGAGCCTGGGCGCCGAGTCCTTCGACGAGCTCGCGGTCATGGTCGACACGTTCCGGCCGCTGGAGTTGGGCGAGGGCGGTCGCGCGGTCGACGACGGCGTCTACCACCTGTCCTGGGGGCGGTCGTGACGAGCGACGCGTTCGTGAGGCTCTTCGACGACGCCGCGATCTTCCCGCCGGGCGACGCGCCCGTCGACGTCGCGGTCAAGGAGCACATGTCCCGCCAGGCGCCTCCCGAGGGAGCCGTCGTCGGGCCCTTCGTGTGCGACGTCGCCCGCCTCCCGGCCCTGCTGCAGGAGGCGGACGCGCCCCTGCAGCTCGCGCTGGTCGCCGCGGTGGACGAGGTCGCCGCGGCCCTCGACGCCCTGGCCGGCTCGCTGGTCCAGCCGGTCGCGCTCGAGCTGCGCGGACCCGTCGACCGGCTGCCGGACCTGCCTGGCCTG
>NZ_DAMDLR010000089.1:0-9563 GCF_032084975.1 Aeromicrobium sp.
GGCTGGGCCTGGGCGCACTCCTGGGCGCGCTGAACCCCGTGGTCGGCGCGACGGGACCGCTCGCGGCTCCGTTCCTGCGCGCCGGCACCCGCGACCGGCTCGGCTTCGTCGGCACCTTCGCCGCGTCCCAGGTCGTCGGTCACGCGGTGAAGCTCGTGCTCTTCGGCTCCGTCGGGCTGCTGCCCTTCGCCCAGGCGCCCGCTGCGGCGGTGGGCATCGTCGGCGTGGTCGCCGGCACGTGGCTCGGCAGCCGCGTCCTCGACCGGATGCCCGAGCGCCGCTTCGACCGGCTCTACCTCGCGGCGATCACGCTCATCGCGGGATGGCTGCTGATCGACGCCTTCCTGTGAAGTGGGGTGCTGAAGGGCGGTGACTCAGCGTCCTTTTCCGCGGCGAGGTGGACGCTCAGTCACCGCACGCGGCCGCGTCTCGTCGAGGGCGGTGAGTGGGCGTCCATTCCTCCTTGGGAACGGACGCTGAGTCACCGCTCCCCCGGGCCCCGCTCAGACGGCGCCGTGGCGGTCGGCGACGGCACGAGCCTCGTCACGCAGCGCCTGGACGACGAATCGGACGCTGGGTCGTTCGAACCGATCGGGCCGGAGCACGGCGGTGATCTCGCGCCGTGCCCGGATGCCCACGAGCGGTCGGGTCACGAGGCCGTTCTCCCGCGTCCGGGTCGTGAACCGCGGCAGGATCGCGATGCCGTGACCGGCGGCCACCAGCGCCTCCACGACACCGTTGTCGTCGAAGCGCTGCGCGATCTGGACGGGCTCGCCGGTCACCGCGACCAGCTGCTGCAGGACGCGGTCGTAGGGGAAGTCGCGGGGCGCACCGATCCAGGTCTCGCTGGCGACGTCCTTGGGCGACAGGCTGGGCCGGTCCGCCAGGCGGTGGTGCTCGGGCAGGGCGACGTCGAGTGGCTCGCGCAGCAGGGGCACCAGGTGCAGCCCGCGGTCGTGCCACTCCTCCGTGGCGGCCGGCGAGTCGGCGACGACCACGTCGAAGTGCGCGACCATGTCGAGAACCTCGAACCGCTGCGTCGGGTCCCGGTCGCTGCAGATCAGGTTGATCGCCGGTTCGTCCGCGACGCGGGTGAGCAGCCCGGGCAGGAGCATCTCGGCGCCCGTCGGGAACGCGGTGAGCGTGACGTCGCCGGCCGGCCGCCCGAGGTACTCACGCCACTTCGCCTCGGCGCGCTCCAAGGCGATCGCCACCTCGGTCGCCGTCTCGGCCAGGGCACGGCCGGCGGCCGTGAGGCGGACGCCGCGGCCGGCCGGCTCGATCAGGGGCACTCCGGCCTCGCGTTCGAGCAGTTTCAGTTGCTGGGAGACCGCTGACGCTGTGACGTTCATCTCATCGGCGACGGCCCCCACGGTGCCCCGCTCGGCCAATTCCCGCAGCATCGCAAGGCGTCGTGGATCCATGTAGTGAATCTACACGTTCCATGAAGTTGTGTTGGATTGTCCTTGACAGTTGAACGTTCGAGAATGGCAGGGAACGAAAGGACCCGCTCATGACCTTCCTGACTCTCGCCGCGGTCGTCGCGCTCACCGCGGGCACGATCCACACCGGCTACCTCGTCGCCACCGATGGCCTGACCCGTATCCCCACGCGTCGCGCCTGACCCGCCCATCACACCGACCCGGTCTCCATCCAGGAGCCGGGTCGTTCTCTTTGCCGGGGGACCATCCGCGCCTGCTACCGATGGGCCATTTCCCGCCCTGCACCTTTCGTTCGGCGCGACCGCTGGAGTATCGTTACTGACGAGTAGAACTGACCAGTAACTGTGGCAGTCCCCATCTTCCGGAGGTCCTTGGCCCATGAGCCACTACAAGAGCAATCTGCGCGACGTCGAGTTCAACCTCTTCGAGTTGTTCGACCGGCAGTCCGTCCTGGGCATCGGCCCGTTCGACGAGGTCGACGTCGACACGGCCAAGAGCATCCTGTCCGAGGTCGAGCGCCTCTCGCGCGAGGACCTCGCCGCTTCCTTCAGTGACGCCGACCGCAACCCGCCGGTCTTCGACCCCGCGACGCACACCCTGACGCAGAACCCCGCGTTCAAGGAGAGCTACCAGAAGTGGATCGACGCCGAGTGGTGGCGCCTGCAGCTGCCGACCGAGCTCGGTGGCCAGACGGCTCCCTCGTCGCTCATGTGGGCCATGGGCGAGTTCGTCCTGGGCGCCAACCCGGCCATCTGGATGTACGGCGCGGGCCCGGGCTTCAGCCGCATCGTGTGGGAGAACGGCACGGAGCGTGACAAGAAGATCGCGCAGATCATGATCGACCGCCATTGGCTGACCACCATGGTGCTGACCGAGCCCGACGCTGGCTCGGATGTCGGCGCCGGCCGCACCAAGGCCTTCCAGAACGAGGACGGCACGTGGCGCATCGAGGGCGTCAAGCGCTTCATCACCTCGGCCGTCAGCGACCTGGGCGAGAACACGATGCACCTCGTGCTGGCGCGCCCCGTCGGCATCGAGGGCGTCGGCGGTCCGGGCACCAAGGGCCTCTCGCTGTTCCTCGTGCCCGAGCACCACTTCGACCTCGAGACCGGCGAGCTGACGGGCGAGCGCAACGGCGCCTACGTCACCAACGTCGAGAAGAAGATGGGCATCAAGGCCTCGGCCACGTGCGAGGTCACGTTCGGCGACCCGCAGCTCGGCGGCCCGGCCACCGGCTGGCTGCTCGGCGAGGTGCACGACGGCATCAACCAGATGTTCCGCGTCATCGAGAACGCTCGCATGATGGTCGGCGCCAAGGCCATCGCGACGCTGTCGACCGGCTACCTCAACGCGCTCGAGTACGCCAAGGAGCGCGTGCAGGGCGCCGACCTGACCAACCCGGCCAAGGACGCCCCCCGCGTCACGATCACGCACCACCCGGACGTGCGCCGCTCCCTGCTCACGCAGAAGGCGTTCGCCGAGGGCCTGCGCTCGCTGATGATCTACGCGGCGACCTTCCAGGACGAGGTCATGCTCAAGCAGGCCAACGGCGAGGACGGCAGCCTCCCGGCCGCCATCAACGACCTGCTGCTTCCGCTCGTCAAGGGCTACGGCTCCGAGCGCTCGTGGGTCCTGCTGGGCACCGAGTCGCTGCAGACGTTCGGCGGGTCCGGCTTCCTGCAGGAGTACCCGCTCGAGCAGTACGTCCGCGACGCGAAGATCGACACGCTCTACGAGGGCACGACCGCGATCCAAGGCCAGGACCTGTTCTTCCGCAAGATCGTCAAGGACCAGGGTCGAGCCCTGGGCTGGCTGTCCGAGCAGATCACGTCGTTCATCGAGAACGAGGCCGGCAACGGCCGGCTCAAGGTCGAGCGCGATCTCCTGGCCAAGGGCCTCGAGGACACGACGGCCGTCATTTCGGCGATGTTCACCGACCTGATGGCGTCGAACCCGGCCGACGAGAACGGTGACGCCCGCAACGTCTACAAGGTCGCGCTCAACACGACGCGCCTCGTGTACGTCCTGGGCGACCTGGTCGTGTCGTGGCTGCTGCTGCGCGGCGCCGAGGTCGCGCAGGCCAAGCTCGACGCCGGCGCCACGGGTGCCGACAAGTCGTTCTACGAGGGCAAGGTCGCCGCGGCGTCCTTCTTCGCCAAGACGGTCCTGCCCCGCCTCGCGGCCGAGCGCGCGATGGCCGAGGCCGTCGACCTCGACGTCATGGAGCTCGACGAAGCGGCCTTCTGAGTCAAGTTGACTCACTCGAGCGGCGCGCACCCGACGGGTGCGCGCCGCTCGTGCGTCACCCCGGCGGGCGCCCTCCCCCGTTCGCCACTTGTGTGAATGGATCCACGCCGTTCCGTCGAAGGCGCGTGGATCCATTCACAAGAGTGGACCGGGAGCGGGTTCACGAGCGTCCTCGACAGGAACTCGACGGCGGCCCTCTAGGCTGACCGGGTGGAGTTGACCCGTCGCCGCTGGTACCTGGTGGCCGCCCTCGTCGCGGTGCTCGCCTGGGTCGCCGGCACCGCGTTCGCGGCCTCCGCCTGGGACCCGCTGCGCCAGGCCACGGTCGTCCCCGTCGGCCAGCCGATCCAGACCAGCGGTGACGACGACCTCGCAGTCCTGACGGACCTCCCCCAGCCGGAGCGCGCGATCCGCTGCGTCGCCCGAGCGGGCAAGAAACGGATCGTCGTCCCGCCCGCCACGGTCGACATCGTCGTCGACAGCGACGGCAGCCGCTGGCACCTGCTCGGCGTCCTTCCCGACGCTCCTGACGAGGCTCGCATCGTGTGCCGCCCGCGCGACGACCAGACCGACACCGCCCGCTACGGCACCGCCCTGACCGATCTCTCGAGCCGGGTGGGCGCCGGCAAGGCGATCGCCTGGGGCGGTCTCGCCCTGGGGCTCGGTCTCGCCGGTGCCACCCTGACCGCCCGCACCAGGAGGATGCTCTCGCATGACTGACCTCGCTCTCTACATCGACGCCTGGCGCCAGTCCGCCGACGCCGTACTCGACCTCGACCCGCAGGACTGGGACGTCCCCAGCGACCTGCCCGGATGGACCGCCAAGGACGTGCTCGCGCACCTGGTGCACCTCGAGCGGGTGCTCGTCGAGGGCGAGAGCGAGCAGGTCGGCGGCAACGCCGTCCCGGCCGACTACACGAACGCCGGCGTGGTGGCCCTGCGCGACGTTCCGGTCGAGCAGCTGCGGTCGGACCTGCGCGACCTCGTCGCGCGACGCGCCGAGGGACTGGCCGACCTGCCGGACCCCGAGGCAAAGGCCCCCGTCACCCCGGCCGGTGTCGACTGGACCTGGGACGTCGCCCTGCGCAACCGCACGATCGACATGTGGATGCACGAGCAGGACATCCGCCGCGCGGTCGGGCTGCCCGGCGGCCTCGACTCGCTGGGCGCCCAGGTCACCACCGCGACGTTCAGTGCTGCGCTGCCGTACGTGCTGGGCCGCCGCGCGAAGGCACCGGCGGGAAGCGTCGTGCGCTGGGTCGTCACGGGTCCCGTCCCCGTCGACGCCACGATCGGCGTCGGCGACGACGGCCGCGCCCGACGTACCGACGCCGAGCCCGACGCGACGTTGACGATGGACACCGAGGCGTTCACGGTCCTGGCCGGCGGGCGCCGCGGACCCGATGGCGTCGAGGCCCGCGTCGACGGTGACACCGAACTGGCGCAGCGGGTCCTGGCCGCCATGACCATCACGACCTGATGGCCCCGCGGGCCGCCCGTCCCCTCGAGGCGCTCGTGCGTCACGTTCGGTCACGGCTGGCGCGGCGCCAGCAGCCGGCAGCGGCGCAGGCCTTCGCCGAAGCGACCCCGCCGTCCTCACCCGCGCTCGACCGCGTCCGCGAGTTCCGCCAACCCGACGACACGTCGTGCGGCGCGTCGTCCCTGGTCCTCTCCCGGATGCTGCACGACCCCGCGTACGGATCGTGGATCCTCGACGACCCGGCGCGCTGGGGTCCCGAGGTGAAGGCGATGCACCACCGCGTGAGCCGATGGCGCGACCACGACGGAAGGCCGCAGTGCCCGTGGCCTCGCGTGGTGGGGACCTCTCCGTGGGCAGCCGCCGGCCAGATGGGCGGCGGGTCCGGCCGATCGGGGCGTGGCACGCGATACCGCTGGCGCATCCTCGATCCGGACGACCTCGCTGCCGGGTTCGAGCTCATCGTGGCCGCCGCACGGTCCGGTCACACGGTGCCGCTGTACGCCGGGAACGCCGTGCGACCCGCTCACGTGGTGCTGGTGGTCTCCGCCGAACCGGATCGGCTGCGTGTCTACGAGCCCAGTGCGGGACGCATCGTCCGCGTCGGGCGCGAGGCCTTCGTCAGCGGCGCACTCGACCTCGGCGGATGGTCCGTGCCGTGGTTCGCAGTCCTCCCCCGCTGACGTCTCGATCGGCCGCACGGTGGCGCCTTCCCCTGCGGGAGTCCGGGCATGACACGGCGGGGACGACCTCGATGGTCGTCCCCGCCGCGTTCACCGGGCACCCGGAACGGGCGCTCGGAACTGCTACTTGCGGACCTTCACCGTCACCTTCGCGGCGTCGGCCTTGACCGTGCGGTTGCCGGAGTAGGAGATCACGAGCCGGAACGTCCCGCGCTTCGCGAACTTCTTGAGCCGCACGGTGGCCTTGCCGTTGGCGGCGACCTTGGCGCGACCCACGACCTTGCCCTTCAGCCGGACCGTGACCGTGCCGCGGGCCAGGCCCTGGGGAGCGACCACTCGCACCGCGACCTTCGCCGTGGTCCGCTTGGCCCGGATCTTCCGGGGAGCGACCTTGGCGCGGACGTTCGACGCGGCCTTCGTGACGATCGCACGGACGGCGACCGACGACGGCTCCGCCGATGCGGATCCGAGGTACCGCACACTCAGCGAGTGCGCGCCGACCGGCAGCTGGCGCAGACGGACGTCCGCCCGGCCCTTGACCACGTTCGCCGTGCCGACGACGGACGAGCCGCGACGAACCTCCACCTTGCCGGTGGCCTCGCCGTCGGAGCCGATCGCCACCTTGACGACGCTCGCCTTGCCGTACGCCGTCTTGGCGACGGTTGCACGCGTGGACGAGTCGGCCTTGCCGACCGTGTACGTCACGGTGGTGCTCGAGGGCTCGGCACCGTCGAAGCCGAGGTACGCGACCTCGATCTCGTGGTCGCCCACCTTCGCCGCTGCGGGGAGGGTGATGCGCGCCTTGCCGGCCTTCGCCTCACCGGTGCCGACGACCTTGCCGTCCTGGCGCACCTCGACGGTGCCCTGGGCAGCGTTGTCCGCGGCGATGTCCACGTCCACGACCGGCGCGGAGCCGTACGAGACCGGACCGACCGTGGCGGTCGTGGTCGACTCGCCCTTGACGTACGTCGTGCCGATCAGGAGATCCTGGTCGGGCATCGCCGCGCACTGGAGCCACACGTCGGTGATCGCACCGAGGATTCCCGGGGCGAGCTTCGAGTTGATGACCATCGTCTCGGGGGCGTGGACCTCGATCGCACCGCGGTCCGGCGCGGTCACCGGGTCGAGGGTGCCGACGGTCGGGATGCGCACTCCCTCACTGGGAACGGGCCAGCTGGCCTGCACCCCTTCGGCCTCGAGGCCCTGGAGCGGGAGGTCGTACTCGCGCCCCGTCGCCGTCTCGACGAACCGTGCCGACGCGCTGGAGGAGCCGCCGACCTCGGTCTGACCGAAGCCCATCGTGTCGAGCGTGTTGCCACCCACGAGGATCTCGGCCAGGCCCTGCGGCATGACGAGGTCGACCTTGGTCGGGGCGGGCGTGAACGTCTCGCCCGGCTCGACCGATCGGGGGATGTCGGCGATGGTGTCGACGGTGAACGCCATCGCGCCACCCATCGTGTAGTTCAGCAGGCCGGTGACACCGACGTACTCCTCGCCCGTCTCCAGGTCGCGGTCCTGGGGCTCGCACTTGTAGCGCAACCCCGTGAGCTTCCCGCGGACGGCCTCCTCCTCGACCACGTCGACGGTGATCGTCGCGGTCGACGACGCACCCTCGTTGTCGGTGGAGGTGTAGGTGAACGTGTCGGTGCCGACGAAGTCGGGATCGGGAGTGTAGGTCTGCTTGTGACCGAGCTTCGGGAAGTCGGCGGTGGGCAGGCCCCAGTCCGGCTTGTCGACGTCGGCGGCGGTGAGGAACGGGCTGAGCTCGCCGTGCGACGGGTCGCCGTAGGTCACGCGCCGCTTGTCGTTGTAGCCCTGCCACAGGTAGAAGCCGTTGCTGTCGTCGCGGGTGTACGGCCACAGGTCGATGGCCTTGCCCTTGCCGACGGTGAAGTGCAGGTCCCGCACGAGCGGCGCGTTGTTGACGCCCTCGAACGTGACCGTCGCCGGCGGGCTGACCTGTCCATCGGCGTCGGTCGCGGCGTAGGTGAAGCTGGCCGGTCCCCCGCTGGTCGTGGACAGCGCGGCGGTGGAGCCGTCGATCGTCACGGTGGTCCTGTTGTTCTTCGTCACGACGGCGAACGTGTACGGCGCTCGGCCGCCGGACGCCGCGAGCGTGACCGGGACCTTCGGGCCGAATCCGAAGGCCGTGATGCCGACCTCGCCGGCAGCGACGTCCTTCGCGACGGGCGTGGACGAGGCGTCGACGACATCGATGGTCGTGAGGACGCGCTCGGCGGACTCGGGGCCCACGCAGTCCATCGTCGCGGGGACGTCGAGGGCCGGCTTGCCGGCCGGCTCGGTGTGCACCGTGGCGTTCACGGTGAACCGTGCCGGCATCGTGAGCGTCGCGGTGCCGACCGCGTCGGGCGCCTCGATGACGGGCACGGTGCCCTCGGTCTCGATGACCCACGACTCCCCCACCTGGGCGGGGATCGGGGTCTGCGGCGCGGACAGGCCCTGGATGACGTACGACTGGACGTCGCCGGCGAACTCCATGTCGACGGCGGCGTCCTCGGACGAGCCGCCGGCGCTCTTGCCGCTGAGCAGGCCGACCGTTGCGGCGCGCAGCGTCTCGGGCATCGTCAGCGCGATCTGGGTCGAGCGGCTGGAGACGGACTCACCCGGTGCGACGGTGGCCGGGACGTCGACCCGCGTGCGGACGCCCACGTCGTGGGTTCCGAGGGGCAGGCCGCCCGGGGCCTCGCCGGCGACGACGTCGCAGCGATACGTGTAACTCTGGTCGATGGGGCGATCGGCAGCCGCCTCCTCCGCCGCGAGGGCGGTGGTCGGCGCGATGATCGCGAGCGTTCCCCCGGCGAGCGCCGTGGTGGCGAGCAGCGCCGTGGTTCGCTGGACGGGGCGACGGCCCCGCGCGAGTGACGAGATGGTCACGTTTCTCCCTTCAAGAAAGCAAGGGACGGCAGTGTCCCCCGCTGCTGATGTGCTGAGTGTCACACACGTTTACATTTCTGTGTCGCAGTTTGCGAAAGTCGCATACCGTGGGTATCCGGCACACTGGGGCCCATGAACTGGGCCACCACCGACATCGGCGACCTGACCGGCACGCGAGCACTCGTCACGGGCGCCACCAGCGGGATCGGCACCGAGACGGCACGCCAGCTGCTGCGGCACGGCGCCGACGTGGCCATCACCGCGCGCGACGACCGCAAGGCCGCCGACACCGTCGCCGAGCTGGGCGGAGACGTCGAGGTCGTCTCGCTCGACCTGGCGGACCTGGCCGGCACCATCGCTGCCGCTCGCGCCCTGGCCGACCAAGGTCGCCCGATCGACATCCTGGTCAACAACGCCGGGGTGATGATCCCGCCCTTCAGCCGCACGACCGACGGCTTCGAGCTGCAGATCGCCACCAACCACCTGGGCCACTTCGCCTGGACCGCGGCGCTGTGGCCGCTGGTGCGCGACGCGCGGATCGTGACGGTCTCGTCCCTGGCCCACACGATGACGAAGGGGCTCGACCTGCGGTCGCTCGTGCCGGACGGCGACCCCCGCAGGTACCGGCGCTGGCGCTCGTACGCGGAGTCCAAGCTGGCGAACCTGCTGTTCATGAAGGAGCTCGACCGCCGCGTGAAGAGCGCCGGGCTGGGAGCCGTGTCGGTCGCCTCTCACCCCGGCTTCAGCGCCACCAACCTCACCCGGTCCGGCGGCACCGCATTCCACTTCCTCGCGGGCGCCTTCAGCCAGCCCGCGCAC
>NZ_DAMDLR010000090.1:0-9414 GCF_032084975.1 Aeromicrobium sp.
GAGGCCACGCTCGACCGCCTCGGCCGGCGACAGGGCCTCGTGCGCCCCGAGCTCACGGGCGGTGACGAGCTTGTCGTCCGAGGCGTCGACGCCGACGACCCGCACGTCCTCCAGCGCGAGTGCCGTGAGCAGCGCCGCCATGCCGACTCCTCCGAGGCCGACCACGACCACCGTGTCCCCGGCGACGGGGCGACCCGCGTTGATCACGGCACCGCCGCCGGTCAGGACGGCGCACCCCATGACGGCGGCGATCGCCGGCGGGACGTCGTCGCCCACGGGGACGACCGACCGCTCGTCGACGACGGCGTGCGTCGCGAAGCCCGAGACGCCGAGGTGGTGGTGGACCCGCTCCCCGCCCCGGCTCAGGCGGGAGCCGCCGCCGATCAGGTCGCCCGTGCCGTTCGAGACACTCCCCGTGGTGCACGGGCGGACGCCGTCGGTGCGGCACGCGTCGCACTCGCCACAGCGGGGCAGGAACGTCATGACGACCCGCTGGCCCACCGCCAGGTCCGTGACCTCGGGACCGGTCGCGATGACCCGCCCGCACGCCTCGTGCCCGAGCAGCATCGGAACGGGGCGGGGCCGGACGCCGTCGACCACGGAGAGGTCGGAGTGACAGATCCCTGCGGCCTCGATCTGGACCAGGAGCTCACGCCCGGCCGGCGGGTCGAGCTCGACCTCGCCCACCGTGAGTGGGCGCGACTGCTCGAACGGTCGCTCCGCGTCGAGTCGCTCGAGCACGGCCGCCCGGATCGTCCTGCGGCCACTCGAGCCGTTCCCCTGCTGGTCCTCGACGTGCGTGCTCATGCTGTCCTCGCTGTCTGTTCGTGCATCGATCGGCCCCCGGGCCCGGTCCGCGGCGGGCGCAGCCCCGCTCCAACCACCGCCCCCATCACACCAGAACCCGTTCGGCGACTCAGAGCGTGCTCTGGATGCCCGCCAGCAGCTGACGCGCCATGACGATGCGCTGCACCTGGTTCGTGCCCTCGTAGATCTGGGTGATCTTCGCGTCGCGCATCATGCGCTCGACCGGGTAGTCGCGCGTGAACCCGTAGCCACCCAGCAGCTGGACCGCGTCGGTCGTCACCTGCATGGCGGTGTCGGACGCGAACGCCTTCGCCGCGGCGCCGAAGAACGTGAGGTCCTTGTCGCCGCGCTCGGAGCGGCCCGCCGCCGCGTAGGTCAGCTGGCGAGCGGCCTCGATCTTCATGCCCATGTCGGCGATCATGAACTGCAGGCCCTGGAAGTCGGCGATCGCCTGGCCGAACTGCTTGCGCTCCTGGACATAGCCCAGCGCGTAGTCGAGCGCGCCCTGCGCGACGCCCACGGCCTGCGCCGCGATCGTGACGCGCGTGTGGTCGAGCGTCTTCATCGCGATCGAGAAGCCCTCGCCGACCTCGCCGATGATGCGGTCGCCGGGGATGCGGACGTTGTCGAAGTAGACCTCGCGCGTCGGCGAGCCCTTGATGCCCAGCTTCTTCTCCGGGGCGCCGAACGAGACGCCCTCGTCGGACTTCTCGACGACGAACGCCGTGATGCCCTTCGTGCGCTTCGCGGGATCGGTCTGCGTCAGCACCGTGTAGTACTCGGACTCGCCCGCGTTGGTGATCCAGCGCTTCGTGCCGTTGATGATCCAGTCGTCGCCGTCGCGCTTGGCCGTCGTCTTCTGGTTCGCGGCGTCGGAGCCGGCCTCGGGCTCGGACAGGCAGTAGCTGAACAGGCCCTCGCCCCGCGCGAGCTTGCCCAGGTACTTGGCCTTGATCTCCTCGTTGCCGCCGATCTGCACGGGCAGCGAGCCCAGCTTGTTGACCGCGGGGATCAGCGAGCTGGAGACGCACACGCGGGCGACCTCCTCGATGACCAGCACGGTGGCCAGCGCGTCGGCGCCGGCGCCCCCGTACTGCTCGGGCACGTGCGGAGCGTGGAAGTCGGAGGCGATGAGGGCGGCGTTGGCCTCGCTCGGGAAGCGCGGCGCCTCGTCGACGTCGGCCGCATGGGGCGCGATCTTCGCCTCGGCGACGGCACGCACGGCCTCGCGGATGGCCTGGTGCTCCTCGGACAACGCGAAGAAATCGGACACGCTCAACTCCCGGTATCGAAAACTCAGAACGCCGGAATCCTACGCCTGAGCGCCGGGGCCACCGGCATCGGTGTGGTTACCCTCGGGTCATGACGCAGATCCGGAACGAGGCCGAACTTCGAGGCATTCTGGGCCATCCGCTGCAGCGAGCCCTCGACAAGGAACGCGACCGGCTCGCGCCGCAGCACGTCGCCTGGCTGCGGGCCTCGCCCTTCTGTGTGCTGTCGACCTCGGCCGCGGACGGCACCTGCGACGCCTCGCCGAAGGGCGATCCGGCCGGGTCCCTCGTGCACGTCATCGACGAGAACCGGATCGCGCTGGCCGAGCGTCCAGGCAACCGCCGAGCGGACGGCTGGGCCAACATCCTGTCGAACCCGCACGTCTCCCTTCTGTTCATCGTCCCGGGACGCGGCGACACCTTGCGGATCGCCGGGCGGGCTCGCCTGTTGCGCACGGACGACGGCGGACCCGACTACGTCGACGCGCTCGTCGTGCGGGGCAAGCGGCCCGTCATGGTGTGCGAGGTCGAGGTCGACCAGGTCTTCTTCCACTGCGCGAAGGCGTTCCTGCGATCGCAACTGTGGGAGCCCGAGTCCTGGCACCCAGAGGCGCTGCCGTCGCGGGCCGTGATCGCCCACGAGATGGAGCGACCGGAGGACTCGGTCGAGGAGCTCGAGGCCTACTACGGCGATCAGTACGCGAAGAACCTGTACTGACGCGACTCAGCGTTCGCGCAGCGCCTCGACGATCGCGGCGCCGAGCTCGGCGGGCTTCGTGAACTGCGGCCAGTGCCCGGTGGGCAGGTCGACGTACTCGACGTCACGGATCCGGGCCAGCTCGCCGACCCACGGCTCACCGGCTGCGATGGCGTCCTCGATCACCCGGGACGGGAACTCGCAGGCGATCACGGTGACCGGGACGTCGAGCCGGCGGTCGTCCGTCAGGCGGATGCCGTCGGTGGCGACGGCTTTCGGGTGCGGGATCGCCCGAGCGATGAAGTCCGCACGGAGCCGGTCGTCGAGGTCGACCAGATCCTCGTCCATGAACTCCTCCCACGGCGGCAACGGGATCTCGTCGGCGTCGGCCGGGAGCTCCTCATTGATCGGCTGGCCCTCGGCGGGCGGGCCGGAGTCGACGTAGACGTTGCGGGCGAGGCGATCGGGCCGCAGGTCGGCCACGCCGTGGATGACGGCGCCGCCGCCGGAGTGCCCGACGAGAACGACGTCGCCCTCGAGTGCGTCGACCTTCCGTGCCACGAACTCGATGTGGTCGCGCAGCCCGATGCCGGCTCGCGGCGCGTCTCGCGACTCCAAGCCGGGGAGGGTCAGCGCGTGGACGCGATGCCCGGCCTCGACGAGCGCGGGCGTCACCTCACTCCACGACGACGCATCGAGCCAGAAGCCCGGGACGAGAACGATCTCCATCCTCGCAACCTACGCTCGCAGGCGGACAGGATCAGCCCGCCACCCAACCGGATCTTGCCGACTGGACGAGGTTTCCTGTCACTTCTCGAGGATCGCAACCCTCGTGAAGTGCGGGTTTCCCCGGTTAACCGGGGAAACCGTCAGTGCCCGCGAACCGCGGCACCCTTGGCGCGGGCGGCGTCGGCCAGGGTCCGCTGGAAGTCGACCATGGCCGAGGTCAGACCGGGGTCGCCGGCGGCGAGGATCCGCACGGCGAGCAGGCCGGCGTTGCGCGCGTTGCCGATCGCGACCGTCGCCACGGGAACGCCCGCGGGCATCTGGACGATCGAGAGCAGCGAGTCCATGCCGTCGAGGTACTTGAGGGGGACGGGCACGCCGATGACCGGCAGGGGCGTGACGGCGGCGATCATGCCGGGAAGGTGCGCCGCTCCCCCGGCGCCCGCGATGATGACCTCGATCCCCCGCTCGTGGGCGCGGCGGCCGTACTCGAGCATCTCGTCGGGCATGCGGTGGGCCGAGACCACGTCGGCCTCGTACTCGATGCCGAACTCGGCCACCGCGGTCGCGGCGGCCTCCATCGTGGGCCAGTCGGAGTCCGACCCCATGACGATCCCGACGCGCTTGCTCATCCCTGGTCCCCGTCCGTCAGCAGTGCGGCGCTGCGCCGGGCCCGGCGCAGCACGTCCTCGAGATCGTCACCCACGGCGGTGACGTGACCGACCTTGCGGCCCGGCTTGACCGCCTTGCCGTACAGGTGGACCTTCACGTCGGGCTCGGCTGCCAGCGCGACGGCCCGCTGCGACGTGAGGTCCTCGACCGCCCCGCCGAGGATGTTGACCATCACGGCCCACGGCTGGCGCGGCGCGGTGGAGCCGAGCGGCAGTCCGGTGACGGCGCGCAGGTGGTTCTCGAACTGGCTCGTGACGGCTCCGTCGATCGACCAGTGGCCGGTGTTGTGCGGGCGCATCGCCAGCTCGTTGACCAGGACTCGGTCGTCGTCGGTCTCGAACAGCTCGACGGCCAGCATCCCGACGACGCCCAGCTCCTCGGCGACCGTGCGGGCGATGCCGCGGGCGCGCGCCTCCAGGGCGGGGTCCAGGTTCGGCGCCGGGGCGACGACCTCGGAGCACACGCCGTCCACCTGGCGCGACTCGACGACCGGGTAGTCGACGATCTCGCCGGTCGCACTGCGCGCGACCTGGGCCGACAGCTCGCGGCGGAACGGGACGAGCTCCTCGACCAGCAGCTCACCGCCGACCGAGAACGGCTCCTGCAGGTCGGCCACGCTCTCGACCTTCCAGACGCCCTTGCCGTCGTAGCCGCCACGCGCGGTCTTGACGATCGCCGGGAAGCCGAAGTCCTCGATGTCCGCCGGCGTGCCGACCTCGGCCCAGCGGGGGCACGGGACACCCAGCTCGGTCAGGCGGCGGCGCATCACCAGCTTGTCCTGCGCGTGGATCAGCGCTTCGGGACCGGGTCGGCACTCGTGCCCCTCCTGCACGAGCACCCGCAGGTGCTCGGGCGGGACGTGCTCGTGGTCGAACGTCACGACGGGCGCGTCACCCACCGCGGCCCTCAGGTCGTCGAGGTCCGTGTGCGTGCCGACGCGGTGGTCGCCGATCACCTGCGCGGCGGAGACGTCGGGACCTTCGGCGAGCAGGCACAGCCGCAGGCCGAGGGCGATCGCGGGCTGTTGCATCATCCGGGCGAGCTGCCCGCCGCCGATCACGGCGACGTCGTGGCCGGGAGCTT
Source organism: Aeromicrobium sp. (assembly GCF_032084975.1). Classification (GTDB taxonomy): domain Bacteria; phylum Actinomycetota; class Actinomycetes; order Propionibacteriales; family Nocardioidaceae; genus Aeromicrobium. The sequence goes on from NZ_DAMDLR010000090.1 coordinate 5,257, forward strand.
CGTGCGTCACGGGCGCCAGCCTAGGCGAGAGCCGCGCGGCACCGCTCAGCGCGCGCGGAAGACACGGCGCTCGGTGACCGTGATGGGCGACAGGTGCCCGAAGCCCTTGATCGGGCGCGGGGGCAGCGCACGCATCTCGAAGTGGCCGTCGAGGGCGTCCGCGGTGGCCTGGTCGACCAGCACACGGTTCGCGCGCGCCACCTGGGACAGCCGCGCCGCCAGGTTCACGGGCGGGCCGAAGACGTCACCCAGACGACTCAGCACCGAGCCGGTCGCGAGCCCGACCCGGACGTCGGGCAGCTGCCGTCGGGCGCCGATCGTGCTGACGATGTCCAGCGAGATCCGGGTCGTGTGCACGGGATCGGCGTGCACGAACAGCATCGCGTCGCCGAGCGTCTTGATGACCCGCGCTCCGGCCGAGGTGATGAGGTCGCCGCAGCGGGTCTCGAAGTCCTCGACGACGGTCGCCAGCTCGGACTCGTCCAGCCGGTTCGACAAGGCGGTGAAGCGCGTCATGTCGGCGAAGCCCACGGTCATCTCGGTGGTCAGCAACGCCTGGTCGCCCTGGCCGAGCGCGGTCAGGCGCGCTGCCGCGGCGGCCAGGTGACGGCGCCAGACGTGCACCATCAGGCGCTCGAACCCGGGCACCGACGAGTGCGCCAGCTCGAGGGCGGCGTCGGCGCGGCTGGTCGACTTGCCGCGCTCGATGTCGGACTCGAGCTGGTCGACGAGGATCGTGGCCTGCCAGTCCGCCAGGCGCGACATCGTCTGGCCCAGGGCGCGGGTCAGCCGGAAGACGGTGTCCTCGTCGAGGATCTGGTGCTCCATGGCGGTGGCGACGATCGCCACGGCGGTGACGTCGGCGTCACCGAAGGCGATCTCGTCGCCGGGGTCGGGAAAGCCGAGGTTGCGCCACAGGCGCACGGCCTGCTCGGTCGTGAGTCCGCCGCGCTCGGCGGTCTCGGCGTTCGTGTAGTGCAGCTGCTCGGCGAGGATGATGTCGACCAGCTGCAGGTCCTCAGGACTGCTCATCGTTCCTGGCCTCCGGGGCGTGGGAGACGAGCACCAGCCTCGAGATCCGGCGATGCACGTCCTCGATGCGGGGGATGTCGTGCAGCGCGAGTCCCGCCTGCTGGCTGGCGTCGTGGATGATCAGCGTGCCGCAGCCCAGGATGCGGTCGAGGACGCCCTTCTCGTACGCGACGTCGTTGATCCGCGCGAGTGGGATGATCCGGCCCTTGCGGGTCAGCAGGCCCTTCTGCTCGATCAGCCGGCGGTTCGTGAGCGTGTAGGTCCACGTCAGCCAGCGCAGGAACGGCAGCACGGTGCCCCACAGGAACAGCACGGCCAGCACCACGAGCCCGGCCAGACGCGGGGTTCCGCCGCCGGAGTCACCCACGGCGCCGACGAAGTACCCGCCGATCAGCATGAGCGCGAGGCCGATGAGGAACGGGACGATCAGCACCTTCAGGTGGGTGCGCGTCTCCGTCTCGACGGTCTCGTCGTCGAGCAGCAGTTTCTCGGACAGCATGGCGCCATGTTCCCACGTCGGCGACGTGGCAAGGAGTCACGCGGGGCGCAAATGTGTCACGTCGCCCGCCGACCACGCCGTCCCGTCGACGACGAGGCACCCCGAGGGGTCGATGCCGGTCGCCTCGCCGATCACGTCGCTGCCGTCCGCGCGCTCGATGCGGACGCGACGGCCGATCGTCGAGCAGGCAGCGACGTAGGCGTCGGCGAGCTCGGCGGAGCGCGCCGGGTCGCGCCACGTCTCGAGACGCTCGCGCAGGTGGCGCACCAGCAGGAGCAGCACCTCGGTGCGATCGATCGTGCCCGCGCCCTCGAGCCACAATGAGGTGGCCGTCTCGACGGGGAGGTCGTCGGCCGCGAGCGAGACGTTGAGCCCGACTCCCACGACGGCGGCGGCGCCCTGAGGGGTCTCGACCCGCTCGACGAGGATGCCGCACAGCTTGCGCCGGTCGTCGACCAGCACGTCGTTGGGCCACTTGAGGGCCGCCTCCACCCCGGTCTCGCGCGCCGTGTCCACGACGGCCAGACCGGTCACGAGCGGCAGCCAGGGCCAGCGCTGGGGCGGCACCTCGACCGGGCGCACCAGCGTCGAGACCGCGATCCCCGTCAGCGGCGGCATGGTGAACGTCCGGTCGAGCCGGCCGCGGCCAGCGGCCTGGTGGTCGGTCGTGTGCACGGTCCACTCGGGCGCGCCCGCGTGGGCGGCCTGGGCCAGGTCGGCGTTCGTGCTGGCGGTCTCGTCCGTGACGAGGACCGAGAACCCGTCGGCCTCCCGGCTCAGGCGGTCGCGGTCGAGGGGAGCACGGGTGGGCTGCTGCACGGGCCCACCTTGGCACACCGTCGTCCCGGCCCGGGGTCGCGGCGAGGACTACTGCGGGCCGAGGGAAGCCGGGCCGCCCGCGGGAGCGGGGGCCGACCCGCCCCCCTTGAGCTCGACGAAGATCACGTGGGTGTCGGTGTCGCCGATGTTCTTGGCGTGGTGCTCCTGGGCGGGCAGCCAGACGACCGTGCCCTGCTCGAGCTCCACCTCCATCTGGAAGTCCCCGGACATGAGTCGGCGGTGGAACGAGCTCAGCGTGTACATCACGCTGTCGGGGTGCTCGTGGGGCGTCGTCTCGTCACCGGGAGTGTCCTTGTACTCCAGGACGCGGACCTTCTCGTTCTCGAAGATCACCGTGTAGCGCTCGGGGTTCGTCACCGCAGGATCGAGGCTCATCTCCTGACTATGGCACCGTGCCGACCGCGTGGACAGTGTCCAGCACCCGTCCCTTGGTCAAGCCCCGGAACGGCGCCCGGTTATGGTGTTCGCCATGACCGACGCCCTGCCTGACGTCCCGCTGGAGGAGCACCCCGAGCTCCACACCACCGCCGGAAAGCTCGCCGAGTACGAGCGGCGCCACCATGAGGTGACCGTCGAGGTGGCCGAGCGCGCTGCTGAGAAGCAGCACAAGCGCGACCGCCAGAGCGCTCGCGAGCGCATCGAGCACCTGCTCGACGAGGGCTCGTTCGTCGAGCTCGACGCGCTGGCCCGCCACCGTGCCACGGCGTTCGGACTGGACAAGAACCGGCCGCTGGGCGACGGCGTCATCACCGGCTACGGCACGATCGACGGCCGCCAGGTGTGCGTCTTCAGCCAGGACTTCAGCATCTTCGGCGGCAGCCTCGGCGAGGTCTACGGCGAGAAGATCACCAAGGTCATGGACCTGGCGATCAAGTCCGGCTGCCCGATCATCGGCATCAACGAGGGCGCGGGCGCGCGCATTCAGGAGGGCGTCGTCTCGCTCGGCCTGTACGGCGAGATCTTCCGCCGCAACGTGCACGCGTCGGGCGTCATCCCGCAGATCAGCCTCATCATGGGCAACTGCGCCGGCGGCCACGTCTACTCCCCCGCCGTCACCGACTTCACCGTCATGGTCGACGGCACCTCGGGCATGTTCATCACCGGACCGGACATCATCAAGACGGTCACCGGCGAGGACGTCACGATGGAGGAGCTGGGCGGCGGTCGCACGCACAACACCAAGAGCGGCAACTCGCACTACCTGGCCTCGGACGAGGACGACGCGCTCGAGTACGTCAAGGCGCTGATCTCCTACCTGCCGCAGAACAACATGGAGGAGCCCGAAGCGTTCGGTGAGGTCGTCGACCTCGAGCCCACCGACCTCGACGTCGCCCTCGACACCCTCATTCCGGACTCCGCGAACCAGCCCTACGACATCCGCACCGTCATCGAGACCGTGCTGGACGACCAGGAGTTCCTCGAGGTCCAGCCGCTGTTCGCGCCGAACATCGTCATCGGCTTCGGTCGCGTCGAGGGCAAGAGCGTCGGCGTCGTGGCCAACCAGCCGATGCAGTTCGCCGGCTGCCTGGACATCGACGCCTCCGAGAAGGCGGCGCGCTTCGTCCGTACCTGCGACGCGTTCAACATCCCGGTGCTGACGTTCGTCGACGTCCCCGGCTTCCTGCCCGGCACCGACCAGGAGTGGAACGGCATCATCCGCCGCGGCGCCAAGCTGATCTACGCCTACGCCGAGGCCACCGTCCCGCTCGTCACGATCATCACGCGCAAGGCGTACGGCGGCGCCTACGACGTCATGGGCTCCAAGCACCTCGGCGCCGACATCAACC
>NZ_DAMDLR010000091.1:0-9196 GCF_032084975.1 Aeromicrobium sp.
CCGCGCTCGCGACCGCGGGCATCGACCCGCGCACCCGAGGCGAGCAGCTGACGGTCGAGCAGTTCGCGGCCGTCGCCGCCGCGCTCGACCCGTCCTGACCTGCGCCTCGGTGCCGCGGCGGATGTGTAGGTTTGCGGCCACAAATCGGCCCAAGAGGGTACGCAACTCCACACATCGCCTCGGGAGCGCAGGGCATCCGCTGCTGATGCCGCTCACCGCCGAGCGACCCTTCTCCACCGCCCGTTAGGTTGGAGCCGCGGCGGCCAGAGTGACGGTGCGTGTCCCGGCGAAGGTGAATCTCTCCCTCGGCGTGGGTCGCGCGCGCCCGGACGGATATCACGCGCTCGCGACCGTCTACCAGGCCGTCGACCTGCACGACGAGCTGCGCATCACGGACCGGTCCGACGGCGAGATCGCCGTGACCGTGCACACCGAGATCGACCTGCCCGAGGGTGCGGCCGTCCCCGAGGGCGACGACAACATCGCCGTGCGCGCCGCGAAGCTGCTGCGGGACCGGCTGGGCCGGCCCGAGCTGGGCGCCGACATCGCGATCCGCAAGGTGATCCCGGTCGCCGGCGGCATGGCCGGCGGGTCCGCCGATGCCGCCGCCACGCTCGTCGGCTGCAACGAGCTGTGGGGCGGTGGCCTCACGCGTCCCGAGCTCGAGCCGCTGGCCGCCGAGCTGGGCAGCGACGTGCCGTTCCTGCTGCACGGCGGGAACGCGATCGGCGGAGGTCGCGGCGAGACGATCAGCCCCATCCTGGCCCGCGGTGGCTACCACTGGGTGTTCGCAACGGCCGCCGAAGGCCTCTCGACGGCCGCCGTCTACGCCGAGTTCGACCGGCTCAACCCGAACGGCGTGCTCGAGCCCGAGGTCCCCGACGCCCTGCTGAACGCGCTGCGCGCCGGCGACGCCCACCTCCTGGGCAAGACGCTGACGAACGACCTCACCGACGCGGCCCTGTCGTTGCGCCCTGAGCTGGGCGACACCCTCAAGGTCGGCCTGGAGGCGGGCGCGCTCGGGGCGCTGATCTCGGGCTCCGGCCCGACCACGCTGTTCCTCGTCGCGTCGGAGGAGCACGGCCTCGACGTCTCGATGGCGCTCGCGAGCGTCGCCTCGTCGGCCGACGTCATCCAGTCGCGCGGTCCCGTCACCGGCGCGCGGTTGATCTGATGCCGCCCCTCGTCGTCGCCGAGCGCATCGGCCAGTCCTTCCCGTCCGGCACCGTCCTGGACGACGTCACCGTCGGCGTCGCCGAGGGCGACCGTATCGGCGTGGTCGGCCGCAACGGCGACGGCAAGTCCACCCTGTTGCGCATCCTCGCCAAGCGCTTCGAGCCCGACTCGGGCCGCGTGACGTGGCGCCGGGACCTGCAGGTCGGGGTCGTGGAGCAGGGCGACGAGCTCGACCCCGGGCTGACCGCCATCACCGCCGTCGTCGGCGACCGGCCCGAGCACGAGTGGGCGCGCGACCCCGCGATCCGCGACGTGCTGTCCGGGCTGATGGCCGACGTCGAGTACACCGCGTCCGTCACGACCCTCAGCGGCGGCCAGCGACGCCGGGTCGCCCTCGCGCGGACGCTCGTGCGCCGCTGGGACGTGCTGGTCCTGGACGAGCCGACGAACCACCTCGACCTCGAGGGCGTCACGTGGCTCGCCGAGCACGTGAGGCGCCGCACCGAGGCGCTCGTGGTCGTGACCCACGACCGCTGGTTCCTCGACGAGGTCTGCACGCTGACGTGGGAGGTCCACGACGCCCGCGTCGACGCCTACGAGGGCGGATACGCGGCCTACGTGCTGCAGCGGGTCGAGCGTGACCGGCAGGCCGCCGCCAGCGAGGAGCGCCGGCAGAACCTGATGCGCAAGGAGCTGGCCTGGCTGCGCCGCGGCGCCCCGGCCCGCACCTCGAAGCCGAAGTTCCGCATCGACGCCGCGAACGAGCTGATCGAGCGCGAGCCGCCCGTGCGCGACTCCGTCTCGCTGGCGAAGCTGGCGACCGCGCGACTGGGCAAGGACGTCGTCGACATCCTCGACGTCTCGGTGAGCTACGACGACCGGCCCGTGCTGCGTGACGTCGAGTGGCGGATCGGCCCCGGCGAGCGAGCCGGCATCCTCGGCCCGAACGGCGCGGGCAAGAGCACGCTGCTGGGTCTCGTGACCGGTGCGGTCACCCCGACGGCAGGTCGCGTCAAGCGCGGCAAGACCGTCCAGATCGCGGCGCTCACGCAGCACCTGGCCGACCTCGAGGCCGTCCTCGACGACCGGGTCAGCGAGGTCGTCGCCCGCAAGCGCACGTCCTACGTGACGGAGGGCAAGGAGCTGTCGCCCGGTCAGCTGCTGGAGAAGCTGGGCTTCACGTCCGCGCAGCTCTCGACGCCGGTGCGGGACCTGTCCGGCGGCCAGCGCCGCCGGCTGCAGCTCCTGCTGATCCTGCTCGACGAGCCGAACGTGCTGATCCTCGACGAGCCGACGAACGACATGGACACCGACATGCTCGCGGCCATCGAGGACCTCCTCGACACGTGGCCCGGCACGCTGCTGGTGGTCTCGCACGACCGCTACCTGCTCGAGCGCGTGACCGACCACCAGTACGCGGTGCTCGACACCCACCTGCGGCACCTGCCCGGTGGCGTCGACGAGTACCTGCGCCTGCAGGCCGCCGCAGCCGCGCAGCCCGCTGAGTCGCACGTCTCGCCCGGGACACGTCGTGCGGACGAGGCGCACCGTGCAGCTCAGCGGGGCGGGTCCAACGAGCGGCAGCTGAAGAAGGACGTCGCCCGGTTCGAGCGTCGCATCGAGCGGTTGACCGAGCAGATCGCGGAACTCGATCGCGCCATGGTCGAGTCGGCGACGCAGACCAGCCGGCTCATGGAGCTCGACGCCCAGCGCCGTCCGCTGGCCGACGAGCTGGCCGAGGTCGAGGAGGCCTGGCTCGAGGCGTCGGCCGAGCTCGAGTCCTGAGCGGCGGCCTCGTCAGCCGGTGAAGTGCGAGGTCAGGGTGCGCAGCGCGTGAGCGACGTGCTCGCGCTCGCCGACCGGGACACGCTCGAGCATCGCGTGCTCGAGGTCAAGCAGGGTGTCGAGCGCCCCGTCGACGCGCGCGCGGCCGTCGGGCGTGAGCCGCACCAGGATGCCCCGGCGGTCGGACGGGGCGGGCCGCCGGACGACGAGGCCGCGCGCCACGAGCCGGTCGACGCGGTTGGTCATCGTGCCGCTCGTGACCATGGTGGCGGCGACCAGCTGGCCGGGGGAGAGCTCATAGGGCTCGCCCGAGCGGCGCAGCGCCGACAGCACGTCCCACTCCCACACCTCGAGGCCGTGGGTGGTGAAGGCCTGCTTGCGCAGTCGCTCGAGGTGCTTGGCGAGGCGGGTGAGGCGACTGAAGATCTCCAGTGGCGTCACCTCGACGTCGGGGCGCTCACGGCGCCACGCCGCGACGATCTGGTCGACCTCGTCCATGCGGCCACCGTAGTCGCTCAAGATTCTTGATGTCGAGATACTTGGGAGTGGGCGTGTGGGACGGGGGTCCGCACGTGCTCCGGTAGCCTGTGGGGCACCGATCCCCGGTTGGTCTGCCGGCAGGGCCCGCCTGACTTTGAATCAGGATTAGCGACGTAGGTTCGACTCCTACCCGGGGAGCAACGAGCAGCGCCACCTCCCCGTCCCGCGTTCAACCGCGCGAGATCACCGCGTGCGTGCCCGAGGCGCGAGCGATGACGTGGCCGCCTTGGCGAATCTCGCCCTGGGTCATGCAGATCCGACCGCCGACGTTCGTGCACGTCGCGGTGCAGACCAGCGGCTGGCCGGGCACGCCGGCGCGCACGAACTGTGTACTCAACTGCACGTGCGGCGCGATCATCCCCTCCGGACCGGCCGCGTGGACCGCCCAACCGGTGGCGCTGTCGAGCAGCGCGCTGAGATACCCGCCGTGCAGGATGCCCCCGCCGTTGACGTGCTCGGGACCCGGATCGGCTTCGACGACCGCGCCGTCGGCGTCGGCCCGCACCACTCGGAACCCCAGATGGGCAGAGAACGGTCCGGGGTCTCCGACAGCGGTCATGGCGACACGGTAACCGGCGACGCTCGCCATCGGAGTACGCCCGTGCTCGGTCCGGCCCGTCCAGCGGCCCCGGGCAGGACGCACGTGAATGCCGTTCCGCGCGCGGCGACGCCTACACTCGGAAGGTCGTCAACCGAGGAGTGATGTGAGCGAGCAGGTCACCGCAATCGTTCTGGCCGCAGGCGCCGGCACCCGGATGAAGTCGCGCCGCGCCAAGGTGCTGCACGAGGTCGCCGGGCGGCCCATGCTCGGGCACGCGCTCGACGCCGTGCGTGGCGCCGGCATCGACCACGTCGTCACGGTCGTCGGACACGACCGCGAGCAGGTCGAGGCGGCCGTCACCGCGCTCGATCCCGCCGCGGTCATCGCGGTGCAGACCGAGCAGCGGGGCACCGGCGACGCCGTCCGCGTCGCGCTCGACGCCGCGCAGCAGTCCAGCGCGACCTACCTGGTGACGTACGCCGACGTCCCGCTGCTGTCGGCCGAGACGCTGCGCCTGCTGATCGACGAGCACCGCGCCCAGGCGCGCGCCGTCACGATCCTGAGCTCCGAGCCCGAAGACCCCACGGGCTACGGGCGGATCCTGCGCGACGAGCGCGGCAGCGTCACCGCGATCCGCGAGCACAAGGACGCCACCGAGGCCGAGCGCGCGACGCGCGAGGTCAACAGCGGGATCCTCGTGGTCGACGGGGCGTTCCTCGACCGCGCGGTCCGAGCCCTCAGCACCGACAACGCGCAGGCCGAGCTCTACCTGACCGACATCGTCGGGCAGGCCGTCAGCGAGGGCCTGCCGGTCGGCGCCCACGTCCTCGAGGACGTGTGGCAGACCGAGGGCGTCAACGACCGCCGCCAGCTCGTGCGGCTGGGCCGCGAGCTGAACGCGCGCGTCGTCGACCGTTGGCTCGCCGAGGGCGTCACGATCGTCGACCCCGCCACGACCTGGATCGACACGGCCGTCACGATCGGCCGCGACACGACGATCCTGCCCGGCACGCAGCTGCTGGGCGCCACGACGATCGGCGAGGGCGTCACGATCGGGCCCGACACCACCTTGCGCAACGTCGAGGTCGGTGACGACGCCACGATCGTGCGCACCCACGGCACGGACAGCGTCGTCGGCTCCGGAGTCTCGGTCGGTCCGTTCGCGTACCTGCGCCCGGGCAACGTCATCGGCGACGGCGCCAAGGTCGGCACGTACGTCGAGCTCAAGAACAGCACGCTCGGTCCCGGCGCCAAGGTGCCGCACCTGTCCTACATCGGCGACGCCGAGGTGGGGGAGGGCACCAACCTCGGGGCCGGAGCCATCACCGCGAACTACGACGGCGTGAACAAGCACCGCACGCAGATCGGCGCCCACGTCAAGACCGGCTGCCACAACGTGTTCGTCGCCCCCGTGACGATCGGCGACGGCGCCTTCACCGGTGCCGGAGCCGTCGTGCGCGAGGACGTGGCACCGGGGGCGCTGGCCGTGCCGGCAAGTGGACAGAGGACAATCGAGGGGTGGGTCGCGAGCCGGCGGCCGGGCACTTCCTCCGCGCACGCCGCGGACCAGAACACGCAGGAGACCAACGGTGGCCAGCACCAAGAGCCTCAGTAAGCGCACGCCCACGAGCAACCTCATGTTGTTCTCGGGCCGCGCCCACCCGACCCTCGCCAAGGAGGTCGCCGAGCTGCTCGAGGTCGACCTCGTGCCCACCACGGCGTACGACTTCGCGAACGGCGAGATCTACGTGCGGTTCGACGAGTCCGTCCGCGGGTGTGACGCCTTCGTGATCCAGAGCCACGCGGCGCCGATCAACGAGGCGATCATGGAGCAGCTCATCATGATCGACGCGCTCAAGCGCGCCTCGGCCAAGCGGATCACCGTCGTGCTCCCGTTCTACGGCTACGCACGCCAGGACAAGAAGCACCTCGGTCGCGAGCCGATCAGCGCGCGCCTGATGGCCGACCTGTTCCTCTCGGCCGGCGCCGACCGCCTGATGACCGTCGACCTGCACACGGCGCAGATCCAGGGCTTCTTCGACGGGCCCGTCGACCACCTGCTGGCGATGCCGATCCTGACGCGCCAGGTCCGCAAGCGCTACGGCAAGAAGCCGCTCGCCGTGGTCTCGCCCGACGCCGGCCGCATCAAGGTCGCCGAGCACTGGGCCCGCCAGTTCGACAACGCCCCGCTGGCGTTCATCCACAAGACGCGCGACGTCACGCAGGCCAACGTCACCAAGGCCAACCGGGTCGTCGGCGAGGTCGCCGGGCGCACCTGCATCCTGGTCGACGACCTCATCGACACCGGCGGCACGATCTGCCAGGCCGCCGAGGCGCTCATGAACGACGGGGCGGCCGAGGTCGTCATCGCCGCGACGCACGCGGTCTTCTCCGGCCCGGCCGTCGACCGCCTCAAGAACTCGGTCGCCAGCGAGGTCATCGTCACGAACACGCTGCCCCTGTCCGAGGAGCAGCACTTCGACAAGCTCACGGTGCTGTCGATCGCCCCGCTGCTGGCCCAGGCCGTCTCGGCGGTGTTCGAGGACGGCTCGGTCACCAGCCTGTTCTCCTGAGGCCGCACCGATGACGACGGGGGCGGTGCTGCGGGCGGCGGCCCAGGTGGGCGCGGCCTACGCGCTGATCGGCGTCGGCGCGACGCTGGTGCTGGCCCTGGCCGTCGGCGAGATCGGCACGGCGCTCCTGCCGGCCGCGGTGCTGGCGGTCGCGCTCTTCCTCGCGGCCCTCATCGTCGTCGTCCTGGCGCGCCTGGCCGTGTCCTCGTTGCAGGGACGGGTGCGCGAGCCGGTCGTGGGCGCGATCATGCTGGCCTCGGCGCTCGTCCTGCTCAGCGGCGTGCTGACGGTGCCGTCCCTGGGCATCTCGGCCGTCGCGGTCTCGGCCCTCATGGCGCTGGCGACGCACGTCGTGCTCACGCGCCGCTGGACCTGACCTCGTACCGCCGATTTCTGCTCGCGTGCCGCCGTGGGCTAAGATCGTCGGGTTGCCTCGGCGAGGGTCCTCGGACCGTGATCGACAGGGCGCTCCACAGGAGTGCTGTGTCGAGCGCCGAGACCCGAGTTGAACAGACCTCCAAGGAGATTCCCCATGGCTGAGATCAAGCTTTCCGCCGAGCAGCGCACCGAGTTCGGCAAGGGCGCCGCCCGCCGCATCCGTCGCGAGGACAAGGTTCCCGCCGTCCTCTACGAGCACGGCAACGATCCCCTGCACGTGACCCTGCCGGGCCACGAGACGATGATGGCGCTCAAGACCGCCAACGCCCTGCTGTCGATCGAGCTGGACTCCAAGAGCCACCTCGCGATCCCCAAGCAGGTCCAGCGTGACCCGCTCAAGGGCTTCATCGAGCACGTCGACCTGCTCATGGTCAAGCGTGGCGAGAAGGTCGTCGTCGACGTCGCGATCTCGATCGTCGGCGAGCCCGAGCCCGGCGTCCTGGTCGTCACCGAGAACACGACCGTGTCGCTCGAGGCCGAGGCGACCCACATCCCGACCGAGATCGAGGTCTCGATCGTCGGTCGCGAGGCCGGCACCCAGGTGCTCGCCTCCGACCTCGACCTGCCCGAGGGCTCGACCCTCGCCGTCGAGGAGGACCTGATGATCGTCAACCTCACGCACGCGCCCACCGCGGACCAGGTCGAGGCCGAGCTCGACGAGGCGGCCGCCGAGGCCGGCATCGAGTACGACGAGTCCGAGACGCCCGAGCCGGAGTCGGCCAACGGCTGATGACCTGGTTGGTGGTCGGGCTGGGCAACCCCGGCCCCTCGTACGCCGCCACCCGGCACAACGTCGGGTACCACGTGACCGATGAGCTGGCCGCCCGCATGGGCGGCCGGTTCTCGTCTCTGAAGGCGGCACGTGCCGATGTGGTGTCCGGTCTGCTGACCGGGCACCGCACGGTGCTGGGCCGCTCACGCGGCTACATGAACGAGAGCGGCGGCGCCGTGTCGGCGCTGGTGAAGTACTACGACGTCCCGGTCGAGCAGCTCATCGTGATCCACGACGAGCTCGACCTGCCGCTGGGCTCGCTGCGCTGCAAGCGTGGCGGCGGCGACAACGGCCACAACGGCCTCAAGTCGATCCGGCAGTCCCTGGGCACCGGCGACTTCCTGCGCGTGCGGTTCGGCATCGGCCGCCCGCCCGGCCAGCAGCCCGTGCACGACTTCGTGCTCAAGCCGTTCGCCAAGACCGAGCGCACCGAGGCCGACATCGTCACGCAGGAGGCCGCCGACGCGGTCGAGAGCCTCGTGACCGTGGGCCTGGAGAAGACGCAGAGCGCCTTCAACTCCTGAGCGCCGCCGCCGTCACCCCCGCGTGAGGGTGACGGCCGAGCCCGTCTGCTCCCAGACGTTCCCGCTCAGCGTCGACTTGTACGTCAGCGGCGCGATGACGGCACAGCCGTCCAGCCGCTGCGTGCCGCGGATGAACGCGTTCTGGGCGATCGTGAGGCCGGCCAGCGGCCCCCGGCTCTTCTGGGCGACGTTGACCGAGCAGGCACCGCCACCGATCGTGTTTCCGCGCAGCGTCACGTCGGCGATCGTGCCCTGGTCCTGAGCGAGCATGACGGCCGCGTTGTGCGCGTCCTCCAGGCGGGTGTTCTCGATCCGGATGTCCGAGCCCGAGGTGACCTGGATGTTGTCGTCGTGGCTGGGCTTGCCGCCCCAGTTCGGGTCCTGCTCGTAGTGCGTGTTGTCGTGCAGCCACGAGTCGCGGATCGTCACGTTGCCCGCGCCATGGATGTGCACCTGGTCGACGACCGAGCGGATCCGGACCCGCTCGAGCGTGAAGTTCGAGCCCATGACGCCGTTGGTGGTCGGGTTGCGGTGGTCGGAGAGGATCTCGCTGTCCTTGATCACCACGCCGGCCGCCTTGGTGTTGACGACGCCGACCGAGCTGGGGTGCTGGGCGCGGATGCGCGAGTTCTTGATCGTGACGTTCGCGGCCCTGATGCTGACGCGCCCGTAGATCTCGGCGTTGCTGATGACGGTGCCGGCCTTCGTGATCGTGAGGTCGCCGTTCATCTTGGTGAGCCGGGTGCCGGCCGGGACGCCGGGGCCGTCCTTGTCCGGGGCGGGCGCGGGAGCCGTCGTGGGAGCCGGGGTGGGCCGCGGAGCCGGGGCCGGGGTCGGCTTCGTGGTC
>NZ_DAMDLR010000092.1:0-9103 GCF_032084975.1 Aeromicrobium sp.
TCGGCCTCGACCGTCACGGCCACGCCGTGGGCGCCGCCGCCCAGCGAGATCGTGCCGCGGACGGCGGCATCCGCGACGACCGGCCACGGGTGAGAGGCGCCGAACGGTGTGATGGTGCCGCGTTCGTAGCCGGTCGCGGCGAAGGCGTCCTCGGCCGGCGGCAACGAGAGTCGTGACACGCCCAGCAGGGCGCGCAGCTTCGGCCAGCTGATCTGGCGGTCGCCGGGCACCAGGACGAACAGGTAGTCGTCCTCGCCCCGACGCACGACGAGCGTCTTGACGATCCGGTCGGGGTCCACTCCGCGCAACGCGGCCGCCTCGGCGAGCGAGCCGACGGGGCCGTGCCGGGTGACGGTGTGGGGCACGCCGGCGGCGTCGAGAGCGGCCAGGACGGCTTCCTCGTTCATGGTCCTCCTCAGAAGATCTGGCGCAGGTTGGCGCGGGCCAGGTCGACGATCTCGTCCCCGCGACCCGAGACGACGGTCCGTAGCGCGTACAGCGAGAACCCCTTGACCTGAGCGGCGGTGACGGACGGCGGCACCGTCATCTCCTGGCGCTCGGTCATGACGTTGACCAGTGCCGGCCCGTCGTGGGCGAAGGCCTCGGCGAGCGCCGGCTCGAGGTCCTCGGACCGCTCGACCCGGACGCCGTGCAAGCCGATCGACTCGGCGACCTGCGCGAAGTCCGGGTTCTGCAGGCCCGTGCCCCAGTTGACGAAGCCGGCGGCCTTCATCTCGAGCTCGACGAAGTTCAGCGAGCTGTTCTCGAAGACGACGACCTTCACCGGGAGTTCGTGCTGCACCAGGGTGAGCAGCTCGCCCAGCATCATCGTCAGCCCGCCGTCACCGGACAGCGCCACGACCTGGCGGCCGGGGTGGGCGGCCTGCACGCCGATCGCCTGCGAGACGGCGTTCGCCATGGAACCGTGCGCGAACGAGCCGACGAGCCGCCGCCGACCGTTCATGTGCAGGTACCTGGCCGCCCACATGACCGGTGACCCGACGTCCGGCAGGAACACCGCGTCGTCGGCCGCGACCCGGTCGATCGTGCGCGCGATGAACTGCGGATGCTGCGCGCGCCCCTTCTTGACCGGGGTGGCGAGGTCGTCGAGCTTCTCCCGCGTCCTGGCGTAGTGCTTCAGCGCGTCGTCGAGGTGGTCGCGTCGCTCCTTGCGCTCGAGCAGCGGCAGCAGTGCCGAGGCCGTGTCGCGCACGGTGCCGACGAGGCCGAGGTCCAGCGGCACCCGGCGGCCCAGCTGCTCCCCGCGGACGTCCAGCTGGATCACCTTGGCGTCGCGCGGGAAGAACTCGGGATAGGGGAAGTCCGTGCCCAGCATCAGCAGGGCGTCGCACGACTCGATCGCCCGGTAGCCCGAGGCGAAGCCCAGCAGGCCGGTCATCCCGACGTCGAAGGGGTTCTCCCACTCGACGTGCTCCTTGCCGCGCATCGCGTGCACGACCGGGGCACCGAGGTGATCGGCCAGCGTGACGAGCTCGTCGTGGGCGCCCGCGCAGCCGGCGCCGGCGAGGATCGTGACCTTCTGCGCGTCGTTCAGCACGTGGGCGGCCCGCTGGAGCTCGGCCGGTGAGGGCACGACCTGCGACGCGCTCGGGCGCACCACCGTCACCGTCTCGTCCGGCCCCTCGGCCAGCGCGATGTCGCCGGGCAGCACGAGGACGGCGACGCCCTGCTTCTCGATCGCGGTCTGCATCGCGATGCGCAGCATGCGGGGCATCTGGCTGACGCTCGAGACGTGCTCCGCGAAGACGCTGCACTCGCGGAACAGGTCCTGCGGGTGCGTCTCCTGGAAGTAGTTGGTGCCGATCTCGGCCGTGGGGATGTGTGCCGCCAGCGCCAGGACCGGCACGCGCGAGCGGTTCGCGTCGAACAGCCCGTTGATCAGGTGCAGGTTGCCCGGTCCGGCGCTGCCGGCACACACGGCGAGCCTGCCGGTCGTGGCCGCCTCGCCGGCTGCCGCGAACGCGCCGGCCTCCTCGTGCCGCACCTGCACCCACTGGATCGACGAGGTCCTGAGCGCATCGGTGATGCCGTTGAGCGAGTCGCCCGCGATCCCGTAGATGCGCTCGACGCCGTTCGCCTCGAGGGTGTCGACGATGTTCTTCGCGATGGTCGTCATGTCTCGACGCTAGGGCCGCGAGGCCGGTCTCGCATGGGTCGGTGGCTCAGGTCCGGCCCTGCGCCACGGCACGCGACAGTGCCTGGCGCGTGGCGGTGACGCCGGGGGCGTGGGCCGAGGCGCGTCGCGCGGACGTGAAGATCGTGCGGTGCGGTCGTCCCGCGAGGCGGTGCAGCGCGACCGGCGGGCGGCGGTTCGACCACAGCAGGTCCGGGAGCAGGGCGACGGCGTGACCCGACTCGATCAGGCTGATCTGTGCCTGCAGGTCGGCCGTCTCGTACCGGACGTCCGGCTCGAACCCCGCCACGCGACACGCCTGCTCGGCGAAGTGCCGCGAGGCGACACCGGGCGGCTCCATCACCCACGGGACGTCGGACGCCTGCGCGATCGTCGTGATGCCGGCGAACGGGTGGCCGGCGGGCGGCACCGCCAGCCGGACCTCGTCGGTGGTGAGGTCGACGGCGTCCAGCTCGGGGTGCCACGCGGTGTTGTGGTCGGGGTACCGCTCGGCGATCACGAGGTCGAACTCGCGAGCCCACGTCTCGTACAGCGCGGACTCGGGCTCGCGCTGGGTCATCGTGACGCGCAGGCGAGGGTGCTCGGTCTCGAGGATCGACAGGGTCGCCGGCATCAGCGCCAGGGCGACGGACTGGAACACCGCGAGCCGGAACGTTCCGGTGGCCTCCTCGAGTGAGGCCGCCAGGTCGGACTCGGCCCGCTCGAGTCGCTCGAGCACGGCGGACGCGTGCCCGACCAGGATCTCGGCCTGCGGCGTCAGCTGCACGCGTCGGCCGACCTTGCGCAGCAGCTCGACGCCCACCTCCTGCTCCAGCAGGGACAGCTGCTGCGAGACCGACGACGGGCTCTGGTGCAGCGCGGCCGCCACGTTCGCCAGGGTGCCGCGGATCTGCAGCTCTCGCAGCAGTCGGAGCCGGCGGACATCGAGCATGCTCATCCTTCATCGAATCTGACGATTATCCGTCACAAAACATCGCTTTACCTTAACCCCGGTCAAGCACAGACTGGGCGCAGAAGCTGATCTCGACCACACCCGGAAGGCCGTACCGCCGTGATCGATCCGATGACTGCACATCCCGCTCCCACGGCGGATCCCCTGGCGGACGAGACGGTGGCCCTCGTGCGCCACTGGCTCGCGGAGTCGGCGAAGGTGCCGCCCGACCGCGCCGGCACGCAGCTCGCGGGGCTGCTGAAGGACCCGAAGGGCCTGGACTTCACGGTCGGCTTCATCGACGGCGTGATCCGTCCCGAGGACCCCACGATCGCGGCGCGGAACTTCGCCCGCCTGGCGGCGGACGTGCCGGCGTTCCTCCCGTGGCACCTGCGCCAGGCGGTCCGCCTCGGAGCCCGGGCAGGCCGCGTCGTCCCGCGCCTGGTGATCCCGATCGTGCGACGAGCGCTGCGAGCGCTCGTCGGGCACCTCGTGGTCGACGCGACGGACGCCAGGCTGGGCCGCAGCATCGCCAGGATCCGGCGCGACGGCGTGCGGCTCAACCTCAACCTGCTGGGCGAGGCGGTGCTCGGCGACCGTGAGGCCGCCCGACGGCTGCAGGGCACCCACGACCTGCTCGCCCGTCCCGACGTGGACTACGTGTCGATCAAGGTCTCCGCGACGGTGGCGCCGCACTCGCCGTGGGCGTTCGACGAGGCCGTCGACCACGTGGCCGAGAACCTCCTCCCGCTGTACCGCAGGGCCGCGGAGGCCGAGACGCCGAAGTTCATCAACCTCGACATGGAGGAGTACCACGACCTCGACCTGACGATCGCGGTCTTCACGAAGATCCTCGAGACGCCCGGCCTGGAGCAGCTCGAGGCCGGCATCGTCCTGCAGGCGTACCTGCCGGACTCCTTCGCCGCGATGGTCCACCTGCAGGAGTGGGCCGCCGCCCGACGCGCGCGCGGCGGCGCCGGCATCAAGGTCCGCGTCGTCAAGGGGGCGAACCTGCCGATGGAGCACGTCGACGCCGAGCTGCACGGGTGGCCGCTGGCGACATGGTCGACGAAGCAGGAATCGGACACGAACTACAAGCGGGTGCTGGATCACGCCCTGCACCCTGAGCGGATCGCGAACGTGCGCATCGGCGTCGCGGGCCACAACCTGTTCGACCTGGCCCATGCGTGGCTGTTGGCCGGCCGTCGCGGCGTCCGCGACGGGGTCGAGTTCGAGATGCTGCTGGGCATGGCGCAGAGCCAGGCCGAGGTCGTGCGCCGCGAGGTCGGCGGGCTGCTGCTGTACACGCCGGTCGTGCACCCGAAGGACTTCGACGTCGCGATCGCCTACCTGATCCGTCGCCTGGAGGAGGGCGCGAGCCACGACAACTTCATGTCGGCGGTCTTCGAGCTCAACGACGACACCGAGCTGTTCGAGCGGGAGAAGGACCGGTTCCTCGCCTCGCTGGGCGCACTCGACGACACGGTGCCCACCCCCAACCGCACGCAGGACAGGTCCGCCCCGGTGGCCGAGGCGGCGCCGGCTGCGGCGTTCCAGAACACCCCCGACACCGATCCTTCGCTGGCGCCCAACCGGGAATGGGGTCGGTCGATCCTGGCGAGGGTGCCGGACTCGCGCCTCGGTCGCGACCTCGTCGCCGAGCACACCCTGAAGGACGCCGATGCGCTCGAGGCGGTGATCGCCTCCGCGGTCACGCACGGCGAAGCCTGGGGGCATCGCCCCGCCGAGGAGCGGGCCAGGATCCTCGAGCAGGCAGCACTGCGCCTGGAGCAGCGACGCGGCGACCTGCTGGAGGTGATGGCGTCGGAGGCGGGCAAGACGCTCGACCAGGGCGACCCCGAGGTGTCCGAGGCGATCGACTTCGCTCGCTACTACGCGCACCTCGCGCGCAGTCTCGACTCGGTCGACGGGGCGTCGTTCGTCCCGTCGCGGCTCACGGTCGTGACCCCGCCGTGGAACTTCCCGGTGGCGATCCCCGCCGGATCGACGCTCGCCGCCCTCGCCGCGGGCTCCGCCGTCATCATCAAGCCGGCGCCGCAGGCGGCACGCTGTGGCTCCGTCATGGTCGAGGCGCTGTGGGAGGCCGGCGTCCCGCGGGACGTCCTGCACCTCGTGCACGTCGAGGAGTCCGACCTGGGTCGGAGCCTCGTCTCCGATCCCCGCGTCGACCGCCTGATCCTGACCGGCGCCTACGAGACCGCCGAGCTGTTCCGCAGCTTCCGCCCCGACCTGCCGCTCCTGGCCGAGACGAGCGGCAAGAACGCGATCATCGTGACGCCGTCGGCCGACTTCGACCTCGCCGCCAAGGACATCGCCGCTTCAGGCTTCGGCCACGCGGGCCAGAAGTGCTCGGCGTCGTCGCTGGTCATCCTCGTGGGTTCGGTCGCCACCTCGACGAGGTTCCGGGAGCAGCTCGTCGACGCCGTCACGTCGCTGACCGTGGGCTGGCCGTCGGACCCGCAGACCCAGATGGGTCCGCTGATCGAGCCGGCGAGCGGCAAGCTGCTGCGCGGGCTGACCACGCTCGACGCGGGAGAGCGGTGGCTCGTGGAGCCGCGCAGGCTCGACGAGGCCGGGCAGCTGTGGTCGCCTGGTGTCCGCGCGGGCGTGGAGCGCGGCTCGACGACGCACCTGACCGAGTACTTCGGTCCGGTCATGGGGATCATGACCGCCGCCACGCTCGACGAGGCCCTCGAGCTGCAGAACGCGGTCGACTACGGCCTGACCGCGGGGCTGCACTCGCTCGACCCGGTGGAGATCGACTCGTGGCTGCGGCGCGTCCAGGCGGGCAACCTGTACGTGAACCGCGGCACGACGGGTGCGATCGTGCGACGCCAGCCCTTCGGCGGCTGGAAGCGCTCGTCGGTCGGTGCCGGGACGAAGGCCGGCGGACCGCACTACCTGTTCGGGCTGGGGGAGTGGACGCGCGAGCGCTCGACCGCGGCCGCGAGCCTCGACCCGAGGGCCGAGCGACTGCTGCGCGCCGCGGACGAGGCCCACCTGCCGTCCGACGACCTCGAGTTCCTCGAGCGCTCGTTCGGCAGTGACGCCGCCGCGTGGCGGGACGAGCTCGGCGTGACCCGGGACATCTCGGGCCTGGCGGCCGAGCGCAATGTCCTACGTCACGTCCCGACGCCCGTCCACGTCCGCCTCGCGGGCGACGCACCGCTGGTGGACGGCCTGCGGGTGATCGGCGCGGGCCTGGTGGCGGGCGGGACGATCGACGTGTCCTCGGCGGCACCGGTCCCCGACGCGGTGCGGACGGTGCTCCAAGGCTTCGGCGTCGCCTTCTGCGTCGAGGACGAGCCCGCGTGGCTGGCGCGCGTCGAGCGGCTCCGGGACGCCCGGATCCGGCTCGTGGGTGGCAGCCGTAAGTCGGTCGCCGATGCCACGCACGGGAAGCCCGACCTGGCCGTGTATGCGCACCGGCCGACGGAGGCGGGGCGTGTCGAGATCCTGCCGTTCGTCCGCGAGCAGGCGATCAGCATCACCGCCCACCGGTTCGGCACCCCGAACCACCTCACGGACGGCCTGCTCTGACGGACCCGGGTCAGGCCCGGGCCGGATCCGGCTCGGCGGCACCGGCAAGGAGGGCGCGCTCGCGCACGCCCGCCAGTCCGGCGAGGTGCCGCCAGGGGCTGGTCCGCAGCACGGCGTTGGACCGACGGGCCTGCGCGTCGTACTCGCCGGCCGCCACGTCGGCCATTCGCTCTGCCTCGAGCAGCCGGCCCCTCACCGCCCGGAAGGCCTCGGACGCGGTGAGGTCGGGGTAGGCCTCGGTGATCGCCAGCAGGTCCCGGACGGATCCGTCCAGGCGCGCCCTGGCGGCGGCCCGCTCGTCGATCGAGTCCGTCTCGCATGACCGGCAGGCCTGGTCGTGGGCCGCGTCGGCCTCGGCCAGGATGCCGCGCTCGTGCTCCGCCACCCCTCGGACCGCGGTGACCAGGTCGATCACGGCCTCGGCTCGGAGCCGCATCTGCAGGTCGAACCCGGCGAGGCTCGACCGCGCCCCGCGGCCGGCCCGACGCAGTCGTGTCACGGCGAGGACGGCCGTCGCGAGGGCGATGACGACCACGAACGCGGCGAGAGCGGCGGTGGTCCAGGCGATCCAGCCGGGCACGGGGGGCCTCCGGTTCGAGGGGGGGAGTGCAAACACTTGCAGGGGTATGCAAGAATGTTCCGCATGTCCAAGGTCCTCACCAGTCTGCCAGCCGGCGAGCGCGTCGGCATCGCCTTCTCCGGCGGTCTCGACACCTCCGTCGCCGTCGCGTGGATGCGCGACAAGGGTGCCGTCCCCTGCACCTACACCGCCGATCTCGGCCAGTACGACGAGCCGGACATCTCCGGCGTCCCCGGCCGCGCCATGGAGTACGGCGCCGAGCTGGCCCGGGCCGTCGACTGCAAGGGCCCGCTCGTCGACGAGGGCCTGGCCGCCCTCGCCTGCGGTGCCTTCCACATCAAGTCGGCGGGCCGCACGTACTTCAACACGACGCCGCTGGGTCGCGCCGTGACCGGCACGCTGCTGGTGCGCGCCATGCAGGAGGACGGCGTCAACATCTGGGGCGACGGCTCGACCTTCAAGGGCAACGACATCGAGCGGTTCTACCGCTACGGCCTGCTGGCCAACCCCGAGCTGCGCATCTACAAGCCGTGGCTCGACGCCGACTTCGTGCACGAGCTGGGTGGCCGCACCGAGATGAGCCAGTGGCTCGTCGAGCACCAGCTGCCGTACCGCGACAGCCAGGAGAAGGCCTACTCGACCGACGCCAACATCTGGGGCGCGACGCACGAGGCCAAGACGCTCGAGCACCTCGACGTGTCCCTCGAGACCGTCGACCCGATCATGGGCGTCAAGTTCTGGGACCCCTCGGTCGACATCGACTCCGAGGACGTGACGGTCTCGTTCGAGGAGGGCCGTCCCGTCGTGATCAACGGCGTCCGGTTCGACGACCCGGTCGCGTTGGTCCACGAGGCGAACACCATCGGCGGACGGCACGGACTGGGCATGTCCGACCAGATCGAGAACCGGATCATCGAGGCCAAGAGTCGTGGCATCTACGAGGCCCCGGGCATGGCGCTGCTGTGGATCGCCTACGAGCGGCTCGTGAACGCGGTCCACAACGAGGACACGATCGCGAACTACCACGCGCACGGCCGCCGCCTGGGCCGGCTCATGTACGAGGGCCGGTGGCTCGACCCGCAGGCGATGATGCTGCGCGAGTCCATCCAGCGGTGGATCGCGTCGCTCGTCAGCGGCTCGGTCACGCTGCGGCTGCGTCGCGGCGACGACTACACGATCCTCGACACGCAGGGCTCGAACTTCTCGTACCACCCCGAGAAGCTGTCGATGGAGCGCACCGAGAACGCCGTGTTCGGCCCGACGGACCGCATCGGCCAGCTCACGATGCGCAACCTGGACATCGCCGACTCGCGGGCCAAGCTCGAGATGTACGCCTCGCAGCCGCTCGACCAGGGCCAGGTGCTCGTCGAGAACGGCACGCTCTTCGGCGAGCTGCCCGCGGGCGGCGCCATGCGGATCGAGGCGAACCCGTCGGTCGAGGGCGACGAGGAGCTCGCGCTCGAGGCCGCCGCCATGGAGTTCGGGACGGACTGAGGACGATGATCACAGCAGCTGTCACCGGCGCCACGGGCTATGCCGGCGGAGAGGTGCTGCGGTTGCTGCTGCAGCATCCCGAGGTCGAGATCGGCGCGTTGACCGCCGCCTCGACGGCCGGGACCCGCTTCGGCCAGCACCAGCCGCACCTGGGCCCGCTGGCCGACCGGGTCGTCGCCGAGACGACGCCCGAGAGCCTCGCCGGCCACGACGTGGTCTTCCTCGCGCTGCCCCACGGGGCCTCGGCCGCCGTCGCCGCGCAGTTGCCCGACGACGTGCTCGTCATCGACTGCGGGGCCGACCACCGGCTCGAGAGCGCGGACGACTGGGCCACGTACTACGGCGGAGAGCACGCGGGCACGTGGCCGTACGGCCTGCCCGA
>NZ_DAMDLR010000093.1:0-9042 GCF_032084975.1 Aeromicrobium sp.
GCCGTGGTCGCCGCGGGTGACGACGGCGCCGATGCCTGCCTCACGGACTACGCGCGCAAGCACAGCGCCTGGATGGCGCAGCAGGGCCGCGCACTCGACCCCGGATCTCCCGAGCACCGAACAGCCGGCCGGCCCATGCCCGCCACCGCCTGCCCCGGCAACACGGTCTGGACGGTGACCCGCGCCGTCGGCGGCAGCACGCTGAGCGCGGCGATCGCGGGCACCGTCGACGCGTGGCTCTCCTCGCCCTACGGCGAGACCGCCAGGCTGCTGACCGGCTGCCACGACGCTCCGGTCTTCGATTTCGGAGTCTCGGCCCTCGACACGGCGGGGACGCGCTGGCTGACCGTCCTGGTCGCGTCCGACACGGCCACCACGAAGTCCGCGGGCGTGTGCTGATGGCCACCGTCCCGGGGACCCAACCGCGCCTGTCCGCATCAGCGCGCCACCTGACCCGCCGCTTCACCTACGGCCACAACGGCCGGCTCGAGGCCGACGTCCTGCGCTTCCCGAGCGTCTCGGCGTGGTTCGAGGCGCAGCTGTCCCCCGGTCCCGACCCGGTCGCCGACGCCGTCTTGGCGTGGCTGCCGCGGCTGTCGGACTCGCCGGCCACGGCGTCGGCCAACAACCGGGCCGGGACGTACGGCGGGTGGCAGTACGGCAGCGACCTCGTGAAGTACAGCCTCGCGCGGCGCGTCGTCGCGACCAACCAGGTCCACGAGATGATGACGGACTTCTGGTCCAACCTGCTGCACATCCCGGTCGGCGAGGACTCGAGCTTCCCCTGGCGGATGGACTACGACACGACGGCGATCCGCCCTCACGCCCTCGGGACGTACCGCGCCCTGCTGCGTGCTGCCGTCACGCATCCGTCCATGTCCGGGTACCTGTCCAACCACCGCAACACCGGCAAGCAGATCAACGAGAACCTCGGACGCGAGCTGCTCGAGCTCTACACCGTCGGCCGCACGGCCGGCTACACCGAGGACGACGTCCGGGCGTCGGCCCGCCTCCTGACGGGTTTCACCGTGGCGACCGGCAAGGACTACGCCGCCGGCTACGACCCGAGCCGGCACCACGTCGGCCCGGTGACCGTCATGGGCCGCACCTTCGTGAACGCGGACGCCGACGGCCGCGCCGAGCTGCACGCGTACCTCGACTGGCTGGCGACCCGCCCCCAGACGGCGGCACGCATCGCGCGGCGGCTGTGCGTGCGGTTCGTCAGCGACGACCCGCCGCAGAGCATCGTGGACGCGGTCGCGGCGACGTACCTGACGTCCGGGACCGACATCAAGGCCTGCCTGCGCACCCTCGTCGGGCACGACGCGTTCCGCGCCTCCGCCCTGAAGAAGGCCCGCACGCCGGCCGAGGACGTCCTGGCGACCCAGCGCGCGTGCGACATCGTGCCCACCGGCGCCGGACCGGACAGCCTCGTGAACTCGTTCCCCTGGTACTGCAGCTGGACCGGCCAGGCGCTCTTCTCGTGGCCGCGCCCGGACGGGTCGCCCGAGCA
This sequence comes from Aeromicrobium sp., assembly GCF_032084975.1. Lineage (GTDB taxonomy): Bacteria > Actinomycetota > Actinomycetes > Propionibacteriales > Nocardioidaceae > Aeromicrobium. The sequence goes on from NZ_DAMDLR010000093.1 coordinate 1,514, forward strand.
GTCCGACACGTACCTGTCCCCCGCCAGGATGCTGCGGTCGTGGACGGTTCGCAGTTGGATGGCCAACACCTCCGGGAAGCTCACGAAGGCGACCCGGCCGGCCGTGCGCGACCTGATCCCTCCGGTCTGGCCACTGCGGTTGGAGGACCTCGTCCATCACCAGTCCGTCATGATGACGGGTCACCGCGCCAGCGCCGAGACGGTGGCGGCGGCCGGCACCCTGATCGACCCGAAGGTCAACGCCCGGACGCACGTCCTCGACAAGTCCTGGCAGCGGGAGACGTCGCATCTCGGCTGGCTCATCACCCTGGTGCGGACCGCGATCCTCAGCTCACCGGAGGCGATGCTGCGATGACCGACGGACACGACACCGCCTGCGCCGACTACGGGGTGACCCGCCGCAACCTGCTGAAGTCGGCGGGACTCATCGGCATGGCCGGCGTCTCCACCGCGATGTTCGGCGACGTGCTGACCTCGACCGCGTACGGCGCCACCGGCGGGAACATCCTGGTCGTGCTGTCGCTGCGCGGCGGCGCGGACGGGATGTCGATGATGGTCCCGCACGCCGAGGCCGCCTACCACCAGAAGCGCCCCAACATCGCCCTGAAGAAGGACGCGCTCCTGGCCCCCGACTCGACCTTCGGGCTGCACCCGTCGTTCGAGCCGCTCGAGGGCCTGTGGAACAGCGGGCGCATGGCGGCGATCCACGCGGTCGGGCTGCCGACGCCGAACCGCTCGCACTTCGAGGCGATGGAGCTGGTCGAGGACGCCGACCCCGGCTCCTCCGAGCGCATCGGCTGGCTGAACCGTGTGATCGGCTGCTTCACCTCGAACGACATCTTCGACGGCATCCAGGTGGGCGAGACGGTCATGCCGACGTCGCTCATCGGCCCTGAGCCGTCGTTCGCGACCACCGATTTCGCCTCGCTGTCCGCGCCGTGGGCCGACCACGCCGAGCTGGGACCGCGGATGCGCTCGGCCCTGTCCAGCATGTACCGCGACGCCGGCACCGTCATCGGTCGCGCCGGACAGGACGCGATCGCCCTCGACAAGCGCGCCGGCACGATCGCCGCGCAGGAGAAGAAGGGTCCGCAGAACGGTGCGGCCTACCCGCCGCACAGCAGCCTGGGCACGGCGCTGGCCAGCTCGGCGGCACTGATCCGCTCCGGCGTGGGCGTCCGCGCGATCGCGGTGGACTTCGGCGGCTGGGACAACCACGTGGACATCTCGTGGCGGGTCGGCAACCAGATCGAGCAGATGTCCACGTGCATCTCCGCGTTCCTGACCGACCTCGGGACCCACGCCTCGCGCGTCACGATCGTGACCCTCAGCGAGTTCGGTCGGCGCCTGGACCAGAACGGTGCGGCCGGACTGGACCACGGGTACGGCAACGCCGTCTTCGCGTTCGGCGCCGGCGTGAAGGGCGGCTACTACGCGAACTGGCCCACCCTCGGGACGGGCAAGGACAACGTGACCGAGCTGTCCGTCACGACGGACTACCGCAGCGTCCTGGCCGAGATCCTGCAGGCGCGATTCCCCGAGGTGGGCATCGGCACGGTGTTCCCCGGCCTCACGCGCACGACCTTGGGCTTCATGCAGGGCTGATCAGGCCGGGAACGCGCGCGCCCGGCGCCCGCTGAGCTCCTCGGTGGTGATGGCGATGTGCACGCCGTCGTCGCCGCCCGCCCACGAGGTGGGCAGCCGGCCGCCGAAGGACTCGACCTGCTCCGCAGTCGCGATAGCGGCCGTGCCGCGCACCGTGACGCTCCAGCCGGTCTGGTAGGTGTCGTCGTGATGGTCGGCCTCGAGGACGAACTCCGTCCCGACGATCGTCGCCAGGCCCGAGGCCGTCGTCGTGCGGATCAGGATCGTGCCGTCGTCGTAGGCGTAGTTCACCGGCAGCAGCTCGAGCCTCCCGTCCTTCGAGAAGGCGATGCGGGCGAACCGGCCGACGCCGAGCAGTTCGCGGCACTCGTCCTGGTCCAACTCCTGGATCGTTCCGGTGCTCATGAACCCATTGTGCATGCCCTCGACCGTTACGGTGTGGCCATGAGTTCGCTCCGCAGCCCCTGGCTGGCCGCCTTCGGCGTTGCCGTCGTGGTCCATCTCGCGCTCGTGCTCGCCGACACGCAGCCGTGGGACAGCATCACGAAATGCCTCATCGCTCCCCTGCTCGTCGCCTGGGTCCTCGAGCAGCGCGGACCACGCATCCTCGCGCTGGCCCTGGTCTTCTGCTTCCTCGGCGACCTGTTCCTCGAGCTGGACGGGCTCTTCCTCGCCGGCATGGCCGCGTTCGCCGCAGCCCACGTGTGCCTCGTGACGTTCTTCGTCCGCCGCGGTGCGCTCGAGGGGTTGCGGCGCCAGGCGTGGATTCCGCTGGCCCTGCTCGTGGCCGCGGTCGGCCTGCTCGTGTGGGTCTGGCCCGGACTCGACGCGGACCTTCGCGTCCCGGTCGTGGTGTACGCGGCGCTGCTCTCCACGACGGCGGCCACCGCGCTGGCCGTCGACCTGCGTGCCGGTGTCGGCGCCCTGCTCTTCCTCTTCAGCGACGGGTTGATCGCGGCACGCATCGCCGGCCGGTTCCCCGAGGACTCGGCCGTCGGTGGCTTCGTCGTGATGCTGACCTACAGCCTCGCGCTGTTCTTCCTCGCGACCGCGATCGTCGAGAAGGAGGCCCGCTCGCTTCGCAGTGGGTTCGACCCCACCCAGCCGACGGACTGCTGGCCGACGATGCCGGCGGGTGTCCGATGACGACCGTCGAGGCACGTGGCCTCGCCTTCGACGTCGACCTGTACGGACCCGAGGACGGCACCCCGGTCCTGCTCCTGCACGGCTGGCCGCAGGACGCCCGCTCGTGGCGTGAGGTCGCCGAGCGCCTCGCGGCCGAGGGCGTGCGCGCGATCGTCCCCGACCAGCGCGGCTACAGTCCGGGCGCGCGCCCCGAGGGCGTCGAGAGCTACGGCACCGCCGTGCTCGCCCAGGACGCGGTCGAGATCGCCGCCGCCCTGGGCCATGACCGATTCCACCTCGTCGGTCACGACTGGGGAGCCGCGGTGTCCTGGGTCGTGGCCACGGCCCACGCCCAGCACGTGCTGAGCCTGACCGCCGTGTCGGTCCCGCACCTGACGGCCTACAACGAGGCGCTCACGGTCGACCCCGACCAGCAGCAGCGCGCGGCGTACATCGGCCTGCTGCGTAAGCCGGGCAAGGCCGAGGAGGTCCTGCTCGCCGACGGTGCCGCGCGGCTGCGCGCGATGTACGGCGGCGACCTCGACGCGGCGGACGAGTCGGCCTACGTCGAGCGCTTCTCCGAGCCGGGCGTCCTCACCGCCTCGCTGAACTGGTACCGCGCGATGGGCCCCGAGCTGGCGTCTACTCCCGACGTGACGGTCCCGACGACGTTCGTGTGGGGCGAGAACGACCTGGCCCTGGGCCGCTACGGCGCCGAGCGCTGCGGCGACCACGTCACGGCCGACTACCGCTTCGTGAAGGTCGACGGCGGCCACTGGCTCCCCGACACGCACCCCGACCTCCTCGCCTCCGAGATCCTGGGGCGCGTGCGGGGCTGACGGTTTCCCCGGTTAAGTAGGTTTCCCCTCACTTCACGAGGTTCGCAACCCTCGTGAAGTGAGGGGAAACCTCGTGAAGTCACCCGGGCGAGCCTTTCGCGTCCGCTCATCGACCATGCCGGTGCCCACGAGGTCACCCAGCGCAGATCCATCGACTTAACGAGGCTTCCTGGCACTTCTCGAGGATCGCAACCCTCGTGAAGTGCCAGAGAACCTACTTCACCGGGGAATCCGGCAGCCGCAGCGCGGAGTGGCGGGGGCGCGGCGAGGTCGGGCGGTCGCCGCGGCCGGCGGCGTACTCCTCGGTCGTGACGCCGGTGACGTCCGCCGGGTCGCGGCCCTCCTCGGCGAAGACCCGCCGCGCGATGTCGGCCCACGTCTCGATCGGCCCACGGCCGGTGACGTGGTGGACTCCGTAGGGCGCGTCGGAGTCCAGCAGGTCCACGATGCCCTCCGCCAGCACCGAGGCCGGCGTCAACCGGCCGAACTGGTCGTCGACGACCGACGGCGAGACGCCGTCGCGTGCCAGCCGACGCATCGTGTCGATGAAGTTGGCACCATCGCCGACGACCCAGCTGGTGCGCACGAGGTAGTGCCTCGGCACGACCGACGTGACGGCCTCGGTCGCGGCCTTGGTCTGGCCGTAGACCCCCAGGGGCGAGACCGGCTCGTCGACCTCGTGCTCCTCGGCGGTCCCGTCGAAGACGTAGTCGCTCGAGACGTTCACGAACGTCATGCCGCGCTCGACGGCGATCCGGGCCATCGCGGCCACGCCGGTCACGTTGATCGCCCAGCACAGGCGACGCCCCTCGGGGGTCTCCGCGCCGTCGACGTTCGTGTACGCCGCGGCGTTGATGAGCGTCCCGACGCCGGCCCAGTCGATCGAGTCGAGCGTCTCGGGCCTGGCCAGGTCGACCTCGGGCAGGTCGTGGAACTCGGCGCCGGGCAGCACCTGCTGCAGCGCCTTGCCCAGCTGTCCGCCCGCGCCGATCACGACCGTGCGGCGCGGCGCCATCGGTCGCACGTCCGCCAGGACGGGGTGCGCCCGGTCCTTCTCGGACATCTCGGTCGGCGGCAGCGGCCATGGGATGGCCAGGGCCGGGTCGAGCGCGCTCACGTTGACGTAGGTGGCGTCCGGGCTCCAGTGGTCGTTGACGAGGTACGCGTAGGCGGTGCCGTCCTCGAGCACCTGGTACGAGTTGGCGACCCCGCGCGGCACGAAGACGGCGGTCGCGGTGTCGAGCTCGACCCAGCACGTGGCACCGAACGACTCGCCCTCGCGCAGGTCGACCCACGCCCCGAACGCGCGCCCGGCGGCGACCGAGACGAACTTGTCCCACGGCTCGGCGTGGATGCCGCGCAGGGTGCCGGTCGAGCCGTTGTACGAGACGTTCTGCTGGACGGGCCCGAAGTCGGGCAGGCCCGCGGCCACCATCTTCTGGCGCTGCCAGTTCTCCTTGAACCAGCCGCGGTTGTCGCCGTGCACGTCCAGGTGGACGACGAGCAGTCCGGGGATGGCGGTGGTCTCGACCCTCATCTGCGCTCCCTCACTGACCCGCGGCGGCGTACTTGGCCTCGGTGGCGGCCTTCGCAGGACGCCACCAGTCCTCGTGCTCGCGGTACCACCGGACCGTGTCCGCCAGGCCCGCGGAGAAGTCGCCGAACCGCGGGGACCAGCCCAGCTCGGTGCGCAGCTTCGTCGCGTCGATCGCGTACCGCAGGTCGTGCCCGGCGCGGTCCGTCACGTGGTCGAAGTCGTCGGGGGCACGCTCGAACAGCGCCAGCAGCGCCTCGACCACCTCGCGGTTCGACTTCTCGCCGTCGGCGCCGATCAGGTAGGTCTCACCGATGCGACCGCGCTCGAGGATCCTCAGCACGGCCGCGTTGTGGTCGTCGACGTGGATCCAGTCGCGCACGTTGCGGCCCTCGCCGTAGAGCCGCGGACGCACCCCGTCGATGAGGCCCGTGATCTGGCGTGGGATGAACTTCTCGACGTGCTGCCAGGGCCCGTAGTTGTTCGAGCAGTTCGAGATCGTGGCGCGCACGCCGAAGGACCGCATCCAGGCCCGGACGAGCAGGTCCGAGCCCGCCTTGGTCGACGAGTAGGGGCTGGACGGGTTGTACGGGGTGGACTCGGTGAACCGCTCGGGGTCATCCAGTTCCAGATCGCCGTAGACCTCGTCGGTCGAGATGTGGTGGTACCGCACGTCGTGCCTGCGCACGGCCTCGAGGAGCGCGAACGTGCCGATGATGTTGGTGTCCAGGAACGGGCGAGGCCCGGCGAGCGAGTTGTCGTTGTGCGACTCCGCCGCGAAGTGGACGACCGCGTCGTGGCGCGCGACCAGCTCGTCGACGACGTCGGCGTCGGCGACGTCCCCCACGACGAGCGACACCCGGTCGGCCGGGAGCTGCGCGATCGACTCGCGACTGCCGGCGTACGTCAGCTTGTCGAGCACCGTGACCTCGTCATCGGTGTGCTCGATCACGTGGCGGACGAAGTTCGCTCCGATGAATCCGGCTCCCCCGGTGACCAGCATGCGCATGGGGCCGAGCGTATCGGGGATCGTCGCCAGTCCGGGTCCGTCTCGGACACAGCGCCGTTCGGTCCCAGTAGGGTGCAGCCATGCGCGGCATCATCCTGGCCGGGGGAACCGGATCACGCCTGCACCCGATCACGCTCGGCGTCAGCAAGCAGCTCGTCCCGGTCTACGACAAGCCGATGATCTACTACCCGCTCTCGACGCTCATGGCGACCGGCATCCGGGACATCCTCGTCATCACGACGCCGCACGACGCCGAGTCCTTCCATCGCCTGCTCGGCGACGGCTCGCGCTTCGGCATCAACCTCACCTACGCCCAGCAGCCCTCACCCGACGGGTTGGCCCAGGCGTTCGTCATCGGGGCCGACCACATCGCCGACGAGGGATCCGCGCTGGTGCTGGGCGACAACATCTTCTACGGCGCCGGGCTGGGCACGAACCTGCAGCGGTTCGACAGCACGGTCGGCGCCGCGGTCTTCGGCTACCACGTGGCCGACCCGACCGCCTACGGCGTCGTGGAGTTCGACGACGCCGGACGCGCCGTCTCGCTGGAGGAGAAGCCCACCCGCCCCCGCAGCAACTACGCGGTCCCGGGCCTGTACTTCTACGACAACTCGGTGGTCGAGCGAGCCCGCGAGCTCAAGCCGTCCGCGCGCGGCGAGCTCGAGATCACCGACCTCAACCGCACCTACCTCGACGAGGGCACCCTCCAGGTCGAGGTGCTGCCCCGGGGCACCGCGTGGCTCGACACCGGGACGTTCGACGACCTCGCGGACGCGGGGGCCTTCGTGCGCACGATCGAGAAGCGACAGGGGCTCAAGGTCTCGTGCCCCGAGGAGATCGCGTGGCGCCAGGGCTGGCTGTCCGGCGACGAGCTGGCCCAACTGGCCCGCCCGCTGGTCAAGAGCGGCTACGGCGACTACCTGCTGGGGCTGCTGAGGTCCTGAGGTCCCAGCCAGACGTCGACCACCCGTTGCGCCGCTGCGCCGTCGTCGAGGGGGGCGAACCGCTGCCGGAACTGCGGAGGCACGACGATCGAGCCCGGGTCGCGGAGCAGCTCGATGACCTCGTCGCTCGACGTCACGATCGGCCCGGGCGGGCTCTGCTCGAGGTCGAGGTAGAAGCCGCGGTCGTCGCGGTACTCCGCCGCGTCGGGGACCAGCATGATCTGGGGCCGTCCCGTGACCGCGAAGTCGAACATCACCGACGAGTAGTCGGTGACCAGGACGTCCGCGGCCGCCTGCAGTGCCGTGATGTCCGGGTGGGTCGTCACGTCCACCACGCCGGGTGCCGTCAGCCGACCGCGCGACGCGGCGGCGTTGCTGTGGCTGCGCAGCAGCACCGTGGCGCCCGTGCGCTCGTGCACGAGCCCGGCGTCGAGGTGTGAGACGAAGGCGCGCCGGCCGCCCGCATCGCGCGC
>NZ_DAMDLR010000094.1:0-8991 GCF_032084975.1 Aeromicrobium sp.
CACGGTGGTCCGGCCGCCGTCGGTGGCATCGGCCGGGACGACCGCATCGGCGCCGCGCGGCAGGGGCGCGCCGGTCATGATCCGCACGCACGAGCCGCCACTGATGGCGAACGGCTTGCCCAGGCCGGGCACGATCTCGGCGACCACGGGCAGCTCGACGGGCTCGCCCGACCGGGCGCCGACGATGTCGGTGGCGTTGACGGCGTAACCGTCGACGCCGGCGGTCGAGAAGCGGGGCAGGTCGTGGTCGCTGACGACGTCCTCGTGCAGGGTCAGGCCGAGCGACTCGACGACGGGCTGGTCGTACGCCGCGAGCGGGCCGACGCCGCGCAGGATGGTCTCGAGGTGGTCCTCCACCGTCAGGCGACCGGGGGCGACGCTGACGGGGCGCGTCCGCGGGGGCAGTTGTCCTGACGACATGCTGGCCAGCCTAACGGCCGTAACCGCTCAGTTCCCGGACAGTACGGTTCCGGACGCCACGTGGCGCGGCCCGCCCTCGTCCTCGAGGACGACGTCGCCGCGCACGAAGACCCCCTCGCCGAAGGTCCAGTCTCCGCGCACCGTGAGCGACGAGGCGTACACGAGCGACACCGGGAAGGCGATGCGCCTGTCGAAGTCGTCGATGGCCTTGTAGTAGCGCTTGTCGAGGTCGACCGCCGGGACGTCGTCGACGCGAGCGCGCAGCTGATAGTCGGGGCCGACGTCGTAGACGTCCGAGCGCAGCAGCAGCAGGTCGTCGGTGGTCTTGACCGGCAGGAAGCGCGCGCGGTCGACCTCGATGGCCGTGGCGCCCTCGAAGACCGAGATCGCCGAGCCCATCGCCGACTCGATCTGGATGACCTCGGGGCTGTCGGGGTCGGTCGGATCGACGTTCTTCTGGTTGCGGATGAGCGGCAGGTCCAGGACGCCCTCGGCACGGTCGAGCTCGCGGCGCAGGGCGTGCAGGTCGAACCACAGGTTGTTGGTGTGGAAGTACCGGTGGACCTTGAGGTCGGCGGCGGCCTCGCGGTCCTCGGGAGCGATCTGCGCGGTCTCGCGCAGGATCAGCCGACCGTCCGACTTGCGCACGACGAGGTGGCCGCCCTTGACGTCGGCGGGAGTGCGGCGGCAGACCTCGGCGGCGTAGGGGGCGCCGGTCTGCGCGAACCAGGCCATCATCGCGGGGTCCGGCACCGCGCCGAGGTTGTCGGCGTTGGAGACCGAGGCGTAGCGGTAGCCGGACTCGATCAGCTGGTCGAGGACGCCGGACGCGTCGAGGGCCGTGTAGAGGTCCGCGTGACCGGGCGGGCACCACTCGAGGGTGGGGTCGTCCGGCCATTCGACGGGCTCGAGGGTGTCGGCCGTGAGGCGGGGCTCGCGATTCTGCAGGAAGTCCAGCGGCAGGTCGCCGACCTTGAGCTCGGGGTAGTTCGCCAGCGTCTTGAGCGTGTCGTCGCGGGTGCGGAAGCTGTTCATGAACAGCAGCGGCAGGTCGACGCCCAGCGTGGAGCGCACGTGCCAGACCTGGTCGACGATGAGATCGAGGAAGCTCAGGCTGTGCTTGATCGGCAGCAAGGACTTGGCCTGCTTCATGCCCATCGTGGTGCCCAGGCCGCCGTTGAGCTTGATCACGACTGTCTCGGCGGCGGCGCGGCGCAGCGTCTCGGTGTCGTAGTCGAGACTCTCGATGCTGGCGATGTCCTGGAGGGGCTCGACCTCGGCCTCGGGGATGAGGCCGGACGCTCCACCCTCGAGCTGGTGGTAGAACGCCGTGAAGACATCGATCGCCTGCTCGGGCAACCCGACCGAGCGCATCTTGCGTTGAGCCTCTGCCAGTGCGTTCATCGGCCCTAGGCTAGCGCCATGTCGGCGAATGTGACTCCTGAGAAGAATGAGGTCCGCATCTCGGTCACCGACCGTCGGCGGCGTCGGTCTGAATCGGAAAGGGTTCAAGCGGCGCAGGCGATCGCCTTGCACGCACCGGCCGTGGCGGCGCTGGTGCGGGCTCGCCGCGTGGCGGCCTACCTGTCGATGCCGAGCGAGCCCGGCACGGGCCCTTTGCTCGACTGGCTGACGGAGCTGGGCACCGAGATCGTCGTGCCGGTCAGCGACTCCGACCGGACACTGGACTGGGTCGCGTACGCACCCGGCGAGGTCGTGGTCGGGGACCTCGGCGTGCCCGAGCCGACGGGACCGCGGCTGGGCGAGTCCGCACTGCACGCCTGCGAGGTCGCGATCATCCCGGCGCTGGCCGTGGACCACGGTGGCAACCGGCTGGGCCGGGGCGCCGGCTACTACGACCGAGCCCTGGTGGACTTCCCCGGCGTCACGTGCGCACTCGTCTACGACGACGAGCTGCGCGCCGAGCTTCCGCACGAGCCCCACGACCGACCCGTCGACCTGGTCCTCTCCCCCGGCGGCCTCTTCCGTCCGACGCGGGGGCTGGTCTAGCCAGTCGCAGAGGTGTCGTCTTGCCCGGTCACGGCACGAGGTGCAGCCGTCCCGTCGCCTCGGCCCGGATCGTGGCCGTGTCCGGGAACCCCGGCGGCACGAGCGGAAGGCGCACGCGTCGCGTCAGGTTGACCTCGACCCGGTCGCCGGAGGTCCGCAGGTCGAGGCCCACGCCGCTCGGGACGATGCCCTGCACCAGGGCGTGGGCATCGGCACTGTCCAGCACCGCTGACTCGTCGATGCCGCCGGCGTAGACGCGATCGCGATCGAGCCCATCGGCCGCGTGCAGGGCCGCCCTGTCCGCGAGATTCATCAGCTCCCGCCGTTCGAGGAACGCCGCGGACGCGTTGACGACGACCACGACCAGCATCCCCAGCACGGCCACGAAGCCGATCGTGAGGACCGTGACGTTCGCTCGCTCGCGCGTGCTCATGGCGCTGCCCGGTAGCGGCCGAACGGCTCGGAATGGGTCGTGTCGACGTCGAACGCCGCGATGGGATCGCCGAACAGGTCCGGTGCCAAGGGCAGCCGTCGCGAGGACCGCACCACCACGACCACCGAGGAGCCGGGCTCGAAGCACGCCGGTTCGCAGCGGGTCGACACGGAGGCACCGTCGACGCCGTGATCCTCCAGGACGAGCCGGGCGGCTGCTCGCGCTCGCGACTCCGCAGCGGTCGGGTCGTCGGCCTGGATGAAGGCGCGAGCGGCTGCCTCGGAGGCGGCAGCCACGCCGTACGCGGCGCGCTGGGTCTCGAACACGCCGATCACGACGTAGACGAGAGGGACGAGCAGCAGCAGCGTCAGCCAGGTGAACTCGACCGTGGCACTGCCGCGCTCGGAGCTCACGGCTCCTCCTGCCGGACGGCGTGGCCGACCGCTTCCACGGACACCCCCGGACCCCACAGGCCCAAGGGTGGGATGTCGCCGCTGATCCGGACCTCGATGACGTCGAGCCCGTTGATCACGGACTCGCGGGCCACGACGGACGCGGCGTAGCGGTCGGCCAGCGTCGTGCGGATCACGTCGCGTGCCCGCTGCCGGGCTGCGTCTGGACCGGCGTCCAGCATCGCGGCCGATCGTGCACCGTCGGACGCGGCGGCGACCATCGTGTTCCGGACATGCAGCACCAGCGCCACCTGCGCGATCCCGAGGACCAGCGGCACGAGGACGAGCACCACCAGGACGAACTCGGGGACGGCCGCGCCACGCTCGCGCCGAGCGCGCGCCGGCACCTCAGCCGCCGACGGACGACAGTGCCTGGTTGAGCATCGCCGACAGCCGCGGTCCGGCGACGGCCGTCAAGCCCGCCACGATCCCAGCCGTCATCAGCGTGATCATCACCCAGCCCGGGACGTCGCCCCGCTCCTGTCGTCGGCGATGTCGCAGTCTCGCGATCAGTGAGTTCATGCGTTCTCCTTCTCTCAGCCACCCGATGTCAGGTGGAGTCCGACCATTCCGGGGAAGAATGCGAAAGCGATCGTGATCGGCAGGATGAGGAAGACGACGGGGACCATCATCGCGATCTCGCGGCGTCCGCCCGTCTCCATCAGCTCGCGACGCGCGGTCTCGCGGACGTCCGCCGCCTGGGCGTGCAGGACGTCGATCAGCGGGGTGCCTCGTTCGATCGCGACGGCCATCGCCTCGGCGAACCGGGCGATCGACGTGACGCCCGTGCGTGAGGCGAACTCATCGAGCGCCGCGACGACGGTCTCGCCCGAGCGCACCTGCGCCAGGACTCGGCCCAGCTCGTGGGACAGCGCTCCGTGGCTGACCCGGGTGACCCGTTCGATCGACGCGAGCGGGCTCTCGCCGGCGGCGACCGAGAGCGCCAGCAGGTCCGCGACGGTCGGGAACTCGGCACGCAGCTGCGCCTCGTGCGAGCGGACCCGCGCCGACAGCCACTGGTCGCAGGCCAGGCATCCGCCGACCAGCCCCGCGATGCACCACATCAGCAACGCGACGACGGGTGGATGACTGACGGACCACGCGACGATCGACATCGCCACCGCAGCGGCGAGGCCGAGCGCGCCCCAGGTCGCCTGCCGCAGGCGGAACGCCTCGACGTCGTCGTCGAGTCCACAGTTCCGGAGTCGGCGGGCGATCGCGGCGTTGCTCCCGAGCGACTCGCCGATGGCACCGGTGACACGTCGCCACGCCGGACCGAACACCTCGCCCACCAGGTGCCCCGTGGTCACACCGGGTGTGGGGTGCACGTCCCGCACATAGGGAAGGACGCGATCGGCGAGGCTGGGTCGTCGCGCCCGGCGCCATCCATCGGCGACCAGCAACAGGCCGCCCGCGAGCATCGCGGCGAGCACAGCGCCGATCACGCGAGGATCCGCTGTTCGACCGGGAGCCGCCCGAGCCGCAGCATCAGCCGGTACGCGACCAGGCACGTCACCGCCCCGCCGAGCAGGAGCGTGACTCCGGCCGGCGTCGCGAACCGAGCGATCACGTCGCGCTGGAAGCTCATCATCAACAGGACGAGCCAGGGAGCGGCGACCGCGAGACGGGCGGCGCCGATCGTCCAGGACTGACGGGACTCGATCTCGCCGCGCGTGCGCAGGTCGTCGCGCAGGAAACCGGAGAGCGAGCGCAGCAGCCGCCCGAGGTCTCCGCCGCCGACCTCGCGGGCGATCCGCAGCGCCTCGACGACACGGTCGCCGACCAGATCCCCCAGGCGCGTCTTCAGCAGGTCGAGGCTCTCGGTGAACCGTCCGGTCGATCCGTAATCGCGGCCGAACTGCGCGAACGCACTGCGCAGCTCGGCCGGGCCGCGCTCACCGAGCTGGATCAAGGCCTCGGGCAACGACAGTCCGGCGCGAACGGCTGAGGCCAGGTGATCGACGGCGTCGGGCCAGGCCTCGGCGTGCTCGCGCTGGCGCGTCGCGGCCCGCGCCCGCAGCAGGGCGAACGGCACCCAGGCAGACCCGGCGCCGGCGACGAGCCCGACCGCAGGAACGGCGGTGAGCGCCCACCCGATGAGCGTCCCCACGACGCCGAGGCCCACAGAGGCCGCCAGCACCGACCGTGGGTTCAGGTCAGGCAGACCCGCACGTTCGAGGAGTGCGCGGATCCGGCCGGGTCCGCGCGGTCTCGTGCGTCGGGCAGGACGTGGTGCCCAGTTGTCCCACACCACCAGCAGGCCGATGCCGAACAACAGTCCGATCAGGGTTCCCACAGCGCCCCCGGATCGATGCCGGCTGCTTCGAACGCCTCGTGCCGTTGTGGAGTTCCGGGACCTCGCTCGAGCCGCCCGTGGCGTCGCACGAAGACGGTCTCGGACTCGATGATGCCGTTCTCGGCACGTCCGGTCGTGGCGACGATCTCGCGCACGGCTCGGTGTCCCGTGGCGTCGACGGCGGTGTGGACGACGAGGTCGACCGATCCGGCCACGGTCGGCACGACGAAGCTGGCCGAGACGTTCTCGCCGGCCAACAAGGGAAGGGTGCACAGCTTCACGAGCGCCTGCTTGGCGGAGTTCGCGTGGATCGACGCCATCCCGGGCAAGCCGGAGTTCAGGGCCAGCAGCAGGTCGAGCGCCTCCTCGGCGCGGACCTCGCCGACGATGATCCGGTTCGGCCGCATGCGCAGTGCCTCCTTGAACAGCATGCGCAGGGTGATCTCGCCCGTCCCCTCCAGTCCGGCCTGCCGGGTCTGCATCGCCACCCAGTCCGGATGGGCCGTCTTGAGCTCGAAGACCTCCTCGACCGAGACGAGGCGCTGGGTCCCAGGGATCGCCGCGGCGAGACAGTTCAGGAGCGTCGTCTTGCCTGCTTGGGTGCCTCCGCTGACCACGATGTTGAGTCCGGCCAGCACGCACGAGCGCAGGAACGACGCCGCTTTCTCGTCGAGCGTTCCGAGCGTGACGAGGTCATCCAGGCTGGCCGCCTTGGCCACGAACTTGCGGATGTTGACGGCCGTGAAGCCGCGGGTGATGCCGTCGAGGACGACGTGCAGGCGATGACCGCCCGGCAGCATCGCGTCCACGAACGGCTGGCTGAGGTCGAGTCGCCGACCACTGGACGACAGCATCCGCTCGACCAGCTCACGCACCTGCGCCGACGTCAGCATCACCGAAGTGAGCTCGTGACGGCCCCCGCGCGCCACGAACACCCGCTCGGGCTCGTTCACCCAGAGCTCCTCGACCTCGGGGTCGTCCAGGAACCGCTGCAGCGGACCGAAGCCCACCAGGTCGGACACGAGCTCGCCGACGGTGCGGTCCGGTTCATCGAGCGCGCGGACGGCGCCGGTCAGGCTGCGCTGCTCGTGCTCGGCGACGGCATCGGCCGCCGCACGGCGTACCGCGTCGACGTCCGTGCGTGGATCGATCCGCCGTTCGCGCACCAGAGCGCGCACGCGATCCCCCAAGACCTCCATGTGCTTCCCCCCGAAAGCCGTTGCCCGAACCCGGGCGGGCCCGATCCTGCCGGGGGCGGCGACGCGGCCGCAAGGGCTTTCAGCCGCCTGTGGACAAACTTGGCGCGGAAGGAACGCCTGAGACGGATGAGTGACGTGGGACCGGCCGAGTACGTCGGAGGCGCCAACCGCTGGAGGAAACCCGAAACGCAGGCTCGATCCTCAGGCCGCCGGCGTGCTCTCAGCGACCGCGGCGCGGCGGAACAGCTCGCCGACGATCAGGACCAGGCCGCCGACGGCGATCGCAGAGACGTCAACGCCGCTGGTGCCCCCGGCAGCGAGGTGCGGACCCGAGCCGAAGGTCTCGACGGAGTACCCGAACTGCGACGCGCTGCTGAACAGGCTGAAGACCACCTCAGCCGCGCCTCCCGACACCAGCAGCCAGCCGACGGCACGCACCTGCCCGAGTGAGCGAGCGTCGGCGCCGCGGCCGGCCGCGAACGTCGCGAGCAGTCGGGAGACCAGGATTAGCACGGCGCTGGCGACCGACAGGAGGATCGCCGTCCGTGCGACGGACGCGGCGACCAGCGCATTCCAGCCGCCCGTCGTGGCGAGCTGGACGGTCCCCGTCAGCGTCGCCGAGGTCGGCCGGACATCCGCGTCCTGGACCCGGACCGGGTCCGCCAGGCTGTCCGTCGCCCATCCGGCGTCGTGGACGAAGAACCTCAGGCAGTCCACGGACGGGTCCTGCTCGCGAACGCTGGCCGACTGGCACACGTCACCACTGAAGGCGACCGGGATCGAGATCTGGTGACTCATCGACAGCGGGCCGAGACCGACGTTCACCGGGTACGTCACCCGTCCGGACAACGCGAGGACGCCGACAACGATCACCGACGCCGCTGCCGCCGCGGCGAGCACA
Source organism: Aeromicrobium sp. (assembly GCF_032084975.1). Lineage (GTDB taxonomy): Bacteria > Actinomycetota > Actinomycetes > Propionibacteriales > Nocardioidaceae > Aeromicrobium. Next base: position 7,712 of record NZ_DAMDLR010000094.1, read on the forward strand.
CCGCCCACCAACGCTGCCCAACCGCTGATCCAGCACGCTCTTCGCACCATCGGGCACCACTGCTCTCGCTGAGGGACGCACGCCGCGCGCATCGATGGACGATGATGGCGCACGGCTTCTGGATCCGCCAGTGCTTTCCTGCAGCCGCCGTCGGCGAGCGTGATCGGGTGCCTCTCGGACGGCGCTCCGCTTCCCCACGGTGCGCCGTCCTCGAAGCCACTCCCCACGTCGCGCTCCCCCAGCGCGGCGGCACGGCGCTCCCCAAAGCGCCTTCATGTGAGATGACGCGATCGAGCCTCCGGGGATGATGTTCCGACGCTGTGACATGCGCCACCCAAGAAATGCGGCACCGGCGCGTCATCGCGTGCGATTCGCGACGTCCGCCCGCGCGATGAGGAGCAGGACCGGGACCGTGGGACCGTGTCGTCGCGGTCCGAGGGAAGGTCCCACGCAGGTGTAAACCAGAGATTCACTCACGATTGCACGTCACGAGTGTGGCGGATGTGGCGTCATCATGGGGTGAGCACCTCGAGATCCGCGGGACCAGGACCCGGCATCGCGCCCGACGAACGGGCACTGCTCGCCGCTGCCCGCGATGGCGATGACGACGCCTTCGCCCGCCTGTACGAGCAGCACCTCCCCGTCGCTCGAGGCGTGGCACGGCGGATCGCCGATCCCAGCGACGTGGACGACGTGGTCTCCGATGCGTTCACCCGCACGCTCTCAGCGCTGCGCTCGGGAGCCGGACCGGTCCACAACATGGCCGGCTACATCGCGACCACCGTCCACCGAACGTGGATCGACCGCCTGCGGCGCGGCCGTGACGTACCCGTCGACACGCTCGACCTCGAGCCCGCCCTGGTCGAGCAGGATCACACCGACCAGGTCATGCGCACCGAGACGTTCCGCTCGGCGTTCTCGAGCCTCACACCCCGGTGGCAGGAGGTGCTGTGGCTCACCGAGGTGGAGCAGGTCCCGCACCCCGAGATCGCCCGCCGGATGGACCTCAAGCCGAACGCGGTCGCCGCACTCGCCCTCCGGGCCAGGCGCGCCTTCCAGGACAGCTACCTGCGCGAGCAGGTCTCGCTGACTGACGACCCGCGGTGCGCCGCGGTCCGTGCGCTACTCCCGGCTCACGTGAACGGCCGGACGAGCCGCCGCGACGCCGGCCGGGTCGAGGCGCACATCGACGACTGCGCCTCCTGCGCCGCGTGCCTCGACGACCTGCGCGACGCACGCGCCCACCTCGGACTCCTCCTGCTGCCGCTGGGCGCGCTGCC
>NZ_DAMDLR010000095.1:0-8463 GCF_032084975.1 Aeromicrobium sp.
CTGCGTGCCTCCGGCCGCCGCGTCGCCGGTGTGCCCGGCGCGCTCGTGCGCGGCTTCGGCTGGGCCACGGGCAGTGTCCGCACCCGCACGGCTCCTCGCGGCTCGGCCGCCGACGAGGAGATGACCGTCGTCGTCTCCGACCAGGTCGAGGACTACGACCCCAATCGCCGCAACATCATGGAGACCGACGCGCCGCTGGCCGCCGACGCCCTCGACGAGCAGCTGCAGATCGCGGTCCCCAGCGTCTCGGCCCACACCGGCGAGCCGGTCTGGGACCCGCTGCCGATCACCGTCCCCACCTACGTCAGCAAGCCCCGCGCCGGGCGCACCGTCCGTACGATCGAGTTCGGTCAGCCGGGCGCCTGGACCTCCGGTCACGTCGAGGGCGAGCAGACCGAGCTGCCCGTCGTCGAGGACGAGTCCGGTCCCGATCAGCACGCCGTCGGTCACTGACCGACCCCGCGACTGTGATCGTCGGAGGGGCTTTGCTAGGCTGAACCACGGCCTTGGGGCATTGGCGCAGTTGGTAGCGCGCTTCGTTCGCATCGAAGAGGTCAGGAGTTCGAATCTCCTATGCTCCACCAGCAAGAGCCCCCGGAAATCCGGGGGCTCTTCGCATTCCCCGGCCCTGCCACGGCCGCGAAAGGATCGCGATGCGCACACACCTGCGGCCGGGCTTGATCGCGCTCGTGGTCGTGGGCGGCGCCGCGGGGACGTTGATCCGGGCGCTGCTCGAGGAGTCGTTCGGCGCGGGCCCGGGCGAGTGGCCGTGGGCGACGTTCGCGATCAACGTGGGTGGATCGTTCCTGCTGGGGCTGCTCGTCGCCGTGGTGACGCGCTGGGGCGGCGACCCGCGGGTCCGGCTCGCGCTGGGGACGGGGCTGCTCGGCGGCTTCACGACCTACAGCACGTTCGTCGTCGAGGTCGACCAGCTGCTGCGCGCCGGCCACGTCGGGCTGGGAGCGGGCTATGCGCTCGGCAGCGTGTTGCTCGGTGTCGCGGCATCGGCCGCCGGCCTCCTGCTCGGCGGCTCACGAGCGGAGCCGGCCCGGTGATCGGCCTCGTCGCCCTGGCCGGGGGCATCGGCGCCGGCCTGAGGTTCGTCGTCGATGCGCTGGTGGGTGCACGCGTCCGGGGGCGTGTGCCGCTCGGGACGTTCGTCGTCAACGTGACGGGGTCGTTGGTGCTGGGACTGCTGGTCGGTCTCGCGCCGGGTGACGACGTCCTCACGATCCTGGGCGTCGGGCTGCTCGGCGGCTACACGACCTTCTCGGCGGCCAGTCTCGAGGCCGTCGCCATCGGGAGCGACTCGCGGCCGGCCGCCCTTGCCCACGGCGCAGCGATGCTCGCGGTGAGCCTCGCCGCCGCGGGCCTCGGGTTGTGGGCGGGCGGCGGGCTGGTCGGCTGAGCCGACTGGACGAGGTTTCCTGTCACTTCTCGAAGATCGCAACCCTCGTGAAGTGACAGGAAACCCACTTAACCGGGGAAACCGTCAGAGGACGAGCTCGGCCATGAGGCGCAAGGTGGCCTCGTCGCCGCCGACGGTGAGGGTGGTGACGACGGACTCCTGCCAGGCAGCGAGGTCGTCGCGGATCTTCTCCTTGGGACCGATCAGGGCGATCTTCTCGACCAGCTCGAGCGGGACGGCGGCCGTGGCCTCGTCCTTGCGGCCCTCGAGGTAGAGGTCCTGGATCCGGGCGCACTCCGCCTCGAAGCCCAGGCGCGCGACGGCGTCGAAGTGGAAGTTCGCGCCCTTCGCGCCCATGCCGCCGACGTAGAGCGCGATGAACGGGCGGATGAAGTCCGCGGCCGCCTCGAGGTCGTCCGACACGATGACCTGGACGGGGCACGCGATCTCGAACTGGTCGCGCGGGAGGCGCTCGGGGGAGCGCAGCGCGAAGCCGGCCTCGAGGGCGTCGTGGGCGAACTGGGCGTCGTGCGGCGAGTAGAAGAACGGGATCCAGCCGTCGGCGATCTCGGCCGAGAGCGCGATGTTCTTCGGGCCCTCGGCGGCGAGCAGCAACGGAATCTGGTCGCGCACGGGGTGCAGGGTCGAGCGCAGCGACTTGCCCAGGCCGGTCGACTTCAGGCCGTACTTGTCGACGTAGGGGATCTGGAACTGGGCGCCGTCGTGCGCGACCTTCTCACGAGCGATGGTCTGGCGCAGGACATCGAAGTACTCACGCGTACGCGCCAGCGGCCGCGGGTACGGCTGGCCGTACCAGCCCTCGACGACCTGCGGACCCGAGACGCCCAGGCCCAGCATCATGCGCCCACCCGAGAGGTGGTCGAGCGTCATCGCCGCCATGGCGGTCGCGGTGGGCGTGCGCGCGGACATCTGGACGATGCCGGTGCCGAGCTTGATCCGCTCGGTCGACGCGCCGAGCCAGGCGAGCGGCGTGAGCGCGTCCGAGCCGTACGCCTCCGCGGTCCAGATCGAGTCGTAGCCCAACTCCTCGGCCAGGGCGACCTGCGCGGCCTGTCCCGGCGGCTGTCCCTTGCCCCAGTAGCCAAGGCTGAGTCCGAGCTTCATCTGCGTACCTCCGTGGTCCGGTGTCTCGGATCACATTCCCACACCTGGCCCACCGGGCGGACGCAGGATGATGCATTCGGGTACCGCAGCGGGGGCCGAAGGCATCATCGTGCGTCCCTCACGGACGACGGCGCCAGCGGTGGCGAGCCAGCGCAGCCAGCCCGCCGAGCAGCGCCAGGGGCAGCAGCCACGGCACGGCGACCCCGGCGGCGGTGACGAGCGCGTTGGTGGTGGCGACCAGTGCGTTCCACCCCTGCGTCAGCCCACCGACGAATCCGCCCGGCTCGACCGACTTCGCTGCCTCGGTCGGCGAGAGCGAGACGTAGATCGTCGCGAGGCCCGTCTGGTCGCGCAGCACGCGGCGCTGGGCCTGCAGGGCCTCGAGGTCGGACTGGCGTTGCGTCAGCTGTGCCTCCGCGTCCAGCAGCTCGCGGGTCGTGCTCGACTCCGAGATGATCGCCCGCAGGCGGCGGATCGACGTCTCGAGCGACGCGATCCGGGCGTCGACGTCGGCCACCTGCGTCGCCACGTCCTCGCGGTTGACGTTCATCGAGCGCACCTCGCCCGCTTCCTCGACGAGGTCCCGCAGGGCGTCCAGGCGCTGGGCGGGGATGCGGACGGTGAGCTCGCCGGACGGGTACCGGCCGGCCTCGAGGCTCTCGCCGTCGATGCGGCCGCCCAGCCCGGCCGCGAAGGCGCGGATCGCGAAGGCCGTCTCGTCGATGTCGTCGACGCGGGCCGACATCGAGCCGGTCGTGATGACCGTCTCGGCCGGTGCCTGGTCCTCCTCGGTCGCCACGTCGTCCGCGGCGCGACTCGCGCCCGAGTCCTCGACCGCCGCCCTCTCGGCCGAGGAGCCGCCGGCTGACATCGAGTCGCTGCCGCTCATGAGCCCCCCGTTCAGGCCGGCGCCCACGGCCCCTCCGACCACGACGACCGCGGCCGCGGCGACACCGCCCACGGCAATCCACGACCGGCGAGTGCGACGCGCGGACGTGTCCCGCTCGATCGTGCCCATCACCTGGGCGCGCATCCGCTCGATCCGCTCGCGCTCGAGCACGGCAGGCTCTGTTCCGGTCATCTCACTCACCGTCCTGGGTCAGGTCGCGGCGCAGGCGGGACCGCAGCCGCGAGACCCGGTTCCTGACGGATCCGTGGGTCATGCCCAGCTCGGCGGCCGCCTGCTCGTAGGTCAGGTCGCCGTCGACGCACAGCTCGAACAGCCGGCGATCGACGGCGGAGAGGCGCGAGACGGCCGAGTCGATCGCGGCGGAGACCGCCGCCGCGTCCACCTCCTCGGCCGGACTCGCGGACGGATCGACGGGCTCGTGCTCGAGCGGGACCGCCCGCAGCCGGGCGCGCTTGCGACCGGCGTTCAGAGCGGTGTACCGCGCGGTGACCATGAGCCACGGCAGCATCGACCGGTCGACGATCGTGATGTCGTCGAGTCGCCGCCACGCCGTGACGAAGGTGTCCTGGGCGACGTCCTCGGCCTCCGCGGCGTCACCGACGACCTGGTGGGCCTGCCAGTAGACGGCGTTGATGTGCCGGTCGAACAGAGCACCGAACGCCGTCGTGTCCCCACGGCGAGCACGGCTCAGCAGCGCGGTGTCGCTCGCCGGGTCCGCCGCCGGGGGTTCCGGTTCGGCCATCGTCTCGATCCTTGCCTCCACGACCTGTCATGTCGCGGTTGGCCGAATCGTCTCAGATCCAGCGGTTCCACCAGATGCGATCGTGCCACTGGTCGTACGTGATGATCCGGTTGGACAGGATCGGGTGGAAGTACCAGAACAGCGCGACGACCACGAGGGTGAAGGCGATGATCCCCGGCCACCAGAAGCGGTCGGGCAGGCGTCGCCGGATCGCGGCGAACACGAGGCACAGCGCCACGATCATGAACGGCACGATCGCGACGGCGTAGAACGTGAAGATCGGGCGACCCGACGTGATCCACCAGGGCGCCCACGTCGCGAGCACGCCGACCAGCGGCAGGCTCCAGCGCCAGGTGGGGTTGCGGATCCAGGCCACGAGGGCGGTGACCAGGCCCAGCGTGCCCACCCACCACAGGGCCGGGTTGCCCAGGGTCAGCACCTGCCGGACGCACTTGGAGTCCTCGGGTGCGCCGCACACGTCTGCGGCGAGGTCGAAGTTCGAGGCGACGTTCGTGGGCCGCCACTGGATGAGCCAGCCGAACGCGTTGCTCTGGTACGGGTGCGTCTTGTCGGCCAGGTAGTCACCGGTGTGGAAGTTGTACGTCATGACGTGGAAGTCCCACAGGGACCGGAACGCGTCGATGAAGCCGCCGAGCGGGCCGCGGGTCGGGTCGCTGACGGCGCCCCAGACCTTCTCGTCGCCGTAGCCGTGCCCGAAGCGGGCCTCGAAGACGTCGTGGTGCAGCAGCCAGCCCGTCCACGTCAGGACGTAGACCACGAGCGCCACGCCGACCAGCGAGACGAAGGCGGGCAGCCCCACGCGTAGCACCCGCATCGCGGCGTCCTGCCAGGTCGCGACCCGCCCGCGCGCCCACACGTCCCACACGACGACCGTGATGCCGAACGCCGCCAGCACGTAGAGGCCGCTCCACTTCGTCGCCACCGCCATGCCGAAGCAGGCGCCGGCGGCCAGCTGCCACGGGCGCAGCCAGATCCACTTCGTCGGACCAACGTCGCGGAGTCGGGTCGTCAACCAGTCGCGGTCGGCCGCCAGACAGGTCACCGCACACAGCAGCCAGAACGCCAGGAACACGTCGAGCAGCGCGATGCGCGACATCGTGAAGTGCAGCCCGTCCAGGGTCAGGAGCAGCCCGGCCAGGCACGCCAAGGGCACCGATCCGGTCAGCCGCAGCACCAGCCGTGCCAGCACCAGCACGGTGAGCGACCCGACGACGACCGCGGCGAACCGCCAGCCCAGTGGCGTCAGCCCGAAGATGCCCTCACCGATCGCGATGAGCCATTTGCCGCCGTCGGGGTGCACGATCCAGGTCGGATCGGTCGTGAAGACGTCCGTCTCGCCGCGGGCGATCCGCCCGTTCGCGTCCTCGACGGCATCGCGGGCGTAACCCCAGTTCCACAGCCCCCACGCGTCCTTGGCGTAGTACGTCTCGTCGAACGTGAGCGATTTCGGGCTCGAGACGTTCCAGACGCGCAGCGCGAACGCCAGCAGCGCGATCGCGATCGGTCCGATCCATCCCCAGGCCCACAGGCTGATCCTGTCCAGCAGAGTCACCCGCCACACCCTAGCCAGCCGGGCGTCCCAGCGGGAGAGGGAACGTAACGACAAGTTACATTCCGTGAGCCACCGGCTCCGCGGGAGCGTGGCAGGATCGAGGGGTGCTGATCCTCGCCGCGACCCCGATCGGAACCGTGGCGGACGCCTCCGGACGACTCGCGACCGCCCTGGCCGAGGCCGACGTCGTCGCCGCCGAGGACACGCGCCGCTTCCGCCGCCTCGTCAGCGACCTCGGCATCGAGGTCACCGCACGCGTCGTCTCGTACTTCGAGGGCAACGAGGTGCAGCGCACCGCCGAGCTGATGGACGAACTGCGCGAGGACCGCACGGTGGTCCTGGTCACCGACGCCGGCATGCCCAGCGTCTCGGACCCCGGCTACCGGATCGTCGCGGCCGCCGTGGCCGAGGCCCTGCCGCTCACGGCGATCCCGGGCCCCTCGGCGGTGCTCACCGCCCTGGCCGTCTCGGGCCTGCCGGTCGACCGCTTCTGCTTCGAGGGCTTCCCGCCGCGCAAGCCGGGCGAGCGGGCCCGTGCCCTCGCGGCACTCGCGGCGGACCCGCGCACGCTGGTCTTCTTCGAGTCCCCGCACCGCACCGCCGCCACCCTGGCCGCGATGGCGGAGGCCTTCGGGGCCGACCGCCACGCCGCCGTGTGCCGCGAGCTCACCAAGACCCACGAGGAGGTCGTGCGCGGTCCTCTGGCCGAGCTGGCCGAGTGGGCCGGTGACGGCGAGCGCGTGCGCGGCGAGATCACGATCGTCGTCGCCGGTGCCGAGCCCGAGCCCGCCGCCGACCTCGCCGAGTCCGACCTCGTGGCGATGGTCGACGAGACCACCGCCGAGGGACTGAGCCGCAAGGACGCGATCGCCGACGTCGCGCGGCGCACCGGGATCTCCCGCAAGGTGGTCTATGCCGCCGCCCACGCATCGAAGGAGTCGACATGAACGAGCTGAAGCTGGGATACAAGGCCTCTGCCGAGCAGTTCGGTCCACGTGACCTGGTCGAGTACGCCGTCTCCGCCGAGGCGCACGGGATGGAGTCGGTCTGGACGAGCGACCACTTCCAGCCGTGGCGTCACGTCGGCGGGCATGCCCCGTTCTCGCTCGCGTGGATGACCGCCGTGGGCGAGCGGACCCACTCGGTCGTCATCGGCACCTCGGTCATGACGCCGACCTTCCGCTACAACCCCGCCGTGATCGCGCAGGCGTTCGCGACGATGGGCTGCCTCTACCCGGGGCGGATCGTCCTGGGCGTCGGCACCGGCGAGGCGCTCAACGAGATCGCCACCGGGTTCCGCGGCGCGGGCGAGCAGGACTGGCCCGAGTTCAAGGAGCGCTTCGCGCGACTGCGCGAGTCCGTGCGGCTCATGCGCGAGCTCTGGTCGAACGAGCGCGTGTCCTTCGAGGGCGAGTACTACTCGACCCACGACGCCTCGATCTACGACCGGCCCGACGAGCCGATCCCCGTGTACGTCGCGGCCGGCGGGCCCATGGTGGCCCGCTACGCCGGACGGGTCGGCGACGGCTCGATCTGCACGTCCGGCAAGGGTCCCGAGCTCTACACCGAGAAGCTGCTGCCGGCGTTCCGCGAGGGCGCCCAGAAGGCCGATCGCGACCCCGACGCCGCCGACCGGATGATCGAGATCAAGCTGTCGTACGACACCGACCCCGAGCTGGCGCTGGAGAACACGCGGTTCTGGTCGCCCCTGTCGCTGTCGCCCGAGCAGAAGCACTCCATCACCGATCCTGTCGAGATGGAGAAGGCCGCCGACGCGCTGCCGATCGAGCAGATCGCCCAGCGCTGGATCGTCGGATCCGATCCCGACGAGGTCGCCGCGATGATCGGCCAGTACGTCGACTGGGGCTTCAACCACCTCGTCTTCCACGCTCCCGGCAACGACCAGCAGCGGTTCCTCGAGCTGTTCGAGCGGGACCTCGCGCCGCGCCTGCGCGACCGCTGACCTCGGTCAGAGCGCGATCTCGGGCTTGATCTGCGAGACGCGCCAGATCCGGCGACGGTACGCGGCGGCTGCGGAGATCGCGATGCCTCCCACGACGTAAGCGGCCAGCACGGCCACGTCGCGCGGCAGCGAGTCCAGGTTCGCGCCGTACATCAGGTGACGGATCCCGTCGATCGCGTAGGTCATCGGCAGGACGTGGTGGATCGACTGCAGCGTGGGCGGCAGCGTCTGCCACGGGAACGTGCCACCCGCGCTGGCCAGCTGGAGCACCAGCAGGACCAGCCCGAGGAGCTGCCCGACGGGCCCGAGCCAGGCGTTCAGCGCGTGCACGATCGCCACGAAGGCAGCCCCGACGAGCAGCAGGAAGAACGCCACCTGGGTCGCCCGCAGGACGTCGATGCCGACGACCGACATCACCACCGCCAGCATGATGAGCACCTGCGCCGCGGCCAGCGCGGCGGGGGTCAGCCAGCCACCCAGCGCCGTGCGCCACGGTGACTGGCGCGCGGCGATGGCGCGGTTCGACAGCGGACGCACCAGCAGGAACATGACGTAGCCGCCCACCCACGCGCCGATCGCGAGGAAGAACGGCGCGAGCCCGGCGCCGTAGCTGTCGGCCGAGGCCTGGGCGACGTCCTCGGTCCGGATCGGCGAGGCGATCGTCCGCGCCGTCTCGTCGCGACGCTGCTCGGAGAGGTCCGGGATCGACCGCACGCCGTCGGCGAGCCCGTCGGCGAGCTCG
>NZ_DAMDLR010000096.1:0-8366 GCF_032084975.1 Aeromicrobium sp.
AGGGACCCGGCCTCGACGGCGGCGACGACGGCCTCCACGGCCTCGGTGAGCGCGGAGGGTTGGTCCGACGGCTCCGGGCCGAGGCACAGCAAATCGGCCCCGGCGGCCAGCGAGGCGACGGCGGCGCCGCCCAGCCCGAGGGTCCCGCTGGCGCCCGCCATGTCGAGCGCGTCGCTGACGATCACCCCGTCGTAACCGAGCTCCTCGCGCAGCAGCCCGGTCAGCACGGCGGGACTCAGCGTGGCCGGGCGGTCGGGATCGAACGCCGACAGGACCACGTGGGAGGTCATGATGGATGCCGCCTGCGCCTCGATCGCGGCCCGGAACGGCACCAGCTCGCGCTCGCGCAGCACCTCCGCCGAGGCGTCGACGCGCGGCAGTTCGAGGTGGGAGTCGGCGCTGGTGTCGCCGTGGCCGGGGAAGTGCTTCACGCTCGCCGCGACACCGACCGACGCCAGTCCTTCAACGTAGGCGGCGACGTGCCGGGCCACGAGCGTCGGGTCCGCGCCGAAGCTGCGGGTGCCGATGACGGGGTTGGCGGAGTTGCTGTTCGCGTCCGCGCACGGCGCCAGGTCCAGCCACACGCCGGCCTCCCGCAGCTCCGCACCGATCCCCGCGGCGACCGTGCGCGACAGCTCGACGTCGTCGACGACACCCAGGGCGGCGTTGCCGGGATGGGGACTGCCACCGGGCATGTGCAGCCGGGTCACGTCCCCGCCCTCCTCGTCGAGGGCCAGGATCCGCGTCGGGTCCAGGGCCGCGACGGCGCGGGCGGCCGGGCGGACGTCCCCGTCCTCGGACAGGTTGTCGCCGTAGAGGCAGATGCCGGCCAGTCCGTCCTCGAACGCCCCGGCCAGCCACGCAGGGACCTGGGGGCCGTGGAACGCGGCCAGCATCACGCCGTGGGCGTCGGCTCGCACCGAGTCGCTCATCCCTTCACCGCCCCCGAGACGAGGCCGGAGGTCATCCGGCCCTGGACGATCATGAAGAAGACGATCACTGGCACGGCGACCATCGTGGCGCCGGCCATCACGCCGGGCCAGTCGATCGCCTCGTTCGAGACGTCGGAGAGGCCCCGCAGCCACAGCGGCAGGGTGCGGTTCGAGGGATCCATCACCACGACGGCGAGGGTGAACTCGTTCCACGCCTGCAGGAAGCCGTAGACGCTCGCCGCGACCAGGCCGGGTGCCAGCAGCGGCAGGGTGATCGTGAAGAACGCCCGGGTGCGGCTGCAGCCGTCGACCATCGCGGCCTCCTCGAGGTCGATCGGCACGCCGTCGGCGAAGCCGCGCAGCATCCAGATCGTGAACGGCAGGATCATCGCGATGTACAACAGGCCCAGGCCGCCGATCGTGTTGTAGAGGCCGGCATCGCCGAGCATCTTGTACTGGCTGATGAACAGCGCCTCCGGGGGGATCATCTGGATCGCCAGGACGACGAGGATGAACTGGGTGCGCCCGCGGAAGCGGAACCGCGAGATCGCGACGGCGCCCAGGAACGCGCACAGCCCGGCGCACAGCACGGCGATCAGCGTCACGGCGATGCTGAGCTTGAACGAGTCGATGAACGCGTCGTCGAAGACCCGGGCGAACCCCGATCCGGTGAGGTCGCGGGGGAACCAGGCCGGCTCGGGGGAGCGCAGCCGGTCGGCGGGCTGGAACGCGCTGTTGACGATCCAGTAGACGGGGAAGACCCACAGGGCCGCGATCACGATCGCGAGGGCGCCCCAGAGGCGACGGCTCATGGTGCGCGTCATCGGGACTCCTTCAGCAGTGCGCGGACGTAGCCGGCGGTCAGCACGAGCGTCAGCACGAGCACGAACATCGCCAGCGCGGACGCCATGCCGTAGTCGCTCTGGCCGATGCCGAGCGTGTAGATGTAGGTGCCCAGCAGGTGGGTCTTGCTCGGGGTGCCGCCGACGCCCTGCAGGTAGTAGATCTGCGCGAACACGCGCAGGTCCCACACGACCTGCAGCAGCAGCGTGATCGTCAGGACCGGGCGGATCGTCGGGTAGATGATGTGGCGGAATCGCTGCCACGCGTTGGCGCCGTCCAGCTCACCGGCCTCGAGGGCGTCCTCGGACACCTGGGTCAGCCCGGCGTAGATGGTGAACATGACGAACGGCACGCTCATCCACACGACGATCACCGTCGCGACGAAGTAGAAGGACAGCGGGCTCGTCAGCCAGTTGTGGCCGTCGAAGGACTCGAAGCCCAGGCGGACCAGCGTCCAGTTGATGACGCCGTAGCGGGTGTCGAAGAGCCACTGCCACGAGGTCATCGCGGCGATCACGGGCATCGCCCACGCGAGGAGCATCGCGATCTGCAGGGTCAGCCGCGGCCCACGCGACACGTGCCGGAGCAACAGCGCCAGCGCGATGCCGATGAGCATCGTCACGATGACGTTGACGGCGCAGAAGGCCAGGGACCGGCCGACGACACCCCACATCTGGCGGTTGGTGAACAGCTCGGTGTAGTTCTCCAGGCCCACGAAGGGCGCCGGCTGGCCGAACTGCTGGGCCCGGCCGTACTCCTGGAACGACATCGCGACCTGGCGCACCAGGGGGTAGCCCATCGCCACCCCGAGGATCACCAATGACGGCACCAGCAGCGCGTAGGGCCCGAACCTGCGGGCAGCCGTCTGCGTGCTCATCGTCCCTCCCTTCCCATGGCGGTGTCCTGCGGGCAGACGGTGGGGCCCGGTCCTTCGACCGGACCCCACCGGCCCACTCAGCGTCGGTGCGTCACTTGTTCAGCTCGGCCTCGAGCTTGGCGTCGGTGGCCTTGGCGACCGTCGCGACGTCCTCGCCGCTGGCGATGGCACCGAAGAACTCCTCCATGACGCTCGACGTCTCGACGGCCGCCCAGTTCGGCGAGGTCGGGGTGAGCTTGGAGTTGCCGGCCGCCGCGATGGCCGCCTGGGCGAACTCGTCGTCGCCCATGAGCGACGTGAACTCGTCGTTCGCCGGGCCGAGGCCGTTCTTGGCGAGCAGCTGCTGGTAGTCGTCGCTGTAGATCAGCTTGAGCAGGTCGAAGGACAGGTCCTGGTTCTTCGACTTGGCCGACACGGCGATGTTCGAGCCGCCGGCGAAGACCGGAGCCGCCTCGCCGTCGACACCCGGCAGGGCGAAGGCGCCGAGATCGTCGGCCATGTCCTCGGGGACCGACCAGCGCGCCCAGCTGGGCGCCATGAACATCGCGGCCTCGCCGTTGACGAAGGGCGTCCAGGGCTCCTCGTCCTTGCCGTCCTTGGGTGCGGAGGTGGCTTTCTGCGTCAGCTGCTGCCACTGCTCGAGGCCCTTGACCGACTCGGGGCTGGACAGCTTGCCGACCCACGCGTCACCCTCCTGCACGGCGATGTCGCCGCCGTGCGCGAAGACCCAGCTGATGCCGTTGCGCCAGTCCTGGCCGGGCACCCAGAAGCCGCTGTACTTGTCGCCGCCCTCGGTCGTCAGCTTCGTCGCGGCGGCACTGAAGTCCTCGAGCGTCTTCGGGGTCTCCAGGCCTGCGTCCTTGAGCGCCTTCTTGCTGTAGAAGACGTAGCGCGATCCCCAGTAGTAGGGCACGGCGTAGAACTTGTCCTCCCACGTCCCGGCCTCGACGAACGACTCCGGGCCCATGGCACCGAGCTCGTCGGCCTGGTCCGTCAGGTCGGTGAAGGCGCCGATGCTGGTGAACGAGGCGGCCTGCGTGTTGCCGATCTCCACGACGTCGGGCGACTTGTCGCTCGGCAGCGCCGTGTTCAGCCGCGTCAGCAGCTCGCCCCAGTCGATGCGCTCGATCTTGAGGGTCTTGCCGTCGTGCTGGGCGGCGAACTCCTCGGTCAGCCAGTCGGTGGCCTCCGTCGGGGTGTCCTCCTTGCCGGCCAGCCACAAGGTGATGGTGTCGGACCCGGAGTCGGAGGACGAGTCGTCGTCGCCGCCCCCGCACGCGGCCAGGACGCTGAGGGCGATCCCGGCCACGGCCGCGCTCGCCACGAACTTTCGGAGCTTCATGATGTGCCTCTCATGGTGTGTGGTGGAGTGTTCGGCGCGACGCACCTCACACGACTCCCAGCTCGCGATGGCGCACCAGCGCCGCCGCCCCGGTCAGGACGAGCTCGTCGTGGGCGACCAGGCGGATCCTGATGCGCTGGGCGACGAAGGGGAGAGTCTGGCGCGCGACGGCGGCCCGCGCCGCGTCCAGCACGGGCCCGTCGAGCAGTTCGGTGGGTCCGTGCAGGACGACGTCCGCGATGCCCAGCGTCGTCACGATCGGCGTCAGCACCGAGCCGAGGAGGTCGCCGGCGTGGCTGCGCGCCTCGTCCGAGCCGGCCGCGCGCAGCGCCGGAGCACTGAGGAGCGTCTCGAGGCACCCGCGGTTGCCGCAGGCGCAGGGGGCGCCGTCGGGATCGACCACGATGTGGCCGATCTCGCCGGCCGAGCGCAGGGGACCGGCCACGGGGTGCCCGTCCACGAGGATGCCGCCGCCGACGCCCTGGCCGATCGTGACCATCAGCAGGCCCGCGTCGTCACCGTCGCCGAAGGCGCCCTCGGCGACCGCGGCGATGTTGGCGTCGTTGCCGACGCACACGGGCAGCTCGTGGCGCTCGGCCAGCGTGGCGGCGAGCGGCACGGTGTCCCACGCCAGGTTCGGCGCCTGCAGGACGACGCCCTCGTCGTCGATGATGCCCGGCGTGCCGACGCCGATGCCCAGGACGCGACGGGGCGCGCTCTCGACGAGCCGGGCGACGAGCGCGGACACGTCGTCCACGGCGTCGGCGCCCCGCGAGAACGGCGCCTGCTCGCGCAGGAGGACCCGACCGTGCAGGTCGACGACGGCGCCGTCGAAGCCCGAGTCGTCCGAGAGGTCGACCGCCACCATGACGGGTGCGCTCTCGGAGATCGCGACGAGTGTCGCCGGCTTGCCCAGGTGGGTGCCGGGGCGGGCGCCGATGTCGTCGACGAGCGACTCCTGGAGCATCTCGGCGACCAGGTCCGAGACCGTCACGCGGGTCAGCCCGGTGCCGCGGGCGAGGTCCGCCCGCGTCGTCGGTCCGTGGTCCATGAGGTGCTGCAGGAGCAGGGTGCGGTGGTGCCGGCGGGTGTCGGCCGGGCGCACCTTGCCCACGGCTCGGCGGGTCACTGTGGTCGTCGTCACAGAGTTAATAAACCAAACTAACTAAAGGTGGTCAAGGGGTTCGGCGCATGTGGGTGAGGACCGTGGGCTTCGCGGGGGTATCGTGGATCGCTGATCTCGGGCGCGCGTTGTCACGACGACGCGCAACGGCCCGCCGACATCCAGCCGGACAGGAAATCCTCCATGGCCTCAGTCATCGACACCGTCATCAGCCTGTGCAAGCGCCGCGGCTTCGTCTACCAGTGTGGCGAGATCTACGGCGGCACCCGCTCCGCCTGGGACTACGGTCCACTGGGCGTCGAGCTCAAGGAGAACATCAAGCGCCAGTGGTGGCGCTCGATGGTGCAGGGTCGTGACGACGTCGTCGGCCTCGACTCCTCGGTGATCCTGCCGACGCAGGTGTGGCAGGCCTCGGGCCACCTCTCGGCCTTCGTCGACCCGCTCGTCGAGTGCCTGCAGTGCCACAAGCGCTACCGCCAGGACCACCTGCAGGAGGCCTACGCCGAGAAGCACGGCGTCGACGATCCCGACTCGGTCGAGATGTCCGTCCTCGTGTGCGCCAACTGCGGCACCCGCGGCGAGTGGACCGAGCCGCGCATGTTCAACGGCCTGCTCAAGACGTTCCTCGGCCCGGTCGAGTCCGAGGAGGGCCTGCACTACCTGCGTCCCGAGACGGCCCAGGGCATCTTCGTGAACTTCGCGCAGGTGATGGGCTCGTCGCGCAAGAAGCCCCCGTTCGGCATCGGCCAGATCGGCAAGAGCTTCCGCAACGAGATCACGCCCGGCAACTTCATCTTCCGCACCCGCGAGTTCGAGCAGATGGAGATGGAGTTCTTCGTCAAGCCCGGTGAGGACGAGGACTGGCACCAGTACTGGATCGACACCCGGCTGAAGTGGTACACGGACCTGGGCGTCAACCCCGAGAACCTGCGCCTGTTCGAGCACCCCGCCGAGAAGCTCTCGCACTACTCCAAGCGCACCGTCGACATCGAGTACCGCTTCGGCTTCGCGGGCTCGGAGTTCGGTGAGCTCGAGGGTGTCGCCAACCGCACCGACTTCGACCTGTCGACGCACGCCCAGCACTCGGGCAAGGACCTGTCGTACTTCGACCAGGCCAACAACGAGCGCTGGACGCCGTACGTCATCGAGCCCGCAGCCGGTGTCAACCGCTCGCTGATGGCCTTCCTCGTCGACGCCTACACCGAGGACGAGGCGCCGAACTCCAAGGGCGGCGTCGACAAGCGCACGGTCCTGCGCCTGGACCCACGTCTGTCCCCGGTCAAGGCCGCCGTGCTGCCGCTGTCGCGCAACGCCGACCTGTCGCCGAAGGCGAAGGCCCTGGCCACCGAGCTGCGCCAGTACTGGAACATCGACTTCGACGACGCCCAGGCGATCGGCAAGCGCTACCGCCGCCAGGACGAGATCGGCACGCCGTTCTCGATCACGGTCGACTTCGACACGCTCGAGGACGACGCGGTGACGATCCGCGAGCGCGACTCGATGTCGCAGGAGCGCATCGCGCTGGACCAGGTCACCTCCTACCTCGCGGCGCGCCTCGTCGGGTGTTGATGATCCGTACCCTCGTCGCCGCCGTCGCCGCGCTGTTCGCACTCACCGCCTGCTCGGGCGGTGGGTCGAGCGAGCCCGCGGCGCCGAAGGCCGGCTTCGAGGTGCCGGCCGGCATCACGCTGACTGACCCGGGCGACCAGGAGGTCGGCACGACGGCGACCGTCGCGTACCCGGAACTCGAGGACGAGGCCGGCACCGCCCTGGCGCTCGGCGTCGCCGCGTTCACGAAGGCTCCGCGTCGCGACCTCGCGCTGTACTCCATCCCCGATGGGATGGTGCCGTACTACGCGCGCGTCATGGTGGCCAACCGCGGACCCGCTCCTGCCTCGTTCGCGCAGGGCTCGCCGTGGTGGCTGCACGTCGCCGGGGACACCCTGCTGCCGGCCAGCGCCTCGCCCGCCGGGTTCGCGAAGTGCCGCGGCCTGAAGGTGCCCGAGCCGCTCGCGGCCGGCCGCACGGTCAAGGGCTGCCTGCTGTTCCTCGTCCCGCGGGGAACGGTCGTGGAGTCGGTCGACTTCCAACCCGGCGACGTCACGACGGCGGTGCGATGGACACCCTGACCGCCGGCCTCGACCTCGGGAGCGTCCACGTCGACGTCCCGGTCGTGCTGGCGCCCATGGCGGGGGTCACGAACGTCGCGTTCCGTCGCCTGTGCGCCGAGCAGGGCGCCGGCCTGTACGTGTGCGAGATGATCACCAGTCGCGGCCTCGTCGAGGGCGACCGCGTGAGCCTGTCGATGCTGACGTTCGCCGAGGGCGAGGCGGTCCGCTCGGTCCAGCTCTACGGGATCGACCCCGAGACGATCGGCCGGGCCGTCTCGATCCTGTGCGGCGAGCACGGCGTCGACCACGTCGACCTCAACTTCGGCTGCCCCGTCCCCAAGGTCACGCGCAAGGGCGGCGGCTCCGCCCTGCCGTGGAAGGCAACGCTGCTGGGGCAGATCCTCACCGAGGCCGTGCGCGCCGCCGAGCCGTTCGGCGTCCCGGTCACGATGAAGACCCGCAAGGGCATCGACGAGGACCACCTGACGTTCCTCGATGCCGGCCGCATCGCCCAGGACACGGGCTGTGCCGCGATCGCGCTGCACGGCCGCACCGCGGCCCAGCACTACAGCGGTCGCGCCGACTGGAAGGCCATCGGCGAGCTCAAGGCCGCCGTCGACATCCCGGTCCTGGGCAACGGCGACATCTGGGAGGCGTCCGACGCCCTGGCCATGGTCGAGCAGACCGGCTGCGACGGGGTCGTCGTCGGGCGTGGCTGCCTCGGCCGCCCGTGGCTCTTCCGCGACCTCGCGGCAGCCTTCGAGGGACGCACGATCGCGACCCTGCCGAACCTGGGCGAGGTCACCGCCGTGATGCGCCGCCACGCCGAGCTGCTGGGGGAGTGGCTGGGCGAGGAGCGCGGCTGCGTCGAGTTCCGCAAGCACATCGCCTGGTACCTCAAGGGCTTCCCGGCCGGATCGCGCGTGCGCGACCAGCTCGGGCACATCAGCTCGTACCGCGCCCTCGACGCACTGCTGGACGAGCTCGATCCCACCGAGCCGTTCCCGGTCGCCGAGCTCGGCGTGCCGCGCGGCCGCCAGGGCTCGCCGCGCAAGGTCGTCCTCCCCGAGGGCTGGCTCGACTCGCGCGAGATGGTCGGCGCGATGGACGCCGCCGCCGAGAGCGACATCAGCGGCGG
>NZ_DAMDLR010000097.1:0-8268 GCF_032084975.1 Aeromicrobium sp.
GCTGGGGCGTGGTCGCCACGGCGGGCGCGTCGGCGACGAGGGCGGCCAGGAAGGCGCGGATGGTCGCTTGGCCCTCGGCCGCGGTCGGCCCGATGGATCGTCCCGCGTCCAGCATCTGCTGCAGCTCCGCCGAGCCGGGGGAGGCGAGGGTTCCCGTCGCCATCATGCGCAGGGCGACGATCGCGGGCGTGGCCCAGGCGCGGGCGCTGGGATCGGCGTTGAGGGCACGGATGCCACCGCTCAGGGGACCGACCGCCTCGTTCGCCGTGGCCTCGATCGGACCCTGGGGCGCATCGAACACGAAGCGCGAGGAAGCGGGGTCGTCCGGGTCGATCTCGAACCGGACCGGGTGCCGCAGAGCGATCTGCAACTCGGTCGCGGTCACCATCCCTCCATTGTCGCTCACGGCTTCAAATCCCCGACGCCGGATGCTATAGTTGAATCATCAACTACCAAGGAGACGCGATGAACCTGCGCCCCGCGTCGGTCCCGACGCACTCGCTGTCCGACCTGGCCAACCGCCTCGTGCCCAGCCCGCGCATGCCCGTCCTGTTCGTGGGTCACGGCAGCCCGATGAACGCCATCAGCGACAACTCCTTCACGCGCGAGTGGGAGCGCGTGGGCGCCGGCTTGCCCGCCGCCCAGGCCATCGTCGTGATCAGCGCGCACTGGCTGACCCCCGGTGGCACCCACATCACCGATGCGCCCCGCAATCCGGTCATCTACGACTTCGGCGGCTTCCCCGACGAGCTCTACCGGGTCGAGTACGAGAGCCACGGCGACGAGCAGGTGGCGCGCATCCTGGCCGAGCACCTCGTCGAGTACGAGGCGCGGCTGGACAGTCAGTGGGGCCTCGACCACGGCACCTGGAGCGTCCTGAAGTTCCTCGCGCCCGCGCCGCAGGTCCCTGTGCTGCAGATCAGCATCGACTACGCGATGCCGCTGCCGAGGCTGTACGAGCTGTTCGCCCGCCTGCGCGACCTGCGTCGCCGCGGCGTCGTGTTCATCGGCAGCGGCAACATCGTGCACGCGCTCAACCGCGTCCGCTGGGGCGGCGGGCCGGCGTGGGACTGGGCGCAGGAGTTCGACGCCCAGACCGCGGACGCGCTGGCGACGGGCGACGTGGCCAAGCTGGTCGACCCGTACCGCACCTGGTCCGCCGCGCGGATCGCCGTGCCGACCGACGATCACTACCGACCGATGGTCGCGGCCCTCAGCCTGCTCGAGCCCGGCGAGGACATCGGGTTCTTCAACACCGAGATCGACCTCGGCTCGGTCGGCATGCGGTCGTTCATCACGGCCGCCTGACGTCAGCCGGGCTCGCCGGCCAGGCCTCGCAGCACCGCGCCGGTGAACCCGTCGAAGGTCAGGTCGTCCGCGTCGGCGGGCCTCGGACCGAGGCGGACGGCCACCACCCCCGACGAGGGCACCACGGCGACCAGCTGGTTGCCCCAGCCCAGCGCCCAGAAAGCGTCCGACGGCGCGCCCGGCGCCAGTCGCCCGGTGTAGGACGGGCGGTCCTGCTCGAACCCCGCCGCCCGCCGCACCTCGGTGACACGCCCCTCGGTGTTCGTCCACCACAGCAGTCCGTAGGCCGCGTTGAGGTCGGAGGACGACGCCGTCAGCTCCGCGACGGACTCAGCCGGGACGACCTCGGTGTCGCCGAACCGCCCGCCGTCACGCATCATCGCGCCGAGGCGGACCAGGTCCGCGCACGAGGAGACGATGCCCGCGTAGGCCTTGATCCGTCCGGCGCCGTCACGCTCCCACGTGGTGTCGGTCAGCCCCAGCGGCCCGAACAGGCGTGCCTGCGCATACGCCGCGGGGTCGCCGACGGCTGAGTCCAGCACCGCTGAGAGGACCTGGCTGGCCATGTTGTCGTAGCGCCACGCCGTCCCGGGAGCGTCCTGCTGACCGGCCGCCAACGCGGCCGCGGTCTGGTCGACGGCGCCGATCATCGCCCGGTCCGCTCCCTCGGACCACGCCCGGCCGGACGTCATCGACATGAGGTGCCGGACGGTCACGGCCGAGGACTCGGCGGGCCACTCGCGGACGTGCCGGCCGACGGGGTCGTCGAGGCCGAGGCGTCCCTCGTCCGCCGCGATCGCGAGCAGGACGCCGACGACGGACTTCGTGATCGAGTAGATCCGGCGGGTGGCGTGCCGTGACCCGGCCGGGTGCTCGTGCACGACCTCGTCACCGCGCATCACGAGCGTGCAGGTCGACGCCGTGGCGTCGGCCATCCGGTCGAGCTCGCTGAAGTCCGGCGGGGGAGTGGGCCTGGCCGCCGGGGAGGGACGGACGGAGGGCGTGGGCAGCGAGGCCTCGGACAAGGCGGTCCTCTCGGCGGGGTCGGACGTGCAGGCGGCGAGCAGCAGGCCCAGCAGGGCGCCGACCACGCCCATCACTGCCACGGGTGGACGCGTGTTCACGCCAGGCGAGTCGCGCCGCGTCACATCCGGCCGGTGGTCAGGTAGCGCTGGTGCCACGAGAGGGCCTCGTCGAGCAGGTGCGGCGTGTGGCGGGCGTTCGGGCGCTCGGCGATCGCGCGCTCGAAGTAGTCGCGCAGGCGCGGCCGGAAGTCGGGGTGGGCGCAGTTCGCAATGACGGCCTCGGCCCGCTCGCGCGGGGAGAGCCCGCGCAGGTCGGCCAGGCCGTACTCGGTCACGATGACGTGCACGTCGTGCTCGGTGTGGTCGACGTGGCTGACCATCGGCACGATCGTGGAGATGGCCCCGTCCTTCGCGGTCGACGGCGTCAGGAAGAAGTTGAGGTACGCGTTGCGGGCGAAGTCGCCACTGCCGCCGATGCCGTTCATGACCGCGCTGCCCATGACGTGGGTCGAGTTCACGTTGCCGTAGATGTCGGCCTCGATCATGCCGTTCATCGCGATGACGCCCAGCCGGCGGATGACCTCGGGATGGTTCGAGATCTCCTCGCTGCGCAGCAGGATCCGACCCTTGTAGCCGTCGATGCCGGCGTGGAAGCGCTCCATCCCCTCCCGCGACAGGCCGAATGACGCGGTGGACGCCGCGCGCAGCGTGCCGCTGTCGAGCAGGTCGAGCAGTCCGTCCTGCAGCACCTCGGTGTAAGCGACCAGGCTGGTGAACTCGCTGTGGTCCAGTCCCTGCATGACCGCGTTGGCGACGTTGCCCACGCCCGATTGCAACGGCAGCAGCTCCGGGGGCATCCGGCCCGCACCGACCTCGCCACGCAGGAAGTCCACGACGTGCCCGGCGATGGCACGGGAGACGTCGTCGGGCTCGGAGAAGGCGGCGCCGGCGTCGGGCTCGTTCGTCTCGACGACGGCGACGACCTTCGCCGGGTCGACCCACAGGTACGGCTCCCCGATGCGCTGCATGGGCTCGGTCAGCGTGAGAGGCCGACGGTCGGGCGGCAGTCGCGTCCCGCTGTAGATGTCGTGGAAGCCCTCGATCTCGCGCGGCTGCCAGTGGTTGACCTCGAGGATCACCTTGTCGGCCTGGTCGAGCCAGGTCTTGTTGTTGCCCACCGAGCTGCCGGGGACCAGCAGTCCCTCGGGCAGGATCGCCGTCACCTCGATGACGGCGATGTCGAGCGGTCCGTAGAAGCCGAACCACATCTGCTGCGCCGAATGGCTCAGGTGGGCGTCGACGTAGTCGACCTCGCCCGCGTTGATCTGCTTGCGCAGCAGCGGGTCGGAGTTGTACGGGAGCCGGGTCGAGATCGCGTGCGCCTGGGCCAGCACCCCGTCGGCCTGCGGCGCCGTCGACGCCCCCGTCCACAGGCCGATGCGGAAGTCCTCACCGGCGGCATGGGCCGCGTCGGCCCGCGCCGCGAGGGCACCCGGGACCAGCTTGGGGTAGCCGGCCCCGGTGAAGCCGCTCATCCCGACGTTGTCGCCGGGCCGGACGAAGCGAGCGGCCTCCTCGGCACTCATGATGCGTGAGGACAGGACGGGGCACGTCACACGGCTCATGAGTCGATCCTGTCAGTTCTGCGGCTCACCCGTCGCCTGGGGATCGCCGGCCTCCTGGGCCGCGATCTCGCGGCGGACCTGATCCATGTCGAGGGCCTTGACCTGGCTGATGATCTCCTCGAGCGCGTTCGCGGGGAGGGCACCGGGCTGGGCGTAGAGCAGCACGCCGTCGCGGAAGGCCATGAGCGTGGGGATCGACGAGATCTGCACGGCGGCGGAGAGCTCCTGCTCGGCCTCGGTGTCGATCTTGGCGAACGTGATGTCGGCGTGCTGCTCGCTGGCGGCCTCGTAGACCGGGGCGAACTGCATGCACGGGCCGCACCAGCCGGCCCACCAGTCCACGAGGGTGATCCCGTCGCGGGTCACCGTCTCCTGGAACGTGTCGGCGGTCAGGTTGATCGTGGTCATGGTGGCCTTTCCTCGGGGACATCGATGTCAACGTTCACCTCCACTGTGGCATTCCGGTGGTTGGGGCATGATCGAGGGCATGGATCGCAGGCAGGTGATTCTCGGCGGGATGGCCGTGGGTGCGGCGTGGCTGGCAGGGTGCTCGGGGGACGATCCCGCCCCGGCCCCCAGCGCCTCGACCGGACCGACCACACCGCCGACCACCACACCCCCGCCGGGCCCACGGGCGATCGACCCGCAGCTGGACGGCACCATCGCCAGCGGGCTCAACGTCCCGTGGGCGATCGTGTTCCTGGCCGACGGGACGGCGCTGGTCACGCAACGCGACGATGCGTCGATCGTGCGGGTCACGGCCGACGGACAGGTGACCCAGGTGGGTGACGTGCCGGGCGTCGCGCCCGGGGGAGAGGGCGGCCTGCAGGGGCTCGCCCTGGCGCCGGGCGACGAGACAGCGCTCTACGCCTACCTGACGGGGCCCGAGGACAGCCGCGTCGTGCGGCTCGAGTTCGACGGCGAGCGCATCGGCTCGGCGGAGCCGATCGTCACCGGCCTGCGCAAGGCGTTCAACCACCAGGGCGGCGCGCTCACGTTCGACCGCAACGGCCACCTCTTCGTCGCGGTCGGCGACGCGGCCGACTCCGGCACCGCCCAGGACCGCGACTCGCGCAACGGCAAGATCCTGCGCATCGACACCCAGGGTCGCCCCGTTGACGGCAACCCGTTCGACAACGAGGTCTGGTCGTGGGGGCACCGCAACGTCGAGGGCCTCGCCTGGGACGCCCAGGGCCGACTGTGGGCCACCGAGTTCGGCGACCAGACCACCGATGAGCTCAACCGGATCGTCAAGGGCGGGAACTACGGCTGGCCGAACGTCGAGGGCGACGGCGGCGACGACCAGTACGTCCGCCCCGCGGCGACGTGGTCGACGGCCGAGGCGTCCCCGGCCGGCCTCGCGATCAGCGGGGACCGTGCCTTCGTGGCCGCCCTGCGCGGTGAGCGGCTGTGGCAGGTGCCGCTGCAGGGTGGGTCCGCGGGGAGGCCGCGGGCGTTCTTCATCGAGGAGCTCGGACGGCTGCGCTCGGTCGCCGTCGCGCCCGACGGCTCACTGTGGATGGGCACCTCGAACACCGACGGCCGGGGCGATCCGGCGCGTGGGGACGACCGCCTCGTGCGGGTCGTGATCTCGCAGTGAGACTCTCTGGTGTTCGAGGCAGTTCGCGGTTATGGTCGGGGTAGGGAAGGACCACGGAACACGACGTCAGAGGAATGCAGCGCCTCGGGGTTTCACGCCCGCGTCCGTACCGCAATCCTTCCCGGCCGCCCCCGGCGAACTCCTCGGAGTCCGCCGAGCGAGGCCGCGGCATCAGCCGCATCTGTGAGTCCGGCTCCCTCCCGGCACTGACAGCAAGAACCCCACCACCTCGCGGTGGTGGGGTTCTTGACGTTCGGTGCGAGTGCGTCCGCTCAGAGGGGGCGGATGTTCGCGGCCTGCAAGCCCTTCTGGCCCTGCTCCACGTCGAACTCGACCTTCTGGTCCTCGTTCAGCGAGCGGTAGCCGCTCGAGTTGATCGCGGTGTAGTGCGCAAACACGTCCTCGCCGCCGTCATCGGGGGCGATGAAGCCGAAGCCCTTGTCGGCGTTGAACCACTTGACGGTACCGGTGGCCATGGTCGTTCTCCTCTTGATTTCCCTGGCGAGAGTCGGCCGCGCTCTTCACGTCCGACGGTCGCGACGCACATCCAACACGCGAGAGGAACCATGCCCCGAAGGGATCCGCATCCTTCTGCTGTCCAACGTCGTGCAACTGCTCACCACCCTACGACACGGCGGTCACGTGCGGTCCATCCTCGCGACACGTGGGAAGGGAAAAATCTGATGAACCCGGAGTGGCCTGCGGACACGGAAGAACTACGCCGGTATAGTCACGAAGAACCACGCGCGTGCGTCGTGGTGCGCCGACCGCTCAGCGGCTCGGCCATGCGGGGGGCGTGCATCCGGGGGGACGGCGCGTCCCCCGCGCCCATGCCCCCTCAGAGGTCGTAGTCGATGGTCAGCGGCGCGTGGTCGGACCACCGCTCGCCCCAGCTGGCCGCGCGGTCGACCGTGGCGACGCGGGCCGCTTGCGCCAGCTCGGGGGTGGCCAGCTGGTAGTCGATCCGCCAGCCCGTGTCGTTGTCGAAGGCCTGCCCGCGCATCGACCACCACGTGTACGGCCCGTCGACCGGACCGGCCAGGTGGCGGTGCACGTCGTACCAGCCCAGGTCTCCGAAGAAACGGTCGAAGTACGCGCGCTCGTCGGGCAGGAAACCCGACTTCTTGACGTTGCCCTTCCAGTTGCGGATGTCGAGCTCGGTGTGCGCGACGTTGAGGTCGCCCGTCACGAGGGCGTGCCCGTCCATGCCGCCCAGCTCGGCCATCCGCTTCGACATCTGGTCCAGGAAGCGGTACTTGTCCTCCTGCTTCGGCGTCCCGGCCTCGCCCGAGTGGACGTAGACGCTGACGACCGTCAGCACCGAGCCGTCGGGCAGCGTCAGGTCGGACTCGATCCAGCGGCCGGTGTCGTCGAAGTACTCGTCGCCGTTGCCCACGCGATGGCTGGTCGGCTCGAGGCGGCTGATGACGGCGACGCCGGCGCGGCCCTTGGCCGCGGCCTCGGTGTGCACGACGTGGTAGCCCGTGCCCTCGAGGATCTCGTGCACGATCGCGTCCGGCGCGCGCACCTCCTGCAGGGTCACGATGTCCGCGTCGCGGGCCTCGAGCCACTCCTGCATGCCCTTGCGGCACGCGGCGCGGATGCCATTGACATTGACGGTGGAGATCCTCAGCACCCGGCTGAGGCTACCGGCCCCGCCCCACCACTTTTGGTGCAGGATTCCCTTCCCTGGACCCCCGCGGCGGGAATCGCGCGCCAAAACTGGAGCGGAGTGCCCAAGAGTGGGGTCGTCAGCCGGAGAAGGGCGGCCGCTCGTCGAGGCGGATCGAGCGGCGACCCGCCCAGCGCCAGACGCGCGCCGTGAGGTCGCGGTCCTCGTCGGTGACGAGGTTGCCCATGACCCGCAGGGCGATCGTCATGAGCGCGTGCGAGCGCATCCCCACCGGGCCCGCGGTGGGCAGCAGATGGGGCACCGTGATCAGCCCGGCCAGTCGGCGCGCGATCGAGAACGCGGGACCGTAGTGAGCGCTCAGCAGGGCGGGCCACGACTCGGCGGGGGAGTCGCCGGTCGCCAGCAGCTCGGCGCCGAGGCGGCCCGTCTCGAGGCCGTAGTCGATGCCCTCGCCGTTGAGCGGGTTGACGCAGCCCGCCGCGTCGCCGATGACGATCCAGTTCGGGCCGGCGACGCCGGAGACGGCGCCACCCATCGGCAGCAGGGCCGAGGTCGGCATCCGCAGCTCGCTGCCCAGGTCCCAGTCCTCGCGTCGCAGCGTGGCGTAGAACTCCATCAGCGGGCGGATCTGGATCTTGGCGGGCCGCTTAGCGGTGGCGAGCGCGCCCACGCCGAGGTTCACCTGGCCGTCGCCGAGCGGGAAGATCCAGCCGTAGCCCGGCAGGAGGTCGCCGTCGGGGCCCCGCAGCTCGAGGTGCGAGGAGATCCAGGGGTCGTCACCGCGGCCGGACTTCACGTAGCTGCGCCCGGCGACGCCGTAGGCGGTGTCGCGGTGCCACTCGCGGCCCAGGGCGCGACCCAGGGTCGAGCGCACGCCGTCGGCGATCACGAGCCGGCGGCAGCCGATGACCTCGCGACCCGTGGCGGTCTCGACGACGACCCCGGTGACCGAGCCGTCGGCGGCCCGCTCGACGTCCACGGCTTTCGCGCCCTCGACGCCGATGGCGCCCGCGTCGAGCGCGGCCTGACGGATGCGGTCGTCCAGCTCGGTGCGGGGGACCGCCGAGCCGTGGTCGG
>NZ_DAMDLR010000098.1:0-7794 GCF_032084975.1 Aeromicrobium sp.
CCGCTGGCCGGGAATCCTGTTCCAAAAGTTGGCAGGGAGGCCGCCCATGAGCGCCAACGCCGAGCTCGTCGTCGACCTCGACCAGTACCGCGCGAACCTGGCCGCACTGCGGTCGTACGCGCCCGACGCGCTGCAGATGGCCGTCGTCAAGGCCAACGCCTACGGGCACGGGATGGTGCCGGTGGCGCGGGCCGCGCGGCTGGGCGGAGCGGACTGGCTCGGGGTCGCCACGCCCGACGAGGCCCTGGCACTGCGCGCCGCCGGCGACGAGGGGCCGTTGCTGTGCTGGCTGATGACGCCCGGCGTGCCGTTCGGCGAGCTGGCCGACGCCGGCGTCGACGTGACCGCCTCGACGGTCGACCAGCTCGAGGCGATCGCCGTCTCGTCCGACCGTCCCCGGGTGCAGCTGAAGGTCGACACCGGCCTGTCGCGCAACGGCGCGTTCGGCGCGCAGTGGGACGCGCTGGTGGCCGCCGCCGCGCGGCTCCAGTCCGCCGGCAGTCTCGAGGTCACCGGGATCTGGTCGCACTTCGCCTGCGCCGACGAGCCCGGGCACCCGGCCAACGACGAGCAGGAGACGGTGTTCCGCGCTGCGGTCGACCAGCTCGCAACCGCCGGCGTCCGGCCCGAGGTGCGCCACCTCGCGAACTCGGCTGCCACGGTCACGCGTCCGTCGTCGCACCTCGACCTCGTCCGGGTCGGCATCGCGTCGTACGGGCTCGACCCCGACCCAGCGGTGAGCGTGCCCGAGGTCCGGCCGGTGATGACCGCTCGCAGCGTGCTCGCCCAGGTCAAGCGGGTGCCCGCCGGTGCCTCCGTCTCGTACGGCTGGCGTTGGACCGCCGAGCACGAGACCACCCTCGGCCTCGTCCCCGTGGGCTATGGCGAGGGGATCCATCGCACGGCCTCCAACCGCGCCGAGATGGGGTTCGCCGCGTCGCGGGTCCCCGTGCGTGGCACGATCTGCATGGACCAGTTGGTCGTCGACCTCGGCGACCGGCCCGCCCGGATCGGTGACCCGATCACGGTGTTCGGGCCGGGAGACGACGGTGAGCCGACCGCCCAGGACTGGGCCGAGGCCGCCGGGACGATCAACTACGAGATCGTCACGCGGCTGGCCGGTCGCTGGTCCCGCACCTACCGAGGAGGACGATGAGATCGGTCGCCGCACGAGTCGCCGCCACCGCAGGCGCCTTCGCCGCAGCGGGAGTCGCCGGCGCCGCCGCGACGAGGATCAAGAGCCGCCAGGTCGAGCGGCGCCGTCACGCTCGCGGCGAGGACGTCGCCTTCGGGTCGGTCCACGGGGACTCGTACTACGTCTCGGCCGCTGACGACGTCCCGATCCACGTCGAGGTCGACGAGGGACCCGCACCGACCGTCGTGTTCGTGCACGGCTGGATGTGCGACGTCGACACGTGGCACTTCCAGCGGCTCGCGCTGCGCGGCCATGCCCGCCTCGTCCTCATGGAGCAGCGTTCGCACGGCCGTTCCGGCCGCACCGGTCCGCGCAACTCCTCGCTGCACGACATGGCCGAGGACCTGCGACGTGTCCTGGACGCCCACGCGACCGAGGGTCCCGTCGTCCTCGTGGGGCACTCGATGGGCGGCATGTCGATCATGCAGATGGCCCAGCTCTCACCCGAGCTCTTCGGCGACCGCATCAAGGGCGTCGTCCTGATCAGCACGAGCGCCGGCAAGCTCATGCGCCGCAGCCCCGGTCTGCGCTTCGCGGTGCCGCTCATCAAGGCCGCCTCGCCGCTGCTGGACTGGGGTCGCGAGTTCAACAGCTACTCGGTGATCCGGCGCTGGGCGTTCGGCAAGCACGCCCACCCGGCCGCCGTCGACATGGCGGACGAGATGATCCTGCGTGCCCCCACCTCGGTCATCCTCAACTTCCACGACAACTTCGTCGAGCTCGACCTCGGCGCTGGTCTCGGTGCGATCTCGCACTGCCGCGCGTCCGTCGTGTGCGGCACGCAGGACGTCATGACGCCGTTCTCGCACAGCCGCTGGATCGCGAGTGAGATCGAGGGCGCCGAGCTGGTCCCCGTCAACGACGCCGGCCACATGGTGATGCTCGAGGAGCACGAGCAGGTGACCGAGGCGATCGAGCGCGTGCTCAAGGACATCGCATGAGCGAGCGCCAGCGAGTGAGGCTGGTCTCACGAGTGCCGGCACTGCCACGCTGTGCTTTCTCGAGGGCGGTGTCCGCATGAGTCGAGAGCTGGACGTCGACCTCGTGGGCGCTGATCGGGCCGAGGAGGTCGTCGGGGTGATCCACCGTGCCTTCGCCGCGCGCAAGCCGCTCGACCCGCCCGCGACGGCCGGCGACGAGACGATCGAGTCCGTCGCGGCCGCTCTCGAGCGCGACGGCGGTCTGCTCGCGATGCGCCGCGACCGTCCCATGGGCGCCATCTTGTTCGACCGTTCGAGGCCCGGACTGCTGGGCCTCAAGCGCGTCAGCGTCGACCCGCTGGGGCGCGATCGCGGTGTCGCGTCCGCGATGGTGGGCGTGGCCGAGGACGTGGCCGAGGACGACGGCATGGACGGGATCTGGCTGCACGTGCGCGAGGAGCTGCCGGACAACCTGCGCTTCTGGCAGCACCGCCACTACACCCCGTGGTCCCAGACCGGGCACACGATCGAGATGGGCAAGACCCTCTGGCTGGCCCGTGAGGTGCCCGACCCCGAGGCGATGCAGTCGCTCGCCGCACGCGTCGCCGCCCTGCTGCGGGCCGGTGACCTGCTCGTGCTGACGGGCGACCTCGGCGCCGGCAAGACGACGTTCACGCAGGGCCTGGGCGAGGCACTGGGCGTCCGCGGTCCCGTCACGTCGCCGACCTTCGTCATCGCTCGCACCCACCCGAGCCTGGTCGGCGGCCCCGCCCTCGTGCACGTCGATGCGTACCGGCTGGGCGACGCCGCCGAGATCGACGACATCGACCTGGACGCGACCGCCGAGGACTCCGTCACGGTCGTCGAATGGGGCGCGGGCATGGCCGAGCAGCTCTCCGACAGCTGGCTCTCGATCACGATCGAGTCCCGCACGGCGGACCCGGGTGAGCCGCTCGGCACCGAGTGCGGGGTCGAGTCCGAGGACATGCGGGTCGTGACGATCCGCCCGCACGGTCCGCGCTGGCTCGGTGTGCCGTTGCGAAGCACCCTGCTCGGCTGACGTGCTGGCCGCGTGGCCTCGCGGCACAACTACGCTGGGTCCGTGCTCCTGCTCGCGTTCGACACCGCCACGCCGTCGATCTCCGTGGCCATCCATGACGGCACGTCCGTCGTCGGCACGTCCACGGGCGAGGGGTCCATGGCCCACGGCGAGCTCCTGGCACCGGCCATCCGCGAGGCGCTCGCGGCCGCGGGTGCCGCTCCGGCGGACCTGACGGACGTCGCGGTCGGGGTCGGACCGGGTCCGTTCACGGGCCTGCGCGTCGGAGTCGTCACTGCCCTGACGCTCGGCCGGACGCTCGGCGTCACGACGCACGGCGTGTGCTCGCTCGACATCCTGGCCGCCGAGGCCGCCCCGACGATGGACGGCGACTTCGTGGTCGCCACTGACGCGCGCCGCAAGGAGGTCTACTGGGGCCGCTTCGGTGCGGACGGCGTCCGGCGCACCGGGCCCGACGTCGACTTCCCCGAGACCGTCGGCGCGCACGGGCTGCCGGTGGTGGGCCGCGGCGGCCGGCTCTACGCCGACCGCCTCGCGTGGGTCGAGACCGCTCCTCTCGATCCGTCGGCCTCGGCCCTGGCCGGGCTCGTCGCCCGTGGCGGGCATCGCGACCTGCCCCTCGAGCCGCTCTACCTGCGCCGACCCGACGCGACCCCGCAGGTCGCCTCGAAGCCGGCATGATCCGGGCCGCCGGCCTGCGTGACCTCGACACGCTGGAGTCGATCGAGCAGGCCAGCTTCGGGAGCGACGCGTGGAGCGCCGCCCAGGTCCGCGACGAGCTCCAGGGGGAGCGCCTCGTGCTGGTCCACGTCGACGAGTTCGGCGTGCAGGGATTCGCCTCCATCAGGCTCTTCGTGCCGGACGCCGAGCTCATGCGCATCGGCGTGGGCCTGGGCTCTCGACGCCAGGGGGTCGCGACGCGCCTGCTCGAGGCGGTCGAGGACGCGGCCCGGTCGCGTGGCGCCGACCGCATGCTGCTCGAGGTCGCCGCTGACAACCAGCCGGCCGTCGCGCTCTACCGCCGCGCGGGATACCGCGAGACGGGTCGGCGCCGGGCCTACTACCGCTCCGGGGCCGACGCGGTGCTGATGGACCGGAACCTGGCGTGAACGACGTCATCGAGTCGATCCGCTCGTGGCCGTGGCTGTGGGCGTGGCTCGCGTTCCTCGCGATCGTGCTGGTGCGGGCCGGCGCGACGTACGGGATCGGCCGGGCGATCGCTGCGGGCGTGCTGCGCGAGCGGCGTCCCGGCCCGAAAGTCGGGCGCGCGATGCAACAGGTCCATCGCTGGGGTCCGCCGGCGGTGACGGTGAGCTTCTTCACGGTCGGCGCGCAGACGGCGATCAACCTCGGCGCCGGCCTCTCGAGGATGACCCTGTCCCGCTACCTGACCGGGCTGCTGCCGGGCGCCGCCATCTGGGCCACGATCTGGTCGACGATCGGCATGAGTGCGTTCCTGGCCGTCTTCTCGGGCGGATCCGAGCGTTCGGCGTGGCTGATCGTGCTCGCCGTCGTGGTCGCGGTGGCCTTCCTGCTGGCGCGGTCGGTCCGTCAGGGCGACCCGGCGCCGGACCTCGAACGCGACTGACGCGTCCCCGGCGACTGCACCGGTCTCGTGGCAAGGTGGAGGTATGAGTGATCCCCGCAATCCAGCCCCGAACCCTTCCCAGTTCATGAGCCAGGACCCGCACGAGGACACCCTGATCGAGCGTGGCAGCAACGACCCGCTGGACGAGGGCCTGACCCCACCGGAGAAGTGGTCCGCTGGCGAGGGCTTCGGCACCACGGCCGACGAGTACCGCCAGGGTGAGTCCTTCGAGCAGCGCCTCTCGCAGGAGGAGCCCGACCTCGACCCCGACGCCGAGTGGAACGAGGACCAGCTCGACGACGGCGAGGTCGGCGACGGTCGCTCCGGTCGCCTCGTCGACCCCGGCCGAGGCCAGGGCGAGGACAACGTGTCCGAGATGGTCGGCGACGACATCGGCATCGACGGTGGCGCGGCCAGCGCCGAGGAGGCCGCGGTCCACATCGTCGAAGAGGACTGAGCAACCCGACGTGCAGGGCCCCACTGCGGTGGGGCCCTGCGGCGTTGCGCGAGCATCCCGCTCGGTGAACACGCGTCCACTAGTGTGCTGGCATGCGCGACGTCACCTACCCGCCGATCATCCTGACGGCGAAGACGCTGTTCCGGGCTCTGGGCATGACCTTCCAGACCTCGGGCACCGAGCACATCCCGCGTGAGGGCGGCGCGATCCTGGCGTCCAACCACGTCAGCTACGTCGACTTCATCTTCAACGGACTCGCGGCCCAGCCGTCGGGTCGGCTCGTGCGCTTCATGGCCAAGAAGGAGGCGTTCGACCACAAGGTGTCGGGCCCCCTGATGCGGTCGATGCACCACATCCCGGTCGACCGGGCGCAGGGTGAGGGCTCGCTGCACGCCGCGGCCGACTACGCGCGGCGCGGTGAGATTGTCGGCATCTTCCCCGAGGCCACCATCAGCCGCTCGATGGAGGTCAAGGAGATCAAGACCGGTGCCGTCCGGGCCGCCGCCGAGGCCGGCGTGCCGCTCGTCCCGATGGTCGTGTGGGGCACCCAGCTGCTCAAGACGAAGGACCGCGACGCCGACCTGCTCGGCCGGGGGAAGGCGATCGCCCTGCACGTCGGCGAGCCGATCCCCGTCACGGGCGAGGACCCCGTCGCCGAGACGGAGCTCCTGCACAACGCCCTGAGCGCGCTGCTTGACAAGGCGATCCGCGAGTACCCCGTCTCGCCCGAGGGCCAGTGGTGGGCGCCTGCCCGTTATGGCGGGACCGCCCCGACGCCTGAAGAGGCCCGCCGTCTCGACCTCGAGGAGAGGGCGGCCCGCGAGGCCAAGCGCTCCCAGCGCGACTGAGCGCGACCTCGCCTGCGAGGATGGACCGGTGAGTGAGCCGCTGGTCCTGGGCATCGAGTCCTCCTGTGACGAGACCGGCGTGGGCATCGTGCGGGGCACCACCCTGCTGGCCCACGCGGTCGCCTCGAGCGTCGAGGAGCACGTCCGGTTCGGCGGCGTCGTTCCCGAGGTCGCCAGTCGTGCGCACCTCGAGGCGATGGTGCCCACGCTCGAGCAGGCCTACGAGCAAGCCGGCCTGGACGTGCGTGACGTCGACGCCATCGCCGTCACCAGCGGTCCAGGTCTGACCGGCGCACTGCTCGTCGGCGTCGCCGCGGCGAAGGCCCTCGCGCTGGCCCACGACAAGCCGCTCTACGGCGTCAACCACCTGGCGGCGCACGTCGCGGTCGACCAGCTCGAGCACGGTCGGTACGACGAGCCGGTGATCGCGTTGCTGGTCAGTGGCGGCCACACCGAGCTGCTGCTCGTCAACGACATCGCCACCGACATCACGCTGCTCGGTGGGACCATCGACGACGCCGCGGGGGAGGCCTTCGACAAGGTCGCGCGGCTGCTGGGCCTGCCGTACCCGGGTGGACCCGAGATCGACCGTGCCGCACGCGACGGGGACCCCAAGGCGATCGACTTCCCGCGCGGCCTCACGTCCGGGCGCGACCTCGAGAGGTACCGGTGGGACTTCTCGTTCTCGGGCCTCAAGAGCGCCGTGGCGCGCCACGTCCAGCACGAGCAGCGCATGGGCCGCGAGATCGTCGTCGCCGACGTCGCGGCCTCGTTCCAGGACTCGGTGTGCGACGTGCTGAGCCGCAAGGCGATCAAGGCGTGCCTCGAGCACGACATCCCGCGCCTGATCCTGGGCGGTGGCGTGGCGGCCAACGGGCGGCTGCGGCATTTCGTGCTGGAGCGTGCCGCCGCGGCCGGGGTCGAGGTTCGGATCCCGCCGCCCTCGCTGTGCACCGACAACGGCGCGATGGTCGCCGCCCTCGGTGCCGAGGTGGTCCGCCGCGGCATCGCGCCCTCGTCGCTCGACCTGCCCGTCGACTCGAGCCTGCCGGTCACCCGCATCGTCGCCTGACCGGTCGCGGTTCCTCAGGCCCGGTGCCGCCGGAAGCGCACCAGGTCGCCCGGTCGCGCCTGTCCGAGCAGGTCGGTGTCGGTGTCCAGCACCACCGCGATGACGGGGTAGCCGCCCGTCACCGGATGGTCCGGACCCAGCACGACCGGGCGCCCCGACGTGGTCACCTGGATGCTGCCCCGCACGACCGGCTCGCTCTCGAGCTCTCCGGCGCGGTCGCGTTCGAGCGCGGGCCCGTCCAGGCGGACGCCGATGCGGTCCGAGACCGGGTCGACGACCCAGGCGGTCGACAGCAGCGTCCCGACGGCCGCCGGGGTGAACCAGTCGTCGCGAGGGCCGAGCACGACGCGAACCGTGACCTCGCCCGACGCCAGCGTGGCCGGGAACGACTCCAGCGAGACCTCGCCCACGCGTGTGCCCACGGTCAGCTCGGTCCCCGCCGCGAGCGGCTCGGGGCCGAGCGCAGCGAGGGTGTCCGTGCTGTGACTGCCCAGGACGGGCGTGCCCGTGAAGCCGCCCGCTGCCGCCACGGTCCAGCGCAGTCCCACGACGGGCGCACCCAACCGAAGGACCTGGCCGCGGCGCAGCGCCAGCACGCGGCCGGAGTCGACCGGCTGGCCGTCCACCGCGACGGGGCCCGCGGCACCCGTCACC
>NZ_DAMDLR010000099.1:0-7762 GCF_032084975.1 Aeromicrobium sp.
TCGGCGCCCGTGCCCGTGCGTGTCGCCGCGGCCCTCGTGGACTGCGCGCGATTCCTGCGGGGCGGGGCCGGCGTGCAGGCCCACCACGCCCTGGTCCAGGCGCTGCTGCTCGCCCGGACGGTCACGCTCCGCCGGCCCTTCCACGAGGCCGCAGCGCCCGTGCGTCAGCTGCTGCTGCACGACCAGAAGCTGGCGACCGAGCACGCGTGGCTCTTCGAGCGCCCCGGCACGGCGATGGTGCGACCCACGGCACGGCGTGCGCCAGAGGCCACCGAGCGCTCGGCTCCGGTGGAGCAGCTGACCGAGAAGGAGATGGAGGTCCTGGGCCATCTGGCCGCACTGCTCACCACAGAGGAGATCGCCTCGGAGATGTACATCTCGGTCAACACCGTGCGGACCCACGTCAGGAACATCCTGCGCAAGCTCGGCGTCTCGCGTCGCAATGCGGCGGTCCGCATCGCGCGGGAGTACGAGCTGATTCCCTCCTGAGCGGCTCAGGGACGCCGGTCGCGGCCGCGCAGCCGCTCGACCTCGGCCAGCAACCGCTGGTTCTCGGCCTGCAGCCGGAACACGTGCTCGATCCCCGCGAGGTTCAGCCCGTCCGCCAGCAGCGCGGTGATCTCGCGGATCCGGTCGACGTCCTGCCCGCTGTAGCGGCGGGTGCCGCCGGGCGTGCGCTCCGGCGAGAGCAGGCCGCGCTGCTCGTAGACGCGCAGCATCTGGGGGGCCACGTCGGTGAGCTCGGAGGTCACCGAGATGGGGAACACTCCACGTTCGGGTCCCGGGTACGCCATGTGGAGATCATGCCACCGGGAATGAAAACCTCAAACGTTCGGTTAAGATCGATGTGAGCGGGCCGCACGGCCCACCACCTGTTCCACCATCGAGTGAGGAGTAGAACCATGCTGATGCGCACCGATCCGTTCCGTGACTTCGACCGACTCACCGAGGCCATGACGGGTGGCCGCACGCGGCCCTCGGCGATGCCGATGGACGCGTTCCGTGACGTCGACACGTTCGTCGTCCAGGTGGACCTGCCGGGCGTCTCGGCGGACACCATCGACCTGACGGTCGAGCGGAACGTGCTCACGATCCACGCCGAGCGCAAGGCGCCGATCGCCGAGAGCGCCGAGCGTGTCGTCGCGGAGCTGTCGTACGGCACCTTCAGCCGCCAGCTGTTCCTCGGGGACACGCTCGACACCGATCGGCTCACGGCCGACTACGACGCTGGCGTCCTGACGATCCGCATCCCGATCGCCGAGAAGGCCAAGCCGCGCAAGGTCGAGATCAAGGCTGGTGCCGACCGGAGAGAGATCAGCGCCTGACCCGTCGACCGTGGGGACCTCCGCGTGGGGTCCCCACGGTCACGCCCGAGTCCCGCGGCAGCTCAGGAGAACCAGTCTCCTGAGTCACTGCCGCGCGATCGCCACGCGCAGCATCTCCTCGGGGGAGAGGCGGTGGTCGGCGTCGTGCGCGTCGTCGCCGACGGCGATCTCGACCCAGTGCACCTCGCCGGTGAAGTGGTTCGGGACGGGGTAGTCGTCCGCCACCAGGGCACCGTCCTCACGGCCGACGTCGCACGTGTCGTCCGCGGAGAAGATCATCGCCGCCGTGGCTGCCACCGTGCCGGCCCCGACCTCGTCGCCATCCACGTACAGACGCACGCTGCCGCCCTTGCCCAGCCCCGGCCCGTCGTAGTCGAACTCCATCCGCACCTGGTGCCGGCCCGCGGACAGGGGCGACTCGCTCCCGACGTAGAAGCGCTGGATGCCGAACAGGTTGTAGCAGTACCGCAGTCGGGCATCCTTGACGTAGAGGCTCCATCCGCCGATGCTGCCGCCCTGCGCGATGATCACGCCTTGGCCGTGGTCGGGCACCGTGACCTCGGCCGTGACGGCGTGCGATGCGTTCTTGATGCTCACGACCGAGTGCTCCGAGAGCCGGCCCATCCCGGCGTAGAGGCGCTGCCGGTTGCCCTGCACGAGCTGGGGCCTTCCGCTGACGGCCGCCGAGAGGCGCTCCGCCGCCCGATCGTCGAGCGGCAGCACCTGGTTCCGGACCGCCTCGATGAGGAACAGTCGCTGGAGCTCGTGCAGCTTGTCCGGGTACCGCTGCGACAGGTCGTCGGCCTGGGACCAGTCCGTGTTGGTGTCGTAGAGCTCCCAGACGTCGTCGTCGAACGCGGGTACGTCCTCACCGATGAGCAGCCACGGGGTCTTGTGCCGCGTGACCGCCGTCCAGCCCTGGTGATAGATGCCGCGGTTCCCGAACATCTCGAAGTACTGGGTCTCGTGCCGGTCGGCCGCGGTCTCGTCGTCGAACGAGTACCGCATGCTGACGCCCTGCATCGGCGTCTGCTGCACGCCGTGCACGAAGGTGGGCTCGGCCAGGCCGGCCACGTCCAGGATCGTCGGGGCCACGTCGATCACGTGGGCGAACTGGGATCGGACTCCGCCGGCGGCGGCGAATCCGCGCGGCCAGTGCACTATCGCGCCGTTGCGCGTGCCGCCGAAGTGCGAGGCCACCTGCTTCGTCCATTGGTAGGGGGTGTCCATCGCATGCGCCCAGCCGACCGAGTAGTGGTTGTACGACTCGGGGCCGCCGAAGTCGTCGAGGTGCTCCGCGAGGAACTCCGGCGTCTCCAGCGCCGCGGCGCCGTTGAAGTTGATCATCTCGTTGAACGTGCCGTTCATCGTTCCCTCGGCCGAGGCGCCGTTGTCGCCGATGATGTAGTAGACGAGCGTGTCCTCGAACACCTCCAGCTCGTCGAGGGCGTCGAACAGCCGCCCGACGTGGTGGTCGGTGAACTCCAGGAACGCGGCGTACACCTCCATCTGGCGACGCAGGACGGGCTTCAACTCCTCGGGCATCTCGTCCCACGCCGGGATCTCGGCGGGCCGGTCGGTCAGGCGGGCGTCGGCGGGAATGATCCCGAGCTGCTTCTGCCGGGCGAGGATCTCCTCGCGCAGCACGTCCCAGCCGGCGTCGAACCGTCCCGCGTACCGGTCGATCCAGTCGGACGGCACGTGGTGGGGCGCGTGCGTCGCACCCGGGGCGAAGTACGCGAAGAAGGGCTTGTCGGGCATGAGCGACTTCTGGCGCCGGATCCAGCCGATCGCCTGGTCGGTCATGTCTCCCATCAGGTGGTACCCCTCCTCGGGCGTGCTCGAGGGCTCGACGGGGGTGGTGCCCTCGTAGAGCGCCGGGTAGTACTGGTGGGCCTCGCCGCCGATGAACCCGTAGAAGTACTCGAACCCGCTCCCGGTCGGCCAGTTGTCGAACGGTCCGAGCGGACTGGTCTCCCACACCGGGACCTCGTGGCACTTGCCGAACTGCGCCGTCGAGTAGCCGTTCAGCTTGAGGATCTCGGCCAGCGGCGCACACGTGTTGGGACGGCGCGAGTCGTAGCCCGGTGCCGAGGTCGCGATCTCGGTGATGCCGCCCATGCCGACGGTGTGGTGATTGCGGCCGCTCAACAGCGCGGCGCGCGTGGGTGAGCACAGCGCCGTCGTGTGGAAGCGGTTGTACTTCAGGCCCGCCGATGCGAGTCTCTCCGCGTTCGGCGTGGCGATGACGCCACCGAATGCGCTCGACGCGCCGAACCCGACGTCATCCAGCAACACGACCAGGACGTTGGGCGCCCCCGCCGGTGGGCGGATGGGCTCGATCCGGGCGTGCGGCGTGTCCGGGTCCTTGGCGTCGTACGTGACCAGGCCGACCGGTGGACGGTCCGGCACCGGGAGGACGTCTCGTCGTGTGGCGCTGTCGTTGTGGTCCATGAGCCATCCGTCCGGGTTCGCGACGGCCTCGCGGACCGAGGCCGGTGTGTCGCCATCGTGCTCGCGATCGGCCGTCGCCACGTCGTCCGTGTTGGATGATCCGATCCGCACCCGGGAAGGTCAGCATGTCAGTCATGACCGACGTCAGTCCGCACTCCTGCTGCGCCCCGTCGAC
Organism: Aeromicrobium sp.; assembly: GCF_032084975.1. Lineage (GTDB taxonomy): Bacteria > Actinomycetota > Actinomycetes > Propionibacteriales > Nocardioidaceae > Aeromicrobium. Next base: position 3,955 of record NZ_DAMDLR010000099.1, read on the forward strand.
ACCCGCCTCGGCCTTGACGCGACCCCGGCAGGATGCGCGGCCGCCCGGTGCGGCGACCGGCGTCGGCGCCCAGGTCCGGGTACCCGGCGGCCTGACCTCGATGGGTGACGTCTGGGGCGATGGCGACCCCCGAGACGGCGAGACCCCGATCCATCCGGTGCGCCTGCCGGGCTTCCGCCTGGACGCCACCGCAGTGACGAACACGAGCTTCGCCGCCTTCGTCGACGCCACCGGACACGTCACGGACGCCGAGGAGCTCGGGATGTCCGCCGTGTTCGAGGCGTCCTTCCACGGCCGTTCGGCTGACCTGCTCGGCAGGGCCGCCCACACCCCGTGGTGGCTCGTGGTCGCCGGTGCCACGTGGCGCACCCCCGAGGGCCCGGGCTCCGACCTGTCGGGCCGCGACGACCATCCCGTCGTCCAGGTCTCCTGGAACGATGCGCAGGCCTACTGCGCGTGGGCAGGCCGACGACTCCCGACCGAAGCCGAGTGGGAGTACGCCGCTCGCGGGGGCCAGGAAGGCCGGCGCTACCCCTGGGGCGACGAGCTGACACCGGACGGCCGGTGGCGGTGCAACATCTGGCAGGGCGTCTTCCCGGAGTTCAACCACGGCGACGACGGGCACCTGGCCACGGCGCCCGCATCGGCCTTCGAGCCGAACGGGTACGGCCTGCACCAGATGGTCGGCAACGTGTGGGAGTGGTGTGCCGACTGGTTCGACGCGCGGTTCTACGAGAGGTCGCCGCTCGACTCACCGAGCGGGCCGACCTCCGGCACGGCGCGCGTGATGCGCGGGGGGTCGTACCTGTGCCACGACTCCTACTGCAATCGCTACCGGGTGGCGGCGAGGGCCCAGAACACACCGGACTCCGCCTCGGGGAACCTCGGGTTCAGGTGCGCGAGCTGACCTGCGTCAGTTGCCTTTGCCCTTGCCCTTGCCCTTGTTCTTCCCCTTGGCCTTGCCGTTGTCCGAGCCGGGCCCGTTCCCCGGGGACTTCTTCGGTGCGGCGCCCGAGCCCGTGCCCGTCGAGGTCCCCCCGGTCGTGGCGGTGGTCGTCGGCGCGACCGCGACGGACAGCGTGATCGCCACGCCGCTCGCGAGCCGGCCGGACCGGTCGAGTGCGACCACCTCACCGGCGTCGGAGGCCTGGGTGACGTCCTCGCGACGCACGACGAAGCCCTTCTTCTCCAGACTCGACGCGGCCTTGGCATAGGGCTGGCCGATGATGTCGGACGCCGCGACCCGCACCTTGCCCGAGGCGACGAGCAGCTGGACGGGGTCGTTCTCCGCGGCCGTCGTGCCGGCAGCGGGGGACTGCTTCACCACCTGCCCCGCGGGCCGGCCCGCGACGTCGACCAGACGCGTGCGCGTCACCAGGTCCGCATCCCGCAGCTCCGACTCGGCCTCCTCGACCGTGGCCCCCACGACGTCGGGCACGACCGGCGCCTCGCCGGACAGCAGCTCCCGGCCGCCGAGGACCGCCGCCAGTGCGACGAGGACCCCGACGCTCGCGAACACGACCGAGGTCCGGCGCCGTCGCGGCTCCGCAGGTGTGAGTCCGTCCGACGTGGGCGAGGCCGTCGTGGGCGCAGGCCCCGGCACCACGGGCCTGGCCAGCTCGAATGTCGGCGGCACGTCGATCGTCTGCGCGGCACCGATGGCGGCAGCCTCGGTCGCGACCTCTGCCGCGCCCGCGGGGCGGTCGGCCGGGTCCTTGGCCGTCATGACGCGCAGCAGGGCGGCCAGCCGCGACGGCACGTCGTCGCCCAGCGGGGGGAGGTCGTCGTGCAGTTGCGCCATCGCGGTCGCGATGTGGGTCTCCCGGCGGAACGGCGAGGTCCCGGTCAGGCAGTGGTACGCCACGACTCCGAGCGCGTACAGGTCAGACTGGGCGGTCGCACTGCGCCCGCGCACCTGCTCCGGGCTGAGGTAGTCGGTCGTGCCGACCAGGGCACCGGTGTCGGTGAGCGGCTCGCTGCTCGCGGTCTGCGCGATCCCGAAGTCGACCAGGACGGTCCGTCCTTCGGGCGTCAGCATGATGTTGGCGGGCTTGAGGTCGCGGTGCACGATCCCCCGGGCGTGGGTCGCGGCGAGTCCATCGGCGACCTGCTGCACGACCGACATCACCTCGTCGGCGGGCAGTGGCCCGCGCTCGCGCAGCAGCTCCGCGAGTGAGTGCCCCTCGACGAACTCCATGACGATGAACGTCGAGCCGTCGGCGGATCCACGATCCTCGTCGAAATCGAAGACCTGGGCGACCCCGGGGTGATGGATCGAGGCGGCCAGCTGGGCCTCGCTCCGCATGCGGGCGCGGGCCACGTCGTCGACCTCGGGCTCACCGCGCAGCAGCTTGATCGCCACTGTCCGCTCGAGCCGCAGGTCGGTCGCGCGATGGACCGATCCCATGCCTCCGGAGCCGACGACCTCGCCCAGCTGGTAGCGCTGGTTCAGGTGTCCACTCATGTGGTTCACGGTAGTCGAGAGTCACCGTTACGGTGGGGCGCGTGCCGACCTTCCGCGCCCCGATGTGCTCGCGTGACGACCGCGTCACCGACGGTGTCGCGGTCGCGCGCGCACTGCGGATCGGGGCGTGCGGTGTGGGTGGGCGACTCGTCCACGCACCGGCCACACTGACGAGTGCGATCGCCGCGGTCGAGCAGGAGCACGACGATCGAACGGCCCGCCGGCTGGCGCGTTTCGCGCAGGCTCCGGTGGGATCGCACGTGTGGACGCGCGACGCCGAGGGCTGGTTCTGGCACGGCATGCTGGTGGGCCCGTGGCGCTACGACGACCAGCCCGAGGCGCTGGCCGCCGACCTCGTCCACGTCCGCCCGTGCGACTGGGACGACGATCCCGTGCCGGCTCCCGACGTGCCACCCGAGGTCCTGCACACGTTCGCCCGCGGCGGCCGCAACTGGCAGCGCATCCACGCCGCCGGATGACTAGGCGGCGGCGCGTTTCGCCAAGGCGATCGCGTCGGGCGTGACCGGGTCGGTGACGTCCTCGTAGCCCGGGTGCTTCTCCAGGTACTTCGCGACGTAGGGGCACACGGCGACGACCCTCAGACCGTCTCCCCGGGTCCGGTCGAGCGCCTCGCCGACGACGGTGCCGGCCAGGCCCTGCCCGCCGAACTCCTCGTCGATCTTCGTGTGGAAGAAGATCCGCCGGCCGTCCGCGTCGACGAACTGCGTGAATCCGGCGACCTTGCCGTCCACGGTGATCTCGAAGCGATCCGGGTCCTGCGCCTGCTGCACGGTCTCAGTGGTCATGTCCGCACTCTGCGCCGTCGGGCCGCCCCGGTCAATGGGCCGCGGATGCGATCATCGGACCATGACGGTGACGCGGACGGTGCTGTGGGTCCTGGGCGCAGCCGTGCTGGTCCGGCTGCCGTTCCTGGCCGTGCTGCCCAGCCCTGACGAGGCCGGCCTGCTCATCATCGGCGGCCAGTGGCACGCCGGCGACTCGCTCTACGGTGACTACTGGGTCGACCGGTCGCCGCTGCTGATCGGCGTCTACGAGATCGCCGCCGACGTCGGGGGAGTGGTCGCCCTGCGTCTGCTGGGCCTGCTCGCCGTCGCGGCGACGGTCCTGCTTTGCGCCCTCGCCGGGCAGCGCCTCGGTGGCGACCGAGCCGCTCGCTGGGCTGCCGCGACGGCCGCACTCCTGACCGTCAGTCCCTGGCTGGGGGCGGAGCGCGTCAACGCCGAGCTGCTCGCGGCGCCCTGGATCGCCCTCGGCGTGTACGGGGCCGTGCGGGCCGTGGAGGATCCCCGTGTCCGGCGCTGGTCCGCCCTGGTCGGTGCCGCC
>NZ_DAMDLR010000100.1:0-7743 GCF_032084975.1 Aeromicrobium sp.
CAGCGTGGCGACCTCGGGCGTCAGGACGGGCTCGGACGAGACGACCTTGGCGACCGGGGCGAGCTTGCCTTCGTGGTCGCTGTCCTGGGCCAGCTCGAGGACGTACCCGTCGACGAGCCGTCCCGCGAAGCGCACCTTGACCCGGCATCCGGCGACGACGGCGTCGGCCAGGTCGTCCGGCACCGCGTAGTCGAACGCGCGGTCCAGATGCGACAGCGGCGTGTCCACGAAGACTCGTGCGACACGCCGCTGTGCTTGGTTCACTCGGCTGTTCTATCAGCCGGCCCGGACAGGCCGATGGGTCAGAGGCCCGCTGCCGCGCGCAGGGCGTCGGCGCGGTCCGTGCTCTCCCACGGCAGACCGGGGCGGCCGAAGTGGCCGTAGGCCGCCGTCTCGGCGTAGATCGGGCGCAGCAGGTCGAGATCACGCACGATCGCGGCGGGGCGCAGGTCGAACGTCTCGAGGACCGCGTCGCGGATCGTGTCGACGGCGACGGCCTCGGTGCCGAACGTGTCGACGTAGAAGCCGACCGGGTGGGCCACGCCGATCGCGTAGGCGACCTGGACCTCGGCCTTGGTGGCCAGACCCGCGGCCACGATGTTCTTGGCGACCCAGCGCATCGCGTACGCGGCCGAGCGGTCGACCTTGCTCGGGTCCTTGCCGCTGAAGGCGCCACCACCGTGGCGGGCGTAGCCGCCGTACGTGTCGACGATGATCTTGCGGCCGGTCAGGCCGGCGTCGCCCATGGGACCGCCGATGACGAACTTGCCCGTCGGGTTGATGTGCGACTTGTAGCTGGAGGCGTCGATGTCGTACTGGCTGAGCACCTCGTCGATGACGTGCTTCTTGAGGTCGGCCGGCAGCTGGTGCTCGAGGTCGACGCCCTCCTCGTGCTGGGTCGAGATGACGATCGCCTCGACGCGCACGGGCTTGTCGTTGTCGTCGTACTCGATGGTGACCTGGGTCTTGCCGTCGGGACGCAGGTACGGCAGCGTGCCGTCCTTGCGGACCTTGGTCAGCTGCTCGGACAGGCGGTGCGCGATCGTGATCGGCAGCGGCATCAGCTCGGCGGTCTCGTCGCACGCGAAGCCGAACATCAGGCCCTGGTCGCCGGCGCCCTGCAGGTCGAGCGGGTCGGTGGCGCCGCCGAGGCGGGCCTCCTCGGCCGTGTCGACGCCCTGCGCGATGTCGGGCGACTGCGCGTCGAGCGTGACCTGCACCGCGCAGGACTCGCCGTCGAAGCCCTTGGTGGACGAGTCGTAGCCGATCTCGAGGACCCGGTCACGCGCGATCCGCGCGATGTCGACGTAGGCCTCGGTGGTGACCTCGCCGCCCACCAGCACCATGCCCGTGGTGACGAAGGTCTCCGCCGCGACGCGGCTCTTGGGGTCCTGCTGGAGCAGGGCGTCCAGGATGCTGTCGCTGATCTGGTCGGCGATCTTGTCCGGGTGACCCTCGGTCACGGACTCGGACGTGAAGAGTCGGCTCACGGCTACCTCTCTGACTGATGTGCTGGGGACGCGTAGTGCGACGTCTCGACTGTAGTGGGACAGGGCTGAGCAGGCCCGGTCATTCCATCCGCTGGACGACGACGTCCCAGATGGCATGGGCGATGTCGGCCTTCACGGCGCGCGGCACCGGCTGCTCGGCGCCGTCGGCCGTCAGGATCGTGACCTCGTTGTCGGGCTGGCCGAACACGCGCTCGGAGCCGACGTCGTTGACGACCAGGACGTCACAGCCCTTGCGGGCCAGCTTGGCGCGGGCGTGGTCGAGCACGGAGCCGCTGGCGTCGCCGGTCTCGGCGGCGAATCCCGCGATGACCGGCGACCTACCCGAGCGCGTGCGCACCAGCTCGAGCAGGATGTCGGGGTTCTCGACCAGCTCGATCGTGGGAGCGACGCCGTCGCCCTGCTTCTTGATCTTGGACTCGGCGAAGCTGGCGGGCCGGAAGTCGGCCGGGGCGGCCGCCATCACGACGGCGTCGGCCGACTCGGAGGCCTTGAGCATCGCGTCACGCAGCTCGGCCGTGGTGACGACGCGCACGACGTCGGCGCCGGCCGGGACGTCGACCGAGACGTTGGCGGCGACGAGGGTGACCGACGCGCCGCGGGCCAGGGCGGCCTCGGCCAGCGCGATCCCCTGGCGTCCCGACGAGCGGTTGCCCAGGAAGCGCACGGGATCGAGGAACTCGCGCGTGCCACCGGCCGAGATGGCCACGTGACGACCGACGAGGTCGCGCGGGCGGCCCTGCAGGACGTGCCGGCACAGGGCGTGGATCGCCTCGGGCTCGGGCAGCCGCCCGGGGCCGGTGTCGGCGCCGGTGAGGCGGCCGGAGTCGGGCTCGATCACCAGGACGCCGCGCTCACGCAGCGTCGCGACGTTGGCGACGGTGGCGGGGTGCTCCCACATCTCGGTGTGCATGGCCGGGGCCAGCACGACGGGACAGCGCGCCGTCAGCAGCGTGTTGGTGAGCAGGTCGTCGGCCAGTCCGTGCGCCGCCCGCGCCAAGGTGTTGGCGGTGGCCGGCACGACGACCACGAGGTCGGCCGTCTGGCCGAGCTTGACGTGCGGGACGGCCTGGACGTTCTCGAAGACACCCGTCTGGACGGGGTTGCCCGACAGGGCCTCCCACGTCGCGGCGCCGACGAACTCGAGCGCCGACTCGGTGGGGACGACCCGGACGTCGTGGCCCTCCTCGGTGAACAGCCGCAGGAGCAGGGCGGCCTTGTAGGCGGCGACTCCTCCGGTGACGCCGAGGACGATGCGGCTCATCGTTGCGGGATCAGGCCTCGTCGGTGGCCGCGGGAGCGGCGGCGTCGGGATCGATGTCCTCGACGGTCAGCAGCTCGGCGTTGATCTCGCGCAGCGCGATCGACAGCGGCTTCTCCTGGACCTCGGTCTCGAGGAGGGGGCCCACGTACTCGAGCAGGCCCTCGCCCAGTTGGGAGTAGTACGCGTTGATCTGGCGGGCGCGCTTGGCGCTGTACAGGACGAGCTTGTACTTGGAGTCCGCCTTCTCGAGCAGGTCGTCGATGGGCGGGTTGGTGATGCCTTCAGCAACGGAACGCGTGGTGGACACTCAGAATCTCCAGAAATTTGTGGGTTACCCGGCAGTGTCGGCTGGCGGGCCGTATCTGAACAAGTCTACCAACTCCCGGCCCGCTTCCTCGACTTCGGTGTTGACGATGGTCGCGTCGAACTCGGACACCGCCGCCAGCTCCTCGCGGGCCGTGGCCAGCCGGCGCTCGCGCTCGGCCTCGGTCTCGGTGCCGCGGCCGACGAGCCGGCGCACCAGCTCGTCCCACGACGGGGGCGCGAGGAAGACCAGGAAAGCCTCGGGCAGGTGGTGGCGGACCTGGCGCGCGCCCTGCAGGTCGATCTCGAGCAGGACCGACTCGCCCTGGGCCAGCTTGGCCTCGACGGCGGCGCGCGGGGTGCCGTAGCGGTTGACGCCGTGGACGGTCGCCCACTCGAGCAGGCCGTCGTTCTCGATGAGCCGATCGAACTCCTCGGCGCTCACGAAGTGGTAGTGCTTGCCGTCGACCTCGCCCGGACGCGGCGGGCGGGTGGTGGCCGAGACGGACATGTAGATCTCGGGGTGGTGCTCGCGGACCCATGCGGCGACGGTGCCCTTGCCGACCGCGGTGGGACCGGCGAGGACGACGAGGCGACCGCGCTCAGCCACGGCGCGAGATCTCGGCGATCAGGCCCTGGGCCTGGTTGGAGCCCAGCCCGCGCAGGCGGCGGCTCTCGGCGATGTTCAGCTGGGCCATGATCTGCTGGGCGGTCAGCTTGCCGATGCCCGGGATGCTCTGGAGCAGGTCGAGGACCTTGATCTTGGCGATCGCCTCGTTGCGCTTGGCCTCGGCCAGCACCTCGGCGACGCTGGCGCCGGAGTGGCGCAGCCGGTTCTTCACCTCGGCGCGCACCTGGCGGGCGGCGGCCGCCTTGGCCAGCGCCTCGCGACGCTGCTCGTCGGTCAGTTCGGGAAGGGCCACGGGTCGTTCCTCACTTCTTCGGCAGGTCGATGCCGCACTCGTCGTGCAGGTGCTGGGCGAGGTCCCTGCGTTGGGTCGCGGTGTCGTTGAAGGCCTCATTGGCGGCCTGGATGCGGTCGAGGTCGTCCTGAGAGAGGGCGTTGACGGCCTCCTCGTCGGTCATGTCCTGGATGCGGATGTCGGCCTTGTCGTGCGCCGCGACGACGCGGCGGGTGGCCTTCGCGACGGCCTTCCACTCGGCCTGGACGTCCTTCGGAGCGGACTTGGCGATGTCGGTGGTGACCTCGGCGTAGGACGTGAAGGCGGCACTGTCGAGCTGGCCGAACGTCTTCAGGGAGTCCTCGCCGCGGTCGGCGGCATCGCAGTACGGTCCCCCGCCCGAGCATCCCGTCAGCATGCCGAGACCGAGGACCACACACAGAGCAAGAGTCGGTCGTCGCACCCCGACAGGCTACCGGCGGACACCGACCGTCCAGCGGTCCTGTCACCGCGTGTATCAGGCAAGCCCCTTCCCGCTCGTGCCGGATGTGAGCAGAATGACAATCGTGACCCCCGACAAGTCACGACCATCCGACGACGACGGCCCCTGGATCCGCTCCGGTGACGCCTTCGCCCGGTGGCGTGACGGCGACCGAGCAGCGATCGACGATCTCGTCCGCGAGATGACACCCGTGCTGTGGCACGTGGTGCGGGCCTACCGGCTCGACGAAGACGTCTGCGAGGACGTCATCCAGTTCACGTGGCTCACCCTCGTGCGCAAGGCCGACAGCGTCGACAACCCCCGCGCCGTCGCCTCGTGGCTGATCATCACGGCGCGCCGCCAGGCGTGGCGCGTGGCCTCGCGCAACCGGCGTGAGGACGCGACGGACGAGGAGGTGCTCGCCCCCGCGCTGCCGACGTCCCGCCCGGCCGAGACCGAGGCGATCGAGGCGGACGACAACCACCGGCTCTGGTCCGCCGTGGCCAAGCTGAACGAACGGTGCCAGCGCCTGCTGCGGGTCATCGCGTTCGACGACAAGCCCGACTACAAGCACATCTCCGACGACCTGGGGATGCCCGTCGGCAGCATCGGCCCCACCCGGCGCCGGTGTCTCGAGAAGCTCAAGTCCGTCATCGCCGGCGAGGAGGCCACGTCATGAACGAGCGCGAACCGATCTTCGACGATCTGCGGACGATGTTCCAGGTCCTCGACCCCCCGCCCGCCCACCTGACCGACGCCATGATCGCCGCGATCGCCGCGGAGGACCTGGACGCCGACTACGCACTGCTGAGCCTGCTCAGCCGCAGCACCGAACTGGCCGGCACCCGCGGCTCGGGCATCCTCACGATCGAGTTCTCGCACGACGAGACCTCCGTGCTCCTGCGGGTGGCCGAGCTGGACGACGACCAGCGCCGCATCGACGGCTGGGTCACCGGCACCGACGGCACCGAGGCCCGCCTCGTCGCGGGCGAGCGCTCGACGACCGTCCCGCTCACCGACGGCCGGTTCGAGTTCGCGAGCGTCCCGGCCGGGCTGATCCGCATCTACTTCTCGGGCGGCGACACCGAGCTGGCCACCCCCACCTTCGAGATCTGAGGAGCACCGGATGCGACCGTCCGACCCCCGCCCGCCCCGACTCGAGGACGAGGATCCCTGGTCCCGCGAGCAGGCGCTCGAGAGCCTGGCCGCCCGCGAGGGCACCACGCTCGACCCCTCGAACTCCACCGTCGGTCCCGGCTCGGCCGAGGCCCACCCGACCGCCTACCTGTCGACGAAGCTGCTGATCTCGACCCTCGTCGACGTCGACGCCGCGATCCGCCTGCTGCAGGAGGCCGCCCGCACGTTCTCGTGGGACGTCCAGGAGGACCCGGACTACCCCCGCATCGTGATCGAGGAGTCCGACGAGGAGCGGCGCGCCCGCCAGGAGCGCTACCCGTGGGCCACCGGCTACGTCGGCATGGCGCGGGTCGTCATCTCGGCCACCGCCAAGTCGCACGCCCGCCCGCCGGACGCGTGGTCCCTCCTGCAGGCGGCCCGCGCGCTCGGTGCCGGCAACGACCTGCTGCACGGCATCGGCCTCGACCACGTCCTGCAGAGCAGCCCCTTCACGCGGGGCGCGCCGTTCACCCGCGGCGCGCCGTTCACTCGTGGGGCGCCGTTCACTCGTGGTGCGCCGTTCACGCGCGGTGCACCCTTCACCCGTGGTGCGCCGTTCACCCGCGGTGCCAGCGTCGCTGTCGACGCCTACGGCGATGCGGGCTCGGGCGGTCGCCAGCCCGTCGCCTGGATGGGTCCGGCGCCGCAGCGCGGCCTCGACGATCCGGAAGGGCCCCGCCGGCCCCAGGTCGGGGTCCTCGACTCCGGTTGCGGCACGCACCCGTGGTTCACGGCCGCGGTCAAGGACGGGACGCACGCCATGCCCGGCGTGACCATCGGCCGGACCGACCCTGCCACGGACCCCGAGACCCTCGGCAACGTCAGCGGGCCCCTCGACGGCTCGATCGACGACGCCTCCGGCCACGGGACGTTCATCGTTGGCCTCGTCCACCAGGGCTGCCCCGACGCGGACATCCACTGGTGGCGCGTCATGGAGTCCGACGGCACCCTCGCCGAGTCCGAGTTCGTCACCGCGCTCGCCCGCGTCGCCCAGCTGCTGCGGAGCGGCGGTGACGATCCCTTCGTGCTGGACGTGCTGAACCTGTCGTTCGGGTACTACCACGAGACGCCGTACGACGAGGAGTTCGATCCGACGCTCTACGAGCTGCTGGCCCTGATCGGCCGCACCGGCACGACCATCGTGTGCGCCGCCGGCAACGACGCCACCTCGCGCCCGCTGTTCCCGGCCGCCTTCGGGCCTTGGGACGACCCGGCGAAGGAGGTCGTGCGGCGCGACCCGGACGCGACGCCGATCGTGGCCGTCGGAGCGCTCAACCCGAACGCCCGCACGGACGCCATGTTCACGAACACCGGCGCGTGGGTGCACGTCTACCGGCCGGGTGCGTCGCTCGTCAGCACGATCCCACCGTTCGAGGGCGGCCTGCAGCCGATCGCGCGCACGACCTCGCAGGGCCGGGTGCGCGAGTCGATCGACCCGGACGACTTCACCAGCGGGTTCGCCGTGTGGAGCGGTACGTCGTTCGCGGCGCCGGTCTTCGCGGCCGAGCTGGCGAAGCTGATCGCCACGCGACTGCCGATGCCCGGCGTCTCGGAGACCAGCCGCGACGCGGTCGCCCGTGCGCAGGACGCGATCCGGCGGTTGACAGACGGCGGATGATGAAGGGTGCTCTCTGCCGCTGACCTGCACCGCCGGGGTCGCGCGTCGATGGACGCGGGCCGCTTCCGGACGGCACTTCGGCAGCTGACGGCGGCGCTCGAGCGCAACGACGAGGACGAGCGCCAGGTGCGCATCCTGCTCAACCTGGCGCACGTCGAGTCGACGCTGGGTGACCCCGACGCCGCGTTCCGGCGCTGCGACGAGGCGGCCCGGCGGGCGGCGACGCCCCGTGCCCGTGCCCTCGTCCACAGCCAGCGGGCCGGGCTGCACCTGGCGGCGGGCGACCTCGAGCGTGCGGGCGCGCTCTACGATCTCGCGATCCCGACGCTGACGGGCCTGGCGCGCGCGAACGCCCTGATGAACCGCGGCGTGATCCACCTGCAGCAGTGGAGCAACGACCGGGCGGGTCGCGACTTCGCGGACGCGGCGGCCCTGTTCCTGGCCGAGGACGACGCCATCGGCACGGCGCAGGCGCGCCACAACGCCGGGTA
>NZ_DAMDLR010000101.1:0-7691 GCF_032084975.1 Aeromicrobium sp.
ATCGCGCGCGGCGTCGCGCCACGTGGGCGCGTAGAGCACGACGAGCTCGTCCCCCAGGCCGAGCGCCTCCCGGGTGCGCTCGCGCAGCCGGCCGTCGTCCGTCGCCAGGGCGTCGTTGCGGGGGTAGCCCTCGATCACGGTGCGCCCCTCGAAGCCGAACGCCCGCGGGAGGACCTCGCCGGCGAACGCGTTCTGGGCGAGCAGCACCTCCCACGCGGCGACCTCGCGGGCCATCGCGGCGGTGTAGCCGGCCGAGAACCGCGGGCGGGCGACGTCGCGGGCGATCCGCTTGAGTGGGGTGCCGTGCCACGTCTGCAGGTATCGCTGGCCCTCACGGAAGCGGACGTAGTGCGGGAACTCGGCATTGTTGACGAGGTAGCGCGCGTGGACGAAGGCCTCGTGCCACTCGCGCGAGTGCAGCAGGACGGGTCGCATGCCCTCGGGCACCGCGACGGAGTGGTCGGTGACGCACCAGTCGACGGGGATCCCGCGGTCGACCAGCCGGCGCGCCACGGGCGCCACGCTGTCCCCGGCACCGCTGCCGCCGAAGCACATGACGACGGCTCGCTCGCGCAATGGACCCGCCTGTTCACGGACCTCGTCGAGGAGCCGGCGCTGGCGGCGGCGGCCTCGCTGCTCGACGGGGATCGGGTTGCGGACGACCAGGGACACGTCGGACTCTCCCGGCGACCAGCCCCGCAGCGTCACCAGCAGGTCGACGAGGTCGATCGCGCGCTCCGCGAGCGGCCGGGTCAGCACCTCGGGATCGGCGAGGTCCAACGGCACGCCCGACGTGACGGCGTACCGCGCGGCGGGGATCGTGGCGATCGTGCCGAACCGGTGGGCGAGGGCGTCCAGGACGAGGGGCGCGGGCCCGCCGGACCACTCCTCGGTGAACGAGGCGACGCGCACGTCGATGCCCTCGGCCAGCAGCTCGACGCCGGCCTCGGTCGGCCGGACCGCGACAGTAGCGGTCGACTCGTCCAGCGCCGGAACCGTGATCTCGCTCGTGCGGACGACGCCGTCGGACTCGACGGTGACGGTCAACGTGATCGGCTCGCGGCGGTCGGCGTCGATCCGGGCCCACCACGAGGCGTGGGTCTGGTCGGCCCAGCGCTCGCCGCTCTCGGTGTCGGCAGCGGGGTCCGGCCGCATCGTGACCTCGGGGACCAGGGCACCGTTGGCCGTGACCGCGACGAGTCGCACGGTGTCGAACTCGGGGTCGAACGCCAGGCCCGAGACGAACGACGTGCCGGCGACGTACACCGGCGAGGACCCGGCGACCTCGATCACCACCCGCGCGACCAGGTCGTGCTCCTGCGCTTCGAAGAGCCAGTCGGGTGCATCGACCGGCTCGCCCAGATCGATGCGGTGCGTCCCGCGCGCGACCAGGAACGAGGGTCCGTGAACGGTGCGGGACTCGGCGAGGCGATCGACGGTCTCGCGGTCGTCGACCGCGGCGGCGTGGAGCGCGACCCGGTCCCGGACCGGGAGGTCCCACCAGTCGCCGTGGTCCCACCCGGCGGCACCCGCCGAGGCCTCGGCGACGAGCTGACGCCACCCGTCGTCGTCGAGCCGGAACGCCGTGCGCACCCGCTTGGCCAGGGCGTGCGGGGACGGCGCGTCGCCGTCGCCGTGACGGCGCAGCCGCTGCATCATCCTGCGCACGAGGTCCACGCGGTCAACCTATCCGTGATCGGCTTCCTCGGCCCGAGCGGACGGCTCTCCCTCCTCCACTTTTGGCAACGCATCCACGCGCGCGGGTCCGAGCGGGGTGGATCCGCGACCAAAAGTGCGCGGGCGCGGGCGGGACGGGCTCAGCCGTGGTCGCGCTGCCACCAGAAGGTCAGCTGCTCGCGCGGGACCGCCGGCTGCACCACGACCTTCAACCGTCGCGGTCCGGCCAAGGCCAGGTACCCCCGGCGGTCGGCCAGCTCGAAGTCCCACGGCAGCTGCAGCGCCAAGGACTGGTCGACGAGACCGTGGACCTCGTGCTCGCCCACGTCAGCCGGGATCTGCACCTGATCAGGATCCACCAGGTCGCCCTTCCAGGGCTTCGCCTCGCCCCAGTCGAGCTCCCACGGTTCCTCGTGCGGCAGCACGAGGTTCCCGAAACCTTGGGGGACAGCAGCCGATCCCATCGGATCGATGCGGGTCACCCGCTCACGGCGGGCGCGGCCACGGTGAGTGACCTCGACGATGAGCTGGGAATTGTCCACGTCGTCCAGATCGGGTAACACGAGCGACAGGTCCCAGACGCTGTCCTCGTTGCTGCGCCGGGTCGTGCGGACTCGGTGCCCGATGAACTCCTCCGCGGGCGTGACGGTGAACTCGCGCTCCCAGCCCGTGATGTCGCGCAGCCACGCGCGGCAGGTGGGCTGCCCGCCGTCCACATGGCGCAGCCAGGCCGCCACCGTGAGCCGCAGGCCGTCTTCGTCCAGTCGCGCGCGAAGTACGGTCGCGTCCAGGGGCGTCTGGCGCTCGGACAGGACGCGCGCGTCGTCCGGCACGTCGGGATCACCGGCGAACGGGAAGACCAGGGCCGGCTGCCCGTCGACCTCGTCCGAGCGCAGCGAGGGCAGGTCGAACCCGCCGCGCTCCACGAAGACCTGGACGTCCGGGGCACGCCCGGCCCGCAGCAGGGCGTAGACGACGCGCGCCTCGGCGGGCGCCTGCGCCAGCTGGAGATCCGGCTCGCCCAGCAGATCGAGCGCGCCACGGAACAGACGCTCGCGGTAGCCCTCGTCGGTCACCTTCGTGAGGGTCCGCAGGTACCGCGGCACGTCGTTCGACAGCACCTGGGACGCACGGGCAGCGCGGGCGCCGGGGACCGCGGTCAGAGCATCGAGGCTGAGTGCGATCGCCTCGAAGAAGGCGCCGATCGACCGTTCCGTGGCCTCCCGGGTGATCGAGCCGGGACGGATGCGCCAGGAGTATGCGAACGAGCTCACCAGGTCGACGTGGTGGGCGGCGGCGAAGGCACGCGCCGTGACCTCCTGGTCCTCGTAGAGGACACCCTCGCGGAAGCCGAGCTGCGCGCGGCCCCAGAACGAGCGCCGGTAGACCTTCGACCAGGCGGTCGCCTGCGCCAGCAGCTCGGGATGCTCGTGCGCGACGACGGTGCGTACGCGCTCGTCGTTGGCGTAGAGGTCGGCGACCCACGGTGGCGAGGGCTCGGAGCCACCTGCGTCCCGGAACTGCGCGTACGGCAACAGTGCGTAGTCCGACCCCGTCCGCTCCAGGGTCTCGACCGCGAGCACGACCGACTCGACGCAGATGCGATCGTCGGAGTCGACGAAGGTCAGGTACGGCGCGGTGGCGTGTTCGATACCCGTCATCCTCGCGGCGCTCAGGCCGCCGTTCGGGCGCGTCACGACCTTCACACGCGGGTCGCGTCGGGCGTACCTGCGCGCGATCCTCTCGCTGCGGTCGGGCGAGCCGTCATCCACGACGATCACCTCGAGCGGCGCGTCGGACGCGGCCAGGATCGAGTCCAGGCACTGCGCCAGGTACTCCTGGACGTTGTAGACCGGCACGATCACGCTCAGCACCGGCTCGGGGGCGGACCTGCGGAGCAGCCTCACGCGTCCCAGTCCATCAGTCCGTCGACGACCCGCTGGGCGGCTCGACCGTCGTGGAAGCGGTTGAAGCGCTCGTTGAACGCGAGGTACTCCTCGGCGCGCTCGGCCGCCCACGAGAGGTCACGCACGAGGCCCGGCAGCTCAGCGGCGTCCCTCACGATCGGGCCGGGTGCCGACCCGGCGAAGTCGAACAGGAACCCGCGCAGCTCCTGCTCGTACCGGTCGAGGTCGGGCACGAAGAAGATCATCGGCTTGCCCGTGATCGCGTAGTCGAACCGCAGCGACGAGTAGTCCAGGATCGCGACGTCGGACGCCAGCACCAGATCGTTGATCTCGGGATGGTCCGTGACGTCGACGACCCCTCCCCCGCTGCCGTGGCGCTGGTCCGAGCGGGCGACCGAGTGGTGGCTGCGCTGCAGCACGACGACGTCGTCGCCCAGGTCCCGGGCCAGCGCGCGCACGTCGAGCAGGCCCGGGTCGGCCGAGGTGTTGTCCCCCCGGGACAGGTCCTCGCGCCACGTCGTGGCGTGCAGGACGACGGTCTGGTCGTCACGGATGCCGAGCCGGCGGCGGGTCGCCCACCGGACCTCGTCCGCGTCGTCGGCCAGCAGCCCGTCGGTCCGCGGGAGCCCTCGGTCGAAAGCGGGCCCGTCCCAGTCGTAGGCGTCGCGGTAGAACTGGGCTGCCTCCGGGTAGGGCAGTGAGACGACGCTCCAGAATGCCGACCGGCGCTCGGTCGCCTCGTACTCGGCTCGCCACGGCGCCATCCGCCGAGCGAAGTCGGCGCGGCCCATCTGCTTGAACGGCTGACCGTGGAACGTCTGCAGATAGACCTGTCCCGGGCGCAGCCGCGTGTAGGAGCCGACCTCGGTGTTCTTCACGATGTACCTGGAGCCGGCGAGGGCGGCGTACCACTCGCGACTGCCCGCGATGAGCCGCTTCGCTCCCTCGGGCAGCGGCACCGAGTGGTCGACGGTCCCCCAGTAGAGGCGCAGGCCCGGATCGCGTCGCCGCAGCTCGCGGTGGATCGCCGCCTGGCTGTCGGTCGCGACCTCGGCCCAGTAGCACTGCAACAGGACGGCGCGCGGGTCGACGGCCGTCTCGAGTGCGGCGTAGGCCTCGCGCAGGTCGCGCTGACCGTACATCGTGTTCTCGTCGGGACGGCGGGGCTTGATGAGGCGCAGGCCCACCTCGGTCGTGTGGCCCACGAGGGAACCGTCGGCCACGTCCACAGGCCACCCGACGATCTCGGCGGCGAGGGGGACGGGACGCCCGTCATCCACCACGACGTAGTCGCCGCCGGGCAGGGGGTGCTCACCGCGTCCCCAGCGGTCGACAGTGCCGGGGAAGACCGCCCGGAAGCTGGAGCCGAGCTGGGCGAACTCCGTCGCGGCGAGGGTGACGGCGGCCGACTGCAGCGACGGGGCGCTCGTCAGGCCTCGGCCCCGGACGACGACCGTGCCGCGCTCGAGCGAGATCGCGTCGACGGCGGGGCCGATCGGGTCGGCGGGCGCCTCCAGGTCGAGGCGTCCGGTGACCGTACGCCCCGCGAGGCTGACCTCGAGCTCGATCTCGACGGCCTGCTCGGGACCCAGCCGCGCCAGGGGCAGGTCGATCGACCAGGTGCTGCGATCGTAGGTCTCGCGCCACTGGGCCGGCCCACCCCGGTGTCCCGACGTCTCGCCGACCCAGGTGGCGGTGACCCCGGGCGTCAGCACGGTCAGGTCGGGAACCGCGCCGTCGGCATCGATGTGGGCGAACCCGGCGCGGATGACGGCCTCGAAGCGGTCGCCGTCGACGCGCGACCGGACCACCTCGCCGGAGAACCGCGTCTCGGAGTCCGCCAGCACGAAGGCTTCGCGGGGAATGGACGGATCGTCCCAGCCGGGCAGGTGCACGACGGGCTCACCCTCGTGCAGGCCCGCACGGTGGTGGCGCACGTCCAGCAGCAGCCGGTTGATCGCCGCGTGCAGGGCGTCGAGGTCGTCCCTCTCGAGGTGGTGCAGGGCGACCTTGGCCCACGACGGCAGCCGGTGCACGAGCTCGGTGCGGTCGACCCCGTCGAGCATCTGGGGCAGCAGCTCGCGCAGCCGCGCCTCGGTGGAGCCGTCGACGTCCTTCGGCAGCTTGCGCACGAGCGGCGCGAAGGCGCGCACGAACTCGTCGGTGGGCGTCGCCGGACCCGTTGCGAGGTCCCGCACGCGCCGCGCGAGCGACCGCAGCCTGCCCATGTCACCCACACCTTCGCCGAACATCCCGGACGGCGTCGATGCTATACGCTCGCCGCGTGTCGCCATCTGCTGCTGCCCCGGGCGCGCCGGACGCGAGGTTCCCCAGCGGCACCTGGTTCTCGGTCGTCGGGAACGTGCGGTTGGGCGCCGGTGGTCAGACCCGCATGGTGCTGCTGCGCCATCGGCTCTTCCTCGCCGCGGGCGTCGACCTGCCGATCGTCACCTACAACCCGGTGCCGTCGTACGAGCCGATCCGCGCGGGGCTGCTCGCCGAGGGGCTCCTGGTCCCGGACAGCCGGATGGTCAACCTGCACGAGGACCTGCGCGAGCGCGACCTGTCGGCGCTGCCGGAGATCACCGACCCGGCGACGGCCCTTCCCCCGTCGACGGGGAGCGCCTACGAGTCGGCGCTCGAGGTGCACGACATCATCGAGGACGTCGAGGACGGGTACGTCTGGCGCGTGCGACACCTGGACGCGGACGGCACCGAGACGACCTGGGAGTACCTGCGTCCCGACGGCAGCACCTACGCGTTCACCCCCGCGGACGTGATGGAGGGCGACACCCGGGTGCTCGACCACGACGGGCGCACCGTCATGGCCGGGGACGGGCTCGGCGACCTGTGGCGGTGGTGGACGCGACAGCTGGTGCCTGCCGACGGACCTGTGTTCCTGGTCAGCGACAGCCGGTACGTCGCGGAGGAGCTGGGCCTGCTCGACGATCCTCGGATCGTGCTGATGCACCAGATGCACAACCCCCACCTGCGCGGTGAGCGCCGCTGGGACTCCGCATTCGAGCCGTCGTACGCCTCGTCGCTGGAGCACCTGGACCGCCTGGACGCCCTCAACACCTTGACCGAGCGGCAGCGTCGCGACCTGAGACTGCGGTTCGGAGACCTTCCCCAGCTCCACGTCGTCGCCAACCCGGTGGAGGCGGTGGACGTGCCGAGCCCGGCTCCTGTTCGAGTGCCCGGCCGCATCGTCGTGATCGCCCGTCTGCACCCGCAGAAGCAGCTCGACCGCGCCATCGATGCTTTCGCGCTCGTGGCACCGCGCCATCCGACTGCGACCCTCGAGATCTACGGCGACGGCGACGAGGAGGAGCGCCTGCGTGCCCGAGCCCGCGAGCGCGGTGTCGCCGACCGCGTCGTCTTCCACGGACACGTGTCCGACGCGGCCGAACGGCTCTGGGAGGCCGACCTCGCGTGGTTGACCAGCCGGTTCGAGGGCTACGGCCTGTTCATCCTCGAGGCGCGGATGCGCGAGTGCCCGGTGCTGGCGTTCGACGTGCCGTACGGTCCGGCCGAGCAGATCAACTCGGGAGTGGACGGGATCCTGGTGCCCGCCGGGGACGCGGCGCGGCTCGCCCATGCCACCCTCGAGCTGCTGGCTGACCGCGAACGCCTCGAGGCGATGCGACCCCGCGCCCGCGCGGGGGCCATCGCCCACGGCCACGAGGGCTTCCTCGCCGACTGGGCAGAGGTGGCGCGCGAAGCACTTCGCCGCAAGGCGTCACGGGTGCACCTGCGCCAGGTGACGGCCCGGGTGCGCGGACGCATCGCCGAGGTCACCGTCCACGGCGACGGCGATCCCGCTGACATCGTGCTGCGCTGGCAGGCCTGGCACCCGGGCGACGACGCGCCGACCGACTTGGCCACCGAGCTCGACCGATCCGGGAACCGCTTCGTCGTTCGTGCTGCACGCGCGCCGCGCGGGACGCGGCAGCGATTGCTGCTGACGTGGCACAACGCCACGTGGCAGCAGGCGGTCGAGTCGCGACGCCGCTGGCTCCGCTGACCCGCCCCCTCAGTCTTCGAGTTCGGCCAGGCGTTCGTGGGCGTCGGTGTGGTGGTGGGTGTCGGTGCCGGCGGTGCGGTGGA
>NZ_DAMDLR010000102.1:0-7616 GCF_032084975.1 Aeromicrobium sp.
CTTCGCCCTGCTCCGCGATGACGGCGATGACCCGATCCTCATCCTCGACGACGTGTTCGCCGAGCTGGACAGTCACCGGCGGTCGCGGCTGGCGGCGCGGGTCGCCTCCGCGGAGCAGGTCCTGGTCACGGCCGCCGTCGAGGGGGACGTGCCCGCCGAGCTGGTGGGCCAGTCCTTCGACGTGGCCGGCGCGGTGGTGACGCCCCGTGGCTGACGAGCCGGACGACGTCCTGCGGCTGGCCCGCGAGATCGCCGACGCGTACCGCACGGGCACGCCGGCCTCCGGCCGGACCACGCGGCGACCGATCAAGCGCCGCGGTCCCGCGCGTCGTCCCGGTCGTGAGGACGCGGTCGCGCTGGGCGACGTGCTGGGCGAGATGGTCCAGCACCAGGGCTGGGAGGAACGGCTCGCGGCGTCGCGCGTGTTCTCCGACTGGGCCTCGATCGTCGGTCCCGAGGTCGCCCAGCACTGCCAGGTCGATCACTTCACCGACGGCGTCGTGTACCTGGAGACCTCGTCGACGGCGTGGGCCAAGGAGCTGAAGATGCTCGCGCCGCGGCTGGTGGCGAAGCTCAACCAGGAGCTGGGCGACGGCCAGGTCCTGCGCATCGATGTGCGTGGACCGCAGGCGCCCAGCTGGAAGAAGGGCCGGCGATCGGTCAAGGGCCGCGGCCCGCGCGACACCTACGGCTGACGCACGGTCCCCCGCGGGCAGAGCCACGCCATGACCCACATGGCGATCGCGGACGCCAGCGCCACGGTGCCCAGCACGAGCCCGGCGTCGAGGAAGCCGTCCATGCGCCCGTCCACGGGGCGGACGCCGATCAGCACGATCGCCACGAGCGAGGCGAGAGCACCGCCGAGGGCCAGCGTGAGGGTCCCCCGTGTCCCTCGGCCTCGCCGCCCACCGTGGATCACCACCCCGACGGCGCACCATGCCATCACGACGAGCAGCGCCGCGACGACGTCCGCGGGCCGGTGCCAACCCGCGACGATCGTGGACAGCCCGGTCAGCCCGGCGGCGAACGCGCCGAGACCCGCCACGACCGCGCGTGCTGCTGGCGGCGCCACGATGAGCAGGGCGGCGACGGCCGAGACCACGAGCGTCACGTGGCCGCTGGGCAGGGAGTTGTGGACTCCCAGGCCGAAGTCGGAACGCTCGAGCAGCGAGTGCTTCGTCAGCTGGGTGGTCGCGTTCGCGCCGAGGACCACCACGCCGGCGCCCAGTGCCGCGCGGGCGTCGTGACGGCGCACGGCCAGCAGCAGCCCGACGACGGCCACGACGACCACCGTCCACATCGGCACCCGGCCGAGCACGGACAGCACCGTCAGCTCGGCCTCGCGCCCGATCGTGACCGTGCGCATCGCGCGCTCGTCCGCGATCTGTCCGTCCGCGGACCACACGGCGATACTCACGAGGGCGCAGAGGAGTGCCACGGTGCCGGCTCCCACCACGAGGGCAGGGCCCACGACCGAGGCCCTCGCGCGCGTCATCGAACTCACGTTTCCAGCCTTCCAGATCCCACCACGACCACGGCCGCGTGCCGTTCGGGGGACGGGCACGCGGCCGTGGGGCTCGGGGGGACACGGACGGATCCTTCGGAGGCCGAGGGATCCGCCCGCCGGGCAGGCGCTAGGCCCTGCCGTGACTCACGCGCGAGCGTCGCGCGACGGAGTCGAGGATGACGGCCAGCAGCAGGACGCCGCCGGTGACCATGAAGCGCCACGACGAGTCGAGGTTGACCAGCGTCAGGCCGCTGGAGATCGACTGGATCACCAGGATGCCCAGCAGCGCGGCGAACGCGGAGCCGCGACCACCGAACAGGCTCGTCCCGCCGATGACGGCGGCGGCAATCGCGTTGAGGTTCACGTCTCCGGTGCCGCTGCTCTGCGCCGCGGCCGCGAGGCGACCCGCGGCCAGCACGCCGCCGAGGGCGGCGAGCGTCGAGCCCAGCATGAAGACGCTCATGTAGACGCGGTTGACGTTGACGCCGGCCCGCCGTGCTGCCTCCTCGTTGCCGCCGACGGCGAACACCGAGCGGCCCCAGCGGGTGCGCGTGAGCGCGTAGTGCAGGCACAGCACGAGGCCGACGAACAGCACGAACATCCAGCCGATGCCGCGGGCCTGGTTCATGTACCAGACCGCGCCGAGCAGCACCGCGAGCAGCGCGACGGCCTGCAGCGCCAGGTGGCTGACCGGGGTCGAGGACAGGCCGGCCGCGGAGCGGGTCTGCGCACGACGGAACCGGGCCAGGAAGAACGCGGCGGCCGCCACCACGACGAGCACGTACGACAGCGTCGCCGGGACGAACCACAGCTGGCCGAGCTTCACGATCGGCGAGTCGAACGGCAGGTTGATCGTGCCGCTCGGGCCGAGGACCTTGAGCTGCAGGCCCAGGAAGCCGAGCAGGCCGGCCAGGGAGATGACGAACGACGGGACGCCGAACTTCGTGTAGACGATCGAGTAGACGAAGCCGATGGCCGCGCCGGCCGCGAGCGAGCCGAGCACGGCGACCCACACGGGCCACTCGTGCTGGACGAACGCGACGCCCAGGATCGCCGCCGACAGGCCGCTGACCGAGCCGACGGACAGGTCGATCTCGCCGACCAGCAGGACGCAGACGATGCCCAGCGCGATGACGCCGACCGCGGCCGACTCCATCAGCAGGTTGCCGAGGTTCGCGCTGGACAGGAACGACGAGTTCAGCGACTGGAACACGGTCCAGATCACGACGAGGCCGACGATGACGGGCAGGATGCCGAGGTCGCCACCACGGATGCGCTCGCCCACCGATCGCAGCAGGCCGCCGAGGCCCTCACTCGTGCGCAGTCGCTCGTCCTGCAGGTCGGCGGCAACGGGGTTCAGGCCGTCCGGGGTGCTCATCGGGTCTCCTGCTCGGTCGAGGTGGAACGGTCGGCACGGCGCGTCACGGCGTTGTCGGTGGCACCGGTGATGGCCGCGACGAGCTCCTCGGTGGTGACGTCGCGGGCGTCGAAGACGCCGTTGTTGCGGCCGAGGCGCAGGACGGCGACGCGGTCGGCGACGGCGCGGACGTCCTCCATGTTGTGGCTGATCATGATCACGGCGAGGCCGTTCTCACGCAGGCGCTCGACGAGGTTGAGGACCTCGGCGGTCTGCGCGACGCCCAGCGCTGCGGTCGGCTCGTCGAGGATGATCAGCTTCGGGTCCAGCAGCAGCGACCGCGCGATCGCGACGGTCTGGCGCTGGCCGCCCGACAGCGAGGCGATCGGGATGCGGACCGACGGGATCTTCGCGGCCAGCTGGCGCAGCAGCTCCCACGAGCGGACCTCCATCTGGACCTCGTCGAGGCGCAGCGGCGAGATCTCGCTGTTGAGGAAGAGGTTCGCGACCACGTCGAGGTTGTCGCACAGGGCGAGGTCCTGGAAGACCGTCGCGATGCCGAGGTCGATCGCGGCCTGGGGGCTCGTGATGGTGACCTCACGGCCGTCGAACTCCAGCGTCCCGGCCGAGGCGTGGTGCACGCCCGACAGGACCTTGACGAGGGTCGACTTGCCGGCGCCGTTGTCGCCGACGACGGCCACGACCTCGCCCGCGTGGACGTCGAGGTCGACGTCGGTGAGCGCGGCGACGGCGCCGAAGTTCTTGCTGATGGATCGCAGGCGCAGGATGGGTGCCCCGGGCGCCTCGGTGGCTTGGTTCATGTCTCTCCCTGTGGATCGACTACGGCCGGTCCCCGCACTCGCGGGGACCGGCCGAGCGTGATCAGTTGATGCCGAGCTTCTTGCAGCCGGCGGCGTAGGCGCCGGTGCACACCTGGTCGGCGGTGTAGATGCCGCTGTCGAAGATGACCTTCTTCACGTTCTCGGCCGTGACGACCTCGGGCGTGAACAGCTGCGACGGGGTGTCGAACAGCTCGGTGTCGGCCTTCGGCTCCTCGCCCTGCAGGAACGCGACGGCGGCCTCGGCGGCGGCGCTGGCGACGATGCTGATGGGCTTGGAGATCGTGTTGTACTGCTCACCGGCGATGATGCGCTGGATCGCGGCGACCTCGGCGTCGTTGCCGGTGACCGGCGGGACCGGGTCGATGCCCGCGGCCTTGAGCGCCGCGACGGTGCCGCCGCCGGTGCCGTCGTTGGCCGCGACCGCGCCCGCGATGTCGTCGCGGAACTTGGTGACCTGGCCCGAGACCCAGTCCTGGGCCTTCTGCGGGTTCCACTCCGGCGTGTCGTACTCGGCGAGGATCTCGTACTTGCTGCCCTCGACGCCGGCCTTCATGCCCTTCTTGATGAGCTGGGCGGCGTCGTCGGTCGGCGATCCGTAGACCATGAGCAGGCCGCCCTCGGCGCCGTCGGCGTCGAGCTTCTCGACGAGCGACTCGGCGATCATCGTGCCGATGCCCTCGTTGTCGAACGAGACGTAGAAGTCCGCCGGCTTGGTCGTGATCGGGCGGTCGTAGGTGATGACCGGGATGTCCTGCGCCTGCGCGTTGGAGACGATCGTCGCCGCGGCCTTGGTGTCGACGGCGTCGAGCACGAGCGCGTCGACGCCCTGCGCGATGGCGGAGTTCGCCTGCTGCTGCTGCTTGTTGGGGTCGCCGTCCGCGTTCTGGTAGAGGACCTCGCAGTCCTCGCACAGCTCGCCGACCTTCTTCTCGAACAGCGGGCGGTCCTGCTCCTCGTAGCGGGTCGAGGCGCGGTCGGGCATCAGGAACGCGATCTTCCCCGACGCCGCGTCGCCGTCCTTGCCGTCCGCGCTGTCGTCCGACCCGCAGGCGGCCAACGTGCCCAGGGCCATCACCGCTGCGGCGATGGCCGCCATGCGGAAGCTCGATGTCTTCATGTGTCTCTCTTTTCCGAACCGGGCGTGGGGCCGAAGCCGTGCCGATACCATCACTTGTGACAGGTGTCACACGCTGAATGCGGGGACCGTAACATTTAACACGTTAACTGTGTCAAGTCGAGTGTTACCTCGCAACACCCGCGTGTTGCGTCGGAGGGGGAGAGGACGTCCATGACGGAACAGGCACAGCCGCGGCCATCGCGTGCCCAGCGACAGCGGCGGATCATCGATCGCGTCGTCGAGCACGGATTCGCCAGCGTCTCGGAGCTGGTCGAGGACGCCGGGGTCAGCGTCATGACGATCCATCGCGACCTGGACGACCTCGCCAGTCGTGGCCTGCTGCGTCGCGTCCACGGCGGCGTGTCGGCACTGCCCACCGGCGTCTTCGAGTCGAGCTCGGAGTTCCGCATGCAGCGCCAGGTCGAGGCGAAGGAGGCGCTGGCCCGCACGGCGCTGGGATTCGTGGAGCCCGGCATGTCGGTGCTGCTCGACGACTCGACCACGGCCCTGGCCCTGGCGCGGCTGCTGCCGGCGGTCGGCGCGCTGACGGTGATCACGAACTACCGGCAGGTGCTGGAGGTCCTCATGGAGGAGGACGACATCTCGGTGATCATGCTCGGCGGCGCGTACTCGCGCACCCACGACTCGTTCATCGGCGTCCCCGACGCATCGGGCCTGGCGACGTACGCGGTCGACGTCTCGTTCCAGTCCACCTCCACGATCGACGACACCCGCGCCTACCACCAGGAGCAGGAGCTGGTGCTCATGAAGCGCGCGATGATCGACGCCGGCGAGCGCAGCGTCCTGATGATCGACGGCTCGAAGGTGGGCCGGCGCTCGCTGCACCGGTTCGCGGAGCTGTCCGAGTTCACCGACCTGGTCGTCACCCCCGACGTGCCCGAGTCCATGCGCGAGACGATGGCCGAGCACACGACGCTGCACGTCACGGACCGTGCGTGACATCGTCACAGTCCCGGTGATATAGATAACAACGATCTTGTTATCCCGGCGGGGTGTGTCGCTCCGCGCCACGAAAAGGTGAGCCCATTGACCACGATCCTCTCGGCCGGCGACCGCTTCATCCGCCCGGAACTGTTCTCCGACGCGATCCGGGCGGCCGTGGGCGACGCGGCGACGCTGGACTTCCGGACGACGTGCTCGCCGTGGCCGCACGAGCCCTTCGGGCCGGTCGAGAACGTGGACGAGGCCTCCGGCACGGTCGAAGGGATGATCGAGGCGCTGCAGGGCGTCGAGATCGCCGTCACCCAGCTCGCGCCGTTCTCGCGCTCGATCATCGAGGCGTCGCCCGACCTGAAGCTGATCGGCGTCAGCCGTGGCGGACCGGTCAACGTCGACCTCGATGCCGCCACGAAGGCCGGCGTCATCGTCGTCAACGCGCCGGGCCGCAACGCCCAGGCCGCCGCCGAGTTCACGATCGGCCTCATCCTGGCCGCCAGCCGCCGCATCCCGGCGGCCCACGGCGAGCTGACCCAGGGCACGTGGCGCGGCGACTACTACTCGTGGGAGGAGGCCGGCGGCGAGCTCGACGGTGAGACGGTCGGGCTCATCGGCCTCGGCGCGATCAGCACGATCGTCGCCCGGATCCTGCAGGCCTTCGGCGCCACCGTGATCGCGTACGACCCCTACGCGACGGCGACTCCCGGCGTCGAGCTGGTCGGGCTCGACGAGCTCATCGCCCGCAGCGGGATCGTCAGCCTGCACGCGCGACTGACCGACGAGACGCGGCACATCCTGGACGAGGCGCGGCTGCGCGCGATGCGTCCCGGGTCGGTGCTGGTCAACACGGCGCGCGGCGGACTGCTCGACTACGCGCCCCTGCCCGAGCTGCTGGAGTCCGGTCACCTGCGCGGGCTCGGCCTGGACGTCTACGACATCGAGCCGCCGCCGGCGGACTGGCCGCTGCTCTCGGCGCCCAACGTCGTGCTCTCGCCGCACCTGGCCGGTGCCACGCGCCAGACGGCCGAGCGCGCCGCCACGATCATCGCCGGCGAGGTCGCGGCGTACCTGAAGGGCGAGGTGCTGCGCCACGTCTGCAATCCCGAGGTGCTCGGGGGATGATCCTCGGCGTCGACATCGGCACGTCGGTCACGAAGGCCGCGCTGATCGGTCGTGACGGTCGCAGCGTGCGGTCGGCGAGCCGGCCGTCCGAGCTGCTGCGCGGCCCGGGCGGCGTGGTCGAGCAGGACCTCGACGCGGTGCTGGCGTCGGTCGTCTCGGTGGCCCTCGAGGTCACGAGGGACCTCGATGAGCCGCTCGACGCGATCGCGCTGACCGGGCAGGGCGACGGGCTGTGGCTGCGCGACGAGAGTGGGAACGCGACCCGCCGCGCCATCTCGTGGATGGACGGCCGCGCGGCGGACCGCGTCGAGCGCTGGCGCACCGAGGGGGTGCTGGACCGGGTCCACGCGCTCACCGGGTCGGGGGTCTTCCCCGGCTCCCACGCGGCCCTGCTGGCGCACCTCGACGAGCACGAGCCCGAGGTGCTCGAGGGATCGGCGGTCGCGGGCTACTGCATCGACGCGGTCCTGCAGCGCCTGACCGGCGAGATCTCGGTCGACGCCTCCGATGCCTCCCTGCCCTTCCTGGACGTGCGGACGCGCACCTACGTCGACGACGCGATCGCCGCGTGCGGCGTCGAGCGGTGGCGGCACCTGCTGCCCGAGCCCGCCGCGCCGCGCCGGGTCTTCTCTCTCTCGCGCGGCGGAGCGCTGCTGCTCGACCTGCCCGAGGGCCTGCCCGTGACGGCGGGCCCCTACGACGTCATGGCGTGCG
>NZ_DAMDLR010000103.1:0-7325 GCF_032084975.1 Aeromicrobium sp.
GGAGTCGCCGCAGGCGCGCGTCGCCCGCGCCATGGCGACCCATCCCGACATGGTCGCCGGTGGGCAGCGCCCCACCACGACCCTCATGCGCGCGGTGCCGGGCTTGGTCGCGAAGGACGGCGCCGACGGGATCTTCGCCGCCGGCCTGCCCGACGGTCGCGCGGTCGCGTTCAAGGTGCTGGACGGCGCCGAGCGTCCTCTGGCTCCGGTCCTGGTCCGGGCGCTCACCGAGCTGGGAGCCCTCACGGGCGATGACGTCGACCAGGCGTCCGTCGAGTCGCTGCGTGAGCGCGCGGTGCTGGGCGCCGGTCGTCCTGTCGGCGCCGTCCGCGCCGCCTTCTGAGTCAGGTCTCGTTCGCGCGGACCCACGCCGCCACGGCCGGGTCCACGGTGGTGAACCGCTCGACCTCCTCGCCGCCGTCGCAGCGGCACAGCACGACCTGCGCCTGATCGGGCCCCAGCTCCACCAGTCGGCAGGTGCCGCCGTGCGCCGTCCAGCGCTCCAGGCGGGCGATCGGGTCATCCACGGGCCTGCTCCCTCCACGTGCGCAGCTGCCGGTGGACCGTCCACGCCCCGACCAGCACCGGTGTCGTGCCCAACTCCGGTACCACCTCGGCCAGGCCCGGGTCGATGTCCCACTCGCGCGGGTGGATCAGGACGGCCTCGTTCTGGGGACCTCCGATCCCACCGTGCGACCCGACCTGACCCTCGAAGGCATGGATCTGGCCGAGGGAGTCGACCGTCGAGATCACCACCAGGTCCCCGGAGTCCGGCAGAGCCTGCAGGCGTGACAGATCGGCCGCCGTGCGCGAGGGGTACGGTCCGAGCGGGTCGGTCCCGGTGAGCGAGCCGTCGGCGCGGAGCCGTCCGCCGTCGCGACCGAGGACGACGGGGCGTCCGTCCTCGTCGGTCGCCAGGACGAGCCCGACCGTCGGCTCGGCGAGCAGTCCGCCGACGAGCTGCGGCCAGCGCTCCTCGATCTGCGCCAGCGTGGGCCGTCGCGACAGGCGCGGGAACCAGATCATCCCGAGGTTGCCGCCCCCGGTGACCACCACCTCGGGGTCGGGCGAGTCCGCGACGATGCGCTCCGGCTGGCTCGTCGTGCGCTGGCCGGCGACGGTCCCGAGCAGGGCGTTGGCGCGTGCCCGCTCCTCGCCGCCCTCGGCGGTCGTGAGCAGTGAGGCGTCCCCGCCGCCCGACCGCATGAGGTCCGCGACGTGCTCGGGGAAGGAGCGACCCGCGAGGTCCGCGAAGGGCGTCCCCAGGCTCTGGCCGTGGTCGGAGACGATGACGAGGTCGTACCGCGTGGTGACCGAGCGGGCGACGTCCTCGAGCGCGGCGAGGACGCCATCGAGGCCCTCGATGGCGCGCATCGCCTCAGGCCGCTCGGGACCGGCGTGGTGCGCGATCTCGTCGTAGTCGACGAAGTCCACGAAGACGATCGGCGTTCCCCGGGACATCTCCTCGGCGACCAGCGACAGGTTGAGCTTGCGCAGCAGGACGTTCGTCAGCCCTCGCAGCGCGACGTAGCTGCCACGACGTGGGATCCGCGGGCGGACGTCCCTGACCCGTTGACGATGACCCTGGTGCAGCTCCTTGAGGACCTCGCCCACCGTCATCACCAGCGCGCCGGGCAGCAGGAACGGCCGGATGAAGAACGCGAGGTACGTCGATCCGGCGCCCAGGTCGCGCGCTCGCGTCGCCCGGCTGATGGTCAGGTAGCTGCGGTCGGCCTCGCCCGTGTAGGTCGTGCTCACGGCCGCGCCGCCGGCCAGCAGGCCGGACCCCGGCTGGAACCGTCCCTCGACGAGCTGGGAGTCGGCCGGGTTGCCGGCGGCGAGCAGGCGCCCGGCACGACGGTCCCACCACCGGAACGCCGGCACGATGTCGCTGTCGTGCAGGAACCCGGCCATGCTGGCCGGGGTCGTGCACGGGATCGTGGCCCACCACCCGGTGAGGGTGTGGCTGGAGTCGACCCACCGCGCGATGTTGGGGGCCTGGCCGCCGGCGATCGCGCGGCGCAGCACCGGCAGGGCGACGCCGTCGAGCTGGACGACGAGCGTCCCGCGGGGACGGTCGGCGGGCTTCGTCCGGCGCAGGGCGCGGGAGGCCCGCGCGGTGGCGGCGCCGACGACGTAGCCGCTGTCCGTCGCGCCCGAGAACCATCGGCCCACGGCCAGCACCGTCGCGGTCACCAGAAGAACGACCAGGACGTCGCGGAAGGGGAGCTCGTCGCCGACCGCGAGGCCGATCGCCGTGCCCAGGACGAACACCTGCGCGCCGAAGCCCAGGACGAGCGCCAGCAGGACGCTGCCGTGCGACGCGAGCCGGCGCAGCGGGCTGGCGACCACCACGTCGAGCACGAACATGGCCACGAAGACCACGAGGACGAGGACAGGCTCGTCGCTGACGCTCACGCCGACGGCCAGGAGGCCGCACGTCACCGCAACGGCGGTGACCGTGACGGTCCAGGCCGCTTGCAGGATGTCGGCAGTCCGCGGCCACCACGAGCGGTCCGGGTCGACCGACGAGGCCCAACCGCGACCTGCGGCCGCGTTCACGACGTCATCGTTGCACGCGGCAGGCTCGTGCGGACACCGATCGCCGGGACGACCACGCCCTCCGCCACTCCCGCGGCTCGTGCCGCCTCGAGGAAGCGAGGGGCGGGGGAGGTGAACCAGTGCTCGAAGGCAGGACCGCTGGTCCGCAGGACCGCGGGCCAGTAGGTGCCGTGGTGGACCGGGACGATCCACCGCGCGCCGACGGCGCGGACGGCCTCGAGCGCCTGCTCGGGATCGAGGTGTCCGTCTCCCAGGGAGGGTCCCCAGCCGCCGACCGGGACGAGGCCCAGGTCGACGGGGTCGATGCCGGAGAAGTCCATCGGACCCGTGTCCCCGGGGAACCAGCAGGTCATGTCGCGTCGCCGGAAGCGGAAGCCCAGTGACTCCGACGTGGCCGCCCCGGGGCGCTTGTCCCGTCGGCCGTCGTGCCGTGCCGGCAGCACCTCGATCTCGACGCCGGCCACGGTCAGCCGGTCACCGGGCCCCACCTCGATCGCCTGCAGGCGCTGCAGGGCTCCGACGGCGCGTACCGCGCCGCGGGGGACGACGATCGGCACGGCATCGTCGAACCGGCGCAGCGTCGGCACGTGCAGGTGGTCGTGGTGCAGGTGGGAGACCAGGACCAGGTCCGCCCGCGTCGCCCGCGGGGGCGGGACGGGCGCCAGTCGGCGCAGGTGGAACAGGCGTCGCGGCATCAGCGGGTCGGTGACGACGAAGGTCCCGGACATCTCGACCGTGGTGAAGGAGTGACCCCACCACGTCACGGCGCTCATGGGACGAGTGTCCTCCTGTCATGGGCATGGTTGACAAGGCCTGCGGCCAACTTGTGCATGGCTGACAAGAGAGCCATCGGTTCGGTACGGATTTGTCGTGAACGCACAGTTTTGCGGCGAAAGTTCTGCTCGAACGCAGGTGCATTGGGCACCGCTCACTGGCCTACGGTCCGAGGTGTGGCCCACATCACACATTCGGCAGCGGAGGACGACCCGATGACCCTGACGTATCTCAGCCACGTCCTGGCGGAGCGACACGGCGACGCCCCGGCCGTGGCCGACGACCGCACGTCGCTGACCTACACGGAGCTGGACGAGCGCGCCGGCGCCGTCGCCGGGCGCCTCGCCGCCGAGGGCTTCGGTCGCGGCGACGTCCTGGCGATCATGCTGGCGAACCGGGTGGAGCTCGTGGTCTGCCTGTTCGCCGCCTGGCGCCTCGGCGGCACCGCGACTCCCGTGAACCCCGCCTTCACCGACGTGGAGGCGACCCACCAGGTGAGCGACTCGGGGGCCCGCCTGATCGTCGTCGAGGACGACGACTCACCGACCGGCGGCGCCCGCCCCGTCACCGTGGCCTCCCTCGCCGCGGCACCTCCCACGGGCGTCGCCCCGGTCGTGAACGCACCCGACGACATCGCGCTGCTGGTCTACACGAGCGGTTCGACGGGACGTCCGAAGGGCGTCATGCTCAGCCACGCCAACGTCGAGGCGATGTCGTCGACGATGGCGAACCACATGGAGCTGGACGACCGGGACCACTGCATGCTGATCCTGCCCTTGTTCCACGTGAACGCCGTGATGGTCTCGCTGCTGGCGCCGCTGCGCGTCGGTGGCCGGCTGACGATCATCGGCCGATTCAGCCCACAGACCTTCTTCGGCGAGGTCGAGCGCATCCGGCCCACCTACTTCTCCGCGGTCCCGACGATCTACGCGCTGCTGGCGTCCCTGCCGCGGGAGGTCCAGCCCGACACGTCGTCGCTGCGCTTCGTGGTGTGCGGTGCCGCGCCGGTCTCGCAGGAGCTGCTGACGGCGTGCGAGGAACGGTTCGGCTTCGTCATGGTCGAGGGCTACGGCCTGACCGAGGGGACCTGCGCCTCCGCCTGCAACCCGGTGGGGCGCGACGCCGTGCGCAAGCTGGGCACCGTCGGGCCCGCGCTGCCCGGTCAGCGGATCGCCATCGGCGGACCAGGTGGCGAGCACCTGCCGCCGGGCGAGGTCGGCGAGGTGCTGATCAGCGGGCCGACGGTCATGCAGGGGTACCTGAACAAGCCCGAGGCGACCGCCGGGACGATCGTCGACGGGTGGCTGCACACCGGCGACGTCGGCCGCCTCGACGAGGACGGCTACCTGCAGCTGGTCGACCGCATCAAGGACATGATCATCCGCGGCGGGGAGAACCTGTACCCCAAGGAGATCGAGAACACGATCGCCCAGATCGAGGGCGTCCTCGAGGTGGCGGTGGTCGGCCGGTCCGACGACGTCCTGGGCGAGGTCCCGGTCGCGTTCGTCGTCACGTATCCCGGCGCGATGCTCACGCAGGAGGACGTCCTGGCGTACTGCGGCCGCGAGCTCACCCGCGTCAAGGTCCCGGCAGCGGTCGACATCGTCGAGGAGCTGCCGAAGAACCCGGTCGGAAAGATCGACAAGCCCACTCTGCGCCGACTCGTGCGCAGCGCCTGACACATCGAGAAAGGTCGAGGTTCATGGGATTCACGACAGCGGACATGCCACCGGTCGCCCCGGAGGAGTTCGAGCAGATGCCGGTCATGGACCGGATGAGGATGCTCGCCCTGCACTGGGCCGACTACGGCTTCGGCGGGCCCAAGCAGATGCACGCGCTCTACATCGTCAAGACCATCGTCTTCATCGCCGGCGGCTGGCTCGTCGTCGGCCTGACGACCCCCGGCCTGGGCCTGTTCGACCTCGGCGGCTGGTGGCAGGAGCTGATCGTCTACCAGAAGCTGATGGTCTGGATCGTGCTGTGGGAGATCACGGGCCACGCGGCGTCGTGGGGTCCGCTGTCGTTCAAGTTCGGTCCGTTCACCGGCGGCTGGAAGTACTGGACGAAGGTCGGCACGCTGCGCTGCCCGCCGTACGGCGACAAGGTCCCGGGCACCTCGGGCTCGGGCCGCACCGCCTTCGACGTGGGCCTGTACCTCGGTCTCGTCGCGATGCTGCTCGTGGCGCTCGTGATGCCCGGTCAGCAGACGGAGGCCGCGTACTCCGAGGCGGGCCTGATCGTCGCGTGGCCGCTCCTCGCGTACTTCGTCGGCCTGGTGGTCATGGCGTTCCGCGACAAGGTCGTGTTCCTGGCCTCGCGGCCCGAGCAGTACGCCCTGTGCCTGCTGGCGTTCGCGACGCTCTCGTCGCACGTGGACATGATCCTGGTCGCCAAGATCGCGATGGTCACGATCTGGCTCGGCGCCGGCGTCTCCAAGTTCGGCCACCACCTGACGTTCGTCGTGCAGGCCATGATGAGCAACACCCCGTGGCTGACCTCGACGAAGTTCAAGCGCACGCTCTACCGCGACGTCGAGAACGGCGACCTCATGCCGACCAAGATGGCGTTCACGTGGGCGCACGTCGGTGGCACGGTCGTCGAGCTGGTCCTGCCGCTCGTGCTGCTGTTCTCGACGAACGGGACGATCACGTGGCTCGCGATCGCCGGCATGATGGCGTTCCACCTGTTCATCTACTCGACGTACCCGCTCGCGGTGCCGCTCGAGTGGAACATCTTCTTCATCTTCGTCACGCCCTTCCTGTTCGGCGGCTTCATGGCCGGCGACGGGTACGGCGTCGGCGACTTCTCGAGCATGTGGCTCCTGGTCGCCGTCCTGGTCGGCTTCCTGACCGGGCCGATCCTGGGCAACCTCAAGCCCGAGTGGGTCTCGTTCCTGATCTCCATGCGCCAGTACGCCGGCAACTGGGCGTCGGGCACGATGGCGTTCCGGATGAACGGCGCCGAGGACAAGCTGGACGCGGGACTCGTGAAGGGCATGAGGATCCAGCGCGAGCAGCTGGCGGCGGTCTACGGGTACGACGTGGCCGAGGTCTTCCTGCAGAAGTGCGTGGCGTTCCGCAGCATGCACAGCCACGGCCGTGCGCAGCTCGCCCTGATGCAGCGGCACCTCGACAAGCTCGAGAACTACCGCATGCGCGAGGGCGAGGTCGTGTGCACCGTCCTGCTGGGCTGGCAGTTCGGCGACGGGCACCTGTTCGACGAGCGCACGATCGCGGCCGTGCAGGAGCGCTGCCACTTCGAGCCCGGCGAGTTCGTCACGACGTTCACGGAGTCACAGCCGATCCACCGGCGACAGGTCCAGTACAAGGTGATCGACGCGGCGCTGGGCGTCGTCGAGCGCGGCTGGTACGACGTGCGAGATGCTGTCAGTGAGCAACCATGGATCCCGAACGGCGTCAAGCACACCGTGACGTGGCAGCAGCCCGGCTACCGTCCGGCGGGCGAGCTGGCTGGTGAGGAGAAGGTGACGACGTGACGACAGCGGTGGTGGTCGGCAGCGGCCCGAACGGGCTCGCTGCCGCCCTCACCCTCGCGCGGGCCGGGGTCGAGGTGCAGGTCCTTGAGGCGGCCGACGAGATCGGCGGTGGCACCCGCAGCGGGCACTACACGGTCGACGGGGTCCTGCACGACGAGTGCTCCGGTTTCCACCCGCTGGCCGTCGACACCGCCTTCAGCCGCGCGTTCGACCTGTCCCGCGACGGTCTGACGTGGCGCTGGCCCGAGGTCCAGTACGCGCACCCGCTCGACGGGGGCCGCGGGGCCGCGGTCTGGCGCGACGTCGAGCGGACGGCCGCGAACCTCGGGGAGTCGGGTGCCGCGTACCGCCGGATCTTCGGCCCGCTGGCCAGGCGCTTCGACCGGATCGCGCCCGAGTTCCTGCAGCCGATGCTGCACGTCCCGCGGGCGCCGTTCTCGCTCGCCGGGTTCGGCGTCGCCAGCCTGATGCCCGCCACCTGGCTGGGCCGGGT
>NZ_DAMDLR010000104.1:0-1458 GCF_032084975.1 Aeromicrobium sp.
GCCCGCGAAGAGCCCGCCACCGCCGACCGCGACGACGATCGTGTCGATGGAGGGCTCGTCCTGCAGGATCTCCTCGGCGAGCGTGCCGGCCCCGGCCACCACGTCCACCTGGTCGTACGCGTGCGCCAGCACCGCGCCGGTGTCCTCGGCGAACCCGACCGCCGCCTGGTGCGCCTCGGCGAACTCGGTCCCCGCCCTGCGCACCTGGGCCCCGTACCCCTCGATGCGGGCGACCTTGACCCGCGGCGCGGACTCGGGCACGAAGACGGTGGCGCGGACACCGAGCGCGCGGGCCGCGAAGGCCTGCGCCAGCCCCGCGTTGCCACCGGACGCCACGACGATGCCCGCGTCGGTGATCTCACCGGACTCGAGGCCGGCCAGCTGGCGATTGAAGGCACCACGCGTCTTGAACACTCCGCAGTGCTGGAGGAACTCGCACTTGAGCCACAGCGGTTCCGCACCGGGTCGCCACAGCGGCGTCCGCCTGACCCGCCCGGCGATGCGATCCGCTGCACGCTGCACGTCCTGCCCGGTGACTCTCACGTCCCCCAGTATCGCGACCCGGTCAGCCATCGCCGTGGACGAGCCTCAGTGTCCCTGGTCGCAGTCGCCCGGCGACTGGAATCCGGGGCGTCGTCACCGGGGCACCTAGAATCGGCCGGTGCCCCCACGTTCCCCGCTGCCTCCACGTCACGGACTGCAGGCGGCGTGGCTGCGGACACCCGACCGCGATCCGCAGGGCCCGCCGTGGCCGACGTTGGCCGCCTGGCTCGAGCACGAGGTCTCGGCCCATGCCGACGTCCACCAGATGCTGGCGGACGAGCGCTTCGTCCGCGACGACCTGACGCCCGTGTGGGTGGACGACCCGTACAGCCCGCACACCTTCGTCTGGTTCCATCGCGACCTGCGCGACGAGGTCGAGGTCCCCGGCGAGATCCGGATGCTGCACCGCGACGAGCGAATCATCGTCGTCGACAAGCCGGCCTTCCTGTCCACGATCCCGCGCGGCAGGCACGTCCTGCAGAGCGTCGTCGTGCGGCTTCGCGCCGAGCTCGGCCTGCCCGAGGACGGCACCGACGGAATCATCGTGCTGGAAGGGGATCCGGCGATCGGCGAGCCGGCGATGCCGCTGCTCGGTGCCGACGAGGTGATCTTCACCCTCGAGGTGACCCCGGACATGCCGCACTGCCTGTCGATCCGCGGGCTGGCCCGCGAACTCGCCCAGGGGCTCGGCGTCGACTTCTCCGATCCGGTGACCGAGGACCACGATCCGGTCGACGGGACGGTCGGGGTCGTTCTCGACGACCCGCGCAGCAGCCGGTTCGTCGCGGTCAAGGTGACCGGTTTCGACCCGACCCGGCCCAGCCCGGCCTGGCTGCGCCGCCGCGTCGCCGCCGGTGGCATGCGCTCCATCTCGCTGGCGGTGGACATCACCAACCTGGTGATGTTGGAGATCGG
>NZ_DAMDLR010000104.1:1468-7246 GCF_032084975.1 Aeromicrobium sp.
ACGCCCCTGCACCGACTCGACCGCGTGACCTCGGGGGTGCTGCTGCTGGCGACCGAGCGCCGCTGGCGCGGGCCCTACCAAACGCTCTTCGAGCACCGGGACGTGCGCAAGACGTACCGGGCCCTCGCGCCGTGGCAGGCCGCGCTCGAGTCCCCCGTCATCGTGCGCAACCACCTGCGCAAGGACCGTGGCGAGCCCAGGGCCGAAGTCGTACCCGACGCGCCGGTCAATGCCGAGACCCTCGTCGAGCTGGAGTCGCGGGCCGGCGACCTCGCGGTCTACCGGCTCAGTCCCCGGACCGGCCGCACGCACCAGCTGCGCATGCACCTGGCGGGACTCGGCAGCCCGATCGTCGGCGATCCCCTCTATCCGGAGGTCGTGGACGTGTCGATCGACGACTTCACGCGGCCGTTGCAGCTCCTCGCGAGCGAGCTCGAGTTCACCGATCCTGTCGACGGCTCCGCTCGCCGGTTCGTCAGCGAGCGGACGTTCCCGCTGTGACGTCAGCCTGACCCGGGCCCGGCCGAGACGATCTCCGACTCGCGCGGCAGCCGGGCTCCGGCTGAGTCCCTGAAGACGATCGGCAGTCCGCGCGCCCTCTCCCAGTCGGTGCTGTCCGTCGCCTGGACGTGGACGTGCGGCTGGGTGCTGTTCCCCGAGTTCCCGCACGCGCCGAGGACGTCGCCGTCCCGGACGAGGTCACCGGCCGCGACCCGGATCGAACCCTCACGCAGGTGCGCGAGCAGGACGAAGGGGCCTCCGTCCGACGCTTCGATCACGACGTGGTTGCCGGCGATGGCCGCCGGGCCGCGGCGGACGCGGCGCGCCTGTCCGAGCGCGTAGTGCACGAGTGTCAGCTGCGAACGCCGGCCCACGTGGTCCGGCTCCCCGTCGTGGACGGTGACCACACGGCCCGCGCACGGTGCGACGATCGGCCGGCCGAAGCCCACGAAAGACTCCGGCGGCTCGGTCGCGAGGACGGCACGCCAGCTTCGTGGTGCGGAGCGCCCCCGGGCATCGACGGGAATGAAGTCGATGGCGAAGGTCGTGCCCATGAGGTGCGTCCCGTGGCTGGGCACGCGCCGTGCGGGGCTGTTGCGCGCCCGCCACCGCCCGGTGAACGGGTACCCGAGCACCAGCGGGTCGTCCTGCCACTCCCCCATGTGCGCATCGTGCCACCACGGCGTCGCTGAGCATCGGCTCGAGGCGAGGACCGGGAGGTCAGTGACCCCCACCGATGGCGGCGGGACCACCCTCACGACGGATGTCGATGACGTGACCGGTCATGTCGGCCAGCAGCACGTCGAGCGAGCGGCGGGCGACCTCCTCCGACGACAGCAGCGTGCCCTCGGGCTCGTCGCCGAACGCCTTCGTGCGCATCGGGGTGCCGGTGCGCTCGGGGTTGACGCAGTTGACGCGCACCTCGCCCGACCACTCGTCGGCCAGCGCCTGCGTCAGGTTGACCGTGGCGGCCTTCGCCGACGAGTACAGCGAGTAGCCCTTGCGACCGCGCGTGTACGACGACGACGTGAACAGCAGCAGCGACCCGTTGGTGTCGGCCAGCAGCGGACGGAACTCCTGCGCGATGAAGATGGGCGCGAGGTAGTTGATCTCGGTCGCCGACCAGATCGTCTCCTCGGTCGTGTCCGCCAGGTCGCCGATCGGCAGGATGCCCGCGGTGTTGACGACGTAGTCGACCTTTCCGGCGGTCTCGATGACCTGCCGCGCTGCCTCGGCGACGTCCTCGCGCCGGTCCACGTGCGTGCCGGTCGACGAGCGCGAGAACGCGTGCACGTCGGCGCCGTACGACGCGGCCAGCTTCGCGATGTCGCCGCCGATCCCGTACGAGCCGCCGAACACGACCATCGTCTTGCCCGCGAGCGCCTCGCGGTACTGGTCCTCGTCGAGCGCCTCGGGCTCCTCGGCGGACGCCAGCTGGAACAGCTTGTCGGCGATGTAGACGTCGATCGGCTCGGTGACCTTCATGTTCCGCTCGTGGCCCTGGACGACCGCGATCGGCACGTCCGGCCGGTACCGCAGCACGACGGTGCAGTCGTCGGTCGCCGTGAAGTCCGGGTCCTGCCACGCCTTCTCGTAAGCGGCGCGGATGACGGAGGCGCGGAAGGCCTGGGGCGTCTGCCCGCGGCGCAGCAGGTCGCGGCGCAGCACGTCCGAGATCGTGTCGAGGTCGCCCTCGCGCTCGGGGTGGACCTGCACGACCGTGTCCGCCGACGGGATGGCCGTGTCGACGGCCTCGTGGGTGCCGAGCGCCTCGACGACGTCCTCGATGATCTTCTGCGACACCAGCGGACGGACGGCGTCATGGAACAGGACGTTGCACTCGTCCTCGCCCAGCGCCCTGAGCGCCAGGCTGGTCGTCTCGTTGCGGGTCGCGCCGCCTTCGAGCACCTGCGTGACCTTCGGGTACGCGCCGTCACGGACGATCGCGTGCACGGGGTCGAGGTAGCCCGGCGTCATCAAGATGATGATCTCGTCGACCGACTCGGCAGCCTGGAACACCGAGATGGTGTGCTCGAGGATCGTCTTGCCGGCGATCTTGATGAGCTGCTTGGGGATCGCCAGGCCCACCCGGGTCCCGGTTCCACCGGCGAGGATCACGGCCACGTTGCGCAATTCGGTCACCCGCCGAGGCTACCGGGAGCGGTTTCGCGCTGAGTTGCACGCATGGCCGCCGACACGCCGTTGCGAGGCGGCCGAACGTGCAACTCAGCGGGAAGGGCGGACCACGGCGTCCTGCTGCTCGCTCTTCCAGGTGCGGAAGCCCTCCTCGGTGACGCCGCGGCGCCAGTAGGCCGAGACCGAGATGTCCGAGCGGGCGACGCGCTCCATCAGGTACGGCCGCAGGGTCTTGAGCAGGGCCGACTCGCCGTGCACGAACGCCTGGACGCGGCCCTGCGGCCACGCCCACGCACGGACCGCGTCGTCAAGGAGCGTGGTCGTGCCGGGTCCGGCGCCGTCGCGGTACAGCCACTGCACCGTCAGGTCCGCCGCCGTCGGAAGGTCGATCCGGTGCTCGGGCCCGTCGACCTCGAGGAACGCCGTGGCGGCCGCCCCGGACTCGAGGACGGCCAGGGACGCGGCGATCGCCGGCAGCGCCGACTCGTCGCCGACGAACAGCTGGTGATCGGCGGCCGGATCAGGGCGGTAGGCGCCTCCGGGGCCCCGGAACCGCAGGGTGTCCCCCGGCTGCGCCGACGCCGCCCACGGACCGGCGAGCCCCTCGTCGCCGTGGGTGACGAAGTCGATCGCCAGCTCCTGCGCCTCGGGATCGACCCAGCGGATCGTGTAGGTACGGAGCACGGTCTCGTCGCCGACGGGCAGGACCAGCTTCACGTACGTGTCGGTCGACGACGGGTGGCACGCGAGGTACTGCGCGAACGCCGGGCCGCCCAGCACGATGCGGCGCAGTCGGGGCGCCAGCTGCTCGGCGCGCAGGACCGTCAGTTCGACCTCGGTTCGCTGAGCCACGCTGTGTAGCCTAACCGCGTGAGCAACGGCCTGGATCCCACGACATTCGACGCCCAGATTCGCCCGCAGGACGACCTGTTCCGGCATGTGAACGGGCGCTGGCTGCGCGACACCCCGATCAAGCCCGACCGCGCCACCGCCGGCGGCTTCGTCCAGCTGGTCGACGAGGCGGAGGAGCTCGTCCGCACGATCGTCGAGCGCTGCGCCGAGACGCCCGAGGACGACGAGCAGCGCAAGATCGGCGACCTCTACACCAGCTTCATGGACACCGAGCGCATCGAGGCGATCGGCGCCGCTCCCCTGTCCGACGACCTCGCCAAGGTCGATGCGGTCGAGTCGGTGACCGACCTGGTCCGCACGATCGGAGCGCTCGAGCGCTCCGGCGTCAACAGCGTCGCCGGCCTCTACATCGCGCCCGACCGCGGCCAGCCCGACCGCTACGTCACGCACGTCGTCCAGGCCGGCATCGGCCTGCCCGACGAGTCCTACTTCCGTGAGGAGCAGTTCGCGCCCATCCGCGAGGCGTACCGCGAGCACATCGCGACCATGCTGCACCTGGCCGGGCTCGACGATGCCGACGAGCGCGCCCAGCGCGCCTTCGACCTCGAGACGAGGATCGCCTCGCACCACTGGGACCGCGTGGCGTGCCGCGACGCCCAGAAGACGTACAACCTGATGACGCTGGACCAGCTGGACGAGCTGACCCCGTCCTTCGACTGGCGCGCCTGGGCCGACGAGGCCGACATCGAGCATGCCGTCCTGGCCGAGGCCGTCGTCTCGCAGCCCTCGTACCTCGAGGGCGTGCAGACGCTGCTCACGGACGACCTCCTGCCGGTGTGGCGGGACTGGCTGCGCTGGCAGCTCGTGCACGCCGCCGCCCCGTACCTGTCGGACGAGTTCGTCACGGCGAACTTCGACTTCTACGGCAAGACCCTGCAGGGCACCGACGAGCTGCGCCCGCGCTGGAAGCGTGGACTGGGCTTCGTCGAGGGCTCGATGGGCGAGGCCGTCGGCAGGATCTACGTCCGCACCGAGTACCCCGCCGAGTCGAAGTCGCGCATGCAGGAGCTCATCGCGAACCTCCTCGAGGCGTACCGGATCAGCATCCGTGAGCTGCCGTGGATGAGCGACGAGACCAAGCAGCGCGCGCTGGCCAAGCTGGACGCGTTCACGCCGAAGATCGGCCACCCCGAGTCGTTCAAGGACTACTCCGCCCTCGACACCGACCCCACGGATCTCGTCGGCAACGCGCGCCGCGCACAGGCCGTGGCGATGGACCGCGAGCTGGCCAAGATCGGTCAGCCGATCGACCGTGACGAGTGGTACATGACGCCACAGACAGTCAACGCGTACTACAACCCGACGATGAACGACATCGTCTTCCCGGCCGCGATCCTGCAGCCGCCGTTCTTCTACGCCGACGGCGACGACGCGATCAACTACGGCGCGATCGGCTCGGTCATCGGTCACGAGATCGGCCACGGCTTCGACGACCAGGGCTCGCAGTACGACGGCACCGGCGCGCTCAGCAACTGGTGGACCGACGACGACCGCGCCGCGTTCGACGCGCTCGCCGCGAAGATCATCGCGCAGTACGACAACCTCTCGCCCGAGCACGCCGACGGCCAGACGGTCAACGGGGCGCTCACGATCGGTGAGAACATCGGCGACCTGGGCGGCCTCGGGATCGCCCACCTCGCGTTCAAGCTGGCCCAGCAGGACAAGCCCGCCGAGGACATCGACGGACTCTCGCCCGACCAGCGCTTCTTCCTGTCGTGGGCGCGCGCCTGGCAGGGCAAGGTCCGACCGGCCGAGACGATCCGCCGCCTCACGGTCGATCCGCACTCGCCGCCGGAGTTCCGCTGCAACCAGGTCGTCAGCAACATCGACGCCTTCTACGAGGCGTTCGGCGTGACGCCCGAGGACGAGCTGTGGCTCGACCCGGCCGAGCGCGTCACGATCTGGGCCTGACGTGAGCTGGGCCTTCCAGCGCCGCACGGTCGGCACGCTGGCGCTGGCCCAGGTGGTCGGAGGCATCGGCAACGGTGCAGGCCTGGCCGTCGGCGCCCTGCTGATCGAGGAGGTCACGGGCTCGGCCGGCTGGGCGGGACTCGCCGTCGTGGCGATGACGCTGGGCGCGGCCGGGTTCACGGTGCCGTTGTCCAACTTCGCCGTGCACCGGGGCCGCCGGCCGGCACTGACCACGGGTTGGCTCGGCGGCGCCGCCGGCGCCGTCACGGTCGTCCTGGGCGCCGAGTGGAGCTCGCTGCCGCTCCTGCTGCTCGGCTT
>NZ_DAMDLR010000105.1:0-6650 GCF_032084975.1 Aeromicrobium sp.
GCGGGCCGCGACGGGCGACTTCGAGGGCGCCCGCGCGCTCGTCGACGCGGTGCCCGACGCGACCTGGGACCTCGCCTCGCTCGGCCCGCGCCGATGGCTTCCCGAGGAGCTCGAGGGGCTGCTGGCGGGACGTGGCCTGGTGCCCGGCGCCAGTCGCGGCGTCCGGGTCGTCAGCGACGAGGTTCCCGGTGTCGTCGTCGACGGATCGGCCGGTGCACGCGAGGAGCTGTTCGCGCTGGAGCAGGCGATCCGCTCCATTCCCCAGTTCGCAGGGCGTTCGGCTGGATTGCAGACGATGGCCCGCCTAGAATCGACTTCACACCCCTGACCGAGGAGTCATCGTGCCACTGTCGGACGAAGAGGCCCGCCTGCTCGCGCAGTTGGAACAGTCGCTGGCCGCAGAGGATCCTGAGTTCGCATCGACGCTGCGCGGCTCCAAGCTCATCGCGCACAACCGTCGCATCGCGGTCGTCTGTGCGATCGGCTTCATCGCCGGCATCGCCATGCTCCTGGGCGGAGCCGTGTCCCAGATGACGTGGCTCGGCGTGGTCGGCTTCATCGCGATGGTGGCCACGGCCTACTTCTTCGTGCGTGCCTGGCGTCGCGGCATCGGGGGAGCCGAGCAGGCCAGCGGTCCCGCACCGGCCGCGCCCAAGAGCTCCGGCTCGTTCGTCGAGCGCATGGAGGAGCGGTGGCAGCGTCGTCAGGACGACGGCGGCTACTGACCCCTCACCGACACTCGCAAGGCCCCGCCACGGCGGGGCCTTCGTCGTGTCCGGCCACGGTTGAGCGGCGATCGCCGCTCCCGTCGACCGCCCACGGCCGTCAGCCCCACCCGCGCTCCACCTGTGCCTGATTTCTCCCCACTTCCCTCCACCGGCCCGCCTCGCTTGCGATGGCGGGCCTTTTCGCGTCTGTGGTGGCGCGACACGGGCGTGTCTTGACGAGAAGTGGGTTGATGGTGGAGCGTTGTGGGTTAAGGTGGTGCGAAGTGGTGGAGACGCCGGACTTCGACCTCGAGGGAGAGCGACGTGGAGCAAGGAGGACGCGATGACCGCACCGGCATCGACGCACTTCTTCGGTACGTTCACGCCTCGTCTCGACGAGAAGGGCAGGCTCTTCCTGCCGGCGAAGTTCCGACCCCTGCTGACGGACGGCGTCGTGCTGACGCGAGGCCAGGAGCACTGCGTCTACGGCTGGACGCCCGAGGCGTTCGACGAGTTCTCGGGCCGGGCACGACAGGCCTCGTTCACCAACCGGCAGGCACGCAACTTCATCCGCATGCTGTTCGGCGGTGCTGCGCACGAGACGCCGGACAAGCAAGGGCGCGTGCCCGTGTCGCAGCTGCTGCGCGACTGGGCCGGCCTGGACCGCGACTGCACGGTCGTGGGCACGGGCGAGAGGTTCGAGATCTGGGACTCCGCTCGCTGGAACGACTTCTCCGACGAGCACGAGGAGGGCTTCGCCGACCTGTCGGAGGAGATCTTCCCGGGGATCTTCTGAGCACCCCGGCGGTGGGGCGCGATGCCCGCCTGAGGGGTTCTGACGTCACTTCCCCGGCGTCAGAACTCTGCAGGCGGGGATCGGGCCCCATCGAGGGCACGACCGGGGCCCGCACATGACGGCCCGGCACGTCCCGGTGATGCTGGACCGCGTCGTGTCGGAGTTCGCCCCCGTCGTGGAACGGGTCGATCATCCTGTCGTCATCGACGCGACGCTCGGCCTGGGTGGACACACCGAGGCGATGCTCACGCGGTTCCCGACCCTGACCGTCATCGGTGTCGACCGTGACCGCGAGGCGCTCCGCCGCGCGGGGGAGCGGCTCGCTCCCTTCGGCGACCGCGTCGAGCTGGCCCACGCCGTGTACGACGAGCTCCCCGACGTCGTCGCGGACTCCGGTCGCACGACGATCGACGGAGTCCTGTTCGACCTGGGCGTCTCGTCGATGCAGCTGGACCTGGCCGAGCGGGGGTTCGCCTACGCCCAGGACGCGCCGCTGGACATGCGCATGAACGACGAGGACGAGCTGACCGCGGCCGACGTGCTCAACACGTACGACGAGGGCGACCTGGCGCGGATCCTGCGCGAGTACGGCGAGGAGAAGTTCGCCCG
Source organism: Aeromicrobium sp. (assembly GCF_032084975.1). GTDB lineage: Bacteria > Actinomycetota > Actinomycetes > Propionibacteriales > Nocardioidaceae > Aeromicrobium. The sequence goes on from NZ_DAMDLR010000105.1 coordinate 2,113, forward strand.
CCGGATCGCCAAGGAGATCGTGACCGAGCGCCAGACGAAGCCGTTCGAGCGCAGTGACCAGCTGGTCGACCTGATCCGCCGGTGCATCCCGATCCCGGCGCGCCGCACGGGGGGCAACCCCGCGAAGCGCACCTTCCAGGCCCTGCGCATCGAGGTCAACGACGAGCTGGCCGTGTACCGGCGGGCGCTGCCCTCTGCGATGGACCTGCTCGCGGTCGGGGGTCGCGTCGTCGTCCTGTCGTACCACTCGCTCGAGGACCGGATCACCAAGCGCGTCATCACGCGCGCCACCACCTCCACGGCACCGCGGGACCTGCCCGTCGTGCCTGAGTCCATGCAGGCCAGGTTCCGCTCCCTCACCCGGGGCGCGGAGATGGCCGGCGAGGACGAGATCACCGACAACCCCCGCGCGCGTTCCGTCCGGATGCGCGCTGTCGAACGGATCGCCGCCCCATGACCGAGTGCCAAGGAGAGAACCGATGAGTACCGCCAGCTCGCCGCGTGCCCTCAGCCGCTCGGCCGCGGCCCGATCGACCGCGCTCGCCTCCGGACTGGCGGCGCGCGGTCGCGACGCCCGCGAGGTCGGCCTGAAGCTGGTCGGTCCCGTCCGCGTCCGTGCGCGTCGCGCCCCGTTCGTCGTCGTCGTGCTGGGCGTCCTCGCGGTCGGCCTCGTCGGGCTGATCCTGCTGAGCACGGCGATGCAGGCGCAGGCCTTCCGGATCGACGAGCTGCAGCAGCGGGCCACGCTGCTGCACGCGCAGAAGGAGCAGCTGGCCACCGAGGTGGACCAGATGCAGAGTCCGTCGGGACTGGCGGACCGTGCGTTGTCCGAGGGCATGGTGCCGAACGCCAACCCGGTCTTCCTGCGACTGTCGGACGGCAAGGTCATCGGTGAGGCGGTCGCGGCCGAGCCCGGGACGAACGTCAGGAGGGCCGGCTGATGCCCGTCGCCGTCACCCGCACCCGCCTGCGCGTCCTCGTGGTCGGCATGCTGCTGCTGTTCCTGCTGTTCGCCGGACGGCTCTTCCAGATCCAGGCGGTCGACTCCAAGGCGTACGCCGCCATGGCGGTCGAGGCCGGCACGCGCAAGGCCGTCGTCCCCGCGCCGCGCGGCGACATCGTCGACCGCAACGGCGAGCAGCTGGTCACCAGCACCGACGGCCTGACGATCACGGGCGACCCGCAGCTGGCAGCCGACAAGGCGCCCGAGATCGCTCGCATCCTGCACGAGAAGCTGGGCGACGAGATCGACTACTTCGACACGATCCAGAAGCTGCGCACGCCCAAGTCCCGCTACGTCTTCCTCGCGAAGGACCTGCCGGCCTACGAGGCCCGCAAGGCCGTGAAGGCCGTCAACGAGGCCGGGTACACCGGCGTGTTCACCGAGACCAAGAGCCTGCGCAGCTACCCGGGCGGGTCGCTCGCGGCCAACGTCCTGGGCATCACCGAGGAGAACGGCAAGGGCATCGCCGGCCTCGAGAGCCAGTACGACGCGGCGCTCACCGGCGAGGACGGCTCGTCGACGTACGAGGTCTCGTCGTCCGGCCAGCGCATCCCGATGGCCGACTCGACCGTCAAGGAGATGGTCCCCGGCAGCGACGTCACGACGACGATCGACCGCGACCTGCAGTGGTACGCCGACCAGCGCCTGCGCGACGTCGTCGGCTCAGCCGGCGCCGACTACGGCCTGGCCATCACGATGGACGTCCGCACGTGCCAGATCGTGCAGATGTCGCAGGCGCCCACGTTCAACCCGGACACGCGCGACGGCGTCTCGGAGAAGACGCTGGTCAACCGCGCGATCTCGAACGTCTACGAGCCCGGCTCGGTCATGAAGACCATCACGATGGCGGCACTGGCCGATCTGGGCAAGGTCACGGCGGACACCAAGATCAAGGTCCCGTCCGGCATGGTCATCGACGGCTTCCCGATCGGCGACTACTGGCAGCACGGCGAGATCCGGCTCACGGCCGCCGGCGTGATCGCGAAGTCCTCGAACCTCGGCACGATCGTCGCGGCCGAGCAGATGTCGGACTCGGTCTTCTACTCCTACCTGCGCAAGTTCGGCTTCGGCTCGCTCAGCGGCATCGACCTGCCCGAAGAGTCGGTGGGCATCGTGTCGCCGGTGCGCGACTGGACCAAGGCGAAGCACGCGACGACGTCGTTCGGCCAGGGCGTGTCCGTCAACGCGGTCCAGATGGTGCGCGCCGTCGGCGCGATCGCCAACGGAGGAGTCATGTGCACGCCGCGCATCGTCGACTCGGTCACCAAGGGCGACGGCACCGTCGTGAAGTCGGAGGCAGGGGAGTCCCGCCGCGTCGTCTCGCGCGAGGCCGCCGCCGAGGTCACCAGCATGATGGAGGCCGTCACGGCCGACGACGGCACGGCCCCTGCGGCCCAGATCGAGGGCTACCGGGTCGCGGGCAAGACCGGCACCGCGTGGCGGGTGAACCCGCAGACGGGCACCTACATCCGCGGCCAGAACACGATCTCGTTCATGGGCTTCGCGCCGGCCGACAACCCCCGCTTCATCACGTACGTCGTCATCGACAAGCCCCCGCGCAACGCCGGCGGTGGCTCGATGGCCGGCCCGGTGTTCCAGGACATCATGTCGATGGCGCTCGAGCGCTTCGGCGTGACGCCGACGGGCGCGAAGCCGCCGAAGATCAAGCAGGACTGGTAGGTCCCACACCGGCCGGTAGGTTGGGCAGGTGGACGAGATGAGGGTCAGGCCGAACGCCGTGCCCGCGTGGACGCTGTCGCGCGTGGCCAAGATGCTGGGCGGTGAGTCCGCGGGTGGTGACGTCGTCTTCGGCGGCATCAGCCTCTCCACGCACGACGTGGTTCCGGGCGACCTGTTCGCGGCACTGCCGGGCGCGACGACGCACGGGGTCCGGTTCGTGCCCCAGGCGCTCGAGTCCGGTGCCGTGGCCGTCCTCACTGATGCCGCGGGCGCTGCCGAACTGCCCTCGGGCGTGCCCCACCTCGTGCTCGAGCAGCCGCGGCGGGCGCTGTCCGACTTCGCCGCCACGTTCTACGCTCACCCGAGCCGGAGCTTCACGACGATCGGCATCACGGGCACGCAGGGCAAGACCACGACGACATACCTCGCCGAGGCAGCCCTGGGCGAGACCCGCGCGGCCGTGATCGGCACGATCGGCACGCGCATCGCCGGCCGCCCTGCCGCCAGCAGCCTGACCACACCGGAGGCCCCGGCCCTGCAGGCGCTCTTCGCCGTGATGGCCGAGGAGCGGGTCGCCGCCTGCGCGATGGAGGTCTCCAGCCACGCCATCGTGCAGGGCCGCGTCGACGGCTTCGTGCTCGATGCGGCGGTCTTCCTCAATCTCGGGCGCGACCACCTGGACTTCCACCACGACCTGGAGTCGTACTTCCGTGCCAAGGCCGAGCTGTTCACGCCCGAGCACGCGCGCCGTGCCGTCGTGAACCTCGACGATCCGTACGGAAGACGGCTCGCGGACGAGACGGTCCTGCCACTGACGACGTTCTCGACCGAAGGCGCCGCCGCCGACTGGAGGGGCGTCAACGTGCGCACGCACCGGCTCGGCAGCGACGTCACCCTCGTGACCCCGCAGGGACGCGAGGTCGAGCTCTCGGTACCGCTCGCCGGCGCCTTCAACGTCTCCAACGCCGTGGCGGCCGTGGTCGCCCTGGCGGGGGAGGGCCACGACCTCGACGCGCTGGTCGCGGGCATCGCGACCGCACGCGGCGTGCCGGGACGCATGGAGCGCGTGGACGCGGGCCAGTCCTTCACGGCGGTCGTGGACTACGCCCACAAGCCCGAGGCGATCGAGGCCGTCCTGAAGGCCCTGCGTCCCGTGACGGCCGGCCGGTTGATCATCGTGCTGGGCGCGGGTGGCGACCGCGACCGCGGCAAGCGCCCGCTGATGGGGCGGATCGCCGCCGACCTCGCGGACGTGCTCGTGGTGACGGACGACAACCCGCGCAGCGAGGATCCGGCGCGGATCCGCGCCGAGGTGCTCGCCGGCGCCCGGGAGGGATCGGCCGAGGTGCTCGAGGTCGGCGACAGGCGCGACGCGATCGCCGCGGCGGTCGACCGAGCACGGCTGGGCGACACCGTGGTCGTCGCCGGAAAGGGCCACGAGCGTGGCCAGCAGGTCGGCGACGTGCTGCACCCCTTCGACGACCGTGACGTCCTGTACGAGCTGATGGGAGGCATCGCATGATCGCCACCACGCTGGCCGAGATCGCCGCCGCCACCGACGGCCGTGTCGTGGGCGACGACACCCTCGTCGTCGACGGGCCCGCCGTGATCGACTCGCGCCGCGCGCGGCCCGGGTCGCTGTTCGTGGCCGTGCCCGGTGAGCACGTCGACGGACACGACTTCGCCGACTCGGCTCTCGATGCAGGGGCCGTCGCGTCCCTGGGCACTCGCGAGGTCGCGGGTCCGCACGTCATCGTGCAGGAGCCCGTCGCGGCCCTGGGGGCCCTGGCCGCCGACCGGCTGCGTGCCCGGCGCGAGCTCGACGGACTCAGTGTCATCGCCGTCACCGGCTCGC
>NZ_DAMDLR010000105.1:6693-7225 GCF_032084975.1 Aeromicrobium sp.
GTCAAGGACCTGCTGGCCCACGTGCTGGCCGCGCACGCCCCGACGGTCGCGCCCGAGGGCTCGTTCAACAACGAGCTGGGGGTGCCGCTGACCGTGCTGCGCGCCGACGCGACGACGCGGCACCTCGTCCTCGAGATGGGGGCCCGCGGACTCGGCCACATCGCGCACCTGTGCGCGATCGCGCCGCCGGACGTCTCGGTCGTCCTCAACGTCGGGACGGCCCACGCGGGCGAGTTCGGTGGGCTCGACCGCACCGCCCGGGCGAAGGGCGAGATCGTCGAGTCGCTCGATGCCGACGGCGTCGCGATCCTGAACGCCGACGACGACCGCGTGGCGGCGATGGCCGCGCGCACCCGGGCCCGCGTCGTGACGTTCGGACGCTCGGGTGACGTCCGGCTCGTGGGCGACGTCGCGCTCGACGACGCGGGGCACCCGCACTTCGGTGCCGACATCGACGGCGTCGTGCACGAGGTCACCGTGCCCCAGATCGGCCGGCACCACGCCACGAACGCCCTCGCAGCGCTGGCGGCCG
>NZ_DAMDLR010000106.1:0-6912 GCF_032084975.1 Aeromicrobium sp.
GTGCTGCTCGCGCACACGCTCGACGACCAGGCCGAGACGGTCCTGCTCGGGCTGGGCCGCGGATCGGGCCCGCGGGCCATCCAGGGCATGCGTCCCGCCAACGGCCCGCTGCGCCGTCCCTTCCTGTCCTTGCGCCGTGCCGAGACGGAGCGGATCTGCCGCCTGCACGACCTGGACTGGTGGCAGGACCCGCACAACGACGACCCCGCGTTCCGGCGCGTGCGGGTCCGGCGCGAGCTGCTGCCGCTGATGGAGGACGTGCTCGGCGGGGGAGTGGCCGAGGCCCTCTCCCGCACCGCGGACCTGGTCCGGATGGACGCCGACGCGGTCGACGGCCTGGCCACCCGGGCGATGCCGGGCTCCGGCGGGATCGAGGACCTGTGGACGTTCGCCGACCTGGCCGCGCCGGTCCGGCTGCGCATCTGGCGCCGACTCGCCATCGACGCCGGCGCCTCGGCGGGCGAGCTGTCCCACGGGCACACGCTGTCCCTCGACGGACTGCTGCAGGCCCGCGGCGGCACCCGCATCGAGCTGCCCGGCGGCGTGACCGCGGTCCGCGAGGGCGACCGTGTCCACTTCGTGGCCCGAGATCTCTAGTCGTGTCCAGCCCGGGTCGCTGGATCGGGACCGAAACGGGTTGGCGCCTCGTGCACCCGCGTGCGTCCGCGGTGGCTAAGGTGACAGCGTGGACACCTCGCACGTCGAAGCCGACCTCGACCTGACCAAGACGCTCTTCACCGAGGAGCAGATCCAGACCCGGCTGGCCGAGATGGCGCGGCAGATCGAGGCCGATTACGAGGGCCGCGACATCCTGCTCGTCGGCGTCCTCAAGGGTGCGGTCATGGTGATGGCCGACCTCTCGCGCGAGCTGAACCGCCACGTCGAGATCGACTGGATGGCGGTCTCGTCGTACGCCGGCACCAAGTCCTCCGGCGTCGTCCGGATCCTCAAGGACCTCGACACCGACCTCGACGGGCGCCACGTGCTGATCGTCGAGGACATCATCGACACCGGCCTCACCCTGTCGTGGCTCGTGGCCAACCTGCGGTCCCGCGGACCCGCCTCGGTCGAGATCGCGACCCTGTTGCGCAAGCCCGAGGCCGTCGAGATGCCGGTCGACGTCAAGTACGTCGGATTCGACATCCCGAACGCGTTCGTCGTCGGCTACGGTCTGGACTTCGACGAGAAGTACCGGAACTTGCGCAGTATCGGCACACTGGCCGAGCACATGTACTCCTGAGCACGACGGACGGAACCCCTCCTGCATGAACGACGCGACCGCATGAACTTCAAGAACATGTTCAAGGGACCGTGGCTGTGGATCATCCTGATCGCGGCCGTGGTCATCGGCGTGCTCTCCTTCTCGTCCTCGGCCGACGGCTATCGCGAGGTCAAGACCTCCACGATGGTGGGCTACCTCGATGACGAGAAGCTCAAGGAGGTCACGTTCGTCGACGGCGACCAGGAGATCCGCGCGACGCTCAAGGGCGACGAGGAGAAGCAGGTCAAGGCCACGTGGCTCGGTGACCAGGGCATCGAGCTCGTCACCAAGGCGCAGGCGCTCGACGACGCCGACAAGATCGAGTCCTACAACGTCAAGGTGCCGCCGAAGAACACCATCTTGTCGGTCCTGCTGAGCTTCCTGCCGTTCGTCATCTTCATCCTGATCTTCCTGTGGCTCATGAACTCGATGCAGGGCGGCGGCGGTCGCGTCATGCAGTTCGCCAAGTCCAAGGCGAAGCTCATGACCAAGGACACGCCACAGACCACGTTCGCCGACGTCGCGGGCTGCGACGAGGCGATCGAGGAGCTCGGCGAGATCAAGGAGTTCCTGCAGGAGCCGGCCAAGTTCCAGGCCGTCGGCGCCAAGATCCCCAAGGGCGTGCTGCTCTACGGTCCTCCCGGCACCGGCAAGACGCTGCTCGCGCGCGCCGTCGCCGGCGAGGCGGGCGTTCCCTTCTACTCCATCTCGGGCTCGGACTTCGTCGAGATGTTCGTCGGCGTCGGCGCCAGCCGTGTCCGCGACCTGTTCGAGCAGGCCAAGGAGAACGCGCCGGCCATCGTCTTCATCGACGAGATCGACGCCGTCGGACGTCACCGCGGCACCGGCATGGGCGGCGGTCACGACGAGCGTGAGCAGACCCTCAACCAGTTGCTGGTCGAGATGGACGGCTTCGACGTGCGTGGCGGGGTCATCCTGATCGCGGCGACCAACCGTCCCGACGTGCTCGATCCCGCGCTGCTGCGCCCCGGCCGTTTCGACCGCCAGATCGCCGTCGAGGCCCCCGACCTCGCGGGCCGCACCCAGATCCTCAAGGTCCATGCCCGCGGCAAGCCGATCGGCCCCGGCGTCGACCTCGAGGCCGTCGCGCGCCGCACCCCCGGCTTCAGCGGCGCCGACCTCGCCAACGTGCTGAACGAGGCCGCACTGCTCACCGCGCGCGGCGCCGCCACGACGATCGACAACGCCGCGCTGGACGAGGCGATCGACCGCGTGATCTCGGGCCCGCAGAAGCGGTCGCGCCTGATGAACGAGCACGAGCGGCTCGTCACGGCGTACCACGAGGGCGGCCACGCGCTGGTCGCGGCGGCGCTGCCCCAGAGCGACCCCGTGCACAAGATCACGATCCTGCCGCGTGGGCGGGCCCTCGGCTACACGATGGTGCTGCCCGACGAGGACAAGTACAGCCAGACCCGCGCCGAGCTGCTCGACAAGCTGGCGTACATGCTCGGCGGCCGCGCCGCCGAGGAGCTGGTCTTCCACGACCCGACGACGGGTGCCGGCAACGACATCGAGAAGGCCACGAACCTGGCCCGCGCGATGGTCACCCAGTACGGCATGAGCGAGCGCATCGGCGCCGTCCGCTTCGGCGAGGACAACGGCCAGCCGTTCCTGGGTCGCGACATCGGCCATTCGCGCAACTACTCCGAGGACGTCGCCGCGGCGATCGACGACGAGATCTCCGAGCTGATCAAGCAGGCCCACCAGGAGGCGTTCGACATCCTCGTCGAGAACCGCCACGTGCTGGACCAGCTCGTCCTCGAGCTGATGGAGAAGGAGACGCTCGACAAGGGCGAGGTCGCGCGCATCTTCGAGGCGCTCAACCGTCGCGAGATCCGTCCGGCGTGGACGGGCTCGGAATCGCGTCGTCCGTCGTCCCAGCCGCCGATCGTGGTGCCCGCGCGCAACGGCGACGTCCCCGAGAGCGGCATCGTCATCGGTCCCGACTCCGGTTCCGATGCACCGCCCGCCGACCAGCCCCAGCCGGGCGAGTCCCCGAACGCCTGAGGAGCCAGCGTGAGCGTCGACCTACCCCGTGCCGAGGCGGCCGTGCGCGAGCTGCTCGCGGCGATCGGTGAGGATCCCGAGCGCGACGGCCTGGAGGCCACGCCCGCGCGGGTCGCCCGCTCGTACGCCGAGATCCTGTCCGGTTACGACCAGGACGCCCGCGAGGTGCTGTCCACGGTGTTCGAGGTCGGCCACCGCGAGCTGGTCCTGGTCAAGGACATCGAGCTGTGGAGCCTGTGTGAGCACCACATGGTGCCGTTCTTCGGCGTCGCGCACGTCGGCTACATCCCGGGCGAGAAGGGCCACGTGACCGGCCTGTCGAAGCTCGCGAGGCTCGTCGACGTGTACTCGCGCCGCCTGCAGGTGCAGGAGCGGCTCACGACGCAGATCGCCGAGGCGATGGTCGACGTCCTCGAGCCGCAGGGCGTCGTGGTCGTGATCGAGGCCGAGCACCTGTGCATGACGATGCGCGGCGTCGCCAAGGGCGGTGCCCGCACGATCACCAGCGCGGTGCGCGGGCAGCTGCTCGACCCCGCGACACGCGCCGAGGCGATGAACCTCATCCACCGGTGACGACGGGGAAGGACCGACCGTGACGCTCCCGCTGGCCGGACTGCCGCAGGACCGCTGTGTCGTGATGGGCGTCGTCAACGTGACCCCCGACTCGTTCTCCGACGGCGGTCGCTGGTTCGACCCGGGTGCCGCCGTCGAGCACGGCCTCGAGCTCGTGCGCCACGGGGCCGACCTGGTCGACGTGGGCGGCGAGTCGACGCGTCCGGGGGCCCTGCCCGTCGACCGTGACGAGGAGCTGCGCCGGGTCGTGCCCGTCGTGCGGCGGCTCGCGGACGCCGGGGTGCTGGTGTCGGTCGACACGATGTGGTCCGCCACCGCCGAGCAGGCGCTCGAGGCCGGTGCGGCGATCGTCAACGACGTCTCGGGCGGCCGGGCCGACGAGCGGATGATCCCGCTGGTCGCGCAGGCCGACGTCCCGTTCGTCGTGATGCACTGGCGCGCCCACTCGCCGCAGATGCAGCAGCACACGCAGTACGACGACGTCCTCGAGGACGTGCTGGCCGAGCTCGCCGCCCAGGTGCGCGCCGTGCTCGACGCCGGGGTGGCGCCCGAGCGTGTCGTCGTGGACCCGGGGCTGGGGTTCAGCAAGACGGGCGACCAGAACTGGACCCTGCTGGCGCACCTGCGCAGGTTCGCGGCGCTGGGGCATCCGCTGCTGGTCGCCGCCAGCCGCAAGGGCTTCCTCGGCAGCCTGCTCGCCGACGAGCATGGGCCGAGGCCCGTGATGGAGCGTGAGGACGCCACCGCCGCGATCAGCACGATCTCGGCGATGGCGGGTGCGTGGGGCGTGCGGGTGCACGACCCCCGGCGCAGCGCCGACGCGGTTCGCGTCGTGGCCCGACTGCGCGCGGAGGCGGCGCATGCCTGACGTCCTGACGGCGCACCGCAGCTTCTACGACGCGATCGAGACCGGCGACGTGGACCTGATGTCCGCGCTGTGGGTCGACGACGACGCCACGATGTGCGTCCATCCCGGCGCGAAGCCGCTGTACGGGACGGATCGGATCCTGCGGTCGTGGACCGTCGTGATGGCGGGCGTCGGCTACATCCAGTTCTTCCTGACCGATGTCGAGGTGACCTTGTTGCCGCCCGACGACCCGAACACGGCGGTCGTGGTCTGCACCGAGAACATCCTCTCCGACGCCGGCTCCGTCGAGTCGTTCAGCGGGGGGCGAGCCGTGTGCACCAGCATCCTCGTGCGCCACGGTGCGGGATGGCGATTCTGGGCGCGGCACGCCTCGCCCCTGATGGGAGAGCAGGACTCATGACCCACGAGCACCCCGGCGACCGGATCGAGCTGCGCGGCCTGTCGGCCGTCGGCCACCACGGCGTCTTCGACCACGAACGACGCGATGGTCAGACCTTCGTGGTCGACATCGTGCTGTCGATCGACCTACAGCCGGCGGCAGAAACTGGCGACCTGACCCGGACCGTGCACTACGGCGAGCTGGCCGAGCAGGTGCACGCGATCATCACGGGGGACCCCGTGGATCTCATCGAGACCTTGGCCCTCCGTATAGTGAGCGTGTGTCTGGGCCACGAGCCCGTCCGCTGGGCCAGCGTGACGGTGCACAAGCCCGAGGCGCCGATCGAGGTGGCGTTCACCGACGTCACCGTGACGATGGAGCGGAGCAACAAGTGACCGAATCACCCACGCCGTACGAGCTCGACGCCGACACGATGACCGGCGGCATGCGACCCATCCGTCAGGCGGTGCTCTCGATCGGCTCGAATCTCGGCGATCGGGCCGCGCGTCTGCAGGGAGCCGTCTCGGCCCTGGAGGACACCCCCGAGGTGACCGTCGTCGCGATCTCGTCGGTCTACGAGACCGACCCGCTCGGCGCACCCGAGGGTTCGGGCTCGTTCCTCAACGCCGTGGTCCTGATCGACACGACCCTGACCGTGCACACGCTGCTCGACCGCGCACTGGCGATCGAGGACGCGTTCGGCCGTGAGCGCAGCGAGCCGGGTGCCCCGCGCACCCTCGACGTCGACATCATCGTGGTGGGCGACCGCATCGCCGACGACGACAGCCTGACCCTGCCGCACCCGCGGGCCCACGAGCGCGGCTTCGTGCTCGTCCCGTGGCTCGAGATCGACCCCGAGGGCGAGATCCCCGGCCACGGCTTCGTCGCCGACCTCATCTCGGGCGTCGACACGTCCGGCGTGACGAAGCGCGAGGACGTCGAGATCATCTTGTGACCCACCGATGAGGAAGGTCCGGCGCAGCTCGCCGCTCTACGTCACGGGGATCGTGGCGTCGGGCCTGATCGTCGGGCGGCTCCTGCCGCCCCTGACCGTGCGGCTCGACGGGACGTCGCCGCCGGTGCCCGGCTGGGCCGCCACCATCGTGCTGCTGTGCGGGGCGATCGCCGTGGGCGCGCTCGCCTGGGGCACCTGGCGCGACCTGCACCGCCGCAAGATGCGCGTCGTCGCCGACCGCGCGATCCGGATGCTCGCCCTGGCCAAGGCCGCCGTCCTCGTCGGCGGGGTGTTCGCCGGTGGGTACGCCGGGTACGCGCTGGCCTACCTGGGCTCCTCCACCGAGCTGGGCGAGGAGCGCTTCTGGCGCTCGGCCGCCGCGGCGGGCGCGGCGCTGCTGTTGCTGGTCGCGGCACTGGTCCTCGAGTGGGCCTGCCGACTGCCGTCGGACGACGACGAGGAGGAGGCGGCGGACGCCGATCCGTCCCCCGCCTGACCACCCCGATCGGAGGCCGACCGCAGAAATTCCTTGCGGTTCGGGGTGTGACGCAGGCCGCAGCGGATCGATTTGCCAGAGCGCGAAACGTCTGTGTAATGTTCTTCTTGTTGCGCCGAGAGGGGCAGCGGAGCGCAGACCGAAGCGGTTAACGCCAGGAGCCCCACGGGGAGCCGGAAACTGGCCGCGGAAAACGTAGCGCATCATCGTGACCGAACCGGGTTTGACCCGCTGAAAACGGCGATGTAAATTAGACGAGTTGCCTCCAGGCTGATCCGGGAACGGTGAGGTTTGCGATGTGCGTCTGATCCTTGAGAACTCAACAGTGTGCCAAAAGTCGACGAATTATTTA
>NZ_DAMDLR010000107.1:0-6877 GCF_032084975.1 Aeromicrobium sp.
CGGCCGGCCGGGGCTGGGTGGGCTCGTGAGTGCCCGCCTCGCCTGGTTCGTCGCCGGTGCGGCCGCCGGCGTCTACTCCAGCGTCAAGGCCAGGCGCGCCGCCTACCGGCTCTCGATGCCCGGCCTGATCGACCAGGCCGCGGCACTCGGCTCCGGGGTGCGGGCGTTCCGCGCCGAGATGGCCGAGGGCATGAGCGCCCAGGAGCAGCACGTGCGCCACCACCTGCTCGACCACGACCTTCGGCTCGCCCTGCCCGAGCCAGACTCTTCCCCCGAACAGAAGGACTCCCACTGATGGAAACCGCTGAGATCCGGCGCAGATTCCTCGCTCACTTCGCGAACGCCGGCCACACGGTCGTGCCGTCGGCACCCCTGCTCTTCGACGACCCGAACCTGCTGTTCGTCAACGCCGGCATGGTGCCGTTCAAGCCGTACTTCCTGGGCCAGGAGACGCCGCCGTTCGACCGCGCCACCAGCGTGCAGAAGTGCGTGCGCACCCTCGACATCGAGGAGGTCGGCAAGACCACGCGTCACGGGACGTTCTTCCAGATGAACGGCAACTTCAGTTTCGGCGACTACTTCAAGGAGGGTGCCATCACCCTCGCGTGGGAGCTGATCACGAACTCTGTCGACGACGGCGGCCTGGGCTTCGACCCCGAGAAGATCTGGGTCACGGTCCTGCACACCGACACCGAGGCGCGTGAGATCTGGAAGCGCGTCGCCGGCCTGCCGGACGAGCGCATCCAGAACCGCGGCCTGCTGGACAACTACTGGCACATGGGCGTCGAGGGACCGGGCGGCCCGTGCTCGGAGATCTACGTCGACCGCGGCGCCCAGTACGGACCCGACGGTGGCCCCGAGGCCGACGAGGACCGCTTCCTCGAGATCTGGAACCTCGTTTTCATGCAGGAGGAGATCGCGAACGTCTCCGCCAAGGACAAGTTCGACGTCATCCAGCCGCTGCCGAAGCAGAACATCGACACCGGCATGGGCCTCGAGCGGGTCGCGTACCTCCTGCAGGGCAAGGAGAACATGTACGAGATCGACGAGGTCTACCCCGTCATCGAGCGTGCCTCCGAGCTCACGGGTCGCGCGTACGGCGCGAACCACGAGGACGACGTGCGGTTCCGCGTGATCGCCGACCACGTCCGCAGCAGCCTCATGCTGATCGGCGACGGCGTCACTCCCGGCAACGAGTCGCGCGGCTACGTGCTGCGTCGCCTGCTGCGCCGGGCCGTCCGCTCGATGCGCCTGCTCGGCTTCGAGGACCCGGCGCTGCCCGAGCTGCTGCCGGTCAGCCTCGAGCGGATGAAGGCGTCCTACCCCGAGCTGGAGTCGGACTTCGCGCGCATCAGCCGGGTCGCCTACGCCGAGGAGGAGGCGTTCCGCCAGACGCTCGGCAAGGGCACGCAGATCTTCGACACGGCGGTCGACACGATCAAGCAGTCCGGCGGCAAGGGCCTGTCGGGCGACGCCGCGTTCACGCTGCACGACACCTACGGCTTCCCGATCGACCTGACGCTGGAGATGGCGCAGGAGCAGGGCCTCGAGGTCGACCAGGAGGGCTTCCGCTCGCTCATGGCCGAGCAGCGGGCGCGCGCCAAGGCCGACGCGAAGTCGAAGAAGGGCGTCCACGCCGACACGACCGTGTACCGCTCGACGATCGACACGTTCGGCCCGACCGACTGGGTCGCGTACACGAACCTGATCACCGAGTCCAAGGTGCTGGCGCTGCTGTCGGGCGGCGAGTCCGTCCCCGTGCTGACCGAGGGCCAGGTCGGCGAGGTCGTCCTCGACCGCACGGGCTTCTACGCCGAGTCCGGCGGCCAGAACGCCGACGCCGGCGTCCTGCGCTGGGACGGCGGCGAGGCCGAGGTGCTCGACGTCCAGCGTCCGATCCGCGGCCTGGTCGTGCACCAGGTGCGCGTCAAGCAGGGCGAGCTGACGGTGCAGCGGGACCTGTCCGCCGAGGTCGACCACGAGTGGCGCGTCGGCGCCCGCCAGGCGCACTCGGGCACGCACGTCGTGCACGCCGCCCTGCGCGAGGTGCTCGGCCCGACCGCGCTGCAGTCCGGCTCGTACAACCGTCCCGGCTACCTGCGCCTGGACTTCGGCTGGAACGGGGCGCTCGATCCCGAGCAGTTCCACCGCGTCGAGCACGTCTCGAACCGCGCACTGCGCGAGGACCTGCAGGTCTCGCAGCACTGGATGACGTTGCCCGAGGCCAAGGAGTTCGGTGCGCTGGCGCTGTTCGGCGAGACGTACGGCGAGGACGTCCGCGTCATCGAGATCGGCGGCCCCTGGTCGCGCGAGCTGTGCGGCGGCACCCACGTCGAGCGGTCCAGCCAGATCGGCACGGTCGTGCTGACGTCCGACTCGTCCGTCGGCGCGGGCAACCGCCGCATCGAGGCGCTCGTCGGCATCGAGGGCTTCGAGTACCTCGCCCGCGAGCGTGACCTCGTGCTGCAGCTGACCGACGTGCTCAAGACGAAGCCGGCCGACGTGCCGGCGCGGGTCCAGGACCTCGTCTCGCGCCTCAAGGCGACCGAGAAGGAGCTCGAGAAGCTCAAGACGGCGCAACTCCAGGGTGCCGCGGGCGACATCGCCAACGCGGCCGAGGACGTCGACGGCGTCGCCTTCGTCGGGCACCGCGCCGAGGGCGTCGGCGGCGGTGACGTGCGCCAGCTGGCGCTCGACATCCGCGGCCGGATCCAGGATCGCCCGGCGGTCGTCGTCGTGATCGGTACGGCCGGGGACAAGCCGTCCGCCGTCGTCGCGCTCAACCCCGCCGCGATCGACAGGGGCCTCTCGGCCCAGCAGCTCATCTCGGTCGTGGGGGAGCGCATCGGCGGCCGTGGCGGCGGCAAGGCCGACGTCGCCCAGGGCGGTGGCACGGACCTCGGCGGCATCGACCCGGCGTTCGCCGCCGTCCGGGAGGCCTTGCGCGGATGACGTGGCGCAGGGGCCGGCGGCTCGGTGTCGACGTGGGCGACGCCCGGATCGGCGTCGCCTCGTGCGACCCGGACGGCATGATCGCCACGCCGGTCGAGACGGTGAAGGCCGGGCCGCAGGCGATCGCGCGGCTCGTGGCCCTCGTCGAGGAGTACGAGGCGCTCGAGGTCGTGGTCGGGCTGCCGCTCGGCCTGTCCGGGCGTGAGGGCCCCGCCGCGGTCAAGGTGCGGGCCTTCGCGGCGGAGTTCGCCACTGCCGTCCCAGGGGTTTCGGTACGGTTGGTCGATGAGCGCCTCTCGACGGTGGCGGGCCAGGCCCAGTTGCATGCGAGTGGGCGGACGACGAAGTCGTCGCGCTCGGTGATCGACCAGGCCGCTGCGGTGGTCATCCTCCAGTCGGCCATCGACGCGGAACGGACGCGAGGCAGCGCCCCCGGCGAGCTCGTCTCGGTGACGAAAGGGAACCAGGCATGAGTGAGAACGACGGCGGGTTGGAGATCCTGACCGGCGAGGAGGAGCCGCGGCCCTCCCGTCCGGGCTCGCGTCGCCGCGAGGAGCCGCCGAAGAGGAAGACCGGCCGCAACGCGCTGGCGCTCCTGGTGATCATCGCGCTGCTGATCGGCGCCTACGTCGGCGTCACCAAGGTGATGGACCGCATGGGCGGCGCGGAGGACTACTCCGGCGGCGGCACGGGCTCGGTTGAGGTCGCGATCCCCTCGGGGGCGAACGGCCTGCAGATCGCCCGCCTGCTGGCGGACGCTGACGTGGTGAAGTCGTCCGAGGCGTTCTACCAGCTGAGCCTGTCGGACCAGCGCGCCACGCAGATCCAGCCCGGCACGTACACGCTGCGCAAGCAGATGTCGGCCGACGCCGCGCTGGCCGCTCTCGTCGACCCGTCGGCACGCGTCCAAGCGAAGTTCACCGTCCCCGAGGGCGCTCGGGTGGGCCAGATCGTCGAGATCATCGCGAAGAACACCGAGCTGGAGCGCAAGGACCTCGAGGCGGCGCTCGACGACCCGTCCACGATCGGCCTGCCGGACTTCGCCAACGGCAACCCCGAGGGCTACCTGTATCCCGAGACGTACTTCGTGGAACCCGGTGACACGGCCCAGTCGGTGCTCAAGCGCATGGTCGACCAGACGCTCAAGGTGGCCAAGGACCTCGACATCGGCTCGCGCGCGCCGGCGCTGGGCATGGACGGCGAGCAGATCCTGACGATGGCCAGCATCCTCGAGTACGAGGGCCAGAAGCCCGAGGACTACGCCAAGATCGCGCGCGTGCTCTACAACCGCATCGAGCAGGGCATGCCGCTGCAGCTGGACTCGACCGTGTCCTACCTCAGCAAGCGCAAGGGCGACGTCTGGACGACGGCCGAGGAGCGCGCCAACCCGTCGCTGTACAACACGTACCAGCACGCCGGCCTGCCCCCGGGACCGATCGGCTCGCCGGGCGAGGCCTCGATCGAGGCGGCGCTGAACCCCGCCGAGGGACCGTGGCTGTTCTTCTTCGCCACCAAGGACGGGTCGGTCATCTACAACGAGGACTTCGGCAAGCACACGGCCGATTGCCAGGCCGAGTACGGCGCCGGCTCGTGTGGGGGCTGACATGAGGTGCGCCGTGCTGGGCTCGCCGATCGTGCACTCGCTGTCCCCGGCGATGCACCGGGCGGCCTACGCGGCACTCGGGCTCGACTGGAGCTACGGCGCCTTCGACGTCGCGGAGGGCGAGCTGCGCGAGTTCGTCTCCGAGCGCCGCGAGGGATGGCGTGGCTACTCGGTCACGGCTCCGCTCAAGCGTGAGGCCGCCGCCCTGGCCGTCACGCGCGACGCGGACACCCAAGCGCTGGGCGTCGCCAACACGCTCGTCGCGCAGGATGGCGGCTGGGCAGCGGCGAACACCGACGTGCCCGGAGCGATCAACGCCCTGCGTGGGATCGGCGTCGAATCGCTGTCCACGGTGCGGATCGTCGGCGCCGGCGCGACCGCTGCGTCCGTGGCGCTCGCGGCCCATCGTCTCGGCGCGAGCCAGGTCGAGCTGCGGGTGCGCGACACCGCCCGGGCCGCCGCGACCGCCAGGGTCGTCGAGCAGCTCGGGCTGACCACGACCATCGTCCCGCTGCACGTCGACGTGATCCAGTCGGTCGACCTGCTCGTCTCGACGGTGCCCGGAGCCGGGATCGCCGGGCACGAGCACGCGTACGTCGGTGCGGCCGAGGCCGTCTTCGACGTCGTCTACGACCCGTGGCCCAGCGACCTCATGCGGTCGGCGCGGGCGGACGGCACCGCGTTGGTCACCGGCCTCGACCTGCTCGCGCACCAGGCCGTGCTGCAGGTCGACCTGATGACCGGCCGGCAGGTCGATCCACAGGTCCTGCTCGACGCGGCCACGGAGGCACTCGCCAGCCGTTAGGGTGCACACCGTGCTCCTCCCCGTCCTCCTGAGTGCCGTGCTGGCCGGTGCCCTGGCCCTCGTCTCGCCGCTGCTGCTGGCGAGGCTGCCCGAGCCCACGCTCGAGCCCGAGCCGGACATGCCCGAGAAGATCGCGTACGCCGTCCTGGCCGCGACGCCCCGGCTGGGCCTGTGGCTCGCGCTCCCGGCCGCCGCGCTGGCCGCGATCGCCGCCGCGACGATCTCGGAGCCGAAGCTGCTGCCCGTGTGGATCCCGATCGCCGCCGCCACTCCCGTGCTGGCCTGGGTGGACTGGAAGGTCCACCTGCTGCCGTACCTGATCGTCGCGCCGCTCTACGTCGTCACGTGGCTGCTGGTCGGCGCGAGCGCACTGTGGCTGCAGGACGCCTCGGTGCTGCTGCACGCGCTGATCGGCAACGTCGTGGTGTTCGGCTTCTACTTCCTGCTGGGCCTGTTCGGGCCGATGGGATACGGCGACATCCGGCTCTCGGCCGTGCTCGGCGTGGCCCTCGGTCCGCTGGGCTACGTGACCACGTTCTACGGGGTGTTCCTGGGCATGGTGATCGGCGCGGTGGTGGGCCTGATCCTGGTTCGCGGGCGCCTCGGGACGCAGACGCCGATCGCGTTCGGTCCCTACCTGCTGCTCGGTGCGTTCGCCGCTCTCTGGGTCTGACAGAGGCTGACGCCGTGGGTCTGAGAGAATCAGCCCCATGCTTCGTTGGTTGACCGCCGGGGAATCCCACGGCCCCGCCCTTGTCGCGACCCTCGACGGCCTGCCGGCCGGGGTCGAGGTGACGAGCAAGGAGATCCAGGCCGCCCTCGCGCGGCGCCGACTCGGGTACGGACGCGGCGCGCGGATGGCGTTCGAGGCCGACGAGCTCGAGATCATCGGCGGCATCCGCCACGGCCGCACTCTCGGCAGCCCGATCGCGATGCGCATCGGCAACAGCGAGTGGCCCAAGTGGGAGCAGGTCATGTCGGCCGACCCGGTCGACCCCGAGACGCTGGCCGGGCTCAAGCGCAACGCGCCGCTGACCCGTCCTCGCCCCGGCCATGCCGACCTGGCGGGCATGCAGAAGTTCGACTTCGACGAGGCCCGCCCGATCCTCGAGCGCGCCAGCGCCCGCGAGACGGCCGCCCGGGTGGCCCTGGGCGAGATCGCGGCCCAGTTCATCGCCCAGGCCACTGGCGCCACGATCGTCAGCCACGTGGTCGAGCTGGGCACCGTCAAGGCGCCCGCCGGCGTCCTGCCGAGCCACGCCGACGTCGACCGTCTCGACGCGGACCCGCTGCGCTGCTTCGACCCTGAGGCCTCGGCCGCGATGGTCGCCGAGGTCGACGCGGCGCACAAGGACGGCGACACCCTCGGCGGCGTCGTCGAGGTCATCGTCGAGGGCCTGCCCCCGGGCCTGGGCTCGCACACGCAGTGGGACCGCCGCCTCGACAGCCGCCTGGCCGCCGCGCTCATGGGCATCCAGGCGATCAAGGGCGTCGAGGTCGGGGACGGATTCCGCACG
>NZ_DAMDLR010000108.1:0-6874 GCF_032084975.1 Aeromicrobium sp.
GACGCGAACGTGTCCTCGGCGGGGCCGCCGGTCGCGCGACGACGGCGGATCGCCTCGGCCAGCGCGGGGGCGGCGGGCATGACGTCGGCCGTGGCCTGCGCCACGACCTCGTCGACCCAGCCCTCGACCAGCGCGAGCAGCAGCTCGAGGCGCTCCTTCGCGCGCTCCTGCTCGGGCGTCGTGGTCGGGTCGAAGACGCCGCCGGACAAGGCCTCCTGCATGGCCTCGGGGCTGGACGGGTCGATCGAGCGCATCTGCTCCTCGATGGAGGCCACGTCGATCCGGATGCCGCGGGCGAAGTCCTCGATCGCACCCAGCACCGCGGCCCGCAGCCACGTCGCGTGGGCGTAGAGGCGATGGTGGGCCTCCTCGCGCAGCATGACGTAGAGCAGGACGTCGGACTTGGCGGCCTCGAGGTCCTCGGCGAACGCAGTCAGGTTGCTCGGCAGGACGGCGGCCGTGTGCTCGGGACCGAGTGGCAGGCCGACCTCGGTCGAGGAGAGCACCTCGGTCGCGAGGGCGCCGATCGCCGAGCCGACCTGCTGGCCGAACATCGCCCCGCCGGCCTGGTTGAGCATCCCGAGCAGCGGCCCGGCCATGGCCTTCGCCTCGGGCGGCATCGCGTCACCCATCGAGGCGACGACGTGCTGGGCGACGGGCTCGACCATGATCTGCCACGTCGGCATCGTGGTCTCGACCCACTCGGCGCGACTCCACGCAGCGGCCGACGTCACCGCGGTGGGCAGGTCCGTGACCTTGTCGAGCCACATCTGCGCCAGGCGGCTGGCGTCCGAGACGGCACCGGCCTGACCGCCGTGCGGGCTCGGGTCCTCGCCCTGGGCCGCGACGACGTGACGGGCCACGTCGGCGGCGAGCCGGTAGTTGACGGCACCCTCGTGCGGCTCGAACATCGCCTGCATCTGCGACATCATCTGGTTGAGGTCGAACTGGCCTGCGGCCATCTGCCCGAACAGGCCCTCCAGCGGCGTGCCCTTGAACGGGTTGTGCGGTTCCTCGCGGGGTTCCTCGGCCATGGGCTCAGCCTAGATCGTGGCGCCCAAATCCGATGCGGCGCGCGCACCCCACCGCGGAAGGATCGTCATGGGCCATCACGACAGGGGCTCTAGGGTGTCGTTGTGGCATCCCCGATGCGGCTGAGCCGCCGCACCCTGACACTGTCGGTCGGCCTGTCCCTCATCACCGTCCTGACGTGCCTCATCGCCTTCGTGCCGGTGCCCTACGTGACGATGAAGCCGGGCCCGGTGTTCGACACCCTCGGTGAGATCGAGGGCACCGAGATGCTGACGTTCGGCGACGGGGTGCGCACGTATCCCACCGACGGCCAGCTCGACTTCACGACGGTCTCGGTCACGCGGGCCGAGTCGACGATGTCGCTGGCGGCCGCGATCCAGGGGTGGCTCGATCCCGAGGTGGCCGTCGTGCCCCACGAGTTCATCTACCCGGACCAGCAGACCAATGAACAGTCCAGCGCCGAGGGCGCGGCCCAGCTGGCCAGCTCGCAGGATGCCTCGAAGGCCGCGGCGCTGCGCGCGGCCGGCATCGAGGTCACCGAGGTGCCGAAGGTGGCGGGCGTCGTCGAGGACGGCCCCGCGAACGGCAAGCTCGAGGCCGACGACCTCATCGTCAGCGTGGACGGCCGCAAGGTCACCACGCCCGAGTCGGTCGGCCAGGCGATCGGCACCCGCAAGCCCGGCGACGACGTCAAGGTCGGCTACCGACGCGGAGGCGACGAGGGCACCGCCGTCATCACCACCACGGCGATCGGTGACGACCGCGAGAAGGCCCGCATCGGCATCACGGTCGGCTCGGGCTTCAGGTTCCCCATCGACATCCAGAACCACATCGGCGACCGGGTCGGCGGGTCGAGTGCGGGCACGATGTTCGCGCTGGCGATCTACGACTCGCTGACGCCCGGCGCTCTCACCGGAGGCCAGCACGTCGCCGGGACGGGGACGATCACACCGGAGGGCCAGGTGGGTGCGATCGGCGGCGTGCGCCAGAAGATGGCGGGGGCGGCCCGGGCTGGCGCCGACATCTTCCTCGTGCCGGCGGACAACTGCACCGAGGCGGCCGACGGCGACGACTTCGGCATGACCCTGGTCAAGGTGGGCACACTGACAGAGGCGATCGATGCAGTCGGCACGCTCGCCGAGGACCCGAAGGCGGAGGTGTCGTCCTGTGGATGACGTGAAGGTGAAGGTGACGGGCGAGGGGTTCGGCGAGGACTCACCGGTCCGTCGTGCCGCGCTCGAGGTCGAGGACCACGTCGCCGGCGGTGGCTGGGACCAGCAGCCGCGACTGTTCGCGCTCGTGCTGACGGCCGACCTGCTGGCCAAGCAGCCCGAGCTCGCCGACCAGCTGGGCGAGCCCGACTCGTACACCCCGATCGAGCAGGAGCTGCCGGCCGGACGCGAGGTCGAGGAGCTGCTGCCCGAGATCGGCTGGCCGCAGGAGGTCGCCGGGTGCGCCGTCGTGATCGAGCGACTCACCCTGCCGCCCGAGGCGGAGGCGCAGGTGCCGCAGGATCCGGCCGAGGCGATCGAGTTCGCGGCCCAGCACCCGGACCGCCAGGAGATGCGCATCGTCGCCGCGGCGCTGCGGGACGGTTCGGCGCACGCCGCGGTCCGCCCACGGGTGCCCGCGGACGCGCCGCTCATCGAGGGCCCGGGGATGCTGCCGGGACTCGTCGCGCTGGTCGCCGCCACGCTGGAGGACTGAGCGCCCGGAGCGCGACGCTCCGCCCTGCGGTCCACCCCGTAGGCTGGCGCCACCAGACCCACGCTGTTGTGAGCCAGGAGAATCGTGAGCGACATCTTCGGATCGACACCCCCCCGACGCGACCCCGAGCCGCGTTCCGACCGAGGGCGGCGGGTGCTCATCCCGACGATCGTCACGCTCGGCGTGCTCCTCGTCGCGGGATCGCTGTTCGTCAGCCTGTGGACCGAGCGGCTGTGGTTCCGCTCGATCGACTTCCAGGGCGTGTTCACGACCGTCCTGCTGACCCGCATCGGGCTGTTCGTCGCCTTCGGGCTGTTCGCCGGGCTCGTGGTGGGCGTCAACGTGTGGCTCGCGCACCGGAACCGGCCGAACCCGCTCGGCCTGCGTCGTGACGACCCCGCTGCGCGCTATCGCCTCGCACTCGCGCCGATCGCACGGATCGCGCTGATCGCCGCCTCGCTGTTCGTGGCGTTCTTCGCCGGCCTCATCGGCAGCAGCCGCTGGGAGACGTTCCAGATGTGGCGCCAGGGCACGCCCTTCGGCCAGGACGACCCGCACTTCGGCAAGGACATCGGCTTCTACGTCTTCGACATGCCGTGGCTGACGTTCCTCGTGTCGTTCGTGTTCAGTCTGCTGCTGATCACGGCGGTCGCGGTGGCGTTCACGCACTACGTCTTCGGCGGC
This sequence comes from Aeromicrobium sp., assembly GCF_032084975.1. Lineage (GTDB taxonomy): Bacteria > Actinomycetota > Actinomycetes > Propionibacteriales > Nocardioidaceae > Aeromicrobium. The sequence continues at coordinate 3,424 of NZ_DAMDLR010000108.1, forward strand.
ATCCGCCTGGGCCAGAAGGGCCCCAGCTTCTCGCGCGCCGCCCAGGTCCAGGTGGCCGTGCTGATCGGCCTCGCGATGCTCGTGCGCGCCGTGAACTACTGGCTCGACCGCTACGCGATGGCGTACGACTCGTCAGGACTGTTCGACGGCATCAAGCACACCGGCGCGAATGCCGAGATCCCGGCCAAGAACATCCTCGTCGTGGTGGCGGTCCTGTGTGCCGTGATGTTCTTCTCGACGATCTTCCTGCGCTCGTGGACTCTCCCGGCTCTGGGGCTGGGCCTGTGGTTCCTGGCCTCGCTGCTGATCGGCGCCGCATGGCCGGCGATCATGCAGCAGTTCCAGGTCAAGCCGTCCGAGCCGGACCGTGAGGGGCCATACCTGGCCAAGAACATCGAGAGCACCCGCGCGGCCTTCGGCGTCGACGACGTCGAGACGCAGGACTACTCGGCCAAGACCGAGCTGACCCCGCAGGAGCTCAACGCCTCGGCCGAGGCGCGTGTCAGCACCCGACTGCTCGACCCGACGCTCATCTCGCCCGCGTTCCAGCAGCTGCAGCAGGTCCGTGGCTACTACACCGTCCAGGGGACGCTCGACGTCGACCGCTATGCGATCGGGGACAACCCGCAGCCGCAGGACGTCATCATCGCGGCGCGTGAGGTCGACCTCGACGGCCTGCAGGCATCGCAGCGGACGTGGTCCAACGACCACACGGTCTACACGCACGGCTACGGCGTGATCGCCGCCTACGGCAACAAGCGCGGGTCGCAGGGCGAGCCGCAGTGGGTCGCGCGCGACATCCCGCCCACGGGTGAGCTCGAGTTCGACGGCGCACCGCGGATCTACTTCGGCGAGAAGTCACCCTCGTACTCGATCGTGGGCCGCCCGGACGGGGCTGCCCCGATCGAGGTCGACACCCCGCGCGGCGGCGGCGAGGACGCCGCCGAGGACGGTGGCGACTCGAGCGCCAACACGTACGACGGCAAGGGCGGCGTCCCGATGGGCACGCTGTTCAACCAGGCGCTCTACGCGCTCAAGTTCGCCGAGCCCAACCTCGTGCTGTCGGACCGCGTCAACGAGAACTCCAAGATCCTGTACGACCGTCACCCGCGCGACCGCGTCCGCAAGGTCGCCCCGTGGCTGACGCTCGACGGCGACACCTACCCGGCCGTCGTCGACGGGAAGGTCAAGTGGATCGTCGACGGCTACACGACCAGCAACACGTACCCCTACTCCGAGTCGCGCTCGCTGGCCACGGCCACGAGTGACACGCTGACCGACGGCGCCAGCCAGATCGCGCTGCCGACCGACCAGGTCAACTACATGCGCAACTCCGTCAAGGCGGTCGTCGACGCGTACGACGGCACCGTGACGCTGTACGAGTGGGACACCGAGGACCCGATCCTCAAGACGTGGTCGAAGGTCTTCCCGGGCATCATCGAGCCCAAGTCCGAGATCAGCGAGTCGCTGCTGCAGCACCTGCGCTACCCGGTCGACCTGTTCAAGGTCCAGCGCGACGTGCTCAGCCGTTACCACGTGACGAACGCCCAAACGTTCTACGAGGACGGCGAGCGGTGGAAGATCCCCGAGGACCCGTCGGCCGCCGGCAGCACGAAGCAGCCGCCGTACTACCTCTCGACGGCCCGTCCCGGCGACGAGACGCCGCGGTTCAGCCTGACCAGCGTCTACCTGCCGAACAACCGCCAGAACCTGGCGTCGTTCATGAGCGTCAACTCGGAGGCCTCCGACACCGAGGGCTACGGCAAGCTCCAGATCCTCGAGCTGCCCAGTGACACCCGGGTGGGCGGTCCCAACCAGATCGCTGCCGCGTTCGAGTCCGACGCCGGCGTCCGAGCGGCACTGCTGCAGTACGAGCAGTCCCAGAACACCAGGATCCTGCGCGGCAACCTGCTGACCCTGCCGGTCGGGGGCGCGATGCTCTACGTCCAGCCGATCTACATCCAGCGCGTGGGTGAGGGCTCCTACCCGGTGCTCCAGCTGATCACCGCGACGTTCGGTGAGGGCGTCGGCGTGGGCCAGACCCTCGACGAGGCGCTTCGGGTGGCGCTCGATCTCGAGGAGGGCAGCGCTCCGCCTGCCGATCCCGAGCCGGAGACCCCCGCTCCGGACGGCGACACCGGTGGTGAGGCGAAGACGGCCGCTCAGTACCTGGCCGACGCGTCGCGCTACTACGACCAGGCCCAGGCCGCGCTCGAGGACGGCGACCTGGCGACCTACCAGCAGCGGATCGACGCCATGGCCCGGGCGCTCGAGGCGGCCCAGAAGCTGGTCGAGTAGTCAGACCAGCAGGCCGCTGAGCAGGTGCACCATGACCTCGCCGCACTCCTGCCGGACCCGTTGGCGGTCCTGGGCAGGAGTGCCGGCGATGGCCGTGGCGCACCCGGCCAGCGCGTTGAACGTGATGGCCGAGGTGGTCTCGATGGGCAGTGCGACGATGCGTCCCGACGCGACCAGTGACGTGATGATCTGCTGGATCAGGCCTGCCGCGTACTCGGTCTGACAGCTCATCCAGGACTCCCAGCCCAGGGCGATCGGTCCCTGGCGCAGGACGATCTCGGCGTACTCGGGATCCAGTCCGTGGTCGAGGTAGGCGCTGATGGCCGCGAAGGCGCCGGTCACGGTGTCCTCGTGGGCGAGGTACGCGTCGCGCACGGCCTCCATGCCCTCGGCCTCGGTCCGGTCCAGCACCGCGGCGAAGAGGTCCTGCTTGTCCTTGAAGTGGTGGTAGACCGCGCCGCGCGTGACCTGGGCGGCGGACGCGACGTCGGCCAGCGCCGTCCTGGCGTACCCGCGGTCGACGAACTGGGCCCGCGCCGTCGTGAGCAAGGCCTCGCGCGTCTCCTCGGAATACTGCTGGCGCCGGCTGCGGGGAAGTGACATACTCGCAGCATAAGACATACACTGTGTATGTGAGTGACACGGCGCAGGTGACGAACACTGCGTCGGCCCATCCAGTTCTCGAGGAACGCGCGAGAGGAAAACCGATGACGACCTCGACCCTGAACCCCACCGCGTGGCAGCGCACGGCCGCCAGCCAGCACGCCCTGCACACGCTCACCGACGCGATCGCGAACGATCCGTCCGCCCTGCCCGAGCTGGTCCGCGAGGCCCTGGGCGAGTTCGACTCGCTCGACGACCTGCTGCTGATGGCGCACGCGCAATGGATGCGGACGTTCGACGCCCGCATCGACCCGCTGCTGGAGGCCGGCCTGCACGGCGACCAGGCGGCGTTCGAGCAGGTCTGGGCCGACACGGCCGGCCTGCTCGCGGGCACGGCTCGCCTGCTCGACGTGCACGCCGACCACCCGGCGGTCGTCCGGGCGCACGCCCAGCACGTGCGGCGGATCCAGCGCATGCTCGACGTCCGGCTGCCCGACTCGTGGGCGGCGGCGCAGCCGGTCCGGCGTCGCCGCTCGTGCGCGGGTCGCAT
>NZ_DAMDLR010000109.1:0-953 GCF_032084975.1 Aeromicrobium sp.
ACGGTGCTGTCGAACTCGCAGGGCGGCTCGAGCGGTGTCTCGGGCGGCGGCGCGAGCTACGTCGCACCGGCGATCGCGGGCGCGGCCGCCACGGACATCGCATCCTCGGCCGGCCCCAAGCGCAACGGCAGTGGCGTCGGCGCGGACGGCTCGGTCTCGCTGACCTGGGTTCCGTGCGACTACGACCTCGGGGTCGTGAAGTCGGCCGAGGGACCTGCGCAGGACACGGGCCTGACCACGTGGACCGTGGCGGTCACCAACAACGGTCCCGATGACATGGCCATCGGCGACACCGTCACGCTGACGGACACGCTCCCCGGAACGGCGACGACGATCACCTCGCTCGTCGCCCCGGCGGGCGTGACCTGCCGCGCCGACGGCACGCCTCTGGCCGTGGGTGACCCGATGGCGTCGCCGGTGGAGTGCGCACGCGCGGACGGGTCCGGACTGGACGACGGCGAGTCGATCACGTTCACCTACACGCAGACGCTGACCGCGGTGGGCAACTACGTCAACAACGCCGCGGTGACCGACCGCTCCACGGTCACGAACAACAACACGAGCACGGACAACGCCCGCGTGACCGGTCCGACGACCGACGACGGCACCAGTGAGGGTCGTCGCGGGAAGCCGCAGCAGTGGTCGCCCACGCCCGAGCGGGGCACGTTCCCGGTCGACTGCGAGGAGACCCTGACGCTGCTCGACGCCGACGGCGACCCGGTCACCGAGCTCGTCGTGGCCGGTGTCGGCACCTACACCGTCGACGCGTGCGCGATCGTCTTCACTCCCGTCCTGGCGTTCCAGGGAACCCCCGAGGCCCCCGTGCGGTACCGGGTGACCGACAGCCAGGGCAACCCGGCGACCGGCACCTACAACCCGACCGTCCTGCCGGCGGACCCGCCGTCGACGAACGCGGGCACGACGTCGGGTCCGCAGGGTGTGGCGCAGTCGTG
>NZ_DAMDLR010000109.1:1053-6548 GCF_032084975.1 Aeromicrobium sp.
ACCAGCACGCGCGCAGCACCTACACGCCCACGCTGGCCGCGGTGGCGCCGACCGCGAACGACGATTCCTCGACGGGTCGTCCGAACCAGCCGCAGTCGATCGATCCGCTGGTCAACGACGTCCCGGGCGATGTCCGGGTCCCGTTGGACGAGGACAGCCTGACGTTGCTCGATGATGAGGGTGAGCCGGCGACCGAGGTGACGGTGCCCGAGGGCGTCTACACCATCGTCGACGGCCGGATCGTGTTCACGCCGAACACGAACTTCCATGGTTCGGTGACGCCGGTGGACTACCGGGTCGCCGATGAGAACGGCACGGCCGCGACGGCGACCTACACCCCGGACGTCCCGGCGGATGCGCCGTCGACGAACGCGGGCACGACGTCGGGTCCGCAGGGTGTGGCGCAGTCGTGGGAGCCGACGCCGCAGGCTGGTGAGGACTTCGCGATCGACTGGTCGACGTTGACGCTGCTGGACGAGGACGGTGACCCGGTCGCGGAGGTCGTGGTCGCGGGTCAGGGCACGTACTCGGTCGAGGGTCGTGAGCTGGTGTTCACGCCGCTGCCGACGTTCGTCGGGACGGCTGATCCGGTGGACTACCGGATCAGCGATGCCGGCAACCAGCACGCGCGCAGCACCTACACGCCCACGCTGGCCGCGGTGGCGCCGACCGCCGCCGACGACGTGTCCTCGGGTTGGTGGAACGTGCCGCAGTCGGTGGACCCGCTGATCAACGATCGTGCCGGCGATCCGGCCGTGCCGCTGGACATCGACAGCCTCACGCTGCTCGATGCCGACGGTGAGCCGGCGACCGAGGTGACGGTGCCCGAGGGCGTCTACACCATCGATCGGACCGATCCGCAGAACCCGCGCATCGTCTTCACCCCGAAGCGAGGCTTCACGGGAGAGCCGACCCCGGTCGACTACCGGATCGCCGATGCCAACGGCACGACGGCCGAGGCCGTCTACCAGCCGACAGTGCGTGGACCCGAGACCACGCAGGATCTCGTGGACACGAAGATGTGCGGCACGCCCGTCGCCTTCGACACCGTCGAGGAGGTGCCGGGTCTCGACCCGAGCACCGTCCGCTTGGTCGACGCCAGCGGCGAGCCCGTCCTCGAGCTCGAGGTCGAGGGTGAGGGCACCTGGACGGTCGACACGAGCACCGGCAAGGTCACCTTCACGCCCGACGGCTGCTTCGTGGGCGATGTCACGCCCGTGACGTGGGAGGGCACGATGACCGACGGGACGCCGGTGACCGGCACGCTCAGCGTCAGCTACGTGGCGCCCCCGGTCGAGGACGAGCCGGTGGACGAGTCCGATCCGGAGCCGAAGCCCGAGTCCGACTCGCCGCTGGCGGACACCGGCGGCCCCGCCCTCGGCTGGCTGGCGGTGGGTCTGGCGCTCGCCGGAGCCGGTGGAGTGCTGATCCGCCGCCGCCGCGAGGCGGACGGCCACTGATCGGCCGATGACACGAGAGCGGGGCCGGAGCAACAGCTCCGGCCCCGCTCTCGTTCCGCTGTCCGTGGCGTCAGTCGTCGATCGAGATGATCTCGACGACGAAGACCAGCGTCTTGCCGCCGAGCTCGTTGCCCTCGGACTCCTCGGCGCCGTACCCGTACTCGGGCGGCATCGTGACGATGATCGTGGAGCCGACCTTCTGGTCGACGAGCCCGGCCTTGAAGCCCTGCACGACCTGGTCCGTCGACAGCTGGGCGGGATCGCCCTCGCCGAAGGTCTGCTGGAAGATCTCGCCGCCGGACTCCCACGTGCTGCCCTGGTAGTTCACGGTGATCGTGTCCCCGGCCTCGACCGTGTCGCCGTCGCCCTCCTTGAGCACCTTGACCAGGACGTCCTTGGGCGGGTCGGTCTTGGGCAGGGTCACCTTGGGCTGCTTGCCGTCCAGCGAGACCTCGGGGACGTCCTTCTCCCACGGCTTCGCCTTGATCTCCTCGCGGAGCCCGACGACGTCCGTGACGATCACCAGTGCGTCGGTCGCCTTGATGTCGAGATCCGCATACCCCTGGTCGCCGTAGACGTCGCCGGCCGAGACGGTCGTGACGAGGCGCGAGCCTGCCGGCACGCACTCGATGCCGGCGCGGAAGGCCTCGAAGGTGTCCTTGTCGCCCGTGGTCAGCGTGGCCTGCTCGCTGAGCGCCTGCTTGCCGGTGCGCCCGTTGAACACGGTGATGACGGCCTCGACCTGGTCACCCTCGGCCGTCGTGTCGCCGTCACCCTCGTCGACCATCGTCCGCTGCAGCTGATCGGCCTTCACGGTGAGCGGTGTGGTGAAGGTGGCCGTGGGCTTCGGTTCGCCGAAGGTGCCCTCGACCTTCACGGCGTCGCTGGTGTCGCCCGCGTCGTACGTGGCGCAGTTCGCGTCCTTCTTCTTGGCATCGTCCTTGTCGTCGGACGAGCCGCAGGCGGCCACGGTGCCGAGGGAGAGCATCAGGACGAGGGGCAGGGTCGTCAGGTTCCGCATGGGTGAGGGTCTCGATTCGTCGGGAATGTCGCCGTGCAAGTTTGCCGAGCGTACCCGTCAGTCGGCTGAGAACCCGCTGAGAACCCACCGTGACGGCCAAGATCGGGCACTGGCAGGATGAAGCACCGTGGTGACTACCCTCGATCGCTTCTTCAAGATCTCGCAGCGTGGCTCGTCGGTCGGACAGGAGGTCCGCGGCGGTGTCGTGACCTTCCTGACGATGGCCTACATCATCGTCCTCAACCCGATCATCCTCAGCGGCGTCGCCGACGCGGACGGGAACTACCTCGGCGGTGGCACCGTGGCCGGTGGCGGCTTCGCGACCATCGCGGCCTGCACCGCACTGGTGGCGGGCGTGCTGACGATCCTGATGGGCGTGGTCGCGAACTTCCCGATCGCGCTGGCGACGGGGCTGGGCCTGAACGCGTTCGTCGCGTTCGCGGTCGCGTCCCAGATGAGCTGGGCCGACGCGATGGGCCTGGTCGTGCTCGAGGGGATCGTCATCCTCGTGCTGGTGCTCACGGGCTTCCGCAAGGCCGTCTTCGACGCCGTGCCGCGCCAGCTCAAGACCGCGATCGCCGTGGGCATCGGCCTGTTCCTGACCCTGATCGGCCTGATCGACGCGGGCTTCGTCCGGGCGACGGGCAACGCGTCGCCGCCCATCGGCATGGGCATCGGCGGTGAGCTCTCCGGCTGGCCGGTCCTGGTGTTCTGCTTCGGCCTGCTGTTGATGATCAGCCTGCACGCGCGTCGCGTGCCCGGCGCGATCCTGATCGGCATCGTCGTCACGACGATCGTCGCGATCGTCGTCCAGACCCTCACGGACACTCCCGGCTCCGGCGGCGACCCGACGTCGAAGGGCTGGAACCTCAACGTCCCGGCGTGGCCGGACAAGATCGTCTCCAAGCCCGACCTGTCGCTGCTGGGCGAGTTCAACCTGCTGGGCTCCTTCGATCGCGTCGGCATCGTCGCGGCGACCCTGCTGGTCTTCACCCTGATGCTCGCGGACTTCTTCGACACGATGGGCACCATGACCGCCGTCGGCGCCGAGGCCGGGCTGAACGACGAGGACGGCGCGCCCGCGGGCACGCAGCGCATCCTCGTCGTCGACTCGGTGGCTGCCGCGGTCGGCGGCGCCGCGGGCATCTCGAGCAACACCTCGTACGTCGAGTCCACGGCCGGTGTCGCGGACGGTGCGCGCACCGGCCTGGCCAGCGTCGTCACGGGCGTGTGCTTCCTGTTGGCGACCGTGTTCACCCCGGTCGTCCAGGTCATCCCGAACGAGGCGGCGGTCGCGGCCCTGGTCATCGTCGGCTTCCTGATGATGACGCAGGTGACCGAGATCGACTGGACCGATCACGAGATCGCGATCCCGGCGTTCCTGACGATCGCCGTCATGCCGTTCACGTACTCGATCACGGCGGGCATCGGCGCGGGCTTCCTGAGCTACGTCGTGCTGAAGGTCGTGATGGGCAAGGTGCGCCAGGTCCATGCGCTGCTGTGGCTGATCGCGGTGCTGTTCGTCGTCTACTTCGCCATCGACCCGATCACTCGCCTGCTGACCTGAGATGGACCACCGACGGCAGCTCCTGCACTACCTCGAGCGGACTCGGGGTGACGTGCTGCGGGCGGTCGCCGGGGTGGGCGAGTTCGATGCGCGGCGCGCGCTGACGCCGTCGGGCACGAACCTGCTCGGCCTCGTCAAGCACCTGGCGACCGTCGAGAACGGGTACGTCCGGTGCACGGCGTTCCCCAGCCGGATCGAGGTCCCGTGGTCCGACGACGCCTCCCTCGAGGCGAACGCCGAGCTGTGGCTGACGCCCGACCAGTCGGCGGGCGAGATCCTCGACCTCTACGCGGCCGTGGCCGTCGAGACGGAGCAGGCCGCCCGGCAGCTGCCGGACGACGCTCCGGCGACGGTGCCGTGGTGGCGCGAGCCGGACACGACCTTCGACCGGCTGCTGGTCCACCTCGTCGCCGAGACCGCGCAGCACGCCGGTCACCTCGAGATCCTGCGCGAGGGACTGGACGGGCAGGCCGACCGGTGGGACGAGCAGGACCCGGACCGCGGGCCGTCGTGGCAGGCCGACTACCGACGCACCATCGACGAGGCGGCCGAGCCGTTCCGGGGCGCCGGCCGGGTGGTGCCGGGGGAGCGGTGAGCTGGCGTCCGTTTCGCGGGCAGAACGGACGCTGAGTCACCGCGCCACACCAGGCCCGCTCAGCTGGTGGGCGGTCCGACCAGCAGCGCGACGCCGGTCAGGACGGCCACGGCGACGATGCCGGTGGCGATGCCCTGGACGGGCTTGCGGACGAGCCAGGCCACGACGCGGTCGAGGGTGCCGGCGGGCTCGGACCGGGTGAGGCGCCACTGCTCGGGCAGGGCGCCCTGGCGCTCGCTGGCGAGGTCGAACCAGATCGTGAAGAACGGCGGGATGGCGGCCAGCAGGCCGAGCGCGGTGCGCTTGAGGCTCCAGCGCGCGTCGATGGCGACGACGACGGTCGTGACGAGGTAGGCCACGAACACCACGCCGTGCAGCATCCCGCCGATGCGCACGCCCAGCTCGGTGGTCTCGGTGACGTACTTGAGGAACATGCCGATCAGCAGGAGGGCCCAGGTGACGGCCTCGGCGACGGCGACGGTGCGGAACAGGCGGCGGGGAGACATGACTCCATTGTCCCGGTTGGCGACAACCTGTCGGACCTGCCGGGTGACGCATCTTTGTACGAAGATGTCGCTGGCGCGACCTCGATGTCGAAAGATCCGTCCCCATTCGGAGGTGGAAAGCAGCTTCCCAACGCATCGCTCAGGGGCGGGGGCACGGACCAGTGGCGCAAGCACTCATGGTCCGCGCTGTGGACCGAGTGACTGGCGGGTGACGGACAGCCGTCACCCGCCAGCAGCAGGGTTCCTTCAGTCGAGCGTGAGGCCCTCGGCGGGGGTGACACGTGCGCCGCGGCGGGCGGGCAGCGTGGAGGCGGCCAGGCCGGCGACGGCGGCGGCGGCCAGCACG
>NZ_DAMDLR010000110.1:0-6303 GCF_032084975.1 Aeromicrobium sp.
CACCGGTTCCCCGGATGCGTCCACCAGGACCGTGCCGTGCATCTGTCCGTCGATGCCCACGGCCACGACGTGGGCGTCCGCCTCCGCCAGCACGGCGGCCACGGCGTCGCGCGCCGCGGCCTCCCACCGGGCGGGATCGGTCTCGGCCCAACGAGGCTCGGGGGACCCGACGGCGTACCCGCGATCGGCTCGCGCCAGCACGGTGCCGTCGTCGGCGACGAGCACCGCCTTGATCCCGCTCGTGCCCAGGTCGAGGCCCAGGACCGCCGGTCGAGTCATGCGCGCCGGGTCACGCGTCGATCGAGGCGGAGGCCGCGAGGTGCGTCTCGATGAAGGTGTGCGCCCGGCGAGCGAGGTCGTCGCCATCGGACCACAGCGAGCGCCAGACCGCGAGGTCGTTCGACAGCGTGGGGCTGACGACGGCCGACGAGAAGCTCTCGAACGTGATCGGCCCCGTGAAGCCGACCCGCGCCAGCGCGTGGAAGAACGACGGGAAGTCGATCGAGCCCGAGCCCAGGTAGCCCCGGTGGTTCTCGCCGATGTGCACGTATCCGAGGCGATCCGCGACGTCGAGGACCGGCGTCACGAAGTCGGACTCCTCGATGTTCATGTGGTACGTGTCGAGGTGGATGAAGACGTTGTCCTCACCGATGTCGTCGGCCAGTCGCAGGGCGTCGCGCGCGGTGTTGATGACGTTGGTCTCGTAGCGGTTGCAGATCTCGAGTCCGAGACGCACCCCGCGGCCCGAGGCCTCCTTCGCCAGGTCACGCAGGACCCGCACGACATTGGCCCGGCCCGCGTCGGTCAACGGACGGCCGTACTTGCCCAGCGCGCTGTAGAGCGCGCCCGTGAGGATGGAGCCGCCAAGGCCGGCGACGACCTCGAGGGACTCGTGCAGGATCTGCTCGCCGCGGGCGACGACCTCGGGGTCGTCGCTCGAGACGTCGGCGTCGAACGCCAGTCCGCGCGAGCACGCGACCTGCAGTCCGGCCTCGTCCAGGGCGCGGCGCGTGTCGTCGACGTCCAGGACGTCCATCTCGTGCAGCGACAGCTCGAGCAGGTCGTAACCCGCCGCCTTCGTCCGCTGCACGGCTCGGGCGATCTCGTCGGGGCGGGTGCCGCCGACCCACACCAGGGCGTGGACGCCGATCGGATTGCGCTGGTCGACCATGGTGGTCTCCTTCTGGTCAGAGGTGGTCATTGCGAGATCGCGCCCGTGATGAGACCGACGATCTCCTCGCCGCTGGTCTGGGCGGTCCGGCGGCCGGCCACGCAGCGACCCGCGCGCATGACCCACACCTGGTCGGACAGCCGCATGACCTGGTCGAAGTTGTGGCTGATGAGCAGGACGGCGTGGCCCTCGTCGCGCAGGCGCAGGACGAGCTCCTCGACCCGCGCGGTCTCCTGGACGCCGAGGGCGGCGGTGGGCTCGTCCATGATGACGAGCTTGGAGCTGAAGCCCGCGGCCCGGCAGATGGCCACGGCCTGGCGCTGGCCTCCGGACAGGCGACGCACCGTCGAGCTCACGGCGGGGACGTTCACGGCCAGCTTGGAAACCATCTCCTGGGCGCCGGCGCGCATGGCCCGCTTCCTCAGGTACGTGAAGGGGCCGAAGCCACCGGTGACCTCACGGTTGAGGTAGAGGTTCTGCCAGACCGTGAGGTCCTCGACGAGGGCGAGGTTCTGGTGCACGGTCTCGATGCCGGCGTTGCGCGCCTGGTCGGGGGCGTGGAACGCCACGACGTCGCCGTCGAACCGGATCGTGCCGTCGTCGGCGGTGTGGACACCGGCGACGCAGCGCACGAGCGTCGACTTGCCCGCGCCGTTGTCGCCGACGAGCGCGGTGATCTCGCCGGCCCGCACCTGGATCGAGACGTCGGCCAGCGCGCGGACGGGGCCGAAGGAGAGCGAGAGCCCTTCGATGTCGAGCAGGACGTCGCCGGCGGGGCGGGTCTTCTGTTCGGTGCTGGTGGTCGTCATTTCTCGAACCTCGTCAGGAAGGCCGCACCGACGACGACGATGCCGACGGCGAGCGGTTGGTAGAACTGGGAGACGCCGAGCAGCGTGAGGCCGTTGGTCAGCGCGGTGAGCAGGAGGGCACCGAACACCGGGCCCTTGATCGAGCCCTTGCCGCCGAACAGGCTGACGCCGCCGAGCACGACGGCCGCCACGGAGTTGAGCAGGAAGGTGGTGTTGGCCGCCGGCTCCGCCGAGCCGACGCGCGCGACCAGCAGGATCGCGGCGAGTCCGGCGAGGGACCCGGCGATGAGGTAGACGGCCATCTTGATGCGCGCGGTCCGCACGCCCGTCGCCTGCGCCGCGTCGACCGAGCCGCCCGTCGCGAGGACGTGCGTCCCGAACGGCGTCGAGAACAGCACGAAGTGGGCCGCCACCGCCACCACGAGCGCGATGAGGAACGTGTAGGGGATCATCCCGAAGCCGCCGGCCGAGAGCTTGAACAACGGCGCGCTGATGACGGTGATGGGGCGGCCGTCCGACAGGATCAGCGCCAGGCCCGAGGCGGCCGACAGCGCGCCCAGGGTCACGATGAAGTCGGTGATGCCGCCCTTGGCGATCAGGAAGCCGTTGACGAGGCCGACGGCCGCACCGGCGGCCACGGCGACCAGGCAGGACAGGAACAGGCCCTTGCCGCTGGTCATCGCCATGCCGAAGGTCACGGCGGCGAAGGTCATGGTCGAGGCGATCGACAGGTCGATGCCGGAGGTCAGGATGACGAACGACTGGCCGACCGCGAGGATGATCAGGATCGCCGACGACAGCAGCATCGCCTTGATGTTGCCCGTGTTGAGGAACGTGGGGTCGAGAGCCGTGAAGATCGCCACGAGGACGATGAGCCCGATCACGGACGCCCACTCGACCCAGAACGACGGCTGGCGCAGTCGCTCGGTCAGGGCCGAGGCGCGGGACGTCGCGGGTGCGGTGGTGGTGGTCATGGGTGTTCTCCGAGTTCTGGACAGGTGGTGCGGGCGGGGGCCGAGCCCCCACCCGCACCACTCGCGTCAGCGGCCGAGCAGGTCCGCGAACGGGTTGTCGTAGTCGTTCGGCGGCTCGGGGAAGGCGTCCTGCGCCTCCTTGGCGTTGTCCGGGGTGATCAGCGCGATCGGCGTGTCGACCTTCTCGGGCAGGTCCTCGCCGAGCGCCGCGGCCTCGCAGGCCTGCAGGCCCATCTTGCCCACGACGAACGGGTACTGGGCCACGGCCGCGTCGATGTCGCCCGAGGCGACGCCGTCGATGCCGTCGACCGACACGACCAGCGTCTTGCCCTTCTTGTCCGCCGCGGCGACGGCACGGGCGACGCCCATGGCCATGTCGTCGTTGGCGACGAAGAAGGCGGCCAGGTCGGGGTTCGCCTGCAGGATCGTCTCGGCCTGCGTCTGGGCCTCCTGACGGTCCCAGTTCGCGGCGACCTCCTGGACGACCTCGAAGCTGTCCGAGAGGCCTTCTTTGAAGCCGTCGATGCGCTGGGCGCTGGTCACGTCGCCCGCGATGCCGCCGACGGTGGCGACGTCGCCGCCGTCGGAGTCGAGCTTGGCCAGCTGGTCGGCGACCATCGCGCCGGCCGCGACGTTGTCGGTGCCGATGTAGGTGGCCACCTCCGCGTCGGCGGCCTCGGCGGCGTCGGCCTCGACCGGGTTGTCGATGTTGACGATCGGGATGTCCTTGGCGGCGATCTGCGCGATGCCCTGGATCAGGTTCGTGCCGCTGATCGGGTTGACGAGGTAGCAGTCGAAGTCCTGGTTCGCCAGGTTCGTCAGCTTGTCGGCCTGACCGTTGGTGTCGGTGATCGACGCCGCGGCCTGGATCTCGACCTCGGCCCCCGACTCCTCCTGCTCGGCGTTGATGCCGTCCTCCATGTGCTGGAAGAACGGGTTGTCGAGGCCCTTGATGACGATGCCGATGTTGGTGCTGGCCGCGTCCTTCGAGTCGCCGTCGCCGGAGTCGCCGCTGTCGTCCGAGCCGCACGCGGCCAGCAGCAGGCTGGCACCGACGGCTGCGACACACAACGAGACCCGCATCTTCTTGGGTGTTCGCATGTTGATTCCTTCCACCATCGCGCGCCGGAGGACGCGGACTTTTGATCTTGAGTGTTGTTAATACAACACTTTCTGTTGTGTAATGTACGACACACACAGGAACTACGGCAAGCACGATCCGGAAATCACTCCGCCATGCCGTCTCGATCGCCAGAATGGGAGGGCCATGGCCACGTTCGACGAGGGAATCAGCGAGACGCTGTCCCTGTTGCGTCGCAAGGGCGGGATGACCCGGACCGAGATCGTCGCCGAGACCGGCCTGTCCCGCAGCGCGGTCAACCTGCGGATCGACGCCCTGCTCGACGGCCGGCTGGTGGCCGGCTCCGCCCGTGAGGCAGTCACGAAGGGCCGTCCCGCCGAGGTCTTCTCGTTCAACAGCGCTCGCGGCAAGCTCCTCGCCGCCGACGTCGGAGCGACGAAGTTCCGGGCCGGCCTGTGCAACCTCGGCGGTGATGTCGAGTCCGAGATCGAGCTGCCCTCCGACGTCACGGCCGGGCCCGAGGTGCTGCTGGGCTCGATCCTCGAGTGCTTCGAGAAGTTCCTCGTCGACACGGGGACACAGGCCGACGAGATCCTCGGCATCGGCCTGAGCCTGCCCGCACCCGTCAAGCGCGGATCCGGCATGTCGGTCAACCCGCCGATCATGCCGCTGTGGAACCGCTTCGACGTGCCGGCGTGGTTCCAGCGCCGCTTCGCGTGCCCGGTCTTCCTGGAGAAGGACGCCAACGCGATGGCCTACGGCGAAGCGCGCTTCTCCCATCCCGACGCCGATGACCTGCTGCTGGTGAAGATCGGCACCGGCATCGGCAGCGGGCTGATCCGCGACGGCGCCCTCTACCGTGGCGCGGACGGCGCGGCGGGCGACCTCGGCCACATCCCGATGACGCTGCCGGGCGAGGACGACGGCCCGCTGTGCAAGTGCGGAAACCACGGCTGCCTCGAGGCCCGGGCCGGCGGCTGGGCCATCCTGCGCGACCTGCAGGAGGCCGGCGCACCCGCCCGCAACCAGGACGACCTCATCGCGGCGCTGGCCTCGGGCGACGCGACCGCCGTGCAGCTGGCCCGCCGGGCGGGCCAGGTGATCGGCACCGCCGTCGCCACGGCGGTCAACCTGCTCAACCCCCGGGTCGTGGTGCTCGCAGGACACCTGGTCGCCGCCGGCGGGGACCACCTGCTGCCGGCGATCCGCGAACGGGTCTACAGCCGCTCGCTCCCGCTCGCGACCTCCGAGCTCACGATCGTGGCGAGCAGCCTGCACCCGCGAGAAGGCCTCGTGGGCCTCGCCCACCTCGTCAGTGACGGAATCCTAGAGCCCGCGCAGATCGGACGGCTGGTCGAGCGCGAAGACACCGTCTGACGTACTACGGTGTCGCGCAGGGATCGCGGGGGTCCCGCGGGAGGAGCATCGGTGTCGGGTCACGGAGACGTGCTGGCGTTGTTCCGTCGCCACGGCCGACTCACGCGGGCCCAGGTGGTCGAGCTGTCGGGCCTCTCGAGGGTGACGGCGACGCACCGCCTCGAGGGACTCGTGCGATCCGGGCTGGTGCGCCCCGAGGCCGACGACCGCACCACCGGAGGCCGACCGGCGGCGGTCTTCGACCTGGCCGAGGACCGCGGCCGGCTGCTCGTCGCCGACATCGGCAGCAGCCACGCCCGTTACGGCATCGCGGACCTGACCGGCCGCGTGCTCACCGCCCTCGACGAGGACATCACGATCGACGACGGGCCCGACACGGTGCTGGCCGGCGTGACCACCGCGTTCGAGAAGCTCGTCAGCGACGCGATCCCGCCGGTCCTGGGCGTGGCCATCGGCGTCCCCGGACCCGTCGACCAACGGTCGCAGCGTCTCGTCAGCCCGCCCACGATGCGCGGCTGGGACGGCGTCGACGTCGCGGAGCGGATCGGCCGGCACGTCGATGCGCCGGTCGTCGTCGACAAGGACGCCAACCTGGTCGCCCTCGGCGTGCATCGCGCGATGCGGGCCGAGTCCGTCGCGGGAGCCGACGACCTCCTCGTCATCAAGGTCGGCATGGGCATCGGCGCCGGCATCATCTCGCGGGGGCAGGTCCTGCACGGGGCGCGCGGAGGCGCCGGGGACCTCGGCCACATCCCTCACGCCGACGGGCCGCTGTGCCGGTGCGGCCAGCGTGGCTGCGCCGAGGCCTCGGCCGGAGCCTGGGCGATCGCCGCCTACCTACGCGAGCGTGGGCACGAGGTCCGGACGTCCGCCGACGTCGTCGCGCTGGCG
>NZ_DAMDLR010000111.1:0-219 GCF_032084975.1 Aeromicrobium sp.
CGCGAGCAGGCCCGCGCCCATCCACCACGCGGTGGTCTCGGACGCCGACTCGCTGGCGGTGCTGGCGGCGGCTCCACCGGCACCGGCCTCGGAGCCGGCCTGCGAGCTGCCGCCGGTGGACCCGGGCGCCGGAGTCGCGGGGGCCTGCTGCACCGGCATGCGCTCGATGCCCACGGCGTCACCGGGCATGGCCAGCTGCCAGCCGGGCTGGATGAGGCG
>NZ_DAMDLR010000111.1:540-6134 GCF_032084975.1 Aeromicrobium sp.
TGACGATGTAGACCAGCTCGCCCGCGAGACGCTTCTCGACGCGCTCGGCACGCGTGGGCTTCTCGTCGGGCGTGGCGGTGGTCCCCGTGTCGACGACCGCCGCGGCGACCGGCTCGGACGGCGGGGCGATGTCGGCCGAGGAGCCCATGGCCTGGGCCGGACCGGCCACCAGGCCGGTGACCAGCAGGCTGCCGATCAGGGCGCGGGCGAGGTGCTGCAACGGACCGGCGAGCGGGATCGTGCGGGCCAGGCCGCCGCGACGGGTCGCGATCACCTCGAGCACGACGCAGATGACGAAGACCAGCCACAGCAGCCAGACGATCGCGACCAGGACCGTGACGAGGTCCTCGGGGCCGAGCTGGCGGGCGAGGTCGCGCAGGCCCGGCGTCTCGGTGGGGATCGGCGGCGCACCGCCGAGCAGCACCAGGGCGACCGGCAGCCCGATCAGCAGCCCCAGCAGCGCGAGGGCCGACCCGACACGCGAGGCGACGGAGGAGGTCTCCTCCTCGGGACGTGGCGCGAGGGACTCGAAGCGCGTGGCGTCCGGAGCGGTGGTGGGTTCGGTCATGGGAAGGATCTCCTCGTCGTCAGGACGTCGCCGCGGTCGCCGTGGCGCGCGCCGTGACCGGGTACTGGTTGATGCCGATGAGCTTGAGCATCGTGGTCTCGCTGGTGTCGCGCAGGGCGATCGTGACCGAGTTGGCGTTCACCTGGATCTCGAACTGGCCGCCGTCGTACCCGCGGGCCTGCAGGAACTCCTGCGCGTAGGTCTTGGCGAGCCCGAGATCGACCGCGAGCGCTCCGCCGTCGCGCAGTTGGTCGATGTTGACGGCGTTGGCACCGGCGCGGGCGGCCTGCTCCGCGTCGTCGGCGACCCGCATGCGGGTGTTGATGCCGATGCCCCCGTCGATCACGAGGCCGGCGCAGAGCATCAGCACGAGCGACATGGACAGCACGAAGATCGTGGCTCCACCGCGCTCGCGGCGATCAGTCGGGCGCAATCTCATCCGAACCTCCGGAACTGGTCGATGGGAGCACTGCTGGTGGCCTCGAAGTTCCGGCTGCCGGTGAGTCCGACGAGCCCGAGACCGTCGTTGCTGACGGTGCAGCGGACCCGGACGTTCACCACTCCCCCGGCCTCGAAGTTGCCCGTGATGCTCGCGACGGCGCACGACGAGAAGCTGTCGTCGACGTCGCTGGAGTTGGCCGCTTCCGCGGCGGCCGCGCGAGCCGCCGACTCGCTGCGCTCGAACGAGGCCGCACGGGCCGCGTCGCGTGCGGCCGCGTCGATGTCGGCCTTGACCGCCACGTAGCGCCCGCCGGCCAGCACCAGCAGCGTGAACATCACGAGGATCGGGACCATGAGCACGACCTCGACCGACATGGAGCCCCGTTCGGACCGGTGGAGATTCGCCCTCATGGCGCACCGTCCTGCTGGAACTCCTCGATCCGGCCCTGCACGACCTCGGTGACCTTGGGCGACGCCAGGAACGGCAGCAGCTGGTTGGCGCGGCCGCTGACCGTGGCCCGCATGCTGTCGCCGACCTGGTTGACCTGCACCTGCGGGTTCTTCAGCAGCCCGCGGCCCAGCGACTCCGCCGAGGAGACGCCCTTGGCGTGCCCCATGCCCGCGTCGCCGGTGACGCGAGCGACACGCGCCGCCTCACGAGCGGCGGCGCTGGCGGACTGCTTGGCCAGGTACGTCAACGAGAACTGGATCGTGATGATCATGGCGATCATGAGCAGGGGCGTGTAGAGGACCAGCTCGATGACGCTGGCCCCCCGCTCGTCCCGTGCTCGTGAGCGCATGGCTCAGGCGCCCTCGATGTCGGAGCCGATCTCGCCGGCCTTGCCCTCGAGCGCGCCGACGAGGATCGCGGCGACGGCGCCACAGATGGCCACCAGGACGGCCGCGATGACGACCCACTCGACGGCCGAGGCGCCCTCTTCACTGCGCGCCTTGTCGAGCTTGGCGCCGAGCACGGTCATGAGGAAACCGAATGCGGGGTGGAACATGGTGCTTCTCCTTCGGTGGTGCGGTTCGTTCAGAGCCCGGCGATGCCTGACAGCGCCGGGAAGATCAGGAAGACGAGGAAGCCGGCCGCCAACAACAACTGTGCCACCAGCATGGACTGGGACCGCTCCTGCGCGCGACTCTCGGAGTCGGCGAGCTCGCGCTGGCGCATCGACGCGGCCCGTGCGGTGAGCGAGTCACGCACCTTCGCGCCGTCCTCGGCGACCAACGCCAGCGCCGCGGCGAGGTCGCGCAGCTCCTCGACCTTCATCTCGTCGCCGAGGCGGCCCAGCGCGTTCCAGGGGGTGATCCCCTGCAGCCGCGCGTTCTCGATCGTCTGGCGCAGGCGGACCATGCCCCAGCCCTCGCTGACGCCGGCGGCGGCCGAGAGCGCCTCGGGGACGCCACGTCCACCGGCGAGGTTCATCGACACGAGGTCGAGGAACGCGCTGACGACGTGACGGAAGTCGCGACGGCGGTCGTTGGCCTCGGAGTGCAGCTGGAGCTGGCCGATCGCCGCGCCGCCGAGGGCACCGACGATCGCCAGCCACATGGGCAGGGTCGGGCTGACGATGCCGAAGAACATGAGCGGCCCGAGCGCGATCGCCGGGGCGAACGCACCGACGATGGCCGCCACGAGGGTCGAGCCCAGGTGGCTCTCGACGGAGCGGTTCATGACCGCCAGGTCCGAGCGGATGCTGCCGGGCAGCTCGATGCCGCGGTCGGCCAGCGCCGTCGCGACCCGAGATCCCAGTCGCTCGGACTTGGATTCGCCGTCGTCGACGCGGACCGCGCGCGGCGCACCGCGGCGGCGCTGCGCGTCGAGGCGGGCCAGCTCGGAGGCTGCCGTCGCACCGAACGCCGGCGAGCGGCTGATCAGGAGCCAGACACCGGCACCGGCGAGCGCTCCCCACACCAGGATCCAGGTCATCGTGCCTCCTGCTTCGCCAGCAGGAACCGCTCGGGCATCTCGAACTCCGAGAGCCGGCGCATCCACCAGAAGCCGGCGGCGAACAGGCCGATCACGAGGATCAGGACGACCTGGCCGATCGGCGTGCCGTAGGGCTCGACGTACGAGCGGTTGAAGATCGCCAGGCCGAGCACGAACGCGACCGTGACGCCCATGACGATCTGGACGCTGCGACGCGTGCTGGAGCGGCTGGCGGCGATCCGGCGACGCATGTCCAGGTCGGCGCGCGCCGAGCGCGCGAGAGATGAGAGCACGTCACGCAGGCCGGGACCGCGCAGGCGGGCGTTCAGGATGAGCGTCGCGACGATGAGGTCGGCGCTGGGGTCGTCGATGTCGTCGGCGAAGCCCTGCAGCGCCGTCGACAGCGACGTGCGGACCCGCAGCCGGTCGGTGAGTCGGATGAGCGCGGGGCGGATCGCCGGCGAGGCGGCGTAGGCCGTGGCCGGGATGGCCTGCTCCAGGCCGACGGCGCCGGCGATCGTGTCGCGCAACGACTCGGTCCACGCGGCGAGGCCCTCGAGGCGGGCCATGGCCCGCTTCTCGCTGGCGACACCGCCGAACAGCATCGGGGCGAACCAGACCAGCAGGCCGACCGCGACGGCCAGCACGGGCCACGACGTCAGCAGCAGGATCAGCAGTCCGGCGACGAACCCCAGCAGGGCGCGGCGGGAGTTGCCCTGGATGCGGTCCCGCAGCGACCGCTTCGTCCGCAGCGGCGCCTCCTCGTGGTCGGACATCCCCATCACGACCAGCAGCGCCCCGGCGCCGATGAGGGCGCCGAGGAGCATGATGAGCGGGGTCTGGGAGCCCATCAGTAGGCCTGGCCCTCGTACGCGGTCGGACGGTAGCCGTGCATCTGCAGGTCCTCGATGCAGCTGACGGCCGCGGCGGCGTGCGCGACGCCGTCGGGTCCCTCGGCGAAGACCTCGCTGGACAGCACGCGCCCGTCGACGCCGTTGACCTCGCGCACCGAGGTGATGACGCGGCGCAGGCCGCCACCGGAGTGGTAGTCGTTGCGGCGCTGGACGAAGATCACGAAGTCGATCGCGCCGGCGATCAGCATCATCGTGGCGTCGGCGGGCAGGCGCTCCTTGGACTGGATCGCGTACGTGCTGATGCGGTTGAACACCTCGACCGACGAGTTCGCGTGGATCGTCGACAGCGACCCGTCGTTGCCCTGGCTCATCGCGTTGAGCATCGTGACGATCTCGTCGCCCAGCACCTCGCCGACGATGACGCGGCTGGGGTTCATGCGCAGCGAGCGCCGCACGAGCTCGGACATCGCGATCTCGCCCTGGCCCTCGGAGTTCGGCAGCCGCTCCTCGAACGCGACGACGTTCGGGTGCAGGTCGGGGAACTCGCCCAGGCCGAGCTCGAGCGCTCGCTCGACCGTGATCAGGCGCTCCTGCGGACCGATCTCGTTGGCCAGCGCACGCAGCAGCGTCGTCTTTCCGGCGTTGGTCGCACCGGCGATCATGATGTTCTTGCGCGCGGCGACCGCGGCCGACAGGAACGAGGCCAGCTCGGGCGTCATCGTGCCACTCTCGACCAGCATGTCCAACGAGACACGACTGAGGCGTGCACGGCGGATGGACAGCGAGGGACGCTGCGTGACTCCCATGACGGCCGACAGGCGGCTGCCGTCGGGCAGGCGCAGGTCGAGCTGCGGGTTCGCGGTGTCGAACGGACGGCTGGTCAGGCCGGAGTAGGCGCCCAGCACCTGCACCAGCTCGACCAGCTCGTCGTCACTGTCAGCGACGGGCGGCATCCGCTTCTCCTCGCCGTTGGCGTAGCCGACGAAGACGTTGTCGCACCCGTTGATGTCGATGTTCTCGACCTCGGGGTCGTCCAGCAGCGGCTGGAGCCGGCCGACGCCGTAGAGCGCGGCGTGGATGCCGTCGGCGAGCTCGGCCTCCTCAGCCCCGGTCAGCGGAGCCCGGCCCGCGGCGATCTCGCGCCGGGCATGCGACTCGAGAACCCGGGCGATGATCGCCCGTGCGTACTGGCGCTCGTCCTCGGTGGACATCTGGGGCAGGCCGGCCGTGGCGTCCTCGCGACGCTGGCGGGCCAGGCTGTCGGCGACCTCTTCGCGCAGGGCGCGCAGCAGTTGCTGGTCCATCAGGCCTCCTGCGCGATCGTGGCCGGGACGGCCAGGGAGCGGACTCGGGGCACGACGTCGACGAGCGAGCGGGCGAAGACCGAGCGGAGCATGGCCCGCGAGGACGACGCGGGACCGCGCAGCACGTTCTTGGGATCGTGCGCGACCGTGCCTAGCATCGTCACCGACAGCTCGGACGAGGCCAGAAGGCGGCCGATGTCGTCGACGGCGCGCTGGTCGCGCGGGTCGCCGACGACGAGCACGCCGACCCGGATCGAGCCGGGACGACCGAGCGACCAGGGCTCGCGCACGTTGGACAGGCGGTCGCGCAGATGCGCGACCGCGGCGATCTCGGAGCGGACCACGAAGACGACCGCGTCGGATCCCTCGACGACCGGTCCGGCCGGAGAGCCGGCCACGAAACGGCCCGCGTCGACCAGCACGTCGCCGTCGTGGGCGCGCAGCGTGCGCTGCAGGTGCGGCCAGGCCGGGCCCAGGCTCTGGGCCTGGCG
>NZ_DAMDLR010000112.1:0-5959 GCF_032084975.1 Aeromicrobium sp.
CCGCGCTCGGGACGTGACCGACGTCGTCCTGCCGCGCGCGCTGCGGCCACTCGGGCCGCTGCCCGCCGGGCTGGAGCGGCGGTTCCGCGGCATCACGCGCTTCCAGACGCCGAACAAGGACTTCTACCGCGTCGACGTGAACCTGACCGTGCCGGTCGTCGACCACAAGAGCTGGCGACTGCGCATCGACGGCATGGTCGACCAGCCGTTCGAGCTGACCTTCGACGAGCTCCTCGAGCTGCCCATGGTCGAGCGCGACATCACGATGGCCTGCGTGTCGAACGAGGTCGGCGGACCCTATGTCAGCAGCGCCCGTTGGCTGGGAGTGCCGATCGGAGAGCTGCTCGATCGAGCCGGCGTGAAGCCCGGCGCCGACCAGATCCTGAGCACCGCCTTCGACGGCTTCACCATCAGCACTCCCCTGTCGGCGGCTCGTGACGGGCGCGACATGATCGTCGCCGTCGGCATGAACGGGACACCGCTCCCCCGTGCGCACGGCTTCCCCGCCCGGCTCGTCACTCCCGGGCTGTACGGCTACGTGGGGGGCACCAAGTGGCTGACGAAGCTGACCCTGACCACCTACGCCGAGAAGAAGGCCTACTGGACGGAGCGGGACTGGGCGATCGACGGGCCCGTCAAGATCGCCTCGCGCATCGACACGCCCGCCGCACTGCGTCCGGTCGAGGCCGGGCGCGTCATCGTGGCCGGCGTCGCGTGGGCCCCCAACCGCGGAATCGACCTGGTGCAGGTGAAGGTCGATGACGGCCCGTGGCAGGCGGCCGAGTTCGGCCCCGACGCCGGCATCGACTACTGGCGCCAGTGGTACCTGCTGTGGGACGCCGAGCCGGGCCGGCACACGCTCACCGTGCGTGCCCGGACCCCTGACGGCGAGTACCAGACCGAAGAACGCGCATCGACTTTTCCCGATGGTTCCAGTGGTCTTCAGCAGATCATCGCCCTGATCGAGTGAACCGACCCATCCGGATGGGGCACGGCCCCGAATCACTTCCCGACACGTCACCCAGCATCGAACCGAGAGGCACCATCATGAACCGCTCGATCCACCGCCGTTCCGCCGCCACCGCCGCCGCCGTCGTCCTGGCGTTCGGGCTCACCGCCTGCAGCTCCAGCGGCGACGACGCCTCCAGCGAGGCCAGCAGCACCCCCGACACGTCCGAGATGACCGAGGACACCGAGATGGCCATGGGCCCGTTCGGTCCCGGCTGCGCCGCCGTCCCCACCTCCGGCGAGGGCTCGGTCGAGGGCATGGCCGACGACCCGGTCGCCACCGCGGCGTCGAACAACCCCCTGCTCAAGACGCTGGTCAAGGCCGTGACGGCCGCCGACCTCGGCGACACCCTCAACGGCGCGCCTGCGCTGACGGTGTTCGCCCCGACCGACGACGCGTTCGCGAAGGTCCCGGCCGCGGACCTGGATGCGCTGCTGGCCGACAAGGACCAGCTCACGACCGTCCTGACGCACCACGTCGTCGAGGGCGAGATCGCTCCCGAGGACCTCGCCGGCGAGCACGAGACGCTCGCGGGTGACACCATCACGGTGGAGGGCTCCGGCGAGGAGTTCATGGTCGGCGAGGCCAGCGTCATCTGCGGCAACGTCCCGACCGCCAATGCGACGGTCTACGTCGTCGACTCCGTGCTGATGCCCTGACCTGCGATCGATTGAGGCTACTCCGGTGAATCACCTGCGAGCAGTGCCCTCGGGCGGCGAGGAATCGCCGCCCGAGGGCCTGGCCGACACCCTGAGGCGGTGCGGCCGAGGCGACGAGGCCGCCTTCGCTGCCCTGTACGACCAGACGTCGGCGCGGATCCACGGACTCGTCCGCCGGATCGTGCGTGACAGGGCCCAGAGCGAAGAGGTCACCCAGGAGGTCTTCCTCGAGGTGTGGCGACAGGCCGCGAGATTCGACCCCGCCCGGGGCTCGGCGCTCTCGTGGCTCATGACGATCGCCCACCGGCGTGCCGTCGACCGGGTGCGCAGTGCGGAGGCCGCCACGGCCCGCGACACCCAGCACGTCCAGCGCAACGTGACCGTCGCCCACGACTCCACCAGCGAGCTGGTCGAGGCTCGCCTGGATGCCCAGCGCGTGCGCCGCGGCTTGGCGACCCTGACCGAGACCCAGCGGGAGGCCATCGACCTGGCCTACTTCCGGGGATGTACCCACACCGAGGTCGCTGCGATGCTGGACGTGCCCGTGGGCACGGCCAAGTCCCGCATCCGAGACGGCCTGATCAGACTTCGAGACACGATGGGAGCAGAGCGATGAGCGACGTGCACGCCCTCTCGGGCGCCTACGCTCTGGACGCCGTCACGGACGCCGAGCGCGAGAGCTTCGAGCGGCACATGGCCGGCTGTGAGCCGTGCCAGGCCGAGGTCGCCAGCCTCCGCGAGACCGTCGCGGCGTTGAGCGAGCTCACCGTCGAGGAGCCGCCCCGCTCCCTGCGTGACTCCGTGCTCGCCTCGATCGGCGAGGTGCGTCAGCTGCCGCCCACTCCCCCGGCCCGCGAGAAGCGCCGCCGGTTCGATCCCCGACTGCTCGTCGCGGCCGCTGCCGCGGTCGTCCTGCTCGCCGGGGGCATCGGCACCGCCATCACCCAGCCGTGGAAGGACGACACGTCGGGACAGGTCCTGACGGCGGCCGACCGCGTGCTGCAGGACCCGAAGGCCCAGCGCGTCACGCAGACCTTCGACGACGGCGCCAGCGCCACGGTCGTCAGGTCGGCAGCCGAGGGCCGTGCCGTGATCGTCACGCACGACATGCCGGCAGCTCCGAAGGGCCACTCCTACGTGATCTGGCTGCAGCAGGGCGACGCGATGGTCAGGGCCGGCACGATGCCGCAGGGACCGGACAACACGCTGCTGCTGGACGGGGACGCCAGGACGGCCTCGGCCGCCGGAGTGACCGTCGAGGACGATCCCGAGACGGACGAGCCGACGTCGGACCCGATCGCCCTGTTCGCGTTCTGAGGCCGGATCCGCGAGGCTCGGGTCGTGTACGAATTCGAGTCCACGCTCTGGCGCTGGCGAGACGACGGGGCGTGGCACTTCCTCACGCTGCCCGAGGACGTGTCGGACGAGATCGACGACCGCACCGCCGTGCGGGCCAGCTTCGGCTCGGTGAAGGTCGAGGTGACCGTGGGCACCAGCACGTGGCGCACCTCGATCTTCCCCAGCAAGGACGCCGGTGCGTTCATCCTCCCCGTCAAGAAGGCCGTGCGCGTCGCGCAGGACTGCGGCGAGGGCGATCGGATCCGGGTGCGCCTGCGCCTGGAGTCGTAGACTCGAGACGTGCCCGATCTGATCACGGACAAGAGCGGCCGGCCGTTCCAGACGGTCTTCGGCTGGATCATCGCGCTGCTGACCGGTGGCTACATGATCCCGTGGGCGATCGCGGCCACGCGGGGCAAGTCCAACACGGGCGCCATCTTCTGGTTGAACCTGCTGCTCGGCTGGACCGTGGTGGGCTGGATCATCGCCCTGGTGATGGCCTGCACGTCCCACCAGGTGCTCGGGATCAGGAACCCTCGCTGAGGCGATGAACGAGGAAGCCCGCAACCGCGCCGCCCGGTACCGCATGGACCCGGACGCGCTCGACGCGAGCGAGGACGAGCAGCAGCAGGAGCCGCGCCCGCGTCGTCCCGAGGACCAGACCCTGTGGGTCGACCAGCAAATCCGCGCCGCGATGGCGCGAGGCGAGTTCGACGACCTCCCGTACGCCGGCAGGCCCCTGCCCCACATCGACACGGCCGCCGACCCGGACTGGTGGCTGCGTCAGTTCATCGAGCGCGAGAACATCACCGGTGTCCTGCCCGAGGCACTCCAGCTGCGCAAGGACGACGCCGCGCTGGACGGGCAGCTGGACTCACTCCGCTCCGAGGACGCCGTGCGGTCGGCCCTCGAGGACTTCAACCGGCGCGTGGTCGCGGCACGCCGGCAGCTGCAGGGCGGTCCCCCGGTGGTGACGCCCCTGCGGGACGTCGCGGCCGAGGTGTCGGCCTGGCGGGAGCGCCGGGCTCAGAGGCTGAGTCGCGCGGCGACGGAACGCGCCGCCGCCGAGACGGAGCGGCGCGATCGCCCCTCGCTCATTCGAAGGGCGTGGGATCGCCTGCGCCGACGCGCCTGACCTCGGCGTAGCCCTCGGAGAGGTCGACCACCGTGGTGGGCTCGCCGATGACCTCGTCGCCGGAGTCCACGATCGCGTCGATCCGGTCGTCGAGCGCCTCGGCGATCTGCCAGGCCTGGGTCATCGCCTCGGTCTCGTCGGGCAGGATCAGGGTCGACGACAGGAGCGGCTCGCCGAGCTCCTGGACGATCGCGAGGGCGACCTTGTGGTCGGGGATGCGCACGCCGACGGTCTTCTTCTTGGCCTGCAGCAGGCGCTTCGGCACCTCGGGCGTGCCGGGAAGGATGAACGTGTAGGGGCCGGGTGTCGCCGCCTTGACGGCGCGGAACACGGTGTTGTCCACGTGGACGAACTGCCCCAGCTGGGAGAAGTCGCGACACACCAGCGTGAAGTGGTGCTTGTCGTCGAGCTGGCGGATGGACCGGATGCGCTCCAGTGCGTCGGCGTTGCCGATCTGGGCTCCCAGGGCGTAGCCGGAATCGGTCGGATAAGCAATCAACCCGCCTCCCCGCAGCAACGCGACCGCCTGTTCGACGGTGCGCTGCTGCGGGTCGACGGGATGAATGTCGATGTAGCGAACCATGTTCGCCACCCTAGGCCTTCTGGGTCAGGTCAACAGACTGACGCCGCCCGGGCCGACGAGCAGAGCGATCACGATGAGCACTGCGCCCATCACGAAGTCGCGCTGGACGAGTCGGATGACTCCGAAGATGCCGATGATGAGTGCAGCAATCCACAAGATGAGGTCCCACATGGGGTGACTCCCTTCGTTAGGTTCGCCCCCACCTTGCCGCGAGTCGGGCATGTTCGCATGTTGGACGGACGGCGATCGTCGAAATTCCCGAACTACTGTCGGTGGGGTGAGCACCCCGACGCTGGCCGAGCGGCGCGAGCGCCAACTGGCACATCAGCGCGAACGCGACGCGAATCAGGCCGCGCGCGCCGCGCACGAACGCCCTCGGCGTTCACCCGATGAGCTGCGTGAGATCGCCGAGGAGGCCTGCGTCACATTCGCCGATTCGAGTGCCGACGAGGTCCTCGCGTGGGCCGCACAGGAGTTCGGTCAACTCACGGCCGTGGCGTGCTCGATGGCCGATGCGGTCCTGCCGCACGTCGTGGCCCGGCACATCCCGTGGGTCGACACCCTCTTCCTCGAGACCGGCTACCACTTCGCCGAGACCGTCGGCACGCGTCACGCCGTCGAGTCCTCGATGCAGCTGACGATCGTCGACGTCCTGCCGAGCCAGACCGTCGCCGAACAGGACGCCCAGTACGGCGAGCGGCTGTACGAGCGCGATCCGGCGCTGTGCTGCCAGCTGCGCAAGGTCGAGCCGCTCACCCGCACGCTGGGCCAGTACGAGGCCTGGGTGACGGGTGTGCGCCGCGAGGACAGCCCACTGCGGGCCGACACGCCGTTCGTCACGTGGGACGAGAAGAACGGCCTGGTCAAGATCAACCCGCTGGCCGACTGGACGTTCGACCAGCTCATCGCCTACGCCAACGAGCACGACGTGGTCCTCAATCCGCTGCTGAACGACGGGTACCCCTCGATCGGGTGCGCGCCGTGCACCCGGCGCGTGGCGCCCGGCGAGGACCCGCGCGCGGGCCGGTGGGCCGGCCTGGACAAGTCGGAGTGTGGCCTGCACACATGAGCTCGCCGTCCCCCCAGCAGTTCCCGCTCGGACTGCGCCTCGAGGGCCGGCGTGTGCTGGTCGTCGGCGGTGGCCACGTCGCGACCCGGCGCGCCTTCTCGCTCCTGGAGGCCCGTGCCGACGTGCACGTGGTCTCTCCCGAGGTCTCCGAGTCCCTGGCCTCCGC
>NZ_DAMDLR010000113.1:0-5901 GCF_032084975.1 Aeromicrobium sp.
AGCGCGGCCTCGGCGGCGGCGCCTCCCCCGGCGACTCCGGACAGGGCCGCGCGCAGGGTCTTGCGCCGTTGCGCGAAGGCGGCGTCCACGACGCGGAAGACGGCCTTGCGGTCCCCTGCCGGCGGCTCGCGCCGCGTCAGCGCGACCAGGGCGGAGTCCACGTTCGGAGCCGGCCAGAAGACGTTGCGCCCGACGTTGCCGGCCAGCCGCACGTCCGCGTACCAGGCCGCCTTCACGCTGGGGATCCCGTACGTGCGCGATCCCGGACCAGCGGCGAGGCGGTGCCCGACCTCGGCCTGGACCATCACCAGCACGCTCTGCAACGTCGGGAACGTCTCGAGGAAGTGCAGCAGCACGGGCACCGAGACGTTGTACGGCAGATTCGCCACGAGGGCCGTCGGAGCGGGTCCCGGCAGCTCGCGCACCCGCAGGGCGTCCGCGTGGACGAGATCGAACCGGTCGACCGCCGACGGGGCGAACTCGGCGATGGTCGCGGGCAGCCGGCCGGCGAGCGTGTCGTCGATCTCGACGGCCGTGACGTGCCGGGCCCGGTCGAGCAACGCCAGGGTCAGCGAGCCCAGCCCCGGTCCGATCTCGACGACGACGTCGTCAGGTCCGACCCCCGACACGTCGACGATGCGACGCACGGTGTTGCCGTCGATGACGAAGTTCTGGCCCTTCTGCTTCGTGGGCCGGACGTCGGCCTCCTCGGCGAGCCGACGGATGTCGCCGGCCCCCAGGAGGCGGATCTCACCGCCGGAGGTGCTCAGCTGACGCCGACCTTGGCCGCGCAGGACCACTGGCCCCAGCCGGAGCGCGCCTGGAGGATCTTGGCGTACTTGATCTGGGTGGCCTTGCTGTGCTCGTGCGGGAGCCCGGGGCCGCCGACACTGCGCCACGTGGCGGCCGAGAACTGCAGGCCGCCGTAGTAGCCGTTGCCGGTGTTGATGCTCCAGTTGCCACCGGACTCGCACTGGGCGATCTTGTCCCACACGCCGCCGTCGACCGAGTTCGGATCCTTGGTGCCGCGCTTCTGGACCTCGGTGATCGGCGGGCGGACCGAGCTGCGCGAGACGATGCGGCGCTCGCGCACCTCACCATCGGCCAGCACCAGCTCGACGCGGGCGCGGTCGAGTCCGTCGCGGCCCTCCTTGACGACCTCCGTGTCGCCCTGGAAGAGCGAGGAGTCGTCGGTGAAGGTGACCTCGTGGTCGACCGGCAGCTTCTCCATCCGGGTGATCTTCTTGATCCGGACGACGCGCAGCGACTGGCGCGGCTTGAGGTAGGAGCCCAGGCCGGGCTTGACCTCGTCGAGCTTGCCGACCGCGATGTCCTGCTGGGCGAGCAGCGCCTCCATGGTGGGAGCCGAGGTCGTGACGGCGCGCTTCTTGCCGCCGACCTTCAAGGTCACGCGCTTCGGGTTGCTGACGACCAGGCTGTTGCCGTCGAGGCCGAGGCGCTCGTCGAGCTCCATCGAGAGCGACGCTCCGTCGCGCGGCTGGACGCCCAGGGTCTGCAGGGCGCTCTCGACGTCAACGTCGTGCACCGTCTGCTGGCTGATCTTCCCGTCGACGACGAGGGTGACGGCCTTGGCACGACGGACCTTGATGACGTCGCCATCGTCGATGTCGGTCGTCAGCGCCGGGCTGACCTGGGTGCTCGGGTCGAGCTGGACGTTCCGCTCGGCCAGGACCTGGTCGACGGTCTCGCTCTCGGTGCGGACGTCGGTGACGACGCCGTCGATGTCGACGCTGACGAGGTCGTCATACGTCGAGGCGTGGACGATACCGCCGACGGCGACGGCCATCGCGAGCGCGACGGCGCCCATCACGACGGTGTTGCGGGGGGTGATGTCTGGCAAGAAACGGGGCACAAACTACCTCAGGTGTGGGAGATACAACCTTTCCACCATGCGTGTTGGCCGTATCAATTTCAAATCCTGTGACTCAGGTGACAGTAGCGACTCGGCTGGGCCACTGTCCCCCGAACGCCTCGTCGGTGTTGCGATCGATGGCTCGGCAGAGCTCCTCGACGCCGATCCCGAGCACGTCCGCCATGAACCTCACGGTGTGCGGGACCAGGAACGACGCGTTCGGCTCACCGCGGTGCGGCATCGGCGTCAGGAACGGCGCGTCGGTCTCGACGAGGACGCGGTCGAGCGGGGTCACCCGCAGCGCCTCGCGCAGGTTCTCGGCGTTCTTGAACGTGACCGTCCCCGCGAACGACAGGTGCGCCCCGCGGTCGAGGCAGCGTCGCGCGAAGTCGGCGTCACCGCTGAAGCAGTGCATGACGACGCGGTCGGGCACACCCTCGTCGTCGAGGATCGCGAGCACGTCGTCGTGGGCGTCACGATCGTGGATCACCAGCGTGCGATCGTGCCGCTTCGCGATCTCGATGTGGCGCCGGAACGAGTACTGCTGCCGGGGACGACCCTCGTCCCCGGTGCGGAAGTAGTCGAGGCCGGTCTCGCCGACGGCGCGCACGACGGGGTCGGCGGCCAGCCGGTCGATCTCGGCCAGGTCGTCCTCGAGCGTCTCGCTGCGGGCCGCGTCGTTGGGATGCATCGCGACGGCCGCGACGATGCTGGGCTGCTGGCGGGCGATCTCGACGGCCCACCGCGATCCCTCGAGGTCGCAGCCGACCTGGACCGTGCGGGTGACGCCCACGGCGGCCGCCCGGTCGAGCGCCTCGTCGACGGGGATCGACACACCCCCACGGATCCGGACGTCGAGGTGGCAGTGGTTGTCCGCGACGGGGGCGGGCAGCGGCTCGGGGGCGTCGGGCCAGCCCTCGGTCAGCGTCGACATCAGCTCTCGGCGAGGTCGATGCGCGGGAACAGCGACGGCACCTTCGTGACCGTCGACCCGGGTCGCAGCCGGGCCCAGGTGGCGACCTGGTCGATCCGCTGGTCCGCCAGCGGCCCGAGGTCGGGCTCGGCGCCCAGCGACTCCCACAGCGACGTGGTGGCCTTCGGCATGACGGGGTGCAGCGTCACCGCCAGGACCCGCAAGCCCTCGGCGGCGGTGTTGAGGATCGTGCCGAGGTACTCGCGCCGGGACTCGTCCTTCGCGACGGCCCACGGCTGGGTCTCGGTGATGTAGAGGTTGAGCGCATCGACGATGCGCCAGACCGCGGTCAGCGCGTCCTGCGGCGCGATGCGCTCCATCGCCTCGTCCGCCTCGGCCACGGCGGTCGCGACGGTGTCGACGATGTGCTGCTCGGCGTCGCCCAGCGGCCCCGCGGCCGGCAGCTCGCCGTCGAAGTACTTGCCGACCATCGCGGCCACGCGCGACGCCAGGTTGCCGAAGCCGTTGGCCAGCTCGGCGTGGTAGCGCGCGCCGATGTCCTCCCACGAGATCGAGCCGTCGCTGCCGAACGTCAGAGCGCGCGTGAAGTAGTAGCGG
Organism: Aeromicrobium sp.; assembly: GCF_032084975.1. GTDB lineage: Bacteria > Actinomycetota > Actinomycetes > Propionibacteriales > Nocardioidaceae > Aeromicrobium. Next base: position 3,405 of record NZ_DAMDLR010000113.1, read on the forward strand.
TAGGCGTCCGAGCCGAACGTGCCGACGATCTCGGTCGGGTGGATCCCGTTGGCCTTGCTCTTGCTCATCTTCTGGCCGCCGACCAGCAGCCAGCCGTGCGCGAAGACGCGGTTCGGGACGGGCAGGCCCGCGGCCATCAGCAGCGCCGGCCAGATGACCGCGTGGAAGCGGACGATGTCCTTGCCGACGAAGTGCACGTTGGCGGGCCACAGGTCCTCGAACTGCTCGTCATCGACGCCGTAGCCGGCCGCCGTGACGTAGTTGAGCAGCGCCTCGATCCAGACGTACATGACGTGCGAGTCGTCCCACGGCAGCGGGATGCCCCAGTCGAAGGTCGACCGCGAGATCGAGAGGTCCTTGAGTCCGCCGCGCACGAAGGCGAGCACCTCGTTGCGGGCCGACTCGGGCTGCACGAAGTCGGGGCGCTCCTCGTAGAGCGCCAGCAGCCGGTCGGCGTACTTGCTCAGCGGGAAGAAGTAGTTCTCCTCGGTGACGTGCTCGAGGCGGCTGCCGTCGAGGGTGGAGACCTTGAAGCCCTCGTCCTCGCCCTCGCCGTCGGCGACGTACTCGTCGGCCACGAACTCCTCGGAGCCGACGCTGTACCAGCCCGAGAACTCGCCGCGGTAGACCTCGCCGCGGTCGTTGAGGTCCTGCCAGAACGCCTGGGCGCCCTTCTCGTGGCGCGTCTCGGTGGTGCGGATGAAGTCGTCGTTCGCCGCGTCGATCGTGCGCAGCATCGGCAACCACTCGTTCTCGACGAGGCGGTCGACCCACTCCTGCGGCGTGACGCCGTTGGCGTCGGCCTTGCGCAGCACCTTCTGGCCGTGCTCGTCGACGCCCGTCAGGTAGTGGACGCGCTCGCCCCGCTGGCGGTGCCAGCGCGTGATGACGTCGCCGATCGTGGTCGTGTAGCCGTGCCCGATGTGGGGCGCATCGTTGACGTAGTAGATCGGCGTCGTGGCGTAGAAGGTGGGTTCGGGCACGAGTCCGAGTCTAGTGATCGCGCCGACGCGAGCCGGACCACCCGTCGCGCATCCGTCGCGCACCCGCCCGGGCGCCGGGCGTCCGCCGTGGGTAACGGGGATCACCCGCCTCGCCTCTGGGGCAAACGCGGGTGACGCTGGAGACTGGAAGGTCGGGCCACCTCCCCGGCCCCGGGAGCGAGAACCATGAGAATCGAAGCGATCGCCACGGCCGTCGACGGCCCGCACTCCGCGGTGCTGGAGCCGACCTCGGCCACCCTCGAGACCGGAGCGGTGACCGTCGTCGACGGCCCGCCCGGCACCGGCCACACGGCGTTCAGCCTGCTGCTCGGGGGCCGGCTCGTCCCCTCGTCGGGACGCGTCCTCATCGACGGCGAGGCCGACAGGCAGCGCCTGCGCGACGAGGTCGCCCTGGTGGACGTTCCCGACGTCTCCGAGCCCGACGACGTCGTCTCGCTGGCGACCACGATGGGCGAGGAGCTGGCCATGGCGCGCCGGCCCGCGGGTCGGCGCGACGTTCGCGACTGGCTCGAGGAGCGACGTGCGCAGGAGTGGCGGCGCACCCGCATGGAGGACGTCCCGGCCGACGTCCGGCTCGCCCTGCTGGCCGACGTCGCGGCCCGGAGGCCGGGCGTGACGGCCCTGGTCCTGTGCTGCCCCGACCGGTACGGCGCCGATCCCCACGCCGCGCTCGGCGTGGCCCACGAGCTGGCCGACCGCGACCTCGCGGTGTGCCTGCAGCTGACCACCAACTCGCTGCGGAACGTCAGGACCTCGCACGCGACGCTCGGAGGTGCCCGATGACCGCGCTGAGACTGGCCCTGAGCGAGCTGCGCCGCCTCACAGCCGGCCGGATGCCGCGACTGGCCGTGCTGGCGATCGTGCTGATCCCGACGATGTACGCCTCGCTCTACCTGTGGGCCAACCACGACCCGTACGGCAAGCTCGCCACCGTGCAGGCGGCGCTCGTCGTCGAGGACGTGCCCGCCGAGAGTGCGCAGAGCGGCACCGTCCACGCCGGACGGGACGTGGCCCACGACCTCGTCGAGGACGGCTCGTTCGACTGGCAGCAGGTCGATTCCGACGAGGCGGCGGCCGGGGTCGAGGACGGCACGTACCTGTTCGCGCTCACGGTGCCGCGCGGCTTCTCGACCGCACTCGCGTCGACCGCCGACTTCGACCCGGCGCAGGGCACGCTGATCCTCACGACGAACGAGGCCAACAACTACCTCTCCTCGACCATCGCCGAGCAGGTGCTGACGAAGGTCAGCTCCTCCATCGCCGAGAACGTCAGCGAGCAGGCGGCCTCCTCGTTCCTGCTCGGCTTCTCGACCCTGCACGACCAGCTGAAGGAGGCCGGCGAGGGCGCCGAGACGCTCGCGGACGGACTGGTCGACGCGCACGACGGCGCACAGCGGCTCGCCACGGGCGCCTCCGACCTGTCCGCGGGCGAGGCCCAGCTGGTGGCCGGCCAGCGCAGCCTCGGCGCGGGCCTGACCGAGGCCGAGTCCGGC
>NZ_DAMDLR010000114.1:0-5437 GCF_032084975.1 Aeromicrobium sp.
TCGCGGTTGCGGCTGCTGCCCTGGCCGTCACGGTTGCCGTCACGGCGCTGGCCCTCGCGGCCACCCTCGCGGGGCTCCTTCGGCGCGGGCGGCTTGAGGCGACCCTTGACGTCGCGGCTGATGCCCAGGTCGTGGAACAGGTGGTCGGACGTCGAGTACGTCTCCACCGGCTCGTCGAACGGTAGGTCGAGCGCCTTGTTGATGAGCTTCCAGCGCTGCAGGTCGGCCCAGTCCACGAACGTCACCGCGGTGCCCGTCGCACCCGCGCGACCCGTGCGGCCGATGCGGTGCACGTAGGTCTTGTCGTCCTCGGGGCACGTGTAGTTGATGACGTGGCTGACGTCGGCGACGTCGATGCCGCGGGCGGCGACATCGGTGGCGACCAGGATCTTGACCTTGCCCTCACGGAAGCCGTCGAGAGCCTTCTCGCGTGCCTTCTGGGCCATGTCGCCGTGCAGCGGCGAGGCCGGGAAGCCGCGATCGGCCAGGTCGTCGGCGACGCGCTGGGCCTGGCGCTTGGTGCGCGTGAAGACGATGACGCGAGCGACGTCGTCGGCCTGCAGGATGCGGGCGACGACCTCGGGCTTGTCCATGTCGTGCGCCTGCCACACGAACTGGCTGGTGGCCGGAACCGTCTGGTTGGCCTCGGAGGACTCGGCCCGGATGTTCATGGGGTGGCGCATGTGCTTGCGCGCCAGCGTGACGATCGCCGAGGGCATCGTGGCGCTGAAGAGCATCGTCTGACGGGTCTCGGGGGTGCGCGAGAGGATCGACTCGACGTCGGGCAGGAAGCCCAGGTCGAGCATCTCGTCGGCCTCGTCCAGCACGAGCGCCTTGACGTGGCTGACGTCCAGGGCCCGGCGGTTGATGAGGTCCAGGATGCGGCCGGGCGTGCCGATGACGATGTCGACGCCGGTCTCGAGTGCCTCGAGCTGGGGCTCGTACGGGACGCCGCCGTAGATCTGCAGGTTGCGGGTGCCACGGTTCTTCGAGGCCGTGTCCACGTCCTTGGCGACCTGGATCGCCAGCTCGCGGGTGGGGGCGACGATGAGTGCCTGCGGCTTGCCCGGCTCGACCAGCTGGTCGTAGTCGGCATCGTGCGGGGCGACGGTGCGCTGGATGACGGGGATGGCGAAGGCCAGCGTCTTGCCGGTGCCCGTGCGGGCCTGGCCGATGAGGTCGGTGCCCATCAGGGCGACCGAGAGGGTCATCTCCTGGATGGGGAAGGCCTCGGTGATGCCCTTGTCGGCGAGGGCATCGGCGATCTCGGGCATGACGCCCAGTTCGGTGAAGGTAGTCAGGGGTCTGCTCTGGTTTCTGTGTGCGGATCTACTGTCGCGGATCTCGATGACGTGATCCTGTCGCGGACAGGATCGGCGAATACCCTTCCACTGTATCGCTGTGGGCCGCGGCTCCCGACCGTTGCCGCGATAAAGTCCGGGCATGACCTCCGAATCGACGCCTGGCGGACCACTCGACGACCCCGACTACCGGGTCGGCGTGGTGGAGTTGCTCGGCCTGCTGGGCTTCGGTGAGCTGAGCGCCGTCGAGGAGCTCAACGAGGACGCGCAGCAGGCGCCCGACCTGGCCACGAAGGTCGCGATCCACACGATGGCGGCGTCCGAGTGGCGCCACTTCGTCCAACTGCGCGACCGCCTCGTCGAGCTGGGTGAGGACCCCTACGCGGTGATGGAGTCGTTCCGCGCGACGTTCGCCCGGTTCCATACACGGACCGAGACGTCGGACTGGCTGGAAGGCCTGCTGAAGGCGTACGTCGGTGACGGACTGGCGGCGGACTTCTACCGCGAGATCGCGGCCTTCCTCGATGCCGACACGCGTCAGATCGTGCTCGAGACGATGAGCGACACCGGCCACAGTGAGTTCGTCGTCGACCAGGTGCGCGAGGCGATCGCCGCCGATCCCAAGGTCGCGGGGCGACTGGCGCTGTGGAGCCGACGACTCATGGGCGAGGCGCTCAGCCAGGCGCAGATGGTCGTGGCCGAGCGTGACTCGCTGACCGCGTTGGTGGTGGGTGCCGCGGACCGGCCCGGCGGGTTCGACCTCGCCACGATCGGGCGGATGTTCACGCGGATCACCGAGGCGCACACCGAGCGGATGGGGCGCCTCGGCCTCGACGCGTGAGCCGGGGTCCTCGCTGAGTCGCACGTTCGACCGGCGACACGCCGTGCCGGCCGAACGCGCAACCCGGCGGGTCGGTCAGGAGGTGAGGCCGAAGCCGACCTTGCGACCGGTGTCGGCGTTGAAGTACAGGTAGGCGACCTTGTCGGCCGGGACGGCCACGGTGTGGCCCTTGCTGTCGGTGATGGTGAACAGGGAGTCGTCCTTGAGCGCCGTGTCCAGCGAGGCGAGCACCACGTCGGGCTCGTTGTCGGTGTCGACGGACAGCTCACGGGCGGCGTTCTGCACGCCGATCTTGACCTCCACGGTCAGTCTCCTTCAGTCGGGGGTTTGGGGAATCCGCCGATCCCGCGCCAGGCGAGGGTCGACGCGAGTGTGACGGCATCGTCACGCGAGAGGTCGGAGCCACCGGACAGCCAGGCGCGGGCACCGACGTGGCCCATGCCCACGAGTCCGGCGGCCAGCAGCTCGGCGGCCGAGCGCGACAGGCCGGTGTCCTCGACGATCACCTCGGAGATCGCCGCGGCGGAGTCGGACGTGACGCGCGCGACGAGGTCGCTGACGGCCGGGTCGCTGGTCAGGTCGGACTCGAACACGAGGCGGAACGCCTTCTCCTGGTCGGCGACGCTGTCGTACCACAGCCGCATCGTGGCCTGGACGCGCTCGGAGTTGTCCTTGGTCGACGCGAGCGCCTCGCGGACGCCCTCGATCACCGTGTCGACGGCCGAGGACACCAACGCGGTGTAGAGGTCGAGCTTGCCGGGGAAGTGCTGGTAGAGCACCGGCTTGGACACTCCGGCGCGCTCGGCGATCTCGTCCATGGACGCGGCGTGGTAGCCCTGCTCCACGAAGACGTCGAGTGCGACGTCGAGCAACTGGGCCCGTCGCGCCGTGCGGGGGAGTCGTCCCGCGCGCGGTCGGGCCTCTGGGGTCTGGGTCACGCCCCTCACCCTAGCGGGCGGCTACTGGCCGGTCGCTTCGTCTGCTGTCCACACATCGGACGGCGCGCCGGATCGTGGGACCGCGCGGGAACAATGGAGCGTGCCGCCGGGTTGTGACCGGTGAGCCAGCAACCGAAGGAGAAGCCCGTGGTCGCGCCCCTGGTCGAGCCCGCCGACGAACTGACCGTCGACGAGGTCCGTCGTTACAGCCGCCATCTGATCATCCCCGACGTCGGCATGACGGGACAGAAGCGCCTCAAGAACGCGAAGGTCCTGATCATCGGTGCTGGCGGACTCGGCAGTCCCGCGCTGCTGTACCTGGCGGCGGCCGGTGTCGGCACGCTGGGCGTGATCGACGACGACGTCGTCGACGAGTCGAACCTGCAGCGTCAGGTGATCCACGGCCAGTCCGACATCGACAAGCCGAAGGTGATCAGCGCCGCCGAGTCGGTCGCCGAGATCAACCCGTACGTCAAGGTCATCACGCACAACGAGCGCCTCGACAACGACAACGTCCTGGACATCTTCAGCCAGTACGACCTGATCCTCGACGGCACCGACAACTTCGCGACGCGCTACCTCGTCAACGACGCGGCCGTCATCTTGAACAAGCCGTACGTGTGGGGCTCGATCTACCGCTTCGAGGGCCAGGTCTCGGTCTTCTGGGCGCAGGAGGGACCGCAGTACCGCGACCTCTACCCCGAGCCGCCGCCGCCGGGCATGGTCCCGTCCTGCGCCGAGGGTGGCGTGCTGGGCGTCCTGTGCTCGTCGATCGGCTCGATCATGGTCACCGAGGCCATCAAGCTGATCACCGGCATCGGTGATCCCCTGATCGGTCGACTGATGGTCTACGACGCGCTCGAGATGCGGTACACGACGCTCAAGATCCGTCGCGACCCCAGCGGCGAGCTGCCGACCGAGCTGATGAGCGACTACGAGGCGTTCTGTGGCGCGATCAGCGACGAGGCGGCCGAGGCGGCTGCCGACTCGACGATCTCGGTCACGACGCTCGAGGGATGGCTCAAGGAGCGCAACGACGGCGGTCGCGACTTCGTGCTCGTCGACGTGCGCGAGCCGAATGAGTACGAGATCAACAAGATCCCCGGCTCGGTCCTGATCCCCAAGGGCGAGATCCTCGGCGGGAAGGCGTTCGACCGGCTGCCGCAGGACAAGCAGGTCGTCCTGCACTGCAAGTCGGGCGTCCGCTCGGCCGAGGCGCTCGCGGTGCTCAAGGGCGCGGGCTACGCCGACTCGGTCCACGTCGGCGGCGGCGTCGTGGCGTGGGTCAACCAGATCGACCCGAGCCAGCCCAGCTACTGACCCCCTGGGTTGCACGTTCGGCCGCACCGCCACGGCGTGTCGCGGGCCAAACGTGCAACTCAGCGGGGACGGTCGGGTCATGGACGAGGAGTTCACCGAAGCGGTCCTGTCGATCGTCGAGACGATCCCACCGGGGTGCGTCGCCACCTACGGGCTGATCGCCGAGCGGATCGGCCGTGGCGGGGCACGCCAGGTGGGGCGCGTCATGTCGATCCATGGCCAGGCGGTCCCGTGGTGGCGCGTCGTGCGAGCCAACGGGACGCTGCCGGTCCACCTGATGATCGACGCCCAGCAGTACTGGCGTGACGAGCAGACCCCCGTGCGGAACGGCCGCGTGATCGTGAAGGAAGCCCTCGCGCCGGACTTCTGAGCGGTCGCCGAGGAACTGTCGGAGGGGTTTGGTTCCATGGGACACGTGCCCCCCGAACTCGTGCTGCAGCGTCCCGACGGCGTGCGCGCCGACGCGCCCACCCTCGACGCGGCGCAGCAGTCCGTCGTCGACCACCGGGGCGGACCGTTGCTGGTCCTCGCGGGGCCGGGCACGGGCAAGACCACGACCCTCGTCGAGGTGGTGGTCGACCGGATCGAGTCCGGCCAGCTGAGCCCCGACCAGATCCTCGTCCTCACCTTCAGCCGCAAGGCCGCGGGCGAGTTGCGCGACCGGATCGGTCGCCGGCTGCCCGGCACCTCCGGCACCGTCCCGGCCATGACCTTCCACGCCTTCTGCTACGCGCTGGTGCGTGAGTTCAGCGACCCCGAGGCCTTCGCGTCACCGCCCGAGCTGATGACGGCGCCGGCCCGTGACGCCGTGGTGGCCGACCTGCTGGCCGGACACGAGCCCGCCGGCTGGCCGCCGTCCCTGCGCGAGGCGCTCGGCACCCGCGGACTGGCCGCCGAGCTGCAGACGTTCATGGCCGCGGCCGTCACCCGGGGGATCGACCCCGACGACCTCCGCGCGCTCGCGGCCACCCGCGAGCGACCCGAATGGGTCCGCGTCGCCGACGCGATCGACGAGTACCACCAGGTCATCGACCTGC
>NZ_DAMDLR010000114.1:5606-5845 GCF_032084975.1 Aeromicrobium sp.
ACGGCCGCGACCTGGTGGTCGTCGGCGACCACGACCAGGCGATCTACGGGTTCCGTGGCGCCGACCCGGCCGCGATCACGCGCTTCCCCGCGCAGTTCGCGACCGCCGGAGCCCCAGCCCCCACGATCGCGCTCACCACGACGCGGCGCTTCGGGCCGCGCATCCTCGAGGCCGCCCGCATCGCGCTGGGCAACCCTCCGGTCGCTCCCGGCCTGGATGCGGCCGCGGCCGAACGACAC
>NZ_DAMDLR010000115.1:0-5720 GCF_032084975.1 Aeromicrobium sp.
TCGCGACATGCGCGCGAGCCGGTCGGGCGAGGTCACGAGCGACACGACGGCGCTGTCGACCCACGCGGGCGTGAACGCGGCGTCCTCGATCAGCAGCGCACCCCCGGCGCCCACGACGGGGTGCGCGTTGAGCGCCTGCTCGCCGTTGCCGATCGGCAGCGGCACGAAGACGGCAGGCAGGCCCACCGCGGCGACCTCGGTGACGGTGTTGGCGCCCGAGCGGCACACCACGAGATCGGCGGCGGCGTAGGCCAGGTCGATGCGGTCGATGTACTGCTCGACCACGTAGGGCGGGTCGCCCGCACGCCGGTCGAGATCGACCTCGTCGGGTCGTCCCGCGGCGTGCAGGACCTGGACGCCGGCGGCGGCCAGGTCACGCGCGGAGGCGGCCATCGTCGTGTTGATCCGCCGAGCTCCCTGGGACCCGCCGGTGACCAGGATCGTCGGGCGGTCGGCGTCGAGGCCGAAGTGGCGCCGCGCCTCGTCGCGCGAGGCCTCACGGTCGAGATCGGCGATCCGGCGCCGGATCGGCAGCCCGACGTACGTCGCGCCGCGCAGATCGGTCTCGGGGAAGCTGGTCGCGACGTGCGAGGTCAGGCGCGCCCCGAGCTTGTTCGCGATGCCCGGGAGCGCGTTGCCCTCGTGGACGACCAGGGGCAGCTTGCGCCGGCGCGCGGCCAGGTACGCCGGCACCGAGACGTAGCCACCGAACCCGACGACGACGTCGGGCCGGACCCGGTCGATGACGTCCAGGGTGGCCTTGACCGAGCGACGCAGGTTCGCGGGCAGCCGGACGAGATCGGCGTTGGGGCGCCGCGGCAGCGGGACCGGGGGCACCAGCTCGAGCGGGTGCCCGGCCTCGGGGATCAAGGTGACCTCGAGGCCCTTCGGCGTGCCCAGGCAGGTGATCTCGTCACCCGCGTCGGCCAGGACGGCGGCGGTCGCGAGCAGCGGTGACGTGTGGCCGGCGGTGCCTCCGCCGGCGAGCAGGACCCGCACGGTCAGCGACCCGCCTTGGTCTGCTTCTTGCGCGCCTTGGCGCGGCGCGAGGTCGCGAGGGCGCGCGCGGCCCCGGGTTCGGTGGCGGCGCAGTTGGCCAGCAGGCCCAGCGCGATGAGGGTGGCGATCATGCTGGAACCACCGTACGAGATGAGCGGGAGCGGGACGCCGATGACCGGCAGCAGCCCCAGCACCATGCCGATGTTGATGACGGCCTGCGTCGTGATCCAGATCGTGATGCCGGCCGCGAGGTAGCGCGCGAAGCGGTCACGGCTGCGGTGGGCGATGCGGAAGCCGGTGTAGGCGAGCAGGCAGAACAGCGCGATCACGACGAGGCTGCCGGCCAGGCCGAGCTCCTCGCCGATCACGGCGAGGATGAAGTCGGTGTGTGCCTCGGGAAGCGCGCCCCACTTCTGGCGGCTGCTGCCGAGCCCCAGTCCCCAGAAGCCACCCCGGGCGAAGCCCATCATGGCCTTGATCGCCTGGTAGCCGGACTGCTCGGGATCGGCCATCGGGTTGAGGAACGAGGTGAAGCGCTCGACGCGGTGCTGGGCCGTGGCCACGAAGAACAGCAGCAGCACGAGCAGGCCGGCGCCGAAGCCGAGCATCGGCTTGACCGGCAGGCCGGCGACCCACAGCATGCCCGCGATGGCGGCGAACAGGATGACCGCCGTGCCCAGGTCCTTCTGCAGGACGACGAGGAACGCCACCGCGCCGGCGATGGGGACGACCGGGGTGATGACGTAGCGAGCGGTGCCGAGGTACTTGTGGCGTCGCGAGTACAGGTCGGCGATCCACAGCACGATCGCGAGCTTGGCGAACTCCGACGGCTGCAGGTTGAAGCCGGCGAACAGCGGCAGCCAGTTGCGGTTGCCGTTGATGTCCATGCCGAGCGGGGTGAAGGTCAGCGCGATCAGCAGGACGACCCCGAACAGGGCGGGCCGCGCGAGCTGGCGGACACGCTCGAGCGGCATCCGCATCGCCAAGACCATGGCGACGACGCCGATCACGGCGAAGACCGCCTGGCGGCCGAAGATCTCGAAGGAGTTGCCGTAGACCCGCAGCGCGAGCACCGAGCTGGCGCTCAGGACCATGATCAGGCCCAGGCCCAGGAGCAGGCCGGTCGTGCCCAGCACCAGCTGGTACGACGCGAGCGGACGCTCGAGCAGGGTCCGCACGGTGTCGAGGGTCGACGACCGCCGAGAAGCGGTGGCACTCATGGCGTTCCTTCGGGGAAGAGAAGAGAAACTGCTCCCCAGTGTGACCCGTGGGGCGCCGTCCCGGTCGGACCCGTGGGCGCGTGTCGCCGCACGCGGTCCTTCACGCCCGGCAGCGACCGCGAGATCTCCCTGTTCGCACAGCGGCCGCGGGCGTACCGTGGAGCGATGGGGCTGGACGGAAACTTCCCGGCGGCACGGATCAGCGATCCGAACGACAGCGTCCCGATCTATTTCGGGCGGCTCGTCATCGGGCACCTGGGCCCGGCCGACAGCTTCCACTCGGCCGCGACGAACGTCACGTGCCGCATCAACCGCCGCAACGGATCTTGGTACAAGCTGTGGAACCCGGCCGGCTGGGATCCGAGCGCGACCTCCGCGTACGTCTCGGCGCGTCGCACCTTCCTGGTCAACGAGGACGCCCCTCACCCCATGCACGACTGTGTGGGAAACACCGACCAGCCGGGCCCCCCGTGGTGGCGTGACGTCCTCGTCGGATCGGTGGTGGCGGGCAGCGCGCTCCTCACGGCGATCGCGGCGCGGCGGTTCCTGCGCGAGCGGCGTCCGGTGCCACCGGTGCCCGGCGATCTTCCCGGGCGAGACGTCTAGGGCTGCTGGGTCAGGCCTGATCGAGTCGCGCGACGGCCTGCGCGAAGGCGTCGCCGCGGTGGGCGTAGTCGCGGAACTGGTCCATCGACGCGGCGGCGGGTGCCAGCAGCACCGTGTCCCCCGCCCGGGCCAGGCGATCGGCGGCGGCCACCACGGAGTCCATCAACGCCTCGGCGTCGGCGGCGCCGTCGACGACCTCGACCGGCACGTCGGGAGCCTGCTCGGCCAGGGCGGAGGCGATGAGCTCGCGATCCGCGCCTATCAGCACGGCTCCGGCCAGACGGTCGCGGACGTCACGGACGAGGTCGCCGTAGCCCGCTCCCTTGGCCAGTCCCCCGGCGACCCAGACGACGCGCTCGAACGACTGGAGCGAGGCGCGCGCCGCGTGGGGGTTTGTGGCCTTGGAGTCGTCGACCCAGTGCACGTCGCCGCGTCGGGCGACCGTGCTGATGCGGTGCGGCCCGAGGCGGAACGCCCGCAGTCCGTCGCGCACCGCGACGGGCGGGACTCCGTGGGCGCGCGCGAGCGCGGCGGCCGCGAGGGCGTTCTGGACGTTGTGCGGCGAGTCGTCGTCGAGGTCGGCGATCGCGCCGAGCTCGGCCGCGCTGGTGGCGCGTCCCTCGACGAACGCACGGTCGACGAGCAGGTCGTCGACGATGCCGACCATGCCGATGTCGGGGATGCCGAGCGTGAAGCCGATCGCACGGGCACCCTCGACGACGTCGGCCTCCTCGACCAGGCGCATCGTGGCCTCGTCGGCGACGTTGTAGACACAGGCCCGCTGCACCTGCTCGTACACGCGCCCCTTGGCCGCCGCGTACGCGTCGGCGCCGCCGTGCCAGTCGTAGTGGTCGGCGGCGATGTTCAGCACGGCGGCGGCCTGCGCGGACATCGACTGCGTCCAGTGCAGCTGGAAGCTGGAGAGCTCGACGGCCAGGACGTCACGACCCTCGGGGTCCATGACGGCCTCGAGGATCGGCGTGCCGACGTTGCCGACCGCCTGGGCGCGCAGGCCGGCCGCCTGAAGGATCGACTCGAGCATCTGGACCGTCGTGGTCTTGCCGTTGGTGCCGGTGACGGCCAGCCACGGCGCCGGGTCTGCGCCGCGGAGCCGCCACGCCAGCTCGACCTCGCCCCACACGGGCAGTCCACGCCCGGCGGCCTCGGCGAGCAGCGGCGCCGTGGGGCGCCACCCGGGTGAGGTGATCACGAGGTCGATGTCGTCCGGCAGCGAGGCCGTCGAGCCGGGACCCAGCCGGACGTCCGCGCCGAGCACCTCCAGCAGCTGCGCCTGCTCGCGACGGTGGGCATCGCCTTCGGACTCGTCGAGCACGATGACACTGGCGCCCAGGTGGTTGAGCGTGTCGGCGGCCGCGAACCCGCTGACGCCGAAGCCGGCGACAACGGCGCGCACGCCCTCCCACGACGAGTCGCGGTGCAGCGAGTCGACGTCCCGCTCAGAACGCACCGACGACCCACTCCCAGTAGAACAGCCCGATGCCCGAGACGACGCAGATGCCGCTGATGATCCAGAAGCGGACGACGATCGTGATCTCGGCCCAGCCCTTGAGCTCGAAGTGGTGCTGCAGCGGCGCCATCCGGAAGATGCGCTTGCCGCCGGTGACCTTGAAGTACCCGACCTGCAGGATCACCGAGAACGTGATGATGACGAACAGCCCGCCCAGCACGACGAGCAGCAGCTCGGTGCGGGTCATCAGGGCGAAGCCGGCCATCAGGCCGCCCAGCGACAGCGAGCCGGTGTCGCCCATGAAGATCTTGGCCGGGGACGCGTTCCACCACAGGAACCCGAAGCACGCGCCGGTCACGGCGGAGGCGACGATCGCGAGGTCGAGTGGGTCGCGCACCTCGTAGCACTTGGGCCCGGGGTCGAGCATGAAGCAGCTCTGGTTCGACTGCCAGACGTTGATCAGCACGAACGCACCGAACACCATGACCGAGGCACCCGTCGCGAGGCCGTCGAGCCCGTCGGTGAGGTTCACGCCGTTGCTGGCGCCGGCGATCATGAGCAGCACCCAGACGATCAGCAGGAGAGTCGGCAGCTCCCACGAGAGGTCGCGCGTGAACGAGATGGCGTGGGTGATCGGCGTCTGGCCGTTGTCGTTCTCCCAGCCGATCGCTAGGACGGCGAAGATGAGGCCGACGACGATCTGGCCGATCATCTTGGCCTTGCTGCGCAGTCCGAGGCTGCGCTGCTTGGCGACCTTGATCCAGTCGTCGAGGAACCCGATCACCCCGAGTCCCACGAACAGGAACAGCAGCAGGACGGCGGACGCGCTCGGCTCGTAGCCCGTGAGGAGCTTGGCGATCGCGTAGCCCAGCAGCGTCGAGATGATGATGACGGTGCCGCCCATCGTGGGCGTGCCGCGCTTGACGTGGTGGGTCGTGGGGCCGTCGTCGCGAATCAGCTGGCCGTAGCCCTTCTTCACGAGCACGGCGATCGCGAAGCGGGTGCCGACGAGCGTGCCGATGAGTCCGACGACTCCCGCGATCAGTACGGCCAGCATCGCTTCCGTTCGTTCCTTTCCGGTCCCCGTCAGGCGCGCAAGAGCGCTTCGGCCACCCGCTCGAGACGGACGCTCCTCGATGCTTTCACAAGGATGACGTCCCCGGCGCCCAGGCTCGCTGAGGCGGCCTCGACCGCGGCATCGACGTCCGGGACAGCCGTGCCGATCGTACCCGCACCGCGCGCGATGGCCACAGCCCCGTCACCCACGGCGATGACGCGGGCGATGCCCAGGTCGGCCGCGAGGCGGCCGACCGCCTCGTGGGCGCCCTCGGACTCCTCGCCCAGCTCGCGCATCTCGCCGAGCACGGCCGTGCCGCGCCCGGGAGCCAGCTCGGCGAGCGCCCGCAGCGCGGCGGCCATCGACTCGG
>NZ_DAMDLR010000116.1:0-5651 GCF_032084975.1 Aeromicrobium sp.
GGCGGCCAGCTGGGCCAGCACGCCCAGCGTCAGGCCGAGGGCGAGACGGCTCCGGCGGGGGTAGGCGCTCATGCGGCGACCTCGACGATCCGGTCGGCGGCCGCGACCGAGTCCGGTCGGTGCGAGACGACGACGACCGTGGCGCCCGAGGCGCGCAGGGTCCGCAGGACCGTCGCCTCGTGGACGGCGTCGAGCCCAGCCGTCGGCTCGTCCAGCAACACGAGCCACGCGGCACCGCAGCGCAGGCGCAGCAGCGCCCGGGCGACGGCCAGTCGCCGCCGCTCTCCCGCGGAGAGGTCCGTCGTGCCCTCACGGACCACGCGCCGCAGGTCCAGGTCGAGGCCCGCGTCGTCCGCGGCCGCCGCGATCTGGGCGTCGGTGGCCGCCTGTTGACCGAGGGCGATGTTCGCGGCCACGGTGCCCGCGACCAGGTGCGGGGTCTGCGGCACCCACGCCACGGACTCGCGCCACGCCACGACGTCGATGTCGCGCAGAGGCGTGCCCCCGACGGAGACCTCGCCGGAGTCCAGCTGCTCGAACCCGAGCAGGACGTCCAGCAACGTGGACTTCCCGCCGCCGGAGGGACCGACGATCGCGACGAACTCCCCCGGTTCGACGTGCAGGTCGTCGAGGGACAGCGAGACGGCCGTCCGGCCGGGATGGGTGAGCCGGGCATCGCGCACGGTCAGGGGCGCCGGCCCGGAAGGCGGTGCCAGCGTGCCGGTGTGGCGGTCGTGCTCCAGCAGGTCGAGCAGGTCCGTGGTCGCCGCCGCGCCCTCGGTGCTGTCGTGGAACATCGTGCCCACCTGGCGCACCGGGAGGTACGCCTCCGGCGCGAGCAGCAGCACGAACATCGCCGAGCGCAGGTCGAGGTTCCCGTCGACGACGCGCAGGCCGACGCTGACCGCCACGAGCGCGGTCGAGATCGTCGCGATCAGCTCCAGCACGAGCGAGGAGAGGAACGCCAGCCCGAGGGCACGCATCGACTCGATGCGGTGCCGGGTGCCGACCTCGCGGATCCCCCGCTCCTGGCGGCGCCCGAAGACCTTGAGCACGACCAGCCCGTCCAGCACGTCGCTGAAGTGCCGCGACAGCCGCTCCATCTGCGCCCACCGGCGCTCGACGCGGTCGCGGGTCAGCAGGCCGACGAGGGCCATGAAGACGCCGATCAGCGGGAGCGTGATCGCGATGATGACGGCGGACATCAGGTCGGCGAACCCGATGACGACGATGACGGCCGCGGGCACGATCACGGCCAGCCCCAGCTGCGGAAGGAAGCGCCCGACGTAGCCGTCGAAGGCGTCCATCCCGGGTCCCAGCAGGGCGACGAGCCGCCCACTGGAGGGACGGGGTCCCACCCGCCGCGGGTCGAGCAGGTCGCCGACGACCTCGGCGCGCAGCTCGGCCTTCACCCGGATGGCGGCGCGCTCGCTGACGACCCCGTGCGCCCACGCGACGAGGGCCCGGACGCCGAACGCCACCGCGATGGCGACCGGGAACAGCAGCACCTCGTCGCCGTCGAACCGGCGGGACACGACCTCGGCCACGCACCACGCGACGACGATGACCAGCACCGCCGTCGCGACGCCGAGGAGCACCGACCACACCAGGTGGGTGCGGACGGTGCTCGAACGGCGGACCAGCCGGGGGTCCAGGGGCCTCATGGATGCTCCTAGTGCAGGGCGGCGGGGATGTTGTTCACGCCGATCCGCTTGCGGAACACCCAGTACGACCACGCCTGGTAGCCGATGACGATCGGGGTGAAGCACGCCGCGACCCACGTCATGATCCGCAGCGTGTACGGCGTCGAGGACGCGTTCTCGGTCGTCAGGTTGAACGCCGCGTCGGTGGACGAGGGCATGACGTCGGGGAACAGCGCCAGGAACAGCATCGCGACGACGGCCGCGATCGCCACGGCGGTGCCGACGAACGCCCAGCCGTCCCGCTCGCGCAGGCTGGCCGCCAGTCCGCCCAGGAAGGCGACCGCGGCCACCGCCCCGGCGACCCAGACGGCCAGGTCGCCCTGGACCACGCCGGTCCACCCGATGAACAGCACGGCCAGCACGGCGGCGACTCCACCGACCTTCTGGGCGAACGCGTGGGCACGGTCACGGATGTCGCCGACGGTCTTGAGGGCGATGAACACGGCGCCGTGGACCAGGAAGACGGTCAGCGTCAGCAGGCCGCCCAGCAGCGCGTACGGGTTGAGCAGGTTGAAGAACCCGCCGGTGTACTCGAAGTCGGCGTCGATCGGCACCCCGCGCACGATGTTCGCGAACGCGATGCCCCACAGCAGCGCCGGCAGGAAGGAGCCGACGATGATCGCCCAGTCCCAGCGGTCACGCCAGGCCTGGTCGTCGCGCTTGCCCCGGTACTCGAACGCGACGCCACGGATGATGAGCGCGACCAAGATGATGAACAGCGGCAGGTAGAACCCGCTGAACAAGGTGGCGTACCACTCGGGGAACGCGGCGAACATCGCGCCGCCGCCGACCAGCAGCCAGACCTCGTTGCCGTCCCACAGCGGTCCGATCGTGTTGATCAGGACGCGGCGCTCGCGCTCGTCCTTGGCCAGCAGGCCGACGAGCATGCCCACACCGAAGTCGAACCCCTCGAGGACGAAGTAGCCGACGAACAGGAAGGCGATCAGGATGAACCAGATGGTGGTGAGTTCCATGACGTTCTCCTCAGTACGCGAACGCCAGCGGGGCGTCGGAATCGTCGTGCGGCTGGGGCGGGTTCGCCTCCGGCAGTCCCTTGCGGATGAAGGTCAGCAGCAGCTTGACCTCGATGACGGCCAGCACGCCGTACAGCAGCGTGAAGCCCAGCATCGACGTCCAGACCTGCGCGCCCGAGACCGAGGGCGAGACGCCGGCGGCGGTGGGCATGAGACCGAACACGACCCAGGGCTGGCGGCCCATCTCGGTGAAGATCCAGCCGAACGAGTTGGCGAACAGCGGCATGAACGGCAGCAGCAGGGACGCTCGCAGCAGCCAGCGGGTCGTCGCCGTGCCCGGCGTGGGGACGCGGCCCCGGCGCAGCGCCCACAGGATCCACAGCGAGATGCCGATGGCCGCGAAGCCCAGGCCCATCATCAGGCGGAAGCTCCAGTAGGTGATGGGGATGTTCGGGGCGAAGTCGGTGATGCCGGTGTCGGCGTAGGTCTTCGCGTACTCCTCGTTGAGTGAGTTGATCCCCCGCACCCCGCCGTCGAACCCGCCCGTGGCCAGCTGCGAGAGCAGGCCAGGGATCTCGACGCTGAACACCGGACGCGAGCCGTCGAGCGTGCCGATCGTCAGCACCGAGAACGGCGCCCTCGTCTCGGCGTCCTCGTACAGACCCTCGGCGGCGGCCATCTTCATGGGCTGGACCTCGGTCATGATCTTGCCCTGGATGTCGCCCGTGATGATGACGCCCAGGCCGGCGACGAGGAGGGTCACCGCACCGAGCCGGGCCGCGTTGCGGAACGCCTGCACGTCCTCCTCGCGGCGACGGATCAGGAACCACATCGAGACGGCGGCCACGAACGCGCCGCCGACCATGAACGCCGCGAACAGGGTGTGCGGCACGGTGATCAGCGTGACCTTGTTGGTCAGCACGGCCATGAAGTCGACCAGCTCGGCGCGGCCGCGCTCCTCGTTCATCCGGAACCCGACCGGGTTCTGCATGAACGAGTTGGCCGCGAGGATGAAGTAGGCCGACAGCGCGGTGCCGATCGCCGCGATCCAGATCGTCATGAGGTGCAGGCCGGGCTTGAGCCGGTCCCAGCCGAAGATCCACAGGCCCAGGAACGTCGACTCGAGGAAGAAGGCGAGCAGCCCCTCGATCGCCAGCGGAGCGCCGAAGATGTCGCCGACGAAGCGCGAGTAGTCGCTCCAGTTCATCCCGAACTGGAACTCCTGCACGATGCCCGTGACGACGCCCATCGCGAAGTTGATCAGGAAGAGCTTGCCGAAGAAGCGGGTCACCCGCAGCCATCGCTCGTCGCCAGTGCGCCACCAGAACGTCTGCATGATCGCCACGAGGAACGCCATGCTGATCGTCATGGGCACGAACAGGAAGTGATAGACGGTCGTGATGCCGAATTGCCATCGCGCCAGGTCGAGTGCAGTGTCCACGATGTGGATCGTAGGCACGCGAAGGGTCAGGAAACGGACACGGTGTCAGTTAAGTGGCGGAGATCACCAAGGGCTCGAGAACGGCCCTGATCTCGGCGGGCACAGGCGTCACCTTGCGGTCCTCCCCCGTGACGTAGACGTGCACGAACCGCCCGATCGCGGCCGGCTCGGGGTCGTCGCCCTGGTAGAGCCCGATCTCGTAGACGACGCTGGAGCTGCCCAGCTTCGTGACCGACAGCCCGGCCACGACGTCGAGCGGGAACCGCAGCTCGCGCAGGAACCGGCAGGAGGTCTCGGCGACGATGCCATAGGCCGGGAGGCGGCGGATGTCGCTGCGGGTCTCGCGCATGAGGAAGCCGTTCACGGCGGTGTCGAAGTACGAGTAGTACTTGACGTTGTTGACGTGCCCGTAGACGTCCTCGTCCTCCCAGCGGGTCGAGATCGTGTACGTGGCCGGCTGGTCCTGCAGCTTCACGCGGACTCCTCCTCGCGCAGGCGCTGGCTGATGACGGCCGAGACGCCGTCGCCGCGCATCGTGACGCCGTAGAGGGCGTCGCAGACCTCCATCGTGCGCTTCTGGTGGGTGATGACGATGAGCTGGGAGTTGGCGCGCAGCTCCTCGTAGATCTCCAGCAGGCGCCCCAGGTTCGTGTCGTCGAGCGCGGCCTCGACCTCGTCGAGGATGTAGAACGGGCTGGGCCGGGCCTTGAACAGCGAGACCAGGAAGGCCACCGCGACCAGCGAGCGCTCGCCGCCGGACAGCAGCGAGAGCCGCTTGACCTTCTTGCCCGGCGGGCGCGCCTCGACGTCGATGCCGGTCGAGAGCATGTCGGACGGGTCGGTCAGGATCAGTCGTCCCTCGCCGCCGGGGAACAGCCGCGAGAAGACGTCGTTGAACTCGCGCTCGACGTCGGTCCAGGCCTCGGTGAAGACCTGCTCGACCTTGGCGTCCACGTCCGCGACGATCTCGAGCAGGTCCTCGCGCGTCTTCCTGAGGTCGTCGAGCTGCTCGGACAGGAACTGGTGGCGCTCCTCGAGCGCCGAGAACTCCTCGAGGGCGAGCGGATTGACCTTGCCCAGCATCGACAGCTCGCGCTCGGCGGTCCTGAGCCGCTTGCTCTGCTCGGCGCGGTCGAACGGGATCGGCTCGATCTCGCCGGAGTCGTCCGTCTGGCCCTCGAGGCCGATCGGGATGACCAGCTGGTCGGGTCCGTACTCGGCGACCAGGGTGTCGGCCTGGATGCCCAGCTCCTCGAGCGCGCGCTCCTCGAGACCCTCGAGCCGCAGCCGCAGCTGGGCACGAGCCATCTCGTCCTTGTGCACCGACTGGGTCAGGCCCTCGAGGTCGGTGGTCAGCTGGCGCACGGTGCTGCGGGCCTGCTTGAGCCGCTCCTCGCGGTCGGCGCGCGACTGCTGGATCTGGATGCGGGCCTCGGTGGCGGCCGCGAGCGACTGCTCGAGCCGCGCCATGGTGACCTCGGCGGCCTGCAGGACCGCGGTGGCGACCTCGGCCTCGCGGCGCCGGCGCTCGGC
>NZ_DAMDLR010000117.1:0-5391 GCF_032084975.1 Aeromicrobium sp.
GGGGGAGTGGACCCCGTCGTCGTCGGCGTCATCCTGCTGGCGCCCATCGCGCTCGTCGAGCCGATCACGGGCTGGGCCGAGGCCGAGCGGGTGCGACCCGAGGTCGAGGCGGCCGCCGCCCGCCTCGCCGTGCTCTCGCAGATGGCGGACCCCATCGCGGAGCCCAGACACCCTCGCCCCCTGCCCGACCGCCTCGACCTCGAGGTCGACGGTGTCGTCGTCGGCTGGGACGCCCCGGTCACGGCACCGGTCTCGTTCACCGTGCCCGAGGGCGCGAAGGTCGCCGTCACCGGTCCGAGCGGCGTCGGCAAGTCGACACTCGCGTACGCGCTGCTGCGGCTGTTGCCGACGTGGGACGGCCAGGTCCGCCTCGGCGGCGTGCCGACCACGGAGCTGGCGGCCACCGAGGTGCGCCGGCGGATCGGCTACCTCGGCCAGGACGACGTCGTGTTCGACACGTCGATCCGTGAGAACCTGCGCATCGCGGACCCGGGCGCGACCGACGACCAGCTGGGCGAGGCCCTGGCGTCGGCCGGCCTGCTGTCCGCGGTCGAGGCCATGCCCGACGGCCTGGACACCCGGGTCGGCGAGCACGGCGGGAGGCTGTCCGGCGGTGAGCGCCAGCGGCTCTGCCTCGCCCGACTGCTGCTGGCCGACCACCGGATCCTGGTCCTCGACGAGCCCACCGAGCACCTCGACGCCCCCACGGCCGAGGCGCTGGTGGCGGACGTGCTGGCGCTGGCCGATCGCAGCGTGATCGTCATCAGCCACAGCCCCGCGGTGCTGAGCCGCTTCGGGGACGTGGTGCACGTGTCGCCCCGCGGCACGTCCACCACCGTTGTCTAGGGTGTTTGCGTGACCACCGAGATCCTTGTCGCCCTGATCGCCGCCGCCGTCGTCCTGCTCGGCGGCGGAATCGCGTACCTCGTCGCGAACCGCCAGCGCGAGCTGCCGCCGCCGGACGTGATGGACGAGCTGACCGAGCGCGAGATCGAACACCCCGAGCTGGCCCCGGTCGACCTCGACGAGGTCGAGGAGCTCGAGGCCGGTGTCGTCGAGGACCATCAGGTCCCCACGGTCGAGCGCCCCGAGGCGCCCCGTGGTCGCCTGTCGCGGCTGCGCTCGCGGCTGTCCCGCTCGCAGTCCAGCCTGGGCCGCGGCCTGCTGACCCTGCTCGGTGGTGGCGACCTGACCGAGGACCAGTGGGAGGAGATCGAGGACACGCTGCTGGCCGCGGACGTCGGCGTCGGCCCGACGACCGAGCTGGTGACGAACCTGCGCGCCCGCCTGGCCGCGGAGGGCGTCAAGGATCCCGAGCGCGCCAAGCAGGTCCTGCGCGACGAGCTGCTCGGCCTCGTCGGCCCGTCGCTCGACCGCCAGATGCACACCACGGGCGACGACGCCCTGCCCGGCGTCGTCCTCGTCGTCGGGGTCAACGGCACCGGCAAGACCACGACCGTCGGCCGCCTCGCGCGCGTGCTGGTCGCCGAGGAGCGCTCGGTCCTGCTCGGCGCGGCGGACACGTTCCGTGCGGCCGCCGCCGACCAGCTCGAGACGTGGGGCGCCCGCGTGGGCGTCCCCACCGTCCGCAGCCACGAGGGCGCCGATCCCGCCAGCGTCGGCTTCGAGACCGTCAAGCAGGGCATCACCGACGGCGTCGACGTCGTCCTGATCGACACCGCCGGCCGCCTGCACACCAAGTCCGGCCTGATGGACGAGCTCGGCAAGGTCAAGCGGGTCGTCGAGAAGCAGGCTCCCGTCACCGAGGTGCTGCTCGTGATCGACGCGACCACCGGCCAGAACGGCCTGACGCAGGCCCGCGTGTTCAGCGAGGTCGTCGACGTCAGTGGCATCGTCCTGACGAAGCTGGACGGCACGGCCAAGGGCGGCATCGTCATCGCCGTGCAGCGCGAGCTGGGCGTCCCGGTCAAGTTCGTGGGCCTCGGCGAGGGCCCCGACGACCTCGCCCCGTTCGACCCGGAGGAGTTCGTGGACGCCCTCCTGGAGGCGTAACGCAGACGTAACACGCGGCACCCCGGAGCGAAATCCACGACCGACACAGTGACGGCCATGGATGGTTACTACGCCTGGATGCTCATGGCCACCGCCTTGGTGCTCTTCATGACCGTGCCCGCCCTCGCCCTGTTCTACGGGGGCATGACCCGAGCCCGCTCGGTGCTGAACATGATGATGATGTCCTACGCGGCGGCCGCCGTCGTGGGCATCGTCTACGTGCTGTGGGGCTGGTCGATGTCGTTCGGCAGCAAGAGCGTCGGCGGCTTCTTCGCCAGTCCCTTCGAGCTGTTCGGCCTCGACGGCGTCGGCTGGGACGGCTACATCGCCGTCGCGTTCCAGATGACCTTCGCGATCATCACGGCGGCCCTCATCTCGGGCGCGATCGCCGACCGCGTGAAGTTCTCGGCCTGGCTGGTCTTCCTGCCGCTGTGGGTCACGTTCTCGTACTTCCCGATCGCCCACATGGTGTGGGGCGGCGGCTTCATCCACGAGCACTTCCCGGCGCAGGACTACGCCGGCGGCACCGTCGTGCACATCAACGCCGGCGTCGCGGGCGGCATCCTGGCCCTCGTCATCGGGAAGCGCATCGGCTGGCCGCGCGAGCAGATGCGCCCCCACAACCTGCCGCTGACGATGATGGGCGCGGCGATGCTGTGGTTCGGCTGGTACGGGTTCAACGTCGGCTCGATCGTCTTCGAGGCCGGGGACGGCGGCGCGAAGGACACCGCCCAGTTCATGTCCGAGACGGGCCTGACCTTCATGAACACCACCTTGGCCACCATGGCGGCGATCCTCGCCTGGCTGTTGGTCGAGAGGCTCCTGCACGGCAAGGCCACGTCGCTCGGTGCGGCCTCGGGCATCGTCGCCGGCCTCGTCGCCATCACGCCGGCGGCCGGTGCGGTCAGCATCGTCGGCGCCATCGCGATCGGGGCGATCTCGGGCGCCCTGTGCGCCTGGGCGGTCGGCCTGAAGTTCAAGCTCGGCCTGGACGACTCGCTCGACGTCGTGGGCGTCCACCTCGTCGGCGGCCTCGTGGGGACGCTCCTGATCGGCTTCCTGTCGACCTCATCGGCCCCCGGCGGCATCGACGGACTGCTCTACGGTGGCGGTCTGGGCTCGCTCGTCGACCAGGTCATGGCCGTCGTCATCGCGGTCGCCTGGACCGCCGTCTTCACCACCGCGATCGCCCTGGCGATCAAGTCCACGATCGGCTGGCGGGTCGACGACGAGGACGAGGTCACGAACGGGATCGACTTCGCCGAGCACGGCGAATCCGCCTACGACATCGCCGGGTCCACCGGCTCCAGCTTCTGAGAACGGAGAATGACCACATGAAGCTCGTCACCGCAGTGATCAAGCCGCACAAGTGGGAAGAGGTCCGCGAAGCCCTCGCCGCCTCCGGAGTCGCGGGCATGACCGTGACCGAGGCCAGCGGCTACGGCCAGCAGAAGGGCCACACCGAGGTCTACCGAGGGGCGGAGTACGACGTGTCGCTCGTGCCCAAGATCCGCCTCGAGGTCGTCGTCGACGACGCGGACGTCGAGAGTGTCGTCGCCACGATCACCTCGGCCGCCCAGACCGGCAAGATCGGCGACGGCAAGGTCTGGGTCATGCCGGTCGAGTCGGTCGTGCGGGTCCGCACGGGCGAGACGGACGAGGCGGCCCTCTGAGCCGTGCCTCCCGGGCGGCGTCCACGGACTCCGTGCTGCGCGCCGCCTTCGAGGAGCTCGCCGGTGCGCACGCCTCGGGCGTGGCACTGGTCGCCATCGGCGGCTACGGGCGCTCGGAGCTGTCCCCGCACAGCGACGTGGACGTCGTGCTGGTGCACGCCGACCACGTCCCGAGCGACGAGGTCGACGCACTCGCCGCACGGCTGTGGTCCGCGTTGTGGGAGGCCCAGGTCCCGATCGACCAGTCCGTCCGGTCCGTGGCGGAGATGACCCGGCTGGCCGCGGACGACTTCCGGGTCGCCGTGGGAGCGCTGGACGCCCGGAGCGTCGCGGGCGACGGGGGAGTGGTGCTGGCCCTGCGCGCGACGCTCCTGGCCGCGTGGCGCAAGGAGGCACGCGCCCACCTGCGCGCGATGCGAGCCGACCGCGATGCCCGGATC
Source organism: Aeromicrobium sp. (assembly GCF_032084975.1). Classification (GTDB taxonomy): domain Bacteria; phylum Actinomycetota; class Actinomycetes; order Propionibacteriales; family Nocardioidaceae; genus Aeromicrobium. Next base: position 4,127 of record NZ_DAMDLR010000117.1, read on the forward strand.
GTCCGCTCGGGGCAGCTGGCCTACGAGGCCGTCCCGGACCTGAAGAGCTCCGGCGGGGGGCTGCGCGATCTCGTGCTGCTGCGCGCCATCGCGGCCACGTGGCTCGTGGACGTGCCCGCGCCGGAGGTCGCCGACCTCAACGAGCAGCTGCTGGTCGTCCGCGACGCCCTGCACGAGGTCTCGGGGCGACGCGGCGACAAGCTCGTGCCCGACCTCGTCCCTGACGTGGCCGAGCGGCTGGGCTTGGCTCCGGGCGACCTCGACGTGCACGTGCGCGACGTGGGCCGTCGCATCGACCACCTCGTGGCGCGGGCCTGGCGGCGGATCGACGTGCTGGAACGGGACCCGCACCGGCGCGTCGGAGCCCGCGGACCCGTCATCGAGCGGGTCGCCGCCGGTGTGGGAGTCCTCGACGGCGAGGTCGTGCTGACCGCCGGTGCGGACACCGCGGACATCGACCTGGTCTTCCGCGTCGCCTCGACGGCGGCGCGGCGGGCGCTGCCCATCAACGAGGCGTCCCTCGGACGGCTGGCGCGCGAGGCCCCGGCCATCGACGCCCCGCTCGAGCTGCCCGCGCACCGGTCGCTCGTCGACCTGCTGATCACGGGACGGCGGCTCGTGCCGGTGTGGCTGCAGCTGGACTTCGCCGGGTTGGTCGACCGGTTCCTGCCCGAGTGGTCGGGCATCCGGCTGCGCGGGTCGTCCTCGCCGATCCACCGCTTCACGGTCGACCGGCACAGCGTCGAGACGTGCGTGAACGCCGACGAGATGAACCGCGACGTCACCCGGCCCGACCTGCTCGCCGCGGCGGCGTTGCTGCACGACATCGGCAAGGGTCGCGCCGGCGACCACAGCGACGTCGGGGCGCCGATGGCCCGCGAGATCGCCCTGCGCTGGGGCTTCGACGAGCCCGACGCCGACGTGATCGGCCGGCTGGTGCAGTGGCACCTGCTGCTGCCGACCATCGCCACCCGCCGCGACATCGAGGACCCCGTCACGGCCGCGAACGTGGCCGAGATCGTCGGCAGCGAGTCGTTCCTGGACCTGCTGGCGGCCCTGACCGCCTGCGACGCGGCGGCGACGAGCGCCTCGGCGTGGAGCGGCTGGCGACGCGGACTGATCGAGGGCCTCGTCACGAAGACGCGCCAGCACCTGCGGGGCGAGCCCGTCGCGGAGCCCGATGAGTACCAGGGCTGGCCGGCGCACCTGCCGCTGCCCGACGCCGCCCGGCTCGGCCCGCGCGAGTTCAGACTCGAGGCCGAGCC
>NZ_DAMDLR010000118.1:0-5285 GCF_032084975.1 Aeromicrobium sp.
GCTGTCCGCGCTCGCGCGGTCGCTCGTGCGGTCGGACTTCACGCAGGCCCTGCGCGACGCGTCCACGCCGGACGAGGTGATCGCGCTGGTCGACGAGGCCACGGCGGGAGCCAAGCCCGCCCCCGCGGCTCCGGCTCCCGAGGCCGCCCGGACCGAGACCACCGAGTCCGAGTCCGCGCCGCGCCGAGTCGTCGCCGTCACGGCGTGCACCACCGGCATCGCCCACACCTTCATGGCGGCCGACGCGCTCGCGCAGGCGGCCACCGACGCCGGCATCGACTTCGCGGTCGAGCCGCAGGGCTCGTCGGGCAGCACCCCGCTGACCGCCGAGCAGATCGCCTCGGCCGACGCGGTCATCTTCGCGACGGATGTGGGCGTCAAGGACCAGTCCCGGTTCGCGGGCAAGCCCGTCGTGCGCAGCGGCGTCAAGCGCGCCATCAACGAGCCCGGCGTCATGCTGCAGGAGGCGCTCGCTGCCGCCGCCGACCCGAAGGCGCGCCGCGTCGAGGGCGAGGCCGACGACACCGCGACCGAGGCCGGCAACGAGAACGCCGGGCGCAAGCTGCAGCGCTGGCTGCTCACCGGCGTCAGTTACATGATCCCGTTCGTCGCTGCGGGCGGCCTGCTGATCGCGCTCGGGTTCCTGCTGGCCGGGTACGACGTCGACGGCGCGAAGGTGATGAACGAGAACTCGCTGACGAACCTGCCCGAGCCCGGCGATCACGCCCTCTTCGACAGCGCGTTCCTCTACTACATCGGCGGGCTCATGTCGCTGCTCGGCGGCTGGGCGTTCAGCTTCCTGGTCCCCGCCCTGGCCGGCTACATCGCCTACGCGATCGCCGACCGACCGGGCATCGCGCCGGGCTTCGTGATGGGCTTCGCCGCGACGCAGATCGGCGTCACCGAGACCAACCCGAACGGGGCCGGCTTCATCGGCGGCATCGTCGGCGGCCTGCTCGCGGGACTCGTGGCGGCCTGGATCGCGCACCGCGGCGTGCCTCGCTGGCTGGCCGGCCTGATGCCGGTCGTGATCATCCCGCTGGTGACGACGATCGTCGTCGGCCTGGCGATGATTCTGGCGCTCGCCAAGCCCCTCGCCTGGCTCAACGAGGCCCTGGTCGACGGCCTGAACAGCATGACCGGCAGCTCGGCGATCCTGCTCGGCGCGATCCTCGGCCTCATGATGTGCTTCGACCTGGGCGGCCCGGTCAACAAGGCCGCGTACGTCTTCGCGGTCACCGGACTGTCCACCGCCGGTGCTCTGGACGTGGGCTCCTCCCAGTCCAAGATCATGGCCGCCGTGATGCTCGCTGGCATGGTGCCTCCGCTCGCGATGGCCCTGTCGACGGTCATCCGGCCGCAGCTGTACACGCCGGCCGAGCGCGAGAACGGCAAGGCCGCCTGGCTGCTCGGCGCCTCGTTCATCACCGAGGGCTCGATCCCGTTCGCGGCGGCCGACCCGCTGCGCGTCATCCCCGCGATGATGGCCGGCGGGGCCGTGACCGGTGCACTGTCGATGGCGACCGGCGTCACCCTGGTCGCCCCGCACGGCGGGATCTTCGTGTTCTTCGCCGTGGACCGCGTCCTGTGGTTCTTCGTCTCGCTGATCGTCGGGATGTTGGTGGCAGGATTCCTCGTGACCGCCCTCAAGCAGGTCGGGCGCACCAAGCAGGCGGACACCACCGCCGAGACCCTCACCGTCTGAAAGGACCTCAGATGCCCAGCAAGACCGTCACCGTCGGATCCGCCGTCGGCCTGCACGCTCGTCCGGCCGCCGAGATCGCGGCCGCCGTCACCGAGGCCGGCGTGCCGGTCACCCTCGCGGTCGCCGGCGGCGAGCCCGTCGACGCGGGGTCCGCACTGCTGATCATGACCCTCGGCGCGTCCCAGGGCACCGAGGTCACCGTCGAGAGCGACGACGCCGCCGCCCTCGAGAAGATCGCGGCTCTCGTCGAGGCGGACCTCGACGCCTGAGCGCCCTCCCGAACTTTTGGTGCGATATTCCGCCTCGGCGGCCGTCTCGGACGCAAAACCGCACCAAAAGTCGGGTCGGGGGCCGCGCGCAACCCCACGCCGATGGGGTGCCGCGGCCCCGGCCCCGGCCTAGGGTCGGGACATGAGCGACGACACCTCCACCCTGCGCAGCGTCCACCTCGTCCGCACCGGCCCGGCGGAGTACCGCGCCGAGAACGCCCGCGGCGGCGTCATCACCTTCGGTGACGGCGACACGATCGACTTCACCCCCGTCGAGCTGCTGCTGGTGGCCCTCGGCGGCTGCAACGCCCTGACGATCGAGGCGCTCACGAAGCGCGCCGAGCCGAACCGGTTCGACATCTCCGTCGAGGCGCACAAGGTCAAGATCGAGGACGGCGGCTCGCGCCTCGAGGACATCGCGGTCACGATCGACATCTCCTTCGATCACGACGAGGACGGCCAGAAGATGGCCGACCGGGTCCCGGGCGCGATCGAGAAGTCGCACCAGAAGCTGTGCACCGTCAGCCGCACCCTGGAGCAGGCCAACCCGGTCCGCGTCGTGCAGGTCCGCGCCGCCGAGTGAGAAACCGTCACGTTTGACCGGAACTAAGCGCCCGCTTACCGTGAGCGCCATGGACACCCATGACGCCGACGTCCTCGACCGGCTGTTGGCGGATCGCTTCAGCTGCCGAGGATTCGCGGCCGAACCCGTCCCCGAGGACGAGATCCGGGCCATCCTGGCCTCGGCCGCGCGGACGCCGTCGTGGTGCAACGTCCAGCCGTGGCACGTCGACGTCGTCTCGGGTGACGCGCTGACCCGGCTGCGCGCGGACATCGTCGCCGACCCGTCGGCCGGCTCGGACATACCGTTCCCGCCGGGCTACACCGGCGTGCACGCCGAGCGACGTCGCGAGGTCGGCTGGCAGCTGTACGAGGCAGTCGGTGTCGCGAAGGGCGACCGCGACGCCTCGGCGCGCGAGATGCTGCGCAACTTCGAGTTCTTCGGTGCGCCGCACGTGGCCGTGATCTCGGCTCCCACGCCACTGGGCACGTACGCCGCGATCGACTGCGGGTTGTTCGTGCAGTCGTTCCTGCTCGCTGCGCAGTCCCGTGGCGTCGCCACGATCGCGCAGGCCGCGCTGGCGCAGAAGTCCGACTTCCTGCGCGGGTGGCTCGGCCTGTCCGACGACCGGTCGATCGTCTGCGGGATCTCGTTCGGGTACCCCGACCCCGATCACCCGGCCAACTCGTTCCGCGCGAATCGCGCCGAACTCGACGAGCTCGTGAGGTTCCACCGATGACCGTTCCCGAGTGGTTCCGCTGGGCGCTCGCCGAGAAGCCGCAGCACCTCGAGGTCGAGGTCGAGGGCACGCCCGTCCACTACCGCGCGTGGGGCGAGCCCGGCGACCCGGTCGTGCTGCTGGTGCACGGCGGGGCCGCCCACAGTGGGTGGTGGGACCACGTCGGACCGCACCTGGCCGTCGGTCACCGCGTGCTCGCTCCGGACCTGTCCGGCCACGGCGACAGCGGTCGCCGTGACGAGTACACGCTCGAGCAGTGGGCCCGCGAGATCCTGGCCGTCGCCCGCGCCGAGTCCGCCGACAAGCCGGTCGTGTTCGGCCACAGCATGGGCGGCTTCGTCACCCTGACCGCCGCGCGCGAGCACGGGGCCGACATGCTCGGCGCCGCCGCGATCGACTCGCCCGTCCAGGCCGTCTCGCCCGAGGCGCGCGAGTGGCGCAACGATCGAGCCGGCCTCGCGATGCCGGTCTATCCCGACGCCGCCACGATGGTGTCGCGCTTCCGCACCCTGCCCGAGGACGACTCGACGCTGCCGTACGTGCGCGACCACATCGCCCGCGGCTCGGTCCGTCGCGTCGATGGCGGCTGGTCGTGGAAGTTCGACCCGCGCGTGTTCCTCAAGTCCTCGATGACGCCCGACGACCTGGCCCGCACCGAGTGCGAGCTGGCCCTGTTGCGCGGTGAGCGCGGCATGGCCACGACGGACATCACCGCGGAGATCCGCTCGCGACTGGGCGGTGCCGTACCCGTTACGGTGATCCCGGACTCGGGCCACCACATCATGCTGGACCAGCCCACGGCGCTCATCGCGGTGCTGCAGACCCTGCTCGGACAATGGAGGAAACGATGACCGACCTCGTGGTCGACCGCACCGATGGCGTCCTGCGCCTCACGCTCAACGCGCCTGAACGGCTCAACTCGGTGACCACCGAGATGTTCGAGCAGATGAGCGACGAGCTCGAGAAGGCCGACGGCGTGCGCGTCGCCGTGCTGACCGGCGAGGGCCGGGCGTTCTGCTCGGGCGCGGTGATGCGGCCCGGTGTCACCAACTCCGGCATCCTCGAGGCCGCCGATCGGCTCATCCATGCGCTGACGGGTGCGCCGTTCCCGGTCGTCGCGGCCCTCAACGGCCTGACAGCGGGCATCGGCTCGTCGCTCGCGCTGGCGTCCGACTTCCAGGTCGCGAAGGAGGACGACTACTTCCTGCAGGCGTTCGTCAACATCGGCCTCATGGGCGACGGTGCCGCGCACGAGCTGCTCGCCGCCTCGATCGGCCGGGCCCGGGCGACGCGCCTGCTGATGCTCGGTGAGAAGCTGCCGAACCGCGATGCCTTCGACGCCGGGCTCATCACGCACTGCGTCAGCGCCGACGAGTGGAGCGCCACCGTCGACGCCCTGGTCGAGAAGCTGCGGACCGGGCCGACGCTGGCCTACGCGCAGATCAAGAAGACGATCAACGCCGCGGCGCTGGCGAACCTCGACGAGACCCTGCGCGCCGAGACCGCGGGCCAGGGCGTACTGGGCGCCTCGAACGACTTCACCGAGGGCGTCGCCGCGTTCACGGAGAAGCGCGCGGCGAACTTCTCTGGGCGCTGACGGTTTCCCCGGTTAACTAGGTTCCCTGGCACTTCACGAGGGTTGCGAACCTCGCTAAGTGCCAGAGAACCTCGCGAAGTGAGGCCTTGGGAGCAGTGCGGCGCCGGTCGGCGACCGAAGCCGCCGCACGGCCTCGTGACTGCCGAAGCTGCAGGACTGAACGAGGTTTCCTGTCACTTCACGAGGTTCGTAACCCTCGTGAAGTGCCAGGGAACCTACTTAACCGGGGAAACTTCACCCCTCACGACCGCGAGGCGAAGCCCAGCACCGCGGCCAGGCCGAGCGCCGAGCGCGGGTGGTACGCCGCGGTCCAGAGTCCGCCGTGGGCGGCGGCGTAGGCCTCCTCGCGCCACGGCTCGCGCGAGGGCTTGCGCCCGGAGCGCAGGTCGTGCACCAGCAGGGCGGCCATCAGC
>NZ_DAMDLR010000119.1:0-5232 GCF_032084975.1 Aeromicrobium sp.
GCGTCCAGCGGGGGGAGAGGCCCAGCCAGGCGAGCCGCGACCGGCGCGAGGCGCCCCACGCCGCGGGCAGGCCGACGACGACGAAGGCACCGAACGCGGCGCGGATGAACGAGGTGCCGTTGGCGTCCGTCGAGGTGAGTGCCGAGCAGAGCGCGGCGAGCACGCCGGCGATCCCGCCCGCCATCGCGCCGAACGCACCCGGGTCGGCGATGGGCGTGCGCAGGGTGAGCCGGGTGAGCACGAAGACGGCCAGGACGACCACGATCGTCGCGCCGATCGGGACGACGCCGATGCGGATGTCGTCGGTCGTGAGGGTCGCGCCGACGGCGACCAGCCACGTCCGCACGGCGGTGCGCACGGTCTCGACGGTCGTGCCGGCGATCCCGCTGGAACCGACGGCGACGGCGGCGATCAACACGCTGACGACGGCCGAGCCGACCGCCGTGAGGATCGCCGGGCGCCACTGATCGGCAGCACGGGACTCGGGCATCTCACCATCCAAGCGGTAGTGTGGCGAGGATTCTGACAGCACACGCCGGGGCGAAGTCGAGGAGGGCAGCACGATGACGCGGGTCGACGAGTTCGACGCCTTCTACGCCTCGACGCAGCGCGTGATCCTCGTCACGACGTACGCGAAATGCGGCGATCGGGACGTGGCGCGCGACGCCACGATCGATGCCTACCGGCACGCCTGGCAGCAGTGGATGCGCGTCTCCGCCGCCGACCCCACCGCGTTCGTGCGCTCCGAGGCCTGGAAGGCCACGGCCCTCAGTCGCGGCGCGCACCCGTGGCGCAAACGGCGCCCGCACCAGACCGACGAGGCGCTGCTCACGCAGCTCATGGAGCTCGACCAGCCCACCCGGCGGCTGCTGAGCCTGCTGACGATCGCCGACCTCGACCTGGACGCGGCCGCGGTCGAGGTGGGGGTCGACGACGAGACCGCGATCGAGCTCGCCTCGCGTGGGTTCAGCCGCCTCGAGGAGGGCCTGCGCGCCACGATCGACGAGGTCGTCGAGCGGATGCGTGCCCTGGCCGTCATCACCGCCGGGCTCGACCTGCCGAGTGCGGCCGAGGTGCGCCGGTCGGCCACCCGTGGCGCCCGGCGCAACACGGTGCTGCTGGTCGCGCTGGCACTCGTGTTGACCCTGATCGGCGGTGCGTTCGTCGCCGACGGAGACGCCATGGCGCGTCAGAGCGCGCTGCCCGATCGCGAGAAGATCGGCTCGGAGTCGCGCGACATCGTGCTGGACTCCCACAACATCGGCACCGACGACCTGTTGGCCGTCGGCGAGGTCGCGAACCTGCGGTCCGATGCGCAGTGGTCCGTCGACGCGACGGACACCGACGCCAGCAACACGACGCCGTACGCGACCTGCCCCACCACCCGCTTCGCCGACCCCGACCCGATCAAGGTCTTCGTCCGCGCGTACACCTCGGACGCCCAGGACCGGGTCGCCCAGGCCATCGAGGTCTCGCGGTCGCAGCAGGCGTCCGAGGCGGCCTTCGAGCGGCTCGTGTCGTTCTACTCCAACTGCGAGCACCCGCGCACCCGCCTGGTCGACGCCTACCGCGTCGAGCGGCCCTTCGGCGACTTCCAGATCCTGCGGCTGCAGTCGTACCGCTCGCCGGCCCGGTTCATCACCGTCGGCCTCGCCCAGTCGGGCACGCTGACCAGCACGCTCGTGCACGAGTCGCCCGGCACCGAGCGCACCAAGGTCCGCCAGTTCGCACGCGTGCTCAACGACTCGATCAGCCGCGTGTGCTCCGAGTCCGGAGGCGACTGCTCGACGCGGTTCACCGTCAGCTCGACCGTCCCGCCGCAGGCCGCCCGCTTCCCCGGCTACCTCGGCGTCGTGGACCTCCCGCCGGTGGCCGCGATCGACAGCGTGTGGAGCGCCAGCGACCCGATCGCGCTCACCGAGAAGGAGAACCCCACCGCCACGATGTGCGAGAGGGCGTCCTTCACGGGTAAGCAGTTCGTCCAGTCCGGTGCGCGCGTGTTCGCGATCCCCGAGGCCGAGCAGCTGCCCGACCAGTTCGCGCTCACCCAGACCGTCGGGCGGATGACCAGCGCCAAGGCCGCGAAGGCCTACATCGAGGAGCTGCAGGATCGCGTCGCCGAATGCCCGGACGGCGACCTGCCGGCCCGCATCGACGACGAGAAGGAGCTCAAGGGCGACGGCTTCAGCGGCACGTCGTGGCGCGTCGGCCTCGAGGTCGGCAAGGACGAGGTCGTCTACTACCGGATGGGCCTGGCCCGAAGCGGCGACACCGTCACGCAGCTGCTCTTCCCGCCGGCCGGCAAGTTCAGCATCTCCGGCGGCGAGTTCCGCAGCGTCCTGCACCGGGCCGCCGAGCGGCTCGTGCACCTGCCACAGTGACGGTTTCCCCGGTTAAGCGGGGAAGCTGTCACTTCACGAGGATCGCAACCCTCGTGAAGTGACAGGAAACCCACTTAACCGGGGAAACCGACAACAGAACGACGCCCCCGCGAGCCGAGGCTCGCGGGGGCGTCGTGCTGATCGGGGTCAGAGACCCTGCAGGATCTCCCGCATGAGCGCGGCCGTCTCGGACGGCGTCTTGCCGACCTTGACGCCCGCGGCCTCGAGGGCCTCCTTCTTCGCCTGGGCGGTGCCCGACGAGCCGGACACGATGGCGCCGGCGTGGCCCATCGTCTTGCCCTCGGGAGCCGTGAAGCCCGCGACGTAGCCGACGACCGGCTTGGTGACATTGGCCTTGATGTACTCGGCCGCACGCTCCTCGGCGTCGCCGCCGATCTCGCCGATCATGACGATCGCCTTGGTGTCCGGGTCGTTCTCGAACGCCTCGAGCGCATCGATGTGCGTCGTGCCGATGACCGGGTCGCCGCCGATGCCGATGGCGGTGGTGAAGCCGAAGTCACGCAGCTCGAACATCATCTGGTAGGTCAGCGTGCCGGACTTCGACACGAGGCCGACCGGGCCCGCGCCGGCGATCGTGGCCGGCGTGATGCCGGCGAGCGCCTGACCGGGGCTGATGATGCCGGGGCAGTTCGGGCCGATGATGCGGGTCTTCTTGCCCTGGGCGTAGGCCCAGAACTCGGCCGTGTCCTGCACCGGGACACCCTCGGTGATGATGACCAGCAGCCCGATCTCGGCGTCGATGGCCTCGACGACGGCGTCCTTGGTGAACGCCGGCGGGACGAAGGCGACCGACACGTCGGCGCCCGTCTTCTCGATGGCCTCGGCGACCGAGCCGAAGACGGGCAGCTCGACGTCGTTGCCGTCGGCGTCGACGTGCGTGACCGTCGTGCCGGCCTTGCGGGCGTTGACGCCGCCCACGACGTTGGTGCCGGACTTGAGCATGAGGGCGGTGTGCTTGGTGCCCTCACCGCCCGTGATGCCCTGGACGATGACCTTGGAGTCGGAGTTCAGATAGATCGACATGTTTCGTCCCTTACGCGTTCGCGAGCTCGGCGGCCTTGTCGGCGGCACCATCCATGGTGTCGACGAGGGTGACCAGCGGGTGGTTGAGTTCGTTGAGAATCGCGCGACCCTCGTCGACCTTGTTGCCGTCGAGACGCACGACCAGGGGCTTCTTGGCCTCGTCGCCGAGGATCTCCAGCGCACCCTTGATGCCGTTCGCGACGGCGTCGCACGACGTGATCCCGCCGAAGACGTTCACGAACACGCTCTTGACCTGCGGGTCGTGCAGGATGACGTCCAGGCCGTCGGCCATGACCTGCGCCGAGGCGCCGCCGCCGATGTCGAGGAAGTTGGCGGGCTTGACGCCGCCGTGCGCCTCGCCGGCGTAGGCGACCACGTCGAGCGTGCTCATGACGAGCCCGGCGCCGTTGCCGATGATGCCGACCTGGCCGTCGAGCTTGACGTAGTTCAGGCCCTTCGACTTGGCCTTGACCTCGAGCGGGTCGGTGGCGTCGTTGTCGACGAACGCCTCGTGCTCGGGGTGACGGAACTCGGCGTTCTCGTCGAGCGAGACCTTGCCGTCGAGCGCCTCGAGCTTGTCACCCTCCAGGCGGGCGAGGGGGTTGACCTCGACCAGGGTGGCGTCCTCCTCGACGAAGACCTTCCACAGGCTCTGGATCATCTCGACGGCCTGCTCGGCCAGCTCGGCCGGGAACTTGGCGTCGGCGACGATCTCGCGAGCCTTGGCCTCGTCGACACCGGTGCCGGCATCGATCTGGATCTGGCGCACGGCCTCGGGGTTGGTCTTGGCGACCTCCTCGATCTCGACGCCGCCCTCGACGCTGGCGATGCACAGGTAGCTGCGGTTCGCGCGGTCCAGCAGGAAGGAGAAGTAGTACTCCTCGACCGGCGGGGTCGCCGGCGTGACGAGCACGCGGTTGACCGTGAGGCCCTTGATCTCCATGCCCAGGATGTTCGACGCGTGCTCGAAGGCCTCGTCGGCGGTCTTGGCGATCTTGACGCCGCCGGCCTTGCCGCGGCCGCCGGCCTTGACCTGCGCCTTGATGACGGTGACGCCGCCGATCTGCTCGGCGGCAGCCCTGGCCTCCTCGGCCGTGGTGACCACGGTGCCGATGGTGGTCGAAACGTTGTGCTTGGCGAAGAGTTCCTTCGCCTGATACTCCATCAGGTCCACGGGACGTCCTTATTGGTGGGGTTCGCGGTGGTTCCGGCGCACGCGCAGTCGAACCCACGGACGCCGGAGCGCTCGCGACTCTACCCCTGCGTTAACGGCCCGTTTGGCGCGGGTTCCGTAAACGTGAGTTGAAACACCGTCCCGTCATGCGGACGTGCGAATTCGACTTTGCTCTGTTATTCGTGCGTTAACGCGGGTTGCATTTGTCATAGCATTGGATTACGGCACCGAGCGTCCCCTAGTCTGGGCTGGTCCGTTTGCCTGAACCCCCCGGAGGCGCACGTATGGCCGAACACGATCGCTCCCAGAGCGGTCGGTCGACCCCGGATGCGCCCGGAACGGACCTCTCCTCCTCGAATCGTCCGGTCGGGTCGCGGCGTGCGCGCCGCCCGGTGGACGCCGATACCGAGTCCACGATGCTGATCTCGGCCGTGACTGCCGAGCCCTCGTCGCAGACGTACGCCGGTGGACGCCGCGCCAAGCGCCCCGAGCCGGTCAAGGCTCCGCGCCCCGCCGTCGAGGTGCCGACCGCGTCGCCCGTCACCGCCCGCCCTGTCGTCGTCGACGACACCATCACCTTCCCCGCCGTCGGCTCGCTGCCTGAGGGCCGCATCCCCGGTGCCCGTCGCGCTG
>NZ_DAMDLR010000120.1:0-5125 GCF_032084975.1 Aeromicrobium sp.
GTGGGTGCTGCTGCGTCCCGATCCGCTCGCCCGCCGGGACGCCGCCGCCCCTCCCCCGCCGCGGATCGCCGCTGCCCTGCCCCACGTGCGCGGCACCACCGCGATCGCGATCGCGGCGGTCGCCCTGTCGCACGCCGTGATGGTCTCGGTGATGGCGCTGACCCCGGTGCACATGTCCGGCCACGGCGCCTCGCTGTCGATCATCGGCTTCACGATCAGCCTGCACATCGCCGGCATGTTCGCGCTGTCGCCGCTGTTCGGCTGGACGACCGACCGGTGGGGTGCCGAGCCCACGATCCTGCTGGGCCAGGCGGTGCTGATCCTGGCGTGCGGCATCGCCGGGACCGCGGGCGACTCGAACGTCCAGATCACGATCGGGCTCATCCTGCTGGGTGTCGGCTGGTCGATGTCCGTCATCGCCGGCGCAGCCCTGCTGACCCGCAGCCTCGACGCCTCGGTCCGGCCGCTGGTGCAGGGCTTCAGCGACCTGTCGATGAACCTGGCCGGAGCCGCCGGCGGCCTGGTCGCCGGCGTCGTCGTGGCAGCGTGGAGCTTCGGCGCGCTCAGCGCCGTGGCGACGCTGCTGACGCTGCCGGTCGTCGGCGCGGTCCTGCTCGCCGAGCGTCGCACCACCGTCCCCTCCTAGGTCTGGATCGGACGGCGAAGTGGGAAACGTCGGTCCGCGGTCCTACGCTCCGACCATGGCGATCGAGGTGCGGCCCGCGACCGAGTTCGAAGACGTGCGCACGATGCTCGGGCCGAAGCGGCCTGAGTCCGACGTGTGCTGGTGCCTGAGCTACCGCGTACCCGGGAAGGTCAACCGTGAGCTGCATCGCGAGGCCCGCGGCGAGAAGATCCGCGAGCTGATGGCGCAGGGTCCGCCCGGCGTGCTGGCCCACGACGGGGACGAGGTCGTCGGCTGGGCCGCGATCCACCCAAGGGCCGACACCAGCTTCGCCACGAACCGCAAGATCCCCCACGTCGACGACCTCGACGTGTGGAGCCTGTGGTGCGTGCGCGTGCGTCCCGGCCACCGCGGGCAGGGCATCGCCCACCACCTCGTCGAGGGCGCGGCCCGGTACGCGTTCTCACAGGGTGCTCCCGCCGTCGAGGCCTACCCCGTCGACAACCAGGGCGCGAAGGTCGACCTGACGATGGCGTACGTGGGCACCCGTGCGCTGTTCGAGCGTGCCGGTTTCGAGAAGGCAGCCGACACGGACTCCGTCCTCAACCGGTTCCCACGCGTGCTGATGCGGCTCAGCCCACCCTGAGCGGCCACGCTCCCCACCGGCGCGGCTCCGTGGGGACGTCGAGCGGCTCGGGTCCGCCGTCGCTCCCTTCCGACTGCTCGGTGAGCCCCTCGAACCGCACGTTCACCTTCCACGGCTCGCTGCCGTCCGCCTCGCTGCGCCATTCGCTCATGGTCCCCTCGACGACCGCGAAGACCATCGTCTCAAAGTCGTCGAGCAGGTCGGGCACCGAGTCGTCGCAGGCGTCGCACCCGCAATCCGGCCACATGTCGCGGTACCGGAATCCTGCCTCGAGCTCCACGCCGGGCAGGCCTCGCAACGGGAAGAGCATCGTCAACGGCGCACCACCGCCGCCGCGAGGCGTGAGGGTGATGCGCTGCCGCCCGTCGGTACCCTCCTCGGTCCGGTCGACGTCGTACGTCCGCTCGAGGTGATCGACCAGGGCTCGCGCGACGGTGACCACGGGCTCGAACCTCTCGGGGTGCGCGCACGTGCTGTAGACCTCGGCCGGAGGCTCGACGTCGCCCCAGTAGACGGCCCCGTAGTCGATCGGCTTGCCGCTCGCGTCCGGCCAGGTGCCGATGTCCACGCGTGGTCGCACGTAGTCCCTCAACAGTCCCGCCGGCACGGGGAACGGCAGGACGTGCCTCCTCGGTTCGGCGCCCACCGCGGACGCGGCCCCGAACTCGTCCTCGACCACGGTCACCCGGTCGACGGTCGCCTCGCCGACGCGGACGGGAACGAACGTGTCGTCGGGCAGGGTCAGCGTGTACTGCTCGGCGAGGTAGCCGATGCCGCGCCGCTCGAGCGCCTGCTCGGCCTCGTGCCAGTCCGCACCGGGAGCCGTGACGCGGCGCCCCAGCAGGTCGAACGCCGCCACCTCGTCCCCGTCGAGCTCGATCCAGCCGACCGTCTCACCGTCGGCGCGACGGTGCGGTATCCATCCCTCGGGCAGCATGCGCCAACTCTGTCAGAGTCCCGTCCACCATCTCGAGCACTCGGTCACAGTGCTCGAGCACGTCGTGGTCGTGGGTGACCATGACGACGGCGACGTTCTCGTCGCGCGCCCGGTCGGCCAGCAGCCGCACGACCTCGTGGCTGCGGCTGCGGTCCAGCGCGGCCGTCGGCTCGTCCACCAGCAGGAGCGTCGGATCGTTCACCAGGGCGCGGGCGATGCCGACGCGCTGGCGCTCGCCACCGGAGAGGGTTCCGGGGCGGTGCTTGGCCCGGTGGGCCATGCCGACCGAGTCGAGCACTGCCGCGGGGTCGACCCGCCGGTTGCCCGCCAGCCGGCCGGCGAGACGGACCTGATCGGCCGCGGTCAGCGCCGGGAGCAGGTTGCCGGCCTGGAAGACGAAGCCGATCGTGGTCAACCGGAAGCGCGCGGCGGCGCCTTTGGAGAGCGTCCCGAGGTCGGTGCCGTGGACGCGCACGGAGCCGGAGTCGGGGTTCGACAGCGCGCCGGCGACCGCCAGCAACGACGACTTGCCCGATCCGGACGGGCCCACGATGGCGACGAACTCGCCGGCGCGGACCGTCAGCGAGACGTGGTCGAGGGCGCGGACGCGCGACTCGCCGTCGCCGAGCTCCAGCGTCGCGTCCGTGATCTCCAGGGCGGGGGTGGGTGTGGTGTTCATCGACGGCCTCCCAGCGCGGCGAGCGGATCGATCCGGGTGATGCGCAGCACCGAGACCGCGGCTCCGAGAAGCCCGAGCACGACGGTCAGGACGGACGCGCCCGCGACCGGTCCGGCCTCCAGCTCGAACGGCATGGCGGCGGGCATGACGGCACCGACCGCGACGCCGGCGGCCACGCCCACGGCGGTGAAGAAGAGCAGCACGATCGCCGCCTGGGCGAGGCTGTCGCGCAGCAGGTGGCGACTGGACGCCCCGATGGCCCGCAGGACCGCGAGGTCGCCCGCGCGCTGGATCGTCCACACCGTGAAGAACGCTCCCACCACGAGCGCGCAGATGACGTACAGGAACACCTGGATCATGCTGAGCGTCATCGTCTCGGCCTCGTAGCCGGGCGACGCGTTGAACGACTCGGTGAGCGTCATGCTGGTCGTGCCGGCCTCGGCGTCGATCGCGGCGAGGTCGGGCTCGTCCCCGTCCTGCGCCTGGACGGCGACCGCACTGAACACGTCGTAGCCCGTCGCGGCGACCGTCGCGGCGGTGGGCGCGCCGGGCTGCACGGAGTTGGAGGCGATCAGCTGCCACGTCTCGAGCGGCAGGTAGGCGACGTCGACGTGCCCGAAGGTCGCCTGGCCCTCGGTGAAGCCGACGACGGTCAGCTCGACGTCGATGCGGTCCAGGGTCACGGTGGTGCCGACCTCGACGCCCTCGTCCCGGAGCGTCTCCGACACGACGATGCCGTCCGCCGGGCCGAGGCCGTCACCGAGCGACGTCGCCGGGGCCAGGAAGCCCTCGGGATCGACGCCGAACAGGGTCAGGTCGACCTGGTGGTCGTCGTCGGTCGTGGAGTTGACGATGCTGACGCCGATCGGCTCGGCGGCCTTCACGCCCTCGGCATCGCGCCACGGCGCGAGCTGCTCCTGCTCGAGGATCGAGCGACTGAAGGCGTTGTCCTCCATCGTGCCCTCGTCGAAGGCGAACGACGTCACGGGCATGGCCTTCAGGCCGGACACGCCGTCGTTGACGAGTCCGGTGGACAGGCCGGAGAGCAGGACGACCAGCACGGAGATCAGTGAGATCACCGCGCCCATCAAGGCAAAGCGGCCTCGGGCGAACAGCAGCTCGCGCAGCGCTAGGAACATCGGTTCCCCTCGGATCGGATGATCCCGACACCTTGTCGGGAAGATACCGACAGTGTGTCACCGACGGCCTGACGGCTCAGCGCCGGGGCAGTCCGGACTCGAGCAGCGCGAAGACGTCCTGCGCCGTGGTGGCGGGATCCGCGCCGTGCTGGACCGCCTGGACACCGGCACCCAGCGCACCGTGCACCAGCGCGACGAACCGGTCGGGCGTCCCGAGGTCCGCGAGCACCTCGGCGACGGGCCGGAGCAGTGCATCGTGCAGCACCATGAGGTCGTCGAAGCGGCTCGGCGAGAACTCCGCCTGGCGGAAGTGGCCCGCCAGGTCGTGCTCCCCGTCCGCCGTCATGCGCATCGTGGAGTCGATCAGGGCGCGCAATCGTGGCAGCCCCGGCGGCACGTCCTCGAGCGCCTCCGCGAGGGCGTGGTTCCAGCGGTCGAACGCCTCGATCGCCACCGCGATGAGCAGGTCGTCCCTCGACGGGAAGTAGTCGTAGAAGCTCGACCGCGACATCCCGGCCCGCTCGGTGACGGTGCGCGGGTTGATGCCGGCCATCCCCTCGTCCTGCAGGACGGCCTCGGCGGCGCGCACCAACGAGGCCCGCTGGGCCTCGCGGTGCGCGCCGACCGTGGGCGCGGAGATCTTGGGCATCAGTCCATTATGGCCTGACCGTGACAGCCTTCCGCGGCGAACTCGAGGCCTTGGTCTGGCGCGAGCCGAGGTAGACGGCGCGGATCCGCTGGCTGGAGCGGAGCCTCACCGTCGCCACGGCCCTGCCCTTCACCAGCCGCACCGTCCTCAGGACCCTCGAGCCGGCCATGAAGCGGACCCGGCCCACGGGCTGGTGCCCGGCCGCACGCACGGTGGCGACGACCTTGACCGGCTTCGCACGCTTCGTCGCCCGCTTCACCGCGAGGGAGGTGCGACTGGAGGCCTTCACGACGGTGACCGTGACCGGCGTGCTGGTCGAGGCACCCGCCAGCGCGGATCCCGTGAACCGCGCGGTGAGGCGGTGGCGTCCGACCGTGAGGCGCGGCAGCGCGACGGTGGCCTGCCCGCCGGCGACCCGGGCGCGGGCGACCACCTTCGCGCCGTCGCGCA
>NZ_DAMDLR010000121.1:0-5073 GCF_032084975.1 Aeromicrobium sp.
GCCGCGACCCGTTTCCGGCGGGTGATCGACGAGCACGGACCCGACGCCGTCGCGCTCTACGTCTCGGGCCAGATGACGCTCGAGGCGCAGTACCTCGCGACCAAGCTGGCGAAGGGGTACCTGCGCACGGTCAACATCGAGTCCAACTCACGACTGTGCATGGCCAGTGCGGGCACGGGGTACAAGCAGTCCCTGGGCGCGGACGGCCCGCCCGGCTCGTACGACGACTTCGACCGGGCCGACCTGTTCCTCGTGATCGGCTCCAACATGGCCGACGCCCACCCGATCCTGTTCCTGCGGATGATGGAGCGGGTCAAGGCCGGGGCGCGGCTCGTCGTGGTCGACCCCCGCCGCACCGCCACGGCCGAGAAGGCGGACCTGTTCTGCCAGATCCGGCCGGGCACGGACCTGGCCCTGCTCAACGGGCTCCTGCACCTGCTCGTCGAGGCCGGCGCGGTCGATGACGCCTTCGTCGCCGAGCACACGCGTGGCTGGGAGCACGTCGAGGCGATGGTCGCGGACTACCCGCCCGCGCACGTCGCGGACGTGACCGGCATCGCCGAGGCCGACCTGCGCACGATCGCCGACTGGATCGGCCGGTCCGGCGACTGGATGTCGTGCTGGACGATGGGGCTCAACCAGTCCACCCACGGCACCTGGAACACCAACGCGATCGTCAACCTGCACCTGGCGACCGGCGCGATCTGCCGACCGGGCTCGGGTCCCTTCTCGCTCACGGGTCAGCCGAACGCCATGGGCGGCCGGGAGATGGGCTACATGGGGCCGGGACTGCCGGGCCAGCGGTCGGTCGTCTCGGCCGAGGACCGTGCGTTCTGCGAGCAGGTGTGGGGACTCGCCGCCGGGACCATCCGCGACGAGGTGGGCACGGGAACCATCGACCTCTTCGGTCAGATGGCCGACGGGGCCGTCCGCGCCGCGTGGATCATCTGCACGAATCCCGTGCATTCGGTCGCGAACCGCGACACCGTGCTGCGGGGGCTGGCCGCGGCCGACGTCGTGATCGTGCAGGACGCCTTCGCCGAGAGTGAGACGCTCGCCCACGCCGACATCGCGCTACCGGCCGCGCTGTGGACCGAGGCCGACGGCGTCATGGTCAACTCCGAGCGGAACCTCACCCTGTGCCGCCCGGCCACCGCGCCGCCGGGCGACGCGCGCCCGGACTGGCAGCTCATCTGCGACATCGCGACCCGGCTGGGCTTCGGTGACGCGTTCGCCTACGCCAGCGCCGAGGAGGTGTTCGAGGAGATCCGCGCGTTCGCCAACCCGGCGACGGGCTACGACCTGCGGGGCGCGAGCCACGAGCGCCTGCGGCGCGGGCCGCTGCAGTGGCCGTGCCCGCCGGGAGGGGGACGGCGCAACCCCGTGAGGTACGTGGACGACGGCGTGCTCGCGTTCCCCACGCCGGACGGCCGCGCGGTCTTCCACGCGCGACCGCACCTGGACCCCGCGGAGCTGCCCGACGACGAGTTCCCGGTCGTGCTGAACACGGGCCGGCTCCCGCACCAGTGGCACACGATGACCAAGACCGGCAAGGTCGCGCGGCTCAACCGGCTCGACCCCGATCCGTTCGTCGAGGTCCACCCGGACGACGCGCGGGCGCTGGGAGTCGGTGACGGAGCCGAGGTGCGGATCGTGTCGCGTCGCGGCGAGGCCGTCCTGCCCGCCGTCGTGACCGACCGCGTCCTGCCCGGGACGTGCTTCGCGCCCATCCACTGGGGCGAGATGACGGGGGAGGGGCTGGCCGTCAACGCGCTCACGAACGACGCGGTCGACCCGGACTCGCTGCAGCCGGAGTTCAAGGTGTGCGCCGTGCGACTGGAGCGGGCGCCCATCCGCCTGCCGGGTGTCCCGCCCGAGGCACCGTCGGAGCAGGAGACGGCGTGGCTGGCCGGCTACCTGGCCGCGGTCACTCACGCCCGTCCTGCGTTGCCGGCGTCGGCTCCGGTCGCGCTGGCCCTGCGCGCCTGGTTCGACCAGGTCCTCGCCGAGCGGGCGCCCGCGATCACGCCGGCGACGCAGGGGATCACGGTCTGGTCGGCCTCGCAGACGGGTCGCGTGGACGAGCACGCACCCGAGGTGGCCCAGGGCCTCGCGGGACGTGGACTCGCGGCGAGCCACCGGTCCCTGGCCGACGCGCGCGCCGCGGACCTCACCGGCACCGCGCTGTTCGTCACCAGCACGACGGGCGACGGTGACCCGCCCAGCGAGGCGGCCGCGCTCTGGCGTGAGCTCTGCGCCGCGGAGCCGCCGGACCTGACGGGACTGCGGTACAGCGTCCTGGCCTTCGGCGACTCCGCCTACGCGGACTTCTGCGGGTTCGGGCGGCGCCTCGACGAGCGCCTCGCCGAGCTCGGTGCCGAGCGCATCGCGCCGAGGGTCGACTGCGAGCCCGACTTCGACGACCCGGCGTCCAACTGGCTGGGCGGAGTGACCAGCGTGCTGGGCGGGTCCGAGGGGACGCCGGCTCCGCCCTCGCAGCCTCGGTTCGGGCGCAAGCGTCCGCTCATGACGGGACTGACCCGCAACGAGCTGCTGACGGGGCCGGGGTCCAGCAAGGAGGTCCGGCGACTCGGGTTCCGCCTGCCCGAGGACACGCTGACCTACGAGCCGGGGGACGCGCTCGTCGTCGCGCCGCGCGTCGACCCCGCCTACGTCGAGGCGTGGCTGGCGCTGACCGGTCTCGACGGCGACACCCTCGTGGACCTCGACGACCAGCCGATCCGGCTGGCCGACGCGCTCGTCGAGCGGTACGACCCCGTGGCCATCACGCCGGCCGTCATCGCACTGGTGGTCGAGCGTCACCGCGGTGTCCTCCCCGCCGGGATCCCGGACCCGTCGGACCGTGCGGCGTTCGACGCGTGGGTGTGGGGCCGCCAGCTGGTCGACCTGCTGCGTGATGTCCCGACGCTCGCCCGCCTCGACCAGTGGCTGGCGGTGCTCAAGCCGCTCGCCACGCGCCAGTACTCGATCTCGTCGAGCCCGTTGGAGGACCCGCGCGAGGCCCAGGTGACGGTGTCGGTGGTGCGGCACCGCGAGCACGGATGGTGGCGGCACGGCGTCTGCTCGACCTACCTCGCCGACCGGGCGGGCGACGACGTGCGGGTCCACGTGCAGCGCCAGCGGCACTTCCGTCCACCGGCGGCACCGGACGCCGACACGATCATGGTCGGTCCCGGGACGGGCATCGCGCCGTTCCGCGGGTTCCTGCGGCACCGCGAGGCGCTGGGGCACCCCGGCCGGAACTGGCTGTTCTTCGGCGACCGCAACGGTGCGACGGACTTCCTGTACCGCGACGAGCTGCAGCAGCTGCGCGACGACGGCGTCCTGACCCGTCTGGACACGGCGTTCTCGCGTGACCAGGACCGGCGCGTCTACGTGCAGGACCGCATGCGCGAGCACGGTGCCGACCTGTGGCGCTGGCTCGACGACGGTGCGCACCTCTACGTCTGCGGCGACCGCGTCCACATGGCCAAGGACGTCGAGGCGACCATGCTGCTGCTCGCCGAGCGCCACGGTGGCCTCACGCGCGAGCGGGCCCGCTCGTGGCTCGCGGACCTCGAGGCCGCGGGCCGGTACGCGAAGGACGTCTACTGACGCGTCCGGGGTGGAGGGTTCCCCGGTTAAGTAGGTTCTCCCGCACTTCACGAGGGTTGCGATCCTCGTGAAGTGCGGGAGAACCTCGTTCAGTGCTCGCTCGGCGGTCTCTCGCCGACGGTTCGAGGGCAGACCCTTCGCCACGCCTCAGCAGCCGCGGTCATCGTGACTGAGCGAGGTTTGCTGTCACTTCACGAGGATCGCAACCCTCGTTCAGTGACAGCAAACCTACTTAACCGGGGAATCCGCGCACATCCCGCGATCGCGTGGGGGCGGGAGCGCACCGGTGGGTAGGGTTCCCCCATGACTGTGGCCGTCGTCACCGACTCGACCGCGTCCTTGGATCCCGACGACGCCGCCCGCGAGGGCATCACCGTCGTGCCCACGACCGTCATCATCGGTCCGCGCGTCTACACCGAGGGCGTCGACGTGACGTCGCAGATGATCGCCGACGCGCTGGCCGCCGGAGTGCCCGTCAGCACCTCGCGCCCGTCGCCCGAGACGTTCCAGTCGGTCTACGAGGCGCTGGCCGCCACGGGCGCCGAGGCGATCGTCTCGGTGCACATCAGCTCGCGGGTGTCCGGCACGGTCGACGCCGCCCGCCTGGCCGCGGGGCGCGTCAATGTCCCGGTCACCATCGTGGACACGTTCCAGGCGGGGCTGGCCACCGGGTTCGCGGCCGGCAGTGCGGCGCGGGCCGGGTCCGCCGGGGCGGACGCCGAGCAGATGGCGACCGCGGCGCGCGAGGCGGCACGCTCCGCGAAGGTGCTGCTCTACGTCGACACCCTCGAGTACCTGCGCCGCGGTGGACGCATCGGGCGGGCCGCCGCCCTGATCGGCTCCGCGCTCTCGGTCAAGCCGATCCTGACCATCGACGACGGACTGGTCGCGCCGCTGGAGAAGGTGCGCACCTCATCGAAGGCGCTCGCCCGGCTCGAGGCGCTCGCCGTCGAGCAGGTCGCCACGTACCCGGGGGACTACGACATCGGCGTCCAGCACCTCGCCAGCGCCGACGTGGCCGCATCGATCGCGGCCTCGCTGAGCGAGCGACTGGGCCGTACCGACATCCCGGTCGACGAGGTGGGCGCCGACATCGGGGCGCACGTCGGTCCCGGCGCGATCGCGGTCACCGTCGGCGCCCGCTGACCGTCCACAGCCTCCCTCGCTCGGTCGGCTCCGTCCACAGGGTGCGCGCGGATGGTTCCGCCGCCGACCGCGCCTTCCTAGGGTCGCGTCATGGCCTCCGTCCCACCCGAGACGCGCGCCCAGGTCGCGCGGCGCCGCCTCGCCGAGCTGGCGGCGAACTTCGATGCCTCGCTGCCCGGTCCGCCGGCCGAGGAGTCCGAGACGACCTCCGCTGCCCGGCCCCGCAGGTCCCTGCGCCCCGTGCACGTGCGCTTCATCGCGATCGTCGGCGGTGTCGCCGCCGTGCTGACGGTGTGGTGGCTGGTGGCGGGC
>NZ_DAMDLR010000122.1:0-4580 GCF_032084975.1 Aeromicrobium sp.
CCTGCACGCGCTGCCCGTCGAGCGACTGTGGGGCGTCGGCGAGGTCACGGCCGCCAAGCTGCACGCCGCGCGGCTGCGCACCGTCGCCGACGTCGCGCGACTGGAGCCGGGCGAGCTGTCCGCCCTCGTCGGCAAGGCCACCGGGCACCACTTGCACGCGCTCGCGCACGGCCACGATCCCCGCAAGGTGCAGACCACGACCAGCCGCCGGTCCATCGGGGCCCAGCACGCGCTCGGCTCGGGACGGTCCTTCGCCGAGGCCGACATCGCGCTGCTGGCGCTGTGTGACAAGGTCGGCCGACGGTTGCGCCGCGCCGGCCGCACTGCCGCGACCGTCACGATCCGGCTGAGGTTCGGCGACTTCCACACGTCGACGACCTCGCGCACCCTCCCTCGCCCCACCGAGAGCACGTCACAGATCTCCGACCTGGCGCGCGGGCTGCTGGCCGGTCGCCGCAGCGAGATCGAGCAGGACGGCATCACCCTCGTGGGCGTCGCGCTCTCGGGGCTCGATGGTCACGGAGCCCAGCTGGCGCTCCCGCTGGAGGGCGAGGCCGACCCGGCGCTGGACGCCACGCTGGACGCGGTGGCGCAGCGGTTCGGCACGAGTGCCGTCCGGCGCGGGAGTCACGTCGGGCGGGGCGCCGAGCGGCGGTCGCCCGTGGAGTGAGCCCGTCGGCTCAGTGGCCGAAGGCCTCGTCGAGCGCGTTCATGACGTGCTTGGGCACGAGCCCGTTGACGTCGCCGCCGTGGCGCGCGACCTCCTTGACGAGGCTCGAGGCGATGAACATGTAGTCCGGCGACGTCGGGATGAAGACGGTGTCGATGCCCGTGAGGTTGCCGTTCATCTGGGCCATCTGCAGCTCGTAGTCGAAGTCCGACACGGCTCGCAGGCCCTTCACGATCGCCTGCACGTCGTTCTGCGCGCAGTAGTCGACCAACAGGCCCGAGTACGAGTCGAGCGTGACGTTCTCGAGCTCACGAGTGGACTCGGCGATCAGCTCGAGTCGTCGTTCGGTCGGGAACAGGCCCGACTTGCTCTCGTTGAACAGCACCACGACGACGACCTCGTCGAACAGGAACGACGCCCGCTCGATGATGTCGAGGTGTCCGTTCGTGATGGGATCGAAGGAGCCGGGGCACACGACGCGCGTCATGTCAGCGACCGTACCAAAGCCGCGTGTCCCCGTAGGTCTTGTCCCGCAGCGCGTCGAACCCGTCCGGCCAGGTGAACTCGTCGCGGCTCGCACGCTCGACGACGACGACCGCGTCCTCGGTCAGCGAGGGCCTCAGCCCGGCCACGATCGCGGCCACCTCGGCGGTCGCCACGGCGTACGGCGGGTCGAGCAGGACGAGGTCCCACGAGCCCGTCGTGCTCGCCACGAACCGCTGGGCCGTGGTCCGGTGGACGGACGCCGAGGCGCCGAGATCGGCCACGTTGCGCTGGATCGTGCGCGCCGCCCGCGCATCGGACTCGACGAGGTCCGCGTGCTCGGCGCCGCGCGAGACGCACTCGAGGCCCAGCGCACCCGAGCCGGCGAACAGGTCGAGGACGCGCAGGCCGTCGAATCCCCCGAGCAGCGAGTTGAGCGAGGCGAACAGCGACTCGCGCACGCGGTCGGAGGTCGGTCGGGTGCCGTCGCCGGGCGGGGTCGCGATCCGGCGGCCGCCGTGTCGTCCGGCGATGATCCGCGTCATGCCCGCTCCAGGTAGTCGGCGCGCTCGGACTCCTCGAGTCGGCGGATCGAGGCCTCGAGGTCGGCCGGCACGTCACCGGAGGTGAGCGCCTCGACCGCGGCCTCGCGGGCCGCCGCGATGATCGACTCGTCACGCACGACCGACAACAGTCGCAGGCTGGAGCGGACGCCGGACTGGCGGGCTCCGAGGACGTCGCCCTCGCGCCGCAGCTCGACGTCGAGCCGGGAGAGCTCGAACCCGTCGGTGCTGGCGGCGACGGCGGCCAGCCGTTCGCGTGCGGGCGCTCCTGCGGGAGCGCCCGTCACGAGCAGGCACAGTCCGGGCTCGGACCCGCGGCCCACACGGCCGCGCAGCTGGTGCAGCTGCGAGACCCCGAACCGATCCGCGTCCATGACGATCATCATCGTCGCGTTGGGCACGTCCACGCCGACCTCGACGACCGTCGTGGCGACGAGCACGTCGAGGTCCCCGACGGCGAACGCCGACATGACGGCGTCCTTCTCGTCGGGCGGCATCCGGCCGTGGAGCCGTCCCAGTCGCAGGCCGGCCAACGGGCCCTCGGCCAAGGCCTCGGCCAGCTCGACCAGGCCGACGGTCGGGCGCTTCTCCTCGTCGTCGTCCTCGGGGGGCTCGGCGTCCTCGTCCGTGGCGGACTCGCCGATGCGCGAGACGACGACGTAGGCCTGGCGTCCGCGGCCGACCTCCTCGTGGACCCGCTGCCAGGCCCGGTCGAGCCACGCGGGCTGCTCGGCGACCGGCACGACGTTCGTCTGGATCGGCTGGCGTCCGGCAGGCAGCTCGCGCAGCGTGGAGACCTCGAGGTCGCCGAACACCGTCATGGCGATCGTGCGCGGGATCGGCGTGGCGGTCATGACCAGGACGTGCGGAGCGACGCCGTCGGCCGCGGCGGCGCGGTCGGACAGTGCCGCCCGCTGCTCGACGCCGAACCGGTGCTGCTCGTCGATCACGACGAGTCCCAGGTCGGCGAACCGCACTGTCTCCTCCAACAGGGCGTGCGTGCCCACGACGATCCCGGCCTCGCCGGACTGGATGTCCAGCAGCGCCTGCTGGCGCGCCTTGGCCCCCATCGAGCCGGTCAGCAACCGGACCCGGGTCGCCTCGTCGGCGCCGCCGAGCATCCCGCCCTTCGCGAGGTCGCCGAGCATGCGCTCCATCGAGCGGTGGTGCTGCGTCGCCAGGACCTCGGTGGGCGCGAGGAGTGCCGCCTGGCCGCCCGAGTCGACGACCTGGAGCATCGCCAGCAGGGCGACGATCGTCTTGCCCGACCCGACTTCGCCCTGCAGGAGCCGGTGCATCGGATGCGTGTCGGCGAGGTCCTGGTCGATCTCGGCCGCGACCTGCGCCTGGCCCTCCGTGAGGGTGAACGGCAGCCGCTGCTCGAAGGCCACGCGGATCCCGTCGCCGCGACCCGGACGTGCCGTCGCGCGTCGTTGCTGCGAGTCGAGCCGGCGCCGCGCGAAGACGGCCTGGACCTCGAAGGCCTCCTCGAAGCGCAGCCGCGTCTGGGCGAACACCCAGTCCGAGCGCTTGCGCGGGCGGTGGATGTACTCGTACGCCGTGGGCGCGTCGAGCAGCCCGCGCGCGCTGCGCACGTCGGTCGGGATCGGCTCGGGGAACACGTCGACGACGTCGAGCGCCACGTTCACGGCCCGCTCCACGTCCCACGACGTCAGTCCACCCCCGGCGGGGTAGATCGGGAGCGCTCCCCCACCCCGCCCCAGGTCGGCCAGGGTCTTGCCCTCGGGTAGCTCGCGCATGTGCGGCGAGGCCAGCTGGAGGCGGCCCTGGTAGACCGAGACCTCGCCGGACAGCAGCTGCTGGGAGCCGACGGGAGTCTTGGAGACCGCGTACTGGTTGAAGAAGACGGCCTCCATCGTGGCGCGGCCGTCCGACAGCGTCACCACCACGCGGAACTTGCGGGGGTTGTTGCGGAACGACAGCTTCTTGACGTCCAGCACCGTCGCCACGAAGGCGACGACCTGGCCGGGCTCGAGCTCGTCGAACGAGTCCGGGTGCTCGAGGTCGATGTAGCGACGCGGGTAGTGCCGCAGCAGATCGCCGACGGTGCGGTGCCCGAACGCCTTCTCCAGCTTCTTGGCGGACTCCCCCACGACCTTGGAGAGCCGGGCCTCGAAATCGATCACGCTCACTCCACCGCCAGGAACAGCGTGTACGTGTCCTGGTCGCCGTCCAGCACGTCGACGTCGACATGGGGCGCCTCGTGCCGTAGGCGCTCGGCGATGAGCTCACGCGAGGCGCGATCGCCACCGCGTCCGACGACGAGCGTGACGATCTCGGCCGTCGCGAGGTCGAGGCGCTGCAGCACGTCGAGCGCGACGTCGGCCTCGGACGAGCCGACGATCGCGAAGTCGCCGTTGACGACGCCCAGGACGTCGCCGGCGCGACAGGGGCCCGCCATCGTGATGCCGTCCTCGGCCGCGACCGTGACCGCCCCGTGGCGGGTGGCGCCGGCGGCGTTCGACATGGCCACCACGACCACGTCAAACGGACGGCCGGGGTCGTGCACGGCCAGCGCGGTGAGTGCCTGCACCTGCACCGTCGTCGGGATCACGGCGACGCGTGCCCCTCCGTCGCGCGCCGACGCGGCGGCGGCCTCGAACATCGCGATGTGGCCCGCCCGGTTGGGCAGGCAGATGACCTCGTCGGCGCCCGTCTCGTGGATCGCGGCCGCGACGCGGGCGACCGTCAGCTCGTCCTCGGGCCCGAACGACAGGGCGATCGCGCCGGCGCTGGTCGTCAGGTCGGCCAGTCCCGGTCCCGTGACGGCACTGATGATCGCGCGACCGCCGCGCGGCGGGGCCGGCCGCGCGATCTGCTCGGCGAAGTGCATCACCGAGATC
>NZ_DAMDLR010000122.1:4690-5006 GCF_032084975.1 Aeromicrobium sp.
GCCCTCGCCCCCCACGACGACGAGCGAGTCGCCGAGTGGGTCGAGCGCCGCACGCAGGTCGGCGATGGCCTCGTCGGCCGCACGCAGCAGGTACATGACCTCGTACGCGGGTCCGCCCTCGTCGAGGTCCTCCCCCGGGACCAGGACCGGCACGGGCACGGTCGCGGCACGGGGCGAGGGGGTGCGGCCGGTGAGCGCGAATGCGACCGCGTCCAGGACGACGACCAGCGCGCGGCCACCGGCGTCGACGACGCCCGCGCGGGCCAGCAGCTCGAACTGGGTGGGGGTGAGGGCGAGCGCCTCGCGGGCCGCACCC
>NZ_DAMDLR010000123.1:0-4960 GCF_032084975.1 Aeromicrobium sp.
TCCGGGTCACGGTGAAGCAGGGCGGACGCACGTGGACCCGCACCGCCCCACGTGCGGCCAAGCCGCGGTTCGCCGAGCGTTTCGCCCTGCGAGGCCTGCGCCGGGGTCCGGCCACCGTGCACGTGTGGGCGCTCGATACCCCCGGCACGCGCGGCTCGGACCGCAAGCTGCTGATGCGCCGCATCGTCGTGCGCTGAGCCGACGACCGGGACCGACTTCGCCGCAGTCGCGCCCTCGGACGCCCCGAGAGGCCACAATCGGGGGATGACCACGCGCGACGTCGACGTCCTGATCGTCGGAGCCGGCCTGTCCGGCATCAACATGGCCCACCGGATCCAGGAGGCCTGCCCGGGCCTGGACTACGCGATCGTCGAGCGGCGCGAGCGGATCGGCGGCACCTGGGACCTGTTCCGCTACCCGGGCGTGCGCTCCGACTCGGACTTCTTCACGCTGTCGTTCCCCTTCCGGCCCTGGCGTGGCGAGAACGCGATCGTCGAGGGCGAGCAGATCCGCGAGTACCTCGAGGACACCGCCCGCGAGTCCGGCATCGATCGCCGCATCCGCTTCGGCCGCCGAGTCGTCGCCGCCGACTGGTCGTCGCACACGGGCCGTTGGACGGTCGAGGTCGAGGGCCCGGACGGCCCCGAGAGCTGGACGACCCGGTTCCTCGTCGCCTGCACGGGCTACTACGACTACGACCAGCCGTACGACCCCGGCCTCACGGGGCTGGAGGACTTCGCCGGCACCGTCGCGCACCCGCAGTTCTGGCCCGAGGACCTCGACCACACCGGCAAGCGGGTCGTCGTCATCGGCAGCGGCGCGACCGCAGTGACGATCGTGCCCGCGATGGCGCGCGACGCCGCCCACGTGACGATGTTGCAGCGCACGCCCAGCTACCTGCTCGCGCAGCCGAAGTCCGACGCCATCGCGGACGTCCTGCGTCGTGTCCTGCCCGCCGGACCCGCGCACCGCGTCGTCCGCGCCAAGAACGTCGCCCTCAACTGGGCGCTGTTCCAGGCATGCCAGCGCGCTCCCCGCGCGATGCGCTCGCTGCTGCTCAAGGGCGTGGCGCAGGCCACCGGCTCGCAGGAGATCGCCGAGCGCGACTTCAACCCGCCGTACGACCCGTGGGACCAGCGCCTGTGCGTGACCCCGAACGGTGACATCTTCCGCGCGATCAAGGCCGGCGACGCCTCCGTGGTCACCGCGCGGATCGACCGCTTCGTGCCCGAGGGCGTCCGCCTCGAGGACGGCACCGTGATCCCCGCGGACATCGTCGTCACGGCGACCGGACTGTCCATCAAGATCCTCGGCGGCGCCTCGCTGACCGTCGACGGCGAGCCCCGCGACCCCGCCGAGTCCTACGCGTACCACGGGGCCATGCTCAGCGGCCTGCCGAACCTGGCCTTCTGCGTCGGCTACATCAACCTGTCGTGGACGATGCGCTCGGACATGACGTCGCGCCTCGTCGCCAGGGTGATCCGCCGCCTGCTGGACTCGGGCGCCACGTCGGTCGCGCCGCTGATGGCCGGGGCCCCGGTCTCGCGGCCGCTCATGGACATGCAGTCGGGCTACCTGCAGCGAGGCGCGCACCTGATGCCCCGCGCGACCGGCGCCACGCCGTGGTCGTTCCGGCAGAACTTCCTCGTCGACGCGTGGACGACGAACCGGGCCGACCTCGACGACGGACTCGTGTGGACGACCTCAGCGGCCCATGAAGCCGGCCGCGGCCGTGGCGCCGGTGAGCGCGTCGTGGGCCAGTAGGGCGGTGCCGGCGGTCCAGGTGGACTGCTCGACGGGCCAGCGCTTGGCGTCCTCGTAGACCAGGCCGGTCCACCAGGAGCCGTCCGCGTCACGCAGGTGCTGGATGTCGGCGTAGAGGGACGCGGCGGCGTCCGTCCGGCCCGTCCGCACCAGCGCGAGCACCAGCTCGAGCGTCTCGCCCCCCGTCACCCACGGGTTCACGGTGACGCAGCGCGCGCCGAAATCGGGCACGACGAACTCGTCCCACCGCTCGTCGAGGCGCGCCTCGGCGGCCTCGTCCTCGAGGACACCGGTCATCACCGGGTAGTACCAGTCCATCGAGAAGCGCGGCTTGGGCGTGAACCGCTCGGGGTGGTTGACCAGGGCGTCCGCGATGCCGTCGGCGGCCTTCGACCAGTGCGGGCGCGGGTGGCCCCAGCGCTCGGCCAGCCGAGCGGCGCAACGCAGGCTGAAGGCGATGCTCGAGTTGCCCGTCACGAGGCACTCGTCGGCGACCTTGCCGTCCATGCCGCGCGCCCAGGCGACGGGTCCCTCACCGCGCTGCAGCTCGAGCACCACGTCGACGGCACGCTCGACCATGGGCGCGAACCGGCTGGTGTCCGTGCCGAGCAGCTCGAGGTGCCACAGGCCGGTGGCGACGTACGCGCAGTAGTTCGCGTCGGTCTCGGGCTCCTCGACGCCGTCGTCGTCGGTGCCGGGCCAGTACTTGCGGGCCCACGACCCGTCGGGACGCTGCGCCCGGCGCAGCCAGTCGTAGGCCGCGACGGCCTCGTCGACCAGGCCGACGGTCGCGAGCCCCATCGCCGACTGGACGTGGTCCCAGGGGTCGAGGTGCCCACCGTCGAACCACGGGATGGCGCCGGTCTCGAGCTGGATCGAGGCGATCCACTTGCCGGTCTGCTCGGCCTCCGAGGGGGTCACGTCCGCTCCCCCACTCCACTTTTGGTCGTGGATCCACCTTCCCCGGTGGGTTCAGCGTGGATCCGTGACCAAAAGTGGAGAACGGGCGCAGGGAGAGCGTGTTCGCGAGTGGGCTGAGCCATCAGAACGGCTTCTGGAAGTACAGCGCCACGCTCTTGCCGATGAGCGGGTTGAGGGCCCTCTCGGTCCAGCGGGTCGCCTTGGGCGCCTTCATCATGTCCCACACCAGCAGCTGGTGATAGCCGCGGACAGCCGGGTGCTGGTCGCGCTCGACGCCCACTGCGCACTTGATCCACCAGTAGGGGGCGTGCAGGGCGTGGGCGTGGTGCTGGTGCGTGAACTGCAAGCCGGTGGCCTCCAGCTTGGCGCGCAGCTCGTCGGCCTTGTAGATGCGGATGTGACCGCCCTCGTTGGCGTGGTACTCGTCCGAGAGCGCCCAGCACACGCGCTCGGGCAGCCACCGCGGCACCGTGACGGCCAGGACGCCGCCCGGCGCGAGGATCCGGGTCAGCTCGCTGATGGCCTGGACGTCCTCGGGGACGTGCTCAAGGATCTCGGACGCCAGCACGACGTCGAACGAGCCGTCCTCGTAGGGCATGTCGAGGATCGTGCCGACCTCGATCTCGCCGCGGCCGCCGGGCGGGACCTCGCCCTCCAGCTCCATGGCGGCGAACATGCCCTCGACGCCCTTGAGCTCGACCTCGTCCATGTCGAAGGCCGTGACGTGCGCGCCGCGGCGCAGTGCCTCGAAGGAGTGGCGGCCGGCGCCGGCGCCCACGTCGATGAAGCGGGTGCCGCGTCCGACGCGGAGTCGGTCGAAGTCAACGGTCAGCATGGGGATTCCTTCCGTCCCGAGACTGGCGGGCGTGGTGATCGGCGATCACCGTCTCATAGGTCTTCGCGGTCGCTCGGGCGACGGCGATCCAGCTGAAGCGCTCGATGGCGCGCTCGCGCCCGATGGTCGAGAGCCGGGCCCGCTCGGCGGGGTCGTCGAGCAGACGGCCGATGTGCGTGACGAGCTCCTCGACGTCGCCCGGCCTCACCAGCACGCCGCCGTCGCCGACCACCTCGGGCAGGGCACCGGCGGCGCTCGCGACCAGCGGCGTGCCGCACGACATCGCCTCGACGGCCGGCAGGCTGAAGCCCTCGTACAGGGACGGCACGGCCATGACCTCGGCCGACGAGATCAGGGCCGCGAGCTCCTCGTCCGAGATGCCGCTGTGCACCGTGACGATGCCGGCGAGGTCGCCGCGGTGGACGCGCTGGTACGCGGATCCGTCGGGATCGAGGTTCGAGACCAGCTGCACGTCGATGTCGCGGTCGGTGCTGAGCTTCGCGGCCGCATCGAGGAAGTGCGACAGTCCCTTGAGGGGCGAGTCGGCGCTGGCCACCACGACGATGCGACCCGGGACCCGCTCGCCGGACGGGCTGAACAGGTCGGTGTCGACGCCGAGCGGAACGACGTTCATCTGCTCGGGATCGAGGCGGAAGTCCGCGACCGTGTCCGCCGCGGACGCCGAGGAGACGCCCAGGATCGTACGGATCCGGCGGGCGACGAACGCCTGCATCCGCACGAACGCGTACCAGCGCCGCGTCGTGACCTGCTTGCGCAACGGGGCGGCGGCGATGTCGAGCTTGCGGTCCCGGCTGATCGGGTGGTGGATCGTCGCCAGGAAGGGCTGTCGGGCATTGATCGTCAGCAGCCCGAACCCCAGCGACTGGTTGTCGTGCACGACGTCGAACCCGGACAGGTCCAGGCGGCGCGCCCGCAGGCTGAACGTGAGCGGCTCGGGGAACGCCGCAGTGAGCATCTGCAGGTACTCGAGGACGTCGATCCAGTCGCGGAACTCACGCAGCCTCGGCGTGCGGAACGGGTCGTCGTCGCGGTAGAGGTCGAGGCTGGGCACCTTCTCGAGGCGCACGCGCGGGTGCAGGTCCTCGGGATACGGCTGCCCGGAGAAGATCGTGACGTCGTGACCCAGCTCGGCCAGTCCGGCGCTGAGGTTGCGCACGTAGACGCCCTGCCCGCCGCTGTGCTGCTTGCTGCGGTACGACAACAGTGCAATGCGCACGCGGCCCTCCTCTTACTCGTCGGTAGCCATTCTGCCGGTCGGCCCCGGACCACGCACGGGCGCACCCCTGCTGTGGTCCGCGCCTCGCTGCCGGCCCTTCCCCCACTTTTGGTGCGATATTCCGCTCCCACCGCCGTTCGGACGGAATCCCGCACCAAAAGTGGGGGGACGGCGGGCGGGCGGGCGGGGGCGGGGCGGCGGGG
>NZ_DAMDLR010000124.1:0-4722 GCF_032084975.1 Aeromicrobium sp.
CCGGGACTCACCCGCGCTGCCGCCCGGGGTGGGGGACGGGTGCTGCAGGGCGCCGCGCACCTCATCTCGGGGCTGCGTTCCGCGCCGAAGCCGCTGCACCCGCGGGGCACGGTCTGGCGCGGCGAGATCACGCGCACGGGTGCCGGTCTCGTGCCCACCGGAGTGCCCTGGCTCGACGAGCCGGGCCACGACGACGTCGTCGTCCGGGTCTCGGCGGCGATCGGCCTGCCGCACGGCTGGCCCGACATCCAGGGTGTCGCGGTCCACCTGCCGGACCAGGACGGGGCGGACCTGCTGTTCGCCAGCACCGGCGCGGGACAGGCGACGCGGTTCATGCTGCGCCTCGTCCGGCCGACGTCGCGGCACGTCGCCTCGACGCTGCTGCCGTATCGCGGTCCGCGCGGGCCCGTCGTGCTCGCGGTCACCGAGGTCGAGCCCGAGCAGTACGCGCTGCTGCGCGCCGACGGCGACGGCCCCTGGGTCGGCTTCGGGCGGCTGCGCCTGATCGAGAGGGTCGAGCGAGAGCTCTCGTTCGACCCGGTCGCACGACCGCTGCCCGGGCTGACGAACTACGCCTGGGTGGAGCGGCTCCGGTCGCCCGCGTACCGGACCGCGCGTCACGACCGCGGCGAGGACCTGGATGACAATGTGACCTGAGTCACACTAGAGTGCGTGAATCGGATCTCGGGCCTGTCCTCGGAGGTTCGCCATGCCCGTTCTCCACCGACGTCGGCACCGGGTGCCGACCCTGCTCATCGCGGGCGTGACCGCCCTGCTGACCCTCGCCGGAACCACGACGGCGGTCGCCTCGGGTCCGCCCCACCACGGCGGGGGAGGGCTGGGCCTCACCGTGCTCTCGAGCGCCCCGCACCAGGTCTCGGGCGGCGACGCGCTGGTCGAGGTGCGCGTCCCGCGCGGCGTGCGTCCCACCGACGTGGTCGTGCGAGCGGGAGGACGGAACGTCACCGACGCCTTCGACCTCAGCAGCGGACGAACCCTGGTGGGCCTCGTCGAGGGGCTGAAGGCCGGCCGGACCACGCTGCGGGCCGAGGTGCGGCGCAGCCGGGTCCGTCCCGCACGGCTGGTCGTGACCAACCACCCCGCGAGCGGGCCGATGTTCTCCGGGCCCCAGCAGCAGCCCTTCGTCTGCACGACGGCGCGAGGCCGATTCGACGGCCGGATGATCCTGGGGCAGCCGCTCGTCGACAACCAGGACCGCTTCGGCATCGCCGTGGCGCGCGAGGACGCGCAGGGCGGCTACCCGCAGGACTCCCGCGGTTATCCGACGGCCGAGGCGGACATCCTGGGCTGGAGCAGGGACTGCGCCGCCGAGCGGCGGATCGGGTACGTCTACCGGTCCACCACCGACGGTCGGTTCCACTGGCTGGACGACCCGTCCGCACCGCCCGCCGACACGGCCACGACCACGCTGCGGGGCCGGCAGGTGCCGTTCGTCGTGCGCTGGGAACGCGGCACGATCAACCGGTTCATCTACAGCATCGCGGTGCTGGCCCCGGTCGGTGACGCCGATCCGCAGGACCCGGACACCTCGCTGTGGAACCGGCGGCTCGTGTTCAGCTTCCAGGGCGGGGTGGCGATCGGGCACACCCAGGGCACGACGAGCGACAGTGCGATGCTGCCGCAGGAGCTGCTGGGTCAGGGGTACGGCGTGCTGTGGTCCAGCGGCACCCGGACCAGCACGCACTACAACCTGCAGCTCGGCGGCGAGACCGCGCTCATGCTCAAGGAGCGCGCGGTCGAGACGTACGGCGTGCCGGACTACACGGTGGCCGTCGGCGGGTCCGGGGGAGCGATCCAGCAGTACGTGTACGCGCAGAACCATCGCGACCTGATCGATGCGGCCATCCCGCAGTACTCGTACCCGGACATGGTCACGCAGGTGATCCACGTCGGCGACTGCGAGCTGCTGGAGCACTACTTCGACGCGACCGACCGGGCGAACCCGAAGTGGAAGGACCCCGAGGTGCGCCAGCGCATCATCGGCCTGAACGGCACCAACGCCCCGCAGAACCTGTCGGCGGGCGAGATCGCCCAGTGGAACCAGCTGTACGGGGCGATGGGCGCCTTGGGGTACCAGGTCATGGACCGTGCGCCCGGGTCGCCGGCGCCCGCCTTGATGGAGTGCAAGCCGGGCTGGTTCGGGCTGACGCCGCTGGCGCTCAACCCGACCTTCACCGACGTCGACGACCTCGACCAGCTGGCCCAAGGGACGGAGGGGGTCGAGTGGACCCACTTCGCCGACCTCGTCAACATCTACGGCACCGGGCGTGACGGGTACGCGCGCGTTCCGTGGGACAACGTGGGGGTCCAGTACGGGCTGCAGGCCCTGACCGAGGGCGTCATCACCCCGGCCGAGTTCCTCGACCTCAACGCGAAGGTGGGCAGCTGGAAGGAGTCGCGCGACATGGTGACCGAGGGCGCGCCGTTCGCCGGTGCCATGACGCCGGAGAACTTCGACCCCTGGAGCAGGCGCAACATGAACCTCAGCCCCGACGGCGTCGCCCCGGCGCCACGACGCGAGGGCGACCTGAGGGCGATCCGTGCGGCGTACACGTCGGGCATGCAGTTCCAGGGCGACATCGACATCCCGGTCATCGATCTGCGGCCGTATCTCGAGGACGAGCTGGACATGCACAACACGCAGCAGTCGTTCGCCGCGCGCCAGCGGATGCGCAACGCCGACGGCGACGCGTCGAACCAGGTCATCTGGTTCGCCGATGCGCGCCCCAGCCAGGACTACGACCCGACCCTGCGCGCGTTCGAGGTGATCGACCAGTGGATGGCGAACATCGCCCGGAACCCGCGCCGGGGGGTGGCCGGCAACAAGCCCTCTCGCGCGGTGGACACGTGCTTCACGACCCAGGGCGACGTGATCGCCGCGGGACCCGGCGTGTGGAACGGGGTCCTCGACCGCAAGGCCGCGGGGGAGTGCACACAGCGCTTCCCGATCTACTCGTCCTCGCGCCGTGTCGCGGGCGCACCGTTCGAGGGAGGCATCTGGAAGTGCGCGCTGCAGCCGGTCGAGAAGGCGGTGCGCAACGGCGTCTACGGTCCGTGGCGGCCCGACCGGGCGCAGGTCGCGCGGCTCAAGCAGGTCTTCCCCGGCGGCGTCTGCGACTACCGGCGGCCCGACGTCGGCCGGCCGTGGCACCGTCGCTGACCTCCCGCTCGCACCCGGTTCGGGCTACGTTGGAGGTCGACCCAGGAGGTTCATCGTGACTGATGCGGAAGACCTGAAGGCCAAGATGCGCGAGGCGCTGGACAAGAAGGCGCACAAGCACCACGCGACGGCGCAGGGCGCCGACCACGACGGCAGCGAGAAGTCCCACGGCGCCAGCAAGCCGATCGAGCAGCCCGAGTTCCGTCGCAAGGCGACCTGACGGCCCTCGGGCCACGTTTCGGCGACCCACCTCCCACTTTTGGTGCGAGATTCCGTTCCAGGCCCGGATCAGCGCGTAATCCCGCACCAAAAGTGGGCGATGGCGCGCGGCAGACGTCCGAGGCGGGCGGTCGCCGGCGCCGAGCCGGGGCGGCCGGACCGGGTTTCGTTGGAGATCGAGCAAGGAGGTTCAGATGACCGATGCAGACGAGTTGAAGGCCAAGATGCGCGAGGCGCTGGACAAGAAGGAAGAGCAGGAGCACCCCAGCACCGCTGAGGGACCCGCGGACGACACCAGCGAGAACAGCCAGGGCGTCGAGGGACCGATCGACAACCCGGGCCAGACCGCCAAGCACACCCACGGGACCATCTAGCGAGTTCGCGGGATCAACCCAACGAGAAGCGCCGAGATGTAGAGAAGCGCACCGAATCCCTACCGGATTCGGTGCGCTTCTCTACATATCTCGCTGAGGGAACCTCAGATGACGCCCAGCGCCAGCATCGCGTCGGCCACCTGGGTGAAGCCGGCGATGTTGGCGCCCGCGGCGTAGTTGCCGGGGGTGTCGTACTCGTCGGCGGTCTCGAGGCAGCGGTCGTGGATGCCGCGCATCGTCTCGGCCAGGCGCTCCTCGGTGTACTCGAACGACCAGCGGTCGCGCGAGGCGTTCTGCTGCATCTCGAGGGCGCTGGTGGCGACACCACCGGCGTTCGCGGCCTTGCCGGGCGCGAAGACGATGCCCGACTCGCTGAACAGGCGAACGGCGTCGGGGGTGCACGGCATGTTGGCGCCCTCGGCCACGATGATGCAGCCGTTCTGGGCCAGGGTCGCCGCGTCCTTGTCGTCCAGCTCGTTCTGGGTGGCGCACGGCAGGGCGATGTCGCACGGCACGTTCCAGATGGAGCCCTCGCCGATGCTCGCGGAGGGGCGCTGGTCGACGTAGTCGCAGATGCGGCCGCGCTGGACCTCCTTGACCTCCTTGAGCAGCTCGAGGTCGATCCCGGCGTCGTCCACGACGTAGCCGCTGGAGTCCGAGCACGCGACGACGATCGCGCCGAGCTGCTGCAGCTTCTCGATCGCGTAGGTGGCGACGTTGCCCGAGCCCGACACGACGACGCGCTTGCCGTCGAAGGACTCGCCGCGCGAGCGCAGGATCTCCTGCGCGAAGAAGACCGTGCCGTAGCCGGTGGCCTCGGTGCGCACGAGCGAGCCGCCCCACGTGATGCCCTTGCCGGTCAGCACGCCGGACTCGTAGCGGTTCGTGATGCGCTTGTACTGGCCGAACAGGTAGCCGATCTCGCGGCCGCCCACGCCGATGTCGCCG
>NZ_DAMDLR010000125.1:0-4722 GCF_032084975.1 Aeromicrobium sp.
GCGAGGTCGGTCGCTGGCTGGGCATCGGCCTGGCCAATCTGGCCGCGGCGCTCGACCCGAACATCTTCGTCATCGGTGGAGGAGTCAGCAGCAACGGCGAGCTGCTGCTGCGTCCGGCGCGGACCGCGTTCGCCGAGCACCTGACGGGCCGCGGCTACCGCTCCGAGGCGCGCATCGTGGCCGCTCACCTGGGCGAGGACGCGGGCGTCGTCGGCGCCGCCGACCTGGCCCGGCTCAGAGCGCGGCGCCGTCGTCCGGCCAGTCCGGGTTACTCGGTCCGCGATCAGGTAGTCGCGCGATCAGGTAGACGACGGCGGCCACGGCGGCCGCGATGACCACCGCCACCAGGAAGGTCGGCGGGCGCAACGAGGCCATCATCGACAACAGCAGCACCGCCGGACCGCCGACCACCACGAACCAGGCGATCTTCGTGCGGTTGTCCGCTCGCAGGTCCGCCGGTCCGACCTCGCGGTAGAACTGGTCCTCCTGCGGCTCCGGCGGCGCGGCGGCCCGGCGTTGCTCGTCCTCCAGCTCGGCCCGCTCACGCAGCGCGGCGTTGCGGGCCGCGGCGTCGTCGAAGTCGTCCAGCCCGCTGAGGTCCAGGTCGAGGCCCTCGACGATGCGGTCGAAGTCGTCCGGGGACGACGCTGCGTCGGTCACGACGGCTCCTCGGGGGATCAGGCGGTGGTCGCATGGTCGGCGATGAAGCGGGCCGACCTCTCCATGATGACCGGTGCGTCGTGATCGAGCGTCGCGACGTGGTAGCTGTTCGTCAGCTCCACGAGCTCGCGCACGGGCGACGATATGCCGCGCATCAGCAGACCGACCGTCGTCGCGTCGACGACGTGGTCCTCGCGGGAGCGGAACACCAGCGTCGGTGCCGTGACGCGGTCGAGGTTCTCGCGCACGTCGCGCCACAGCTGCAGCTGCGACGCGAGCGCCTTCAGCGGGGTGCGGTCGTAGCCGATCTCGTCCTGCCCGGGCAGCTTGATGTCGTTGCCGATCCCCGCCATCGACGGCAGGACGCGGCTGAGCAGGGGCACCAGCTTGAGGTCCAGCCGCTTGAGGGCGATCGCGGGGTTGACGAGCACGAGCGCGTCGACCTCCTCGGGCCGCTGCTGGGCCAGCCGCAGCGCGAGGGCGCCGCCCATGGACAGGCCGCACACCGCGACGCGGTCGCACGTGGCCCGCAGGCGCGTGAGCGCGGCGTCGACCTCGCCGTACCAGTCGCGCCACGTCGTCGTGTTCATCTCCTGCCACGTCGTGCCGTGACCGGGCAGGCGGGGGACCTCGACGGCGTGTCCGGCGGCGGCCAGCTCGCGACCCCACGGGGTCATCGACGCAGGGGACCCGGTGAAGCCGTGACTCAGCAGGACGCCGACGGGTCCGCCCTCGGCACGGAAGGGCTCGGTGCCCGGTCGGAGGCGCGGATCACCGGTGGCGGGGGAGTGGGACATGCCGACATCGTGCCCCATGAGGGCCGATGAGGCGGTGCGGCGCGGTAGTGTCTCGTGCGTGTTCTACTGGTTCCTCAAGGTCCTCGCGCTGGGTCCGCTGCTCAAGCTGATCTTCCGGCCGTGGGCCGAGGGCACCGAGAACGTGCCCCGCGAGGGCGCCGCCATCCTGGCCGCCAACCACCTGTCGTACAGCGACTGGCTCTTCATGCCGCTCGTGATCCCGCGCCGCATCACCTACGTCGCCAAGGCCGAGTACTTCGAGGGCTCGGGCGTCAAGGGCTTCTTCCAGCGCGGCTTCTTCCGCGGCGCGGGTCAGGTCCCGATCGACCGCAGCAGCGGCAGCGCCGCGGCCGGCGCGATCCGCACCCAGCTGCGGTTGCTGGCCGACGGCGAGATCTGCGGCATCTTCCCCGAGGGAACGCGCTCGCACGACGGCAAGCTCTACCGGGGCCGCACGGGCGTGGCGCGCCTCGCCCTCGAGTCCAAGGTGCCCGTCATCCCCGTCGCCGTCATCAACACCGACGTCGTGGCGCCCCCCGGCCGCCTGCTGGGGCGGTACGCCCGCCCGGGCCTGCGCTTCGGCAAGCCGCTGGACTTCAGCCGCTACGAAGGGATGGCCGACGACCGGTACATCCTGCGCGCGATCACCGACGAGATCATGTACGAGATCATGAACCTCTCGGGCCAGGAGTACGTCGACCTCTACGCTCCCGATGCCAAGAAGCGCGACAAGGAGCGCGAGAAGCAGGCCGCCAAGGAGCGCGAGAGGACCGAGGCCGAAGAGGTCATCCGCGAGATCTCGGAGTGACCCTTCCGGGGTACGGACGGGTTCCGACCCGCTGCGTCACTCACGTATCATGACTTGGTGAGCATTCCCAGCCTGGAAGACCTGCGTGCGATCGGTGCTGCGCAGCAGCCGACGTACCCCGACACCGACGCCCGTGACCGTGCCGTCGAGAAGCTGCGGAAGATGCCGCCGCTGGTGTTTGCCGGCGAGTGCGATGCGCTCCGCGACAAGATGGCCGCCGTCTCGCGCGGCGAGGCGTTCCTGCTCCAGGGTGGCGACTGCGCCGAGACCTTCGAGGGCGTCACCGCCGAGAACGTCCGCAACAAGCTGCGGGTCCTGCTGTCGATGGCCGTCGTGCTGACCTACGCCGCCAGCGTCCCGGTCGTCAAGGTCGGCCGGTTGGCCGGCCAGTACGCCAAGCCCCGCTCCAGCGACATCGAGACGCGCGACGGCGTCACCCTGCCGGCGTACCGCGGCGACGCGGTCAACGGGTTCGACTTCACCCCCGAGGCGCGCATCCCCGACCCGCAGCGCCTGCTCGACGTCTACCACGCGTCCAGCGCCACGCTGAACCTCGCGCGCGCCTTCACCACGGGCGGCTACGCCGACCTGCGCCAGATGCACGCCTGGAACACCGACTTCGTGCGCAACAGCCCCGTGCGCGAGCGTTACGAGCGCATCGGCGACGAGATCGACCGTGCCCTCGCGTTCATGAGCGCGATCGGCGCCGACCCCGACGAGCTGCACACCGTCGACTTCTACTCGTCGCACGAGGCCCTCGTCCTCGAGTACGAGCACGCCCTGACGCGCATCGACTCGCGCACGAGCCTGCCGTATGACGTGTCGGGCCACTTCGTGTGGATCGGCGAGCGGACGCGCCAGCTCGACGGCGCGCACGTCGAGCTGCTGAGCCGCATCGCCAACCCGATCGGCGTCAAGCTGGGCCCCACGACGTCCGCCGACGACGCCCTGGCCCTGTACGAGAAGCTCAACCCCGAGCGCGTGCCGGGCAAGATCACGTTCATCACGCGCTTCGGTGCCCAGAAGATCCGTGACCTGCTGCCGACCCTCGTCGAGAAGGTCACGGCCGCCGGCGCCGAGGTCGCCTGGGTCACCGATCCCATGCACGGCAACACGTTCGCCACCGACAACGGCTACAAGACGCGTGAGTTCGACGACGTCATCGACGAGGTCCGCGGCTTCTTCGAGGTGCACCGCTCGCTCGGCACGTGGCCCGGCGGCCTGCACGTCGAGCTGACCGGCGACGACGTCACCGAATGCGTCGGTGGCGGCATGCGCCTGTCGGCGCAGGACCTCGCGCACCGCTACGAGACGCTGTGCGACCCGCGCCTCAACCGCGCGCAGTCGCTCGAGCTGGCGTTTCTCGTCGCCGAGATGCTGGCCGGCCGCGGCTGAGTCGCCCGGCTGTCGGTTTCCCCGGTTAAGTAGGTTTGCCCGCACTTCACGAGGGTCGCAACCCTCGTGAAGTGACAGGAAACCTAGTTAACCGGGGAAACTGTCATCCACCCCGGGGACGGTCAGGACAGGAAGACCGTCACGGTCGAGCCGCGCTTGACCTTCGAGCCGGCGGAGGTGACCTGGTAGCGCACCGTCGCGTCCCCGCCGGCGAACGGGTTGCGCGTCGCGTTCAGCTTGAGGCCGATCGCCTCGAGCGCGGCCTTCGCCTCGGCCTCGGTCATGCCCCGCAGGTCGGGCACCGCGACCCGCTCTGGTCCCTTGGACACCGTCAGGGTGATCGTGTCGCCCCGCACGCCGGTGCCGGAGGCCGGGGTCTGCGAGATGACCAGCCCCTCGCGGACGGAGTCGTTGAACTGCTCGCTGGTCGCGACGACGAAGCCGACGCCCTCGAGCGCGGCCTTCGCGTCCGCCACCGGCTCGCCGGTCTGGTCGGCGATCTTGATCGGCTGCGGGCCCTTGCTGACCACCAGGTCCACGGCCGTCCCTCGCTTGACGAGGTCGCCGACCTTGTGGCTGGACGAGCGGATGATGCCGCCGGTGGGGATCGAGTCGCTGAACTTCTCGGTGACCTCGCCGATCGTGAGGTTGAGGGCCGCCAGGGTCGACGTGGCCTCCTCGACCGTGCGCCCTTGGACGTTGGGGATCTTGTAGCGCTCCTTGCCCTGCGAGATCGTCAGCGTGACGACCTCGTCGGGCAGCAGGCGCGAGCCCGGATCGGGGTCGGTCGAGATGACCGCTCCCTTCTCGACGACCTCGGAGTACGCGGGCTCGCCGATCTCGACCGTGAAACCGGCAGCCTCGCCGGTCTTGACGGCCTCCGCGCGCTCCATCGAGACGAGGTTGGGCACGGTCTCGTACCGGCCGATCGCCAGGTACCAGCCGAGCAGGGCGGTGGCCGCGAGCAGGGCCACGGCGATGAGCAGCATCAGGGGGCCGCGGCGGCGTCGTGTCCTGCCGGGCTCCGCGGGGACCACCGCCTGCGGGGGGCGGGGCGCCTGC
>NZ_DAMDLR010000126.1:0-4613 GCF_032084975.1 Aeromicrobium sp.
CTCGTTCGCCGGCGGCGCGGCGGCGGTGCAGGCCTCCCTGGACCGCGCGGGCGTGTCGACGGAGGGCTTGGTCCTCCACGACGGCAGTGGTCTCTCGCGCCAGAACCGCATCGCGGCGCGGACGCTCGCCGACGCGGTCGCGGCCGCGACTCGGACGCCGCGGCTCGCATCGATCCTCAGCGGCATGCCCGTCGGGGGATACAGCGGAACGCTCGACGACCGGTACGGCCAGCTCGGCGACGCCCGTGGCCTGGTCCGCGCCAAGACCGGGACGCTGACCGGAGTCCACACCCTGGCGGGTGTCGCGACCCTGTCCGGTGGCCGGCCGGTGGCCTTCGCCGTGATGGCGAACGGCACCGAGGACGTCAACCCGTTCGTCACCCAGGCCGCGCTCGACCGCGTCGCCGCCGCGATGGTGGGGTGCGCATGCCGGGCCTGAGTGCGGTCGCGTCACGCCTGGTGGACCTGCTCCCACCCGGCCGTACCGACGATGTCGACGTCGTCCACGAGGCGATCATGCAGTGGGTCGAGTCGCGTGGGCTCACGCTCTACCCGGCGCAGGACGAGGCGATCCTCGAGCTGGTCTCGGGATCGAACGTCGTGCTGGCGACCCCGACGGGCTCGGGCAAGAGCCTCGTGGCGACGGCGGCCATGGGCGCTGCGCTCGCCCGCGGCGAGTGCAGTGTCTACACCGCTCCCATCAAGGCCCTGGTGAGCGAGAAGTTCTTTGACCTGTGCGAGATCTTCGGAGCCGAGAACGTCGGCATGGTGACGGGCGACGCCGCGGTCAACGCGGATGCCCCGATCATCGCCGCCACGGCCGAGATCCTGGCCAACATGGCACTGCGCGAGGGCGCCGTGGCCGACATCGGCCTCGTGGTGATGGACGAGTTCCACTACTACGCCGATCCCGAGCGCGGCTGGGCGTGGCAGGTGCCGCTCATCGAGCTGCCGCGTGCCCAGTTCCTGCTCATGTCCGCGACGCTGGGCGACACGACACGGCTCGAGGCCGACCTGGCCCGCCGCACCGGCCGCGAGACCGTCGCCGTCACCTCGGTCGAACGACCGGTCCCGCTCGTCACCGAGTACGTCACCACACCGGTCCACGAGACGCTCGAGCAGCTCGTCGAGACGCACCAGACCCCGGTCTACGTCGTCCACTTCTCGC
Organism: Aeromicrobium sp.; assembly: GCF_032084975.1. Taxonomy (GTDB): domain Bacteria; phylum Actinomycetota; class Actinomycetes; order Propionibacteriales; family Nocardioidaceae; genus Aeromicrobium. Next base: position 1,169 of record NZ_DAMDLR010000126.1, read on the forward strand.
AGGCCGCGGCGCTCGAGCGCGCCCAGGCGCTGGCCAGCGCCAAGGTCGCGACCCGCGCCGAGCGCGACGCGATCGCCGAGGCACTGGGCGACTTCCGCTTCACCTCCGCGTTCGGCAAGACGCTGTCGCGGCTCATCCGGATGGGCATCGGCGTGCACCACGCGGGGATGCTGCCGCGGTACCGCCGCCTCGTCGAGACGCTCACGCAGCAGGGCCTGCTGAAGGTCGTGTGCGGCACGGACACGCTCGGCGTCGGCATCAACGTGCCGATCCGCACGGTGCTGTTCAGCGGCCTGAGCAAGTACGACGGCACCCGCCAACGCCATCTCCAGGTGCGCGAGTTCCAGCAGATCGCCGGCCGCGCGGGTCGCGCCGGCTTCGACACGATCGGCCACGTGGTCGTCGAGGCGCCCGAGCACGAGATCGAGAACGCCAAGCTCGTGCGCAAGGCCGGCGACGACCCGAAGAAGCTCAAGCGCATCCAGCGCAAGAAGCCGCCGGAGGGCTTCGTGTCGTGGGGCCAGGGCACGTTCGACCGGCTCGTGAACGGGACCCCCGAGGCGCTCGTCTCGCGGATGCGGGTCAGCCACGCGATGGTGCTCGACGTCATCACCCGCCCCGGTGATGCCCGGGCCGCGCTCGAGCACCTCATCCGCGAGAGCGGCGAGACCGAGGAGTCGCAGGACCGCCTGCTCGCCGAGGTCGACCACATCATCGAGGCGCTGCTGGCGGGCGAGGTCGTCGAGCGGATCGAGCCGCCGGACGCCCAAGGACGCACCCTGCGCCTGACAGTCGACCTGCAGGCCAACTTCGCGCTCAACCAGCCGCTGTCGCCGTTCGCGGTCGCCGCGTTCGACCTGCTCGACCGAGAGTCGCCGACGTACGCGCTCGACGTCGTCTCGGTCGTGGAGGCGACGCTCGACGACCCCCGGCCGATCATCAACGCGCAGCGGTTCCGGGCGCGCGGCGAGGCCGTCGCCGAGATGAAGATGGACGGCATCGAGTACGACGAGCGGATGGAGCTGCTCGAGGACGTCGAGCACCCGCAGCCGCTGCGCGAACTGCTCGACTCCGCCTACGAGATGTACCGCCAGGGCCATCCGTGGGTCGCCGACCACGAGCTGCGCCCCAAGTCCGTCGTGCGCGAGATGTGGGAGCGCGCGATGACGTTCTCCGAGGTCGTCTCGGACTACCAGCTGGCGCGGTCCGAGGGGATGGTGCTGCGGTACCTGTCGGACGTCTACAAGACGCTCGTGCGGACGGTGCCCACCGCGGTGCGCGACGACGAGCTCACGGACCTGACCGAGTGGCTGGGCGAGCTGGTCCGCCAGACCGACTCCAGCCTGCTCGACGAGTGGGAGCAGCTCATCGCTCCCGGCCAGGACCCCGCCGACGTGCGGCCGAAGGCGACGGGCGCCGAGACGCCACGGCCCCTCACCGCGAACGCGCGGGCGTTCCGCGTCCTGGTGCGCAACGCGATGTTCCGCCGCGTCGAGCTGGCGGCCTTCGGCCGGTGGGACGCCTTGGGCGACCTCGACAAGGAGGACGGCTGGGACGCGATGGCGTGGCGCGAGGCGATCCTGGAGTACCGCGAGGAGTACGACGAGGCGGCCGCGGCGACCGGGCGGGCCACGATGGGCAGCGGCCCCCAGGCGCGCGGTCCCGAGCTGTTCATGGTCGAGGACGAGACCGCCCGCACGTGGCGGGTCCGCCAGGTCTTCGAGGATCCCGAGGGCGACCGGGACTGGGGCATCAGCGCCGAGGTCGACCTCGACGCCTCGGACGAGGCCGGCGAGCCCGTCGTGCGGGTCCTCGACGTCGGTCCGCGCTGAGAGCTCGCACCGAGGGCGGTCGCTCCGGCAGCCGCTCCTCCACTTTTGGAGCAGTCTTACGCCGGATGCGACCTCGCAGGCGTAAACGCGCTCCAAAAGTGGGGCGGGGACGGCCGAGGGCGCAGGCCGTAGGTTGGACGCCATGATCGACTGGAACGTCGCGCGGTCCACGGCACGCCGACTCATGCGGCCCGGCCCCGAGCTGAGCGGCGCCGAAGTCCAGGACGTCGTGGCCGAGCTGCGCGAGGCCTCCCGGGTCGCCGAGGGCCCCGTCCGCGAGTTCACGGGCCTCGTCCCGGCGTACCCGACGCCCGTGCTCGTCGTCGACCGTCCGCGCTGGGCCGACGCCAACCTCGCTTCGTTCGAGGTCCTGTTGCGTCCCCTCGACGCCAAGCTCACGGCCGAGGGCAAGATGCCCACCGGCCTGCCGGGCGCCGTCGGCAGCCGGGTCACCGGTGCCGAGTTCGGGGCGATCGTGGCGTTCCTGGGCGGCAAGGTGCTCGGACAGTTCGATCCGTTCGCCGAGGGCGAGGCCGGGCCCGGCCGGCTGCTGCTGGTCGCGCCGAACATCGTCCACGTCGAGCGCGAGCTGGACGTCGACCCCTCCGACTTCCGCCGCTGGGTCTGCCTGCACGAGGAGACCCACCGGGCGCAGTTCACGGCTGTGCCGTGGATGCGCGACCACATGCTCGCGAAGGTCGACGAGATGATGCAGGCGACCGACATCGGCGGCGGCGCCGTGACCGGGATGGTCACCGAGGCGCTCCCCGAGCTGGTCCGGATCGTGCGCGGCGAGTCGGACAAGTCGCTCTCCGACCTCTTCCAGAACGAGCAGCAGCGCGCCATCGTCGACCAGATCACGGGGATGATGTCGCTGCTCGAGGGTCATGCCGACGTCGTGATGGACGACATCGGGCCCGACATCGTGCCGAGCGTCGCCGAGATCCGCCGCAAGTTCACGAAGCGCCGCGGCTCGGGCTCGGCCCTGTCGAAGGTGGTCCGCCGCCTGCTGGGCTACGAGGCGAAGATGCGCCAGTACAGCGACGGCGCCAAGTTCGTCCGCTCGGTCACCGACCAGGTCGGCAAGGACGGCTTCGACGCGGTCTGGGCCGAGGCCTCCCACCTGCCGACGCGCGCCGAGATCGCGGACCCGAGGTCCTGGGTCGCCCGCGTCCACGGCTGAGGCTGGGGTGGAGCGGTGACTCAGCGTCCGTTTCGCGTCCGGTTCGGGCGCTCACTCACCGCTCTCCCTCGACCCCCGTGGGCGGCTGGGGGGCGGTGCCTCAGCGTCCGTTTCGCGTGCGGTTCGGGCGCTCACTCACCGCTCTCCCTCGGCCCCCGCGGGCGGCTGGGGGGCGGTGCCTCAGCGTCCGTTCCGCGTCGCGTTCGGACGCTCACTCACCGCTCCGCATCAGCCACGGCCGAGGGCGGGTCCGAATGAGCCGACTGGACCCCTTGGTCGCGCGGGCTCGCCGGCTGGTCGAGCCGCACCTCGAGCCCGGCAGCGTCGTGGCCGTGTCCGGGGGCGCCGACTCGCTCGCGCTCGCCGCCGTGGTCGCCTTCTTCGTGCGGCGCCGAGGCGTCGACGCGCGGGCCGTGGTCGTCGATCACGG
>NZ_DAMDLR010000127.1:0-239 GCF_032084975.1 Aeromicrobium sp.
GGGCCGCGGCGGCCGAGCTCTCGTCCTCGGACAGCACGGCGGTCGCGCCGGAGGCGGCCGCGGCGAGGGCCTCGGCGTGCGCGAGCCGGTTCTCTCGCTGGACCAGCTCCTCGTCCTCACCCGGTTGGGGGTCGACGGCGTCGATCTCGTCGAGACCGTGGCGCAGCAGGTCGAGTCGCTGCAGCCGCTCCCCCGCGTGGGTCCGCAGGTCGTGCAGCCTGGCCTTCAGCTCCTGCAGT
>NZ_DAMDLR010000127.1:381-2716 GCF_032084975.1 Aeromicrobium sp.
GCGCGTGGCGCTGCTCCTGCGGGCGGACGAGGCGCTGCTGGTCGGACTGGCCGTGGACCGCGACCAGGCTGTCGGAGAGCCGGGAGAGCAGGCCGGCCGGGACCGTGGTGCCGCCGGCCAGCGCGCGGCTGCGTCCCTGGCTGGTCAGGACACGGGCGAGCACGAGCTCGTCGTCGACCTGCCCGCCGGCCTCCTCGACGAGCGCGGTGACCTCGGGCGTCGGCACGACCGAGGCCTCGATCCGCGCCCGGTCGGACCCGCGCCGCACGAGGGCCAGGTCGGCCCGTTCACCGCGCAGCAGCCCGAGCGCGGTCACGACCATCGTCTTGCCGGCACCGGTCTCACCCGTGATGACGGTGAACCCGGGGCCGAGCTCCAGCTCGGCCTCCTCGATGACGCCGAGCGACTCGAGCCGCAGGTAGTGCCACATCAGCGGCCACCGGACGTGCGTCGCGCCTCGGCGGAGCCGCGCCAGCCCGCGACGGGCAGCTCGAACTTGCGCACGAGTCGGTCGGCGAACGACGCCGGGTGGACGCGTGCCAGCCGAACCGGCTCGGTGCCACGGCGCACCTCGACGCGGGCGCCGATGGGCAGCTCGGCCGCCCGGCGACCGTCGCACCACAGGATCCCCGAGCTCGAGTGGCCGACGACCTCGACGGCGAGGGTGGACTCGGGCGACACCACCATGGGCCGTGCGAACAGGGCGTGCCCGCTGATCGGCACCATGAGCAGCGCCGAGACCTCGGGCCACACCACCGGTCCACCGGCACTGAAGTTGTAGGCGGTCGAGCCGGTCGGCGTCGCGCACACGACCCCGTCGCAGCCCATCCGCGAGACGGGACGGCCATCGATCTCGATGACGACCTCGAGCATGCGCTCGCGGGAGGCCTTCTCGACCGAGGCCTCGTTGAGGGCCCAGTTCGTGGCGACGACCTCGCCCTCGTGGAACACGCGGACGTCGACGGTGAGTCGCTCCTCGACGGTCAGGCCGCCGGCGACGACGTGCCGGGCCACGTCCGCGAGGTCCTCCTCGTCGGCCTCGGCCAGGAAGCCGACGTGTCCGAGGTTGACGCCCAGCAGCGGGGTTCCCGTGCCGCGGCAGACCTCGGCGGCGCGCAGGATCGTGCCGTCGCCACCGAAGACGACCGCCAGCTCGCAGTCCTTCGACGCGCCGGGCGCGGTCGGGACGCAGTCCAGGTCCACGGCACCGGCCGCGGTGAGCGCGTCGATGTCGGTCTCGAGCGTCCGCACGCGGATGCCCGCGTCCTGGAGGACCTTGGCGAAGTCGGCGGCGATGCGCGGCGCGCCCTCGCGGTCGACGTGCACGGCCAGCAGCACGGTCCTCATGGTCCGCCTCCTTCGTTCGCCGCGAGAGGTCCGGCCGCGACGGCGGCCTCGGCCGCCGCGAGCTCGGGCTCGGGCGCATCGGTCCTCAGCCAACAAAAGTACTCGACGTTGCCCGCCGGGCCCGGGAGCGGACTGGGCGCGAGGGCGCGGGTGCCCCAGCCCCCGGCCCAGGCCGCGGTCGTCACGCCGTGGACGGCCGAGGCGTGCAGTGCCGGGTCGCGGACGACGCCGTTCTTGCCGAGGTTCTCGCGGCCGACCTCGAACTGGGGCTTGACCATCAGGACCATGTCGCCGTCGTCGCGGCACACCGACATCAGGGCCGGCAGCACGAGCCGCAGCGAGATGAAGGAGAGGTCCGAGACGACGAGATCGACCGGGCCGCCGATCAGCTCGGTGTCGATCGCGCGGATGTTGGTGCGGTCGAAGACGTGGACGCGGTCGTCGGACTGCAGCGACCAGACGAGTTGGCCGTAGCCGACGTCGACCGCGACGACCTCGCGGATCTCGCGGCGCAGCAGCACGTCGGTGAACCCACCGGTGGACGCGCCCGCGTCGAGAGCCCGACGTCCGGCGACCTGCAGGCCGAGCGGTTCGAAGACCTCCAGTGCGCCGAGCAGCTTGTGCGCCCCGCGCGAGGCCCAACCGGGATCGTCGGCGTCCTCGCGCACGACGATCGGCTGGTCGGTGGTGATCTGGGTGGCCGGCTTGCTCGCCGTGGTGCCGGCGACCTTGACCCGGCCGGCCTCGATGAGGCCGGCGGCCTGCTCGCGCGAGCGGGCGAGACCTCGACGCACGAGCTCGGCGTCGAGCCGGACGCGGCGGCTCATCGGGCCACCGCCTCAGAGCAACAAAGGTAGGACGATGGCCCGACTCGTGATGCTGAACAGTTCACTCGCTGGCGCTCGCTCATCGGGCCACCGCCTCAAAGCAACGAAGGTAGGACGATGGCCCGACTCGTGATGCTGAACAGTTCACTCGCTGGCGCTCG
>NZ_DAMDLR010000127.1:2816-4514 GCF_032084975.1 Aeromicrobium sp.
CTCATCGGGTCACGCGTGCGCGCCGGGGGTCCCGGCGAGCTGGTCGCGCAACACGCGGTGGATGCCTTCGAAGACGGCCGGGTGATCCTCGACCGGCAGCGTTGCGAGCCCGTCGAGCTCGGCGACGGCGGACTCGATCGGCGAGCCGGCGGGCGTTTCGACCACGTCGGACGGTTCGGTCGTCATGCGTCGATTGTCTCATCGACGGTGACGGCACGGCCTGATTCGTCGCGGCACGCCCAGCCCAGCGCCACAACCGCCCGCAGGGCCGCCGTGGTCCCGGCACCGGAGGTCACCCGGACGCGATCGCCGTCGAGCTCGGCGGTGGCCTCGCCGCAGTGAGCCCGGTCGCCCTCGACGACGACCTCGGCATGGGTCTCGTGCAGGGACGCCAGGTCGGCGCCGATGAAGTCGGGCCGGTCCTGCGGATCGGCGGCGACGACGTCGGCGAGGCTGTTGACGCCCGTGAGGACGCACAGCGAGAGGATCCCCGCGCTGCGGGCACCGCGGATGTCGGTGTCCAGCCGATCACCCACCATCAGCGGAGACCGCGAGTCCAGGCGCGCCATCGTCTCCTCGAACAGCGGGGCGAACGGCTTGCCGGCGATCACCGGCTGGACGCCGGTGGCCAACTGGACGGCGTGCACGAGCGCGCCGTTCCCGGGCGCGATGCCGTCGGACGTCGGGATCGTGAGGTCGGTGTTGCTCGCGTAGTGGGGCGCCCCCGCCTGGATCGCGTAGGCCGCCTCCGCCAGGTCCGTCCAGCCGATCGCGGGAGCGTAACCCTGCACGACGGCGGCGATGCGCGCGCCATGCCGGTCGGCGACCGGCACGAGACCGCGTTCGGTCAGAGCAGTGTGCAGACCCTCGCCGCCGACGGTCAGCACCGCGCTGCCCCGGGGCAGGTCACGCGCCATCACACCAGCGATCGCCTGGGCCGAGGTGATGATGTCCTCGACCTCGGCGGGGAGTCCCAGCTGCTGCAGGTGCTCGGCGACAGTCTCGGGGCGCCGGTTGGCGTTGTTCGTCAGGTAGGCCAGCCGCGTGTCGCCCACGCTGGTGAGCGCCTCGACGGCCCCCGGGACCGCGGCGTGACTGCGGTAGACGACACCATCGAGATCCAACAGGACCGCATCATGGGCGTCGACGAGCGCGCCCTCGGTCGCGGCCAAGGTCATGTCGTCGAGGCTACCGGGGCGTCACGCAGCCGACTGAGGGACCCGAGGTCCACGAACACCCGACTCGAGAGCCCTCCCCCGCGGCTGGAGAAGAGACGCCGCAGCTCGCCGCTGACCTCGATCCGGTCGCCCGGCTGCAGCTTCATCGCCTTCGTCCGCAGTCGTGCGGTCCACGCCGAGCAGTCGAACGTGTCGACCAGTTGGCGAGAGCGCCGCTTCGCCGCGGCGCTGCGGTCCACGATCAACCGGAAGGAGACGATCTCGTCCCCGCTGGGCAGGATGCGCTGCTCGGCCACGTCAGCGACGCGGCCGCGCAGCAGCACCCGATTGTCGGCACCTGTGTTGTCGGCGTCTGTCATGCGACGAGCCTGCCGGGGACCGTGCGCCGGCGACAGGGACCGAGCGATGCCTGTGGACGAAGACGCGGGCGGTCATCGCCCTGTGGATCAGTCTTCGAGTTGTTGGAGGCGTTCGTGGGCGTCGGTGTGGTGGTGGGTGTCGGTGCCGGCGGTGCGGTGGA
>NZ_DAMDLR010000128.1:0-4443 GCF_032084975.1 Aeromicrobium sp.
CGGGCGACAGGACGACTCCCAGAACCACCGGACCTACAAAACGGGGTCAGCCCACTCCTGGCAGCGCATCCCGGCGATCGAACGCTTCGCCAGGGAGTCCGGCGTCGCGCGGGTCGCGGGCGAGCTCATGGGCGCCCGGCAGGTGCGGCTCTACCACGACCACGTTCTCGTCAAGGAGCCCGGAACCCGCCAACGCACCCCGTGGCACCAGGACCAGCCCTACTACAACGTCGCCGGCGCGCAGAACGTCTCGATGTGGTTCCCCGTCGACCCGGTGGCGCGGGAGTCGACCCTGGAGTTCGTCGCCGGCTCCCACCTCGGGCCGTGGTTCATGCCGCGGACCTTCCTCGACGACCAGGCGAAGTGGTTCCCCGAGGGAAGCCTCGCCGAGCTGCCCGACATCGACGCGCATCCGGAGGAGTTCCGCGTCCTCGGGTGGGAACTCGAGCCCGGCGACGCGGTGTTCTTCAACATGGCCACACTCCACGCTGCGGGCGGGGTGTCGGGCACGAACCGTCGCCGCGTCCTGTCGTTGCGGTTCCTCGGTGAGGAGATGCGCCACGCCCCCCGCGCCTGGACGACCTCCCCTCCCTTCCCCGGCCTCGAGGACGAGCTGCCCGACGGCGCCCCGCTCGACCACCCGCTGTTCCCCGTGTTGTGGGAGCGCGCTGCCTGACGGCGGCGGACACCGGCGCCGACGTGGCGACACCGACAGCCACGGATCAGACACAGGCACCGGCCCCATATAGGCAGCGGCACCGCAGGCCGACATGTCTCCGGTCTGCGGTGCCGCTGTGGTGTCGTCTGCGGGGGCTCGGTCAGTGGTCGTCGGCCGTCCTCCCGGGCGGGTAGATCATCCGGTCAGGAGCGAGCCGTTGCCGCTGAGCCAGGGGGTAGTAGATCCCCGCGGTGACGACCAGTCCCACGATCCAGCTGATGTCCACGCCACCGAGCATCTCGGTGAACGGCCCGGTGTAGAGCTTCTGGGCGAGGAACGGAATCTGCACGACGATCCCGATGACGTACGTGACCAGCGCGCCGGTGTTCCACGCGCCGTAACGACCGCGTGGGTCGTAGAGGGCCGGGATGTCGACCCTCTCCTTGCTGACGAGGTAGTAGTCGACGAGGTTGATGGCGCTCCACGGCGTGAACACCATGAGCAGGACGAGGATGAAGTTCTTGAAATTGTCGATGAAATCCTTGCTCGCCAGGAGTGCCACCAGGAGCGACACGAGCACGAACGCCCCGATGAGCAGCGCCCGCGTGCTGCGGCTGATGCGATCGCGGCCGGTGAAGCCTGAGATCGTCGTGAGGATCGTCATGAACCCGCCATACGCGTTGAGGCAGTTGACGGCGAGCTTGCCGACGACGATGACGAGGTAGATGACGAACGCCATCACAGCCGGTCCGGCGAGGTCACCGAGCGCCCCGACCTGGTTGGCCACGAACGCCTTTCCCGAGTACGCGGCGATGAGCGCGCCGAGCGTCATCGCGATCTGACTGCCGATGACGCTGCCGAGGAACGTCCCCGCGAACGTGTGGGACTCGGGGGTGTTCGCTGGCAGGTAGCGGGAGTAGTCGGCGACGTAGGGGCCGTAGACGAGCTGCCATCCCGCCGAGACCGACATGGCGAGCAGGAACGTCGCGAGGTCGAACGGCCTCTGGCCGAGCAGGTCCGACAGGGAGTGCTGGGAGAGGAGCTGGACGAACAGGTACCCGAAGCCGAGGATCCCGGTCACCGTCGCGATCCGGCCGAGCATGTGGATGTAGTGGTATCCGAACGTGGCCACGACGACCGTGAGCACGCCGAACACGAGAATGCCGACGGCCGGGATGTCCGTCCTCAGCATGTGGTTGATCGCTTGCCCCGACAGCACCGTCCCCGTCGAGGCGAACCCCAGATACATGAGGACGACGAGGACCAACGGCAGGGCCGCACCGTAGACGCCGAACTGGGCGCGGCTGCTGATCATCTGCGGCAGACCCAGCCGCGGCCCCTGCGCGGAGTGCAGCGCCATCACGATCCCGCCCGCGATGTTGCCGAGCAGCAGACCGATGATCGCCCACAACGCGTCGGCACCGAACACCACGGCCAGGGCACCGTCGACGACGGCCGTGATCTGCATGTTCGCGCCGAACCAGAGGGTGAACTGGCTGGTAGGGGTGCCCGTGCGCTCGGCGGCCGGCACGACGTCGATGCTGCGACGCTCGACCCCGCGACGCGACACGGGCGTGCCCTGTGACGACGACGGGGCCTGCGCAGGGGCCGTCTGGTGGAGGGACCGGCGCCGTGTCGTGACAGACGGTGAGGCCGGGGGCGTCGCCGACGTCGAGGACGGGGGCGGTGGCGAGGACGGAGGCGTTGACGACATGAGCGGCCTTCCGGTCGAGGTGGGTGACAGCGGTACTCGCTGACCGAAGGCTGGATTCAAGCACGACCCCACCGGGGGGCACCCTCTCGACACCCAGGCCTCAGGCAAGAACTCGCAACCTTGTCGGCGCGAGAGCGGCGGGCCGGAACCGCAAAGGACACCGCGCCGGACGCGCTTGCCGGTCGTCCGCCCCGCGACGTCGAGCAGGTCCCTCCACTCGTCCCCGCCCTGCGGGATCACGGCCGCCCCGACGATCGTCGCTCCCCGCGTCGAGGCGTGATGCTCACCCTGCTGTCGGGCCGCATACCAGTCGTGATGCTCGGCGAGGTGCCAGATCGTCATGCCGTCACCATCCTCACTGCGTGCGCCACCACCCACGGCGCCGACACCGCAGAGAAAGTCCTGCGGTGTCGGCGGGCGGTCGCTGATCGGGTGGGGTCAGCAGGTGGCGGCGCGGCGCAGGGCCAGGAGCCACGCGGCCGTCGCCGCGGAGCTCACGAGCGCGGCGAGGCCGAGCGCCACGAACAGTCGGTCGGGTGTGGTCGCGGTGAGCGGCCAACCGAGGACGCCGACGAGCCACAGCGGTCCATCGGCCATCCACGTCCCACCGAACACGAGGCTGAAGACGAGGATGACGAGCGTCGTGGCGACCGACGCGTCGGGGCCGAACCGGGTGGTGAGCCACAGACCGACGGTCAGCACCATGGCGCCGACCGCGAACGACAAGGTGGGGTAGGCGAACGAGATGCCGTGCGAACCGCGGCTCAGCGCGGCGACGAGCATCGTCCATGCGACGACGACCGCGAGCAGACCCGCGCAGAGCGTGAGCAGGGCGGCGGCGTGCTGCGCGGGACGGCCCCGGAGGACCGTGATCCGCCACCCGCCCTCGTTCGCCGACCACGCCAGGCAGCCGAGGACGCACGCGCCGAGCGGGACGAGGAACCACGTCGCAAACCCGGTGACGTACGTCGTGTTCCACACCAGTCCGACGAGCGCCACCGCCGTGAGCGAGGCGACGACCGAAGCAGGGATCGCGTCGGTACGCAACAGGATCCACTGGGCGTGCACGAAGCCGGGCCGCCCTCGTCGGACCTCACCCCGGGACGGGCCGGTCGCGAGGTCACGTCGCTCGGCGGGGAGCGCCGGGTCGTGGCTGGACGCCGGGTCGTGAGCTGACGCCGCGTCGTGGAAGGGCAAGGAGTCGTCGGCGGGTGCCGCGCGCCGGCGCAGCCGTGCCAGGCCGATGATCGTGGGGTCGGTGACGACCCCGGCCCGCGCGGCGGCCACGGCGACGACGACGACCGCGAGCAGCACCGCCATCAGCTCTGGCAACAGCGGGCTCCATCCCCGCACGGGCGAGTCCTGCTCGAGGCGCACGCCGTTCTGGTGGATGCCGAGGACGGGCAGCGCCGCTCGCACGGCCCAGGTCCACGGCTGCGCCCACCACGCGGATGACTCCGCGAACACCGTGCCGGCGATCTGCCAGACGAGCGCGAGACCGATCGTCGCGATCATCCCGAGGCGGGGCGCGGCGACGACCGTGAGCGACAGCGGCAGCAACGAGCCGGCCCAGAACACGATCCACAGCGCGACGAACCGGGCGATCGGCGGCGCGGTCAACCCGCCGAGCATCCCGAATCCGAGCAACGGCAGGGTGACCGCGGCGTGGAGCAGCAACGACTGCCACGCGAGGACCAGCATCCGCGCGAGGAACGCCGTGTGCGGCGACAACGGGCGCGCCCACGTCCCACCCTCGCGCGCCGCGGCCTCCCGCGCGACCGTCGTCGTGGCGAGCAGAGTCACGACGGGCGCGAACAGGCCGGTGGCGTAGAGCGTCTGCCAACCCAGCAGCCCTCCCCAGTCCGGCATGGCCGACGTCGCGACGAACCACCACCCCAGCCCCTGCAACACGCACAGCAGCAGGCCCAGCGCGGCGAACCGCGATGACGCACTGTGCCGGGCCCGCACCCGTTCGGCGAGCACCGCCGCCGGCAGCGAGACGGTCATCGCGCACCGCCGGTCGTCACGGCGAGGTAGGCGGCTTCGAGGTCGCCGTCGGCGAAGTCGGACA
>NZ_DAMDLR010000129.1:0-4411 GCF_032084975.1 Aeromicrobium sp.
CGCGGCTTCCGAGGTGCTCTCGGCCACCGCCGCCCTGGCCGAGGACCGCGGCCTGGCCACGTTCGTCGCCAAGCACGCGGCGCAGGGTGAGGGCCCGGCCACCGCGACCGCCGGCGCGATCGAGGAGCTCGCGGCGATGTTCACCGCCGCCGGCGGCGTCATGGCCGAGCGCGTGACCGACTTGTACGACGTGCGCGACCGGATCGTCGCCGAGCTCCTCGAGCTGCCCGAGCCCGGCATCCCCCAGCCCGACGAGCCCTCGGTCCTGCTGGCCGACGACCTCGCGCCCGCCGACACCGCGGGACTCGATCCGTCGAAGGTCGTCGCGATCGCGACGCAGCTGGGCGGCTCCACCAGCCACACCGCGATCATCGCCCGCCAGCTGGGGATCCCCTGTGTCGTCGCCGTGACCGACCTCGACCAGGTCGCCGCCGGCTCACGCGTCGCCGTCGACGGCACGTCCGGCACCGTCACGGTCGATCCCGACGAGCAACAGGTCGCCGGGCTGGTCGAGCAGGACCGTCTCAACCGCGAGGCCGCCGCACAGTGGACCGGCCCCGGCAGCACGTCCGACGGCCACCCGATCCAGGTCCTCGCGAACGTGCAGGACGGCGCGGGTGCGCGCGTCGCGGCCGCCGAGCCGATCGAGGGCGTGGGCCTGTTCCGCACGGAGCTGCTGTTCCTCGACCGCTCCACCGAGCCGACCGTCGAGGAGCAGACCCACCTGTACGCCGCCGTGTTCGAGGCGATGGGCGACAAGAAGGTCATCGTCCGCACGCTCGACGCCGGGTCCGACAAGCCGCTCGCGTTCGCCAACCAGCCGGACGAGCCGAACCCGGCGCTCGGCGTCCGCGGCCTGCGCATCGGGCTGGCCGACCCCGGCATCCTCGATCGCCAGCTCGACGGGATCGCCGCCGCGCGTGACCGCACCGGCGCCGACGTGCGCGTCATGGCGCCGATGGTCACCACCGAGTCCGAGGCGAAGTGGTTCGCCGAGCGCGTCCGGGAGCGGGACCTGCAGGCCGGGATCATGATCGAGACGCCGTCCACCGTGCTGCTGGCCGACCGCCTGTTCGAGCACCTCGACTTCGTCTCGATCGGCACGAACGACCTGTCCCAGTACACGTTCGCGGCCGACCGGATGGCGCCGACGCTGAGCGACCTCACGGATCCGTGGCAGCCGGCATTGCTGGCCTCGATCAAGCTGGTCGCCCAGGCGGGCCAGCGCGCGGGCAAGCCGGTCGGCGTGTGCGGTGAGGCTGCCGCCCATCCCCTGCTCGCGGTCGTGCTGACGGGACTGGGCGTCACCTCGCTGTCGTGTGCCGCCTCGGCCGTCCGCGCCGTGGGCTCGCGCCTCTCACAGGTCACGCTCGAGCAGTGCCAGGCCGCCGCCGAGGCCGCGCTGGCTGCTCCGGACAACGTCGCCGCGGCCCAGGCCGCCCAGGACGCGCTGGGCTGAGGCTGGGCGGTGACTCAACGTCCATTTCCCGCCGCGAACGGACGCTGAGTCACCGGCGCCCAGCAACCCGCGGTATCAGGGTGAGGGCACGCGGTTCATCGGAGGTCGTGCCCGATCGGGCTCCAAGTCACCGCCAAGTCGGGCGCAAGGTCTCGGACCGACTCTCGGTGGCAAGGAACAACCCTCCACCGAAGGAACCGCGAGACCATGTCCTCCCTCTTGTACCGCTTCGGCCGCATGACGGCCCTGCACCCCTGGCGCACGCTCGTCGGCTGGCTGATCGTCGCCGCCTGCGTGATCGCCGCCGCCTCCACGTTCGGCGGCTCGACCCAGGACGACTGGAACGTGCCCGGCGCCGAGTCCCAACACGGGATCGAGTTGCTGCGCGACCACCTGCCGGACTCCGGCAACGCCTCGGCCAACGTCGTGGTCCACGACGACCGGGTGGTCCCCGCGTCCGTCCTGACGGCACTCGGCGAGCGCCTGCAGGACGTCGCGCACGTCTCGAGCGTCAGTCCGGCCCGCATCAGCGACGACGGCCGGACAGCCGTCGTGCACCTCGCGTACGACGTCGAGGTCACCCATCCGGACCTGATGGGCGACATCGAGCCACTCGACCAGGCGGTCGAAGCCACCCGCGACGCCGGGTACCAAGTCGAGCTGGGCGGCGACCAGCCCTCGACCGCGAGCGCCCCGATCAAGGGCTACGGCGAGCTGATCGGCGTCGGCGCGGCCGTGCTGATCCTGCTGATCGCCTTCGGCTCGGCCGTCGCCGCCGGGCTGCCCGTCCTCGTGGCGGTCTCGGGGCTCGCGATCGGGTCCGCCGGTGTCACGATCCTGGCCGCCACGATGGACGTCTCGACCTCGGCCCCGATGGTCGCGTCCATGGTCGGCCTCGGCGTCGGCATCGACTACGCCCTGCTGCTGGTCAGCCGGCACTCGGAGTTCCTCGCGCAGGGCCACGCCGTCGAGGAGGCGGCAGGTCGCAGCCTCGCGACCGCCGGCAAGTCCGTCGTGTTCGCCTCGCTGACCGTCCTGATCTCGCTGCTGGGACTGGGCCTGGCCGGCCTGCCGACGTTCTCGACCTTCGGATGGTCCACCGCGATCGCCGTGGTGGCCGTCATGCTCACGGCGTTGACGCTGGTCCCGGTGCTGTGCCGGTTCGCCGGCCGCAAGGTCCTGTCCCGCGGCCTGCGCCGTGGCCGGGTGCCCACCGAGCGACCGTTGACGGCTCGCTGGGCCGCTCATGTCACGCGACGTCCGCTGCTGTGGGCGCTCGTGGGCACGACCGTGATGATCGCCCTGGCGGCTCCGGTGCTCGACATGCGCACGTGGCCCCAGGACGACGGCAACCAGACGACCGAGGCGACCACGCGCCGCGCCCACGACCTGACCGCCGACGCGTTCGGTCCCGGCGCCAACGGACCGATCTCGGTCGTCGTCGATCACTCGAAGGTCGACGCGTCCGAGGTGGCCTCCGTCCGCGAGACCCTCGCAGGCCATGACGAGCTCGTGTCCGTCTCGCCGGCGATGGCCTCGCCCGACGGAGCCGTCAGCGTGCTCACGGTCGAGCCCGCGTTCGGCTCCGCCGATGCCCGCACGTCGGGCCTGGTCGAGGACCTGCGAGCCGACCTGCCCGACGGGGTCGAGGTCACGGGCCGGACACCCTTGTTCGCCGACATCGCGGACATGCTGTCCGAGCGGCTGTGGGTCGTCATCGGGTTCGTCGTGGCCGTCTCGGTGCTGTTGCTGATGCTCGTGTTCCGGTCCGTGGTGATCCCGCTCAAGGCCGCTGCCATGAACCTGCTGTCGATCGGAGCCGCCTACGGCGTCATGACGGCGGTGTTCCAGTGGGGCTGGGGTGCGGGGCTGCTCGGCATCGACCACGCCGCGCCCGTGTCCAGCTGGGTGCCGATCCTGATCTTCGCGATCCTGTTCGGGCTGTCGATGGACTACGAGGTGTTCCTGCTGAGCCGCATCCGCGAGAGCTGGCTCGACACCGGTGACGCGACGGGCAGCGTGGTGCACGGCCTGGCCGCCTCGGGCAAGGTCATCACCGCCGCCGCGGCGATCATGGTGGTCGTCTTCCTCGGCTTCGCGACCGAGGGCGACCTGGTCGTGAAGATGCTCGGCGTCGGCATGGCCACCGCCGTGTTCCTCGACGCGACGATCGTGCGGATGATCCTCGTCCCCGCCACGATGACGCTGCTCGGGAAGTGGAACTGGTGGCTGCCGGCCTGGCTCGACCGTGCCCTGCCGCAGGTCGATGTCGAGGGCGGCGAGCCCGTCCTGGCCCGCACCCGCTGACGGCCCTGCGCTAGAAGCCGAACTGGTCCCGCTGGTCGCGCAACCGTTGCGCGGCCAGCGGGATCTGCCACTGCGCGCACAGCTTCTCGGCACGATCGGCGTGGACCCGTGCCGTGTCCGGGTCGCCGAGCGCCGCGTGCGCGCACGCGATGTAGTGGTCGACGGGGCCCGACGCGTTGCCCGACCCGGCTGAGCAGCTGAAGCCGGCGAACGGGGTGATCCGCGCCAACGCATCCGCGGCCAGCGCCCGGTCCCCCACGTACAGCGCCGCCTCCGCCGCGTTGCACCACGCCAGCATCGAGAACCAGTCGTCGTGGTCGAGGTCCACCGCGTACCGCGCCAGATGATCGCGTGCGTCGTCGACCCGGCCGGCGCGACACAGCAGCGCGGCCGTGACGGGAGTCAGCGGGAGCGGGTCGGTCTCCTCCATCGCCACGAGCACGTCGACGACGTCCCCGGCGTGCCCGCTCCACACCGTGAGCACGAGCTCCGCGCCGAGGATGGCGACGTCCGACTGCGGAAGCGTCACCGTGCGCTCGAGGCGTCGCATCCGCTCGAGCACCGTGGCGCACTCGTCGAGCCGTCCGGCCATCGCGAGCCAGGGGATCTCCAGCCCGTCGAGGACGAGCTGCGCGTACGCGAGCC
>NZ_DAMDLR010000130.1:0-4400 GCF_032084975.1 Aeromicrobium sp.
GGCGGCCGCGCACACGAGCTCGGCGACGCCGGACGCCAGCACGAGCTCGCGGTGGCGGGGCAGGAACCTCGGGACGATCCGCTCGAACACCTCGGGGCGGACGAGGTGGATCACCCCCGACACCGCGAAGGGGACGGCGACGAGGGCGAGGTCACGGCGACGGGTCATGAGGGCCTTTCACAGCAGGATGGAGGCGAAGGTCTCGACCTCGCGGAAGCCGACCCGGTCGTAGGCACGGCGGGCAGCGACGTTGTGGTCGTTGACGTACAGCGTGACCGACGGCGCCACCTGACGGCGCACCTGCCGGACGACGGAGGCCAGCGCGGGGGCCGCGACACCGGTCCCGCGCAGGTCGGGATGCACCCAGACGCCCTGCAGCTGGCAGCCGCGGTCGGTCGCGGCTCCGACCTCGGCCTTGAACAGGACGGTGTCGTCCTCGATGATCGCCCACGACCAGCCCATCGAGACCAGCTGCGTGACCCGGGCTCGATAGCCCGAAGGGCTGCCGACGGACTCGGGGTGGACGCCCACCTCCTCGGTGAACATCGCGACGCAGGCGGGGTAGAGCGTGTCGACCTGGTCGATCCGCACGGGCCGCACGCGAGGGTCCAGCGGTACGTCACTGTCGTGCTCGAGCACCATGAACGGCTGCGCGGGGCGGGGCGATCGCGCCGGCCCCCACTGGTCCTTGACGACGTCCCACAGTGGCAGCACCGCGGCGGCCGGGCCGACCAGGGAGCTGGGCTTGTGCCCATGGGCCAGCAGCCGGTGGCCGAAGGCGGCGACGGAGGCGGGCGTGGCTTGCGCGGGGACGACGTTCGCGCCGACGTGCAGCAGCGAGACCATCGCGCCGTCCTCGAAGTAGCCCCACAGCTCGGCACCGAACCACCGGCGGTCGAGGCGGGTGGAGTCGACCCGGTGCCGCACGAACATGTCGATGAGCGGCTGGCGGTCGAGGACCTCGTGGATCAGCTCGAGGTCGCCACGCCCCAACGTCCGCACGTAGGACGAGGTCGCCGCGGAGGGCTCGCAGACCTCGGTCATGTGACGAGGATAACGCCGTCAGGAGACGCTGACCGAGGCTTGTCCGCCCTCGACCGGCTCCATCGTCTCGGCGATGCGCATGGCTTCCTCGATCAGCGTCTCGACGATCTTGCTCTCGGGGACGGTCTTGATGACCTCTCCCTTGACGAAGATCTGGCCCTTGCCGTTGCCCGACGCGACGCCGAGGTCGGCCTCGCGTGCCTCACCCGGGCCGTTGACGACACAGCCCATGACGGCCACGCGCAGCGGGACCTCGAGGCCGTCGAGACCGGCGGTGACCTGCTCGGCGAGCGTGTAGACGTCGACCTGGGCGCGGCCGCACGACGGGCACGACACGATCTCGAGCTTGCGGGGGCGCAGGTTGAGCGACTGCAGGATCTGGATGCCGACCTTGACCTCCTCGACCGGCGGGGCCGAGAGGGAGACGCGGATCGTGTCGCCGATGCCCTTGCTCAACAGGGCGCCGAACGCCGTGGCGCTCTTGATCGTGCCCTGGAACGCGGGGCCGGCCTCGGTGACGCCCAGGTGCAGGGGCCAGTCGCCGCGCTCGGAGAGCAGCTCGTAGGCCTTGACCATGACGACGGGGTCGTTGTGCTTGACCGAGATCTTGAAGTCGTGGAAGTCGTGCTCCTCGAACAGCGACGCCTCCCACACGGCGGACTCGACGAGCGCCTCGGGCGTGGCCTTGCCGTACTTCTCGAGCAGTCGCTTGTCGAGCGAGCCGGCATTGACGCCGATGCGCAGCGAGACGCCCGCGTCCTTGGCCGCCTTGGCGATCGCGCCGACCTGGTCGTCGAACTTGCGGATGTTGCCGGGGTTGACGCGCACGGCGGCACAGCCGGCGTCGATCGCGGCGAACACGTACTTGGGCTGGAAGTGGATGTCCGCGATGACGGGGATCTGCGACTTCCTCGCGATCGCGGGCAGGGCCTCGGCGTCGTCCTGGCTGGGGCAGGCGACCCGCACGATGTCGCAGCCGGCCGCGGTGAGCTCGGCGATCTGCTGGAGCGTCGAGTTGATGTCGGACGTGAGCGTCGTGGTCATCGACTGCACCGAGATCGGGGCGTCACCGCCGACGTCGATGGAGCCCACCTTGATCTTGCGAGTGGGACGGCGCGGGGCGAGCACCGGAGCCGGTGCCTCGGGCATGCCGAGGTCGACGCCGCTCATGAGATTCTCACCGGGTTGACGATGTCGGCATAGATCAGGACCACACCCATGATCATAAGGAGCAGCCCAACCGCATAGGCGACGGGCAGCATCTTGGCAACGTCGACGAAGCCCGGGTCGGGGCGGCCTCGCAGGCGTGCGAACACGCGTCGTGCCTGCTCCCACAGGGCACCGGCGATGTGGCCGCCGTCCAGCGGCAGCAGCGGGATGAGGTTGAACAGCCACAGGAACAGGTTGAGTCCGGCGAGCAGGCTGATGATGCGCTGGGCCCGCTCTCCCCAGGTCGGGTCGTCGACCGTCACGAGCTCGCCGGCGACCCGGCTGGCGCCCACGACGCTGATCGGCCCGTCGGCCTCGCGCTCGGCGCCGAACGCCGCCTTCACGACGGCGACCATGCGCACGGGCAGGTGGACGAGCGCGTCGGCCGTGTGACCGATCATCGAGCCCATCTCGGTGACGACGAAGACCGGTCCCTGGCGTTCGGTGACGAAGGTCGGCGAGACGCCGAGGAAGCCGACGTTCTCGACCCGCTCGGGGTCGTCGATCGAGGCCCGGGCCAGCACCGAGGTGTTCACGGTGGCCTCCAGCGGGGCACCGTCGCGCTCGTAGCCGATCGTGGCGGCGTTGTCGCCGTTGCGGCGGATCAGCGTCGTGACCTGGTCCCAGTCCTCGATGGGCCGGCCGTTGAAGCTGGTGATGACGTCGCCGGCCTCCAGGCCGGCCTGGCGAGCCGGGGTGACGGGGTCCTCGTCGGTGCACGCGCGACCCGCCTCGGCATCGGCGATGGCGCAGTCCGAGACCTGCGAGACCGTCGTGGTGGGCGTCGGCACGCCGAATGCCATGAACGAGATGGCGAACAGGACGGTGGCGATCACCAGGTTCACGGTGGGACCGCCCGCCATGACGATGACCTTCTGCCACCAGGGGCGCCGGTAGAACAGGCGGTCCTCGTCGGCCGGGTCGATGTCCTCGTACTCGGCGGCGCGGGCATCGGTCGCCATCTGGGTGAACAGCCCGGTGTCGGACGCGCGCACGAGCAGGTGACCGTCGCGGTCGCGGACCTCGTGCTCGGGCGGGAGCATGCCGACGAGCTTGACGAAGCCGCCGAGCGGGATCGCCTTGAGTCCGTACTCGGTCTCGCCGCGCTTGACCGACCAGACCGTGCGGCCGAAGCCCACGAAGAACTGGGTGACCTTGACGCCGAACTTCTTCGCCGGCCACATGTGGCCCACCTCGTGCAGGGCGATCGACAACGCGACGCCGACCAGGAAGACGATCACACCGAGGGCGTACATCATCGGAGCGCTCCCTCGCGTCGGGACGCGATCATCCGGCCGGCGCTCTCGCGCGCCTGCGTGTCGGCGGCCAGGACGCGCTCGACGCTCAGCTCGCCCTCCGCGGTCCGGGGATCGGCCAGGTGTGCGTCGACGACGTCGGCGACCGTGTCGACGATGCCCAGGAAGTCCAGGTCGCCGGCCATGAACGCGTCGACGCACACCTCGTTGGCCGCGTTGAGGACGGCAGGGGCGGTGCGCCCGAACTCACCGGCACGGCGGGCCACGCCGATGGCCGGGAACGCCGCGTCGTCGAGCGGGAAGAACTCCCACGCGGTGGGCGCGGACCAGTCGCACGCGGGGACGGCGCCCGGGACGCGTCGCGGCCACGACAGGCCGAGCGCGATCGGCAGCCGCATGTCCGGTGGCGACGCCTGCGCCATCGTGGAACCGTCCACGAACTCCACCATCGAGTGCACGACCGAGGTCGGGTGGACGACGACGTCGATCCGGTCGAAGCCGATGCCGAAGAGCAGGTGCGCCTCGATGACCTCGAGGCCCTTGTTGACGAGCGTCGCCGAGTTGATCGTGATGACCGGGCCCATGTCCCACGTGGGGTGGGCCGCAGCCTGTTCGGGCGTGACGTCGCGCAGCTCCTCGCGAGAGCGCCCGCGGAACGGCCCGCCGCTCGCGGTCAGGACGAGCCGGCTGACGTCCTCGGGATCCTCGCCGCGCAGCGCCTGGGCCAGCGCCGAGTGCTCGGAGTCGACCGGCACGAGCTGCCCCGGCTTCGCCGCGTCCAGGACCAGCTGTCCGCCGATGATGAGCGACTCCTTGTTGGCCAGCGCGAGCGTCGCGCCGGTCTCGAGGGCGGCGAGCGTGGGCAGCAGGCCGACGGCGAAGGTGGACAAC
>NZ_DAMDLR010000131.1:0-3819 GCF_032084975.1 Aeromicrobium sp.
TGCCCATGAGGGCCTCGCGCTGCTTGTCCCGCGCGGCGCTGCGCCGGCGGCGATCGCGCTCGGCCTGCTCGCGGCGGGTCAGGGGGCGCTTCATCTGCGCCTTGCGGGCGGCCTCGGCCTCCTTGCGGCTGCGGGTGGGTCCACCCTTGCGCTGAGGCGTTCCGTCGGCGTCGTCGTTCACGCTGTGACCTTACAAGGGTGCGCCGACCGCTGGGGTGCACGGTTAGGGTGGTGGCCATGGCAGACGGCGGGATCTGGACACGACTGACCGGCTTGTTCCGCTCACGGACGGCACGCGACGACTCGGGCGACGTCGAGGCGCTGCGCGAGCGTCTCGACCAGGCCTACCGGACGCAGTCGGCGCTGTTGTCGCAGGTGCGTCGGGGTGTGGCCGACGTGGCCACCAGCCGCAAGCGGGTCGAGATCCAGCTGTCCTCCCTGCGCCGCGAGATCGAGAGCGCCGGAACCGAGGCGAAGTCCTCCGTCGACCGCGGCGACGATGCCGGCGCACGCCGCGCGATCGAACGACAGGTCGCTCTCGAGAACGCCGCGGCCGAGCTCGAGGACCGCCATGCGCAGCTGCGTGACGAGGAGGACCGCCTGCAGGCCTCCGCGGGCGGGATCGAGCGCCAGATCGAGGACTTCCGCCTCCGCAAGGACACCCTGACGGCGCGCTACTCCGCGGCCCAGGCCCGCTCCGAGATCAACGACGCCACGACCGGCATCGGCTCGGCCGCCGGCGACGTCGGTCAGCTGATGGCCGACGCCGAGCGCCACACGCGTGAGCTCGAGGCCACGGCCGATGCCGTGGACGAGCTCATGCATGACGGCATCATCACGCGGCCCGGCGAGTCCGAGGACGAGGCACTGCGTCGCCGCTTCGACGAGGCGCTGAAGGGAGACGACCATGGCCCGCAGCAGATTTCGCAGTGACCGTGGCCTGACGTTGCGCATGGGCGGCGTGGGACTGGGACTCGTCCTGCTCTACGTGCTCTTCGGTGCGTTCCTCATCTCGGCCACGCAGAGCATATGGTTCGGCGTGATCGTCGTGGTCGGCATGTCGTGGGGCCAGTGGTACTTCTCGGACTCCCTCGCGCTGAAGTCGATGGGCGCCCATGTGGTCGAGCCCGAGCAGGCCCCCGAGCTGCACGCGATGATCGATCGCCTCGTCGCGCTGGCCGACATGCCCAAGCCGCGGGTCGCGGTGGCCGTGACGGACATGCCGAACGCCTTCGCCACCGGCCGCTCGCCCAGCCACTCCGCCGTCTGCGTCACGACGGGGATCATGCAGCGCCTCGACGCCGACGAGCTCGAGGGCGTGCTGGCGCACGAGCTGGCCCACGTGGCCAACCGCGACGTGTCGATCATGACCGTCGCCTCGTCGCTCGGCCTGCTGGCCGGCTTCCTGACGCGCTGGGGCATGTGGTTCGGCGGCGGCAGCCGGGACAAGAACAGTGGGCCGGCGATGATCGTCGTGATCCTGGTCAGCCTGGTCGTCACGGCCGTCAGCTTCGTCCTGACCCGTGCCCTCTCGCGCTACCGCGAGCTCAGCGCCGACCGCTCCGGCGCCTACCTGACGGGCCGTCCGTCCAAGCTGGCGTCCGCGCTGGTGAAGATCTCGGGCGACATGGGCCGCATCCCCACGTCCGACCTGCGCGAGGCGCAGTCGATGAACGCGTTCTTCATCGCGCCGGCGCTCAAGGGCGACGCGGCGCAGGCACTGATGTCGACGCACCCACCGCTGCAGGCGCGGCTGGACCAGCTGGCCCGCATCGGCGCCGACCTGTCCGAGCGCCGCTGACATGGGGTTCCTCGACGGACTGCTCGGCCGCTCCAAGCCCGCCAAGGCGAACCTCGACGTCCTGTTCGCTGTCCCGCAGGCCGCGCTCACCCTGCAGGCCGAGGGCTTCGCGTTCAGCGGCCACGGCGCGGTGTGCTTCCGCGACTCCGACGGCCGTGCCGACGACGAGATCATCGCCTCGGCGCAGGAGATGATCCGCACGGACCCGAACGCGACGGTCCAGCTGCACCATGACGAGTTCGGCTTCACGTGGCTCGAGGTCGTGCGCCCCAGCGGTGACGTCTCCGGCCTCGTGACCGACCTGCACGCCGTGAACTCCACGATGGCCGACCAGGGCTTCGACACCGCGCTGCTGTGCTCGACCGTCGTGTTCGAGTACGAGGAGCGCCGACTCGCGCTGGTCTACCTGTTCAAGCGGGGCACGTTCTACCCGTTCGTGCCCGAGCCGTCGGCGGCCCGTCGGCGCGACAACCCGGTCGAGCTGCAGATCCGCGCGCTCGTCGAGGGCGACATCCCGATGGAGGCCGACCTGAGCCGCTGGCTCGCCATCTGGGGCGCTCCGGGACTCTGACGGCAGGGCGATACCGTGGGCGTGTGACCCTCGACTCCCTCTCCCGCGACCAGCTCGAATCACTCCTGGCCGAGCAGCAGCAGGCGTACGCCGAGCTGCAGCAGGCCGATCTCTCGCTCGACATCACGCGAGGCAAGCCGTCCGCGGCCCAGCTCGACCTGTCGAACGACCTGCTCACGGCGCCGTTGCAGGACACCAAGGTGGACGGCGTGGACGTGCGGAACTACGGCGGCGGGACGGGTCTGCCGGCGCTGCGCTCGATCTTCGCCGAGCTGCTGAACATCCCGGTCGACCAGCTGATCGCCGCCAACAACGCGAGCCTGTCGATGATGCACGACTCGCTCGTGTTCGCGCTCCTGCACGGCACGCCCGAGGAGGCGAAGCCGTGGAAGGACGGTCCGGTCAAGTTCCTGTGCCCGGCGCCCGGCTACGACCGGCACTTCGCGATCTGCGAGCACCTGGGCATCGAGATGATCACGATCGACATGCTCGAGGACGGCCCCGACATGGTCGCGGTGCGCGAGCACGTCGCCGACCCGGCGGTCAAGGGGATGTGGCTCGTCCCGACGTACTCCAACCCCACGGGCGCCGTCGTGAGCGACGCGGTCGCCGCCGAGCTCGCCGCCCTGCAGGCCGCGGCTCCGGACTTCCGGATCATGTGGGACAACGCCTACGCCGTGCACGACCTGACCGACGAGCACGTGAAGTCCGCGGACATCCTCGGCCTGTGCGCCTCGAGCGGGAACCCGAACCGCGCGCTCGTCTTCGCGTCGACCTCCAAGGTCACGCTGGCCGGCGCGGGCGTCAGCTTCCTGGGCGGCTCGCCCGAGAACATCGCCTGGTACCTGTCGCACACCGCGATCCGCACGATCGGCCCCGACAAGGTCAACCAGGCGCGCCACGCGCAGTTCCTCGGCAGCGCGCAGGGCGTGCTGGACCTGATGGCCCGCCACCGCGAGGTCCTCGTGCCCAAGTTCGAGACGGTCCAGCGGATCCTGTCCGAGCGACTCGGCGACCACGGCGTCGCCACCTGGACGTCCCCGAAGGGCGGCTACTTCGTGAACCTCGACGTCGTCGACGGCACCGCGTCGCGCGTCGTGCAGCTGGCGAAGGAGGCCGGCATCGCGCTGACCCCCGCGGGCGCGTCGTTCCCGTACGGACGCGACCCGCGCGACCGCAACATCCGCATCGCGCCGTCCTTCCCGCCGCTCGAGGAGCTGACGCGCGCCATGGAGGGCCTCGCCACCTGCGTGCTGCTCGCCGCGGCCGAGAAGGCGCTCGCTGCCTGACGTGCGCATCATCGTCGCGCCCGACAAGTTCGCGGGCACCCTGACCGCCCCGCAGGCCGCCGAGGCGATCATCGCGGGCTGGCGGCGCACCGCGCCCGACGACGACCTCGTCGCGGCGCCGATGGCCGACGGCGGTCCCGGTTTCGTGGATGCGCTGC
>NZ_DAMDLR010000131.1:3970-4187 GCF_032084975.1 Aeromicrobium sp.
CGAGTCGGGGCAGGCGTGCGGACTGCACCTCACGCCCGAGCGCCGTGCCATGGACGCGTCCACCGTCGGGGTCGGCGTCGCGATCGCGGCCGCGATCGACGGGGGAGCGCGCCGCATCGTCGTCGGACTGGGCGGCAGCGCCACCAACGACGGCGGTGCCGGTCTCCTGGCGGCGCTGGGCGCGACGGCCGACGTGCCGCTGGACGCGGGGCCTGCC
>NZ_DAMDLR010000132.1:0-4153 GCF_032084975.1 Aeromicrobium sp.
ACGGGCGACCCGTTCGACTGACCCTCACGACCGGCGACGACGCCGCCGAGGTCACGATCGAGTCGTTCTCGGCGACGATGCAGTCGTTGGGCACCGAGACGGTCGCCCTGGCGCCGGGCACCTCGCGCCGGGCGCCCGCCGCGGCACGTGGAGCGGCCTACGTCGTGGTCACACCGGCCGACGGGAACGCGATCATGGCCGGCCTGTGGCAGGCGGGCGACGACAAGCTGGCCGCGGCACCGCTGCGACCGGCGCCGGTGACGGTGGTCGCGCCCGGAGTCTCGGTGCGCTGACCCGTCAGCGGGGGTCGAGGTCCTCGGGGTCGTGATGCCAGACCTCGCCCAGTCGGGTCAGCAGCACGGTCCAGACCATGTCCTCGAGCTGCTCGGCCGATCGCGCCCGCCCGATGATCGGCAGGCGGTAGAGCACGATGCGGAAGCCGCCCGGGCCCGGGTTGACGATGCTGCGGGGCACGGGCTCGTCCCAGCCCGGCGGCAGCATCGGCGCCTCCTCGACGGCGACCTCGACGTGGTCGGGCTCGCGGTCGAAGTGGCCGTCCAGGCGCGTCAGGATGTCGGCGACGAGGTCGTCGAACGCGACGCGCGGGGTGCGGTGGGCGGGGACCCCGCGAGGCGAGAGCGGGCCCGGCAGCGACATCACGCCCCGGGGCCCGTGGCCACGCCGATCGCGCGCCGAGCCCGGACGCGGGCCGTGGACTCCGGGCACGACGGGGCCGGGTTCGCTGACCATCCGGTGAGCCTACTGCGAGCGCTGGGCGGCGCGGGCTAACCTCGCCCCGTGGGACTGCAACGTCGATGCTCGCGCGCAGGCTGCCCGAACTCCGCGGTGGCCACCTTGACGTACGTGTACGCCGACTCCGTCGCGGTACTCGGCCCCTTGGCCACCTATGCCGAGCCGCACGCGTACGACCTGTGCTCGGCCCACGCCGAGCGGCTGTCCGCGCCACAGGGCTGGAGCGTCGTCCGGCTGGCGCCCCAGTTCACCGAGCCCGAGCCCACGCACGACGACCTGGTCGCCCTCGCCGAGGCCGTCCGCGAGGCGGGCCGGCCCTCGGCTGCGACACCTGTCGACGAAGGTGGCCCGGTCCTGCGCCTCGTACGCGACGACTCGGCTACGGTGGTCCCGTGAACCTCGATCCCGCCCTCGTCGAGATCCTCGTCTGCCCGCAGTGCCGCTCTGGCCTGTTCGTCGACGCGGAGGCCGAGGAGCTCGTGTGCAACGGCTGCGCCCTCGCGTATCCCGTCCGGCGCGACATCCCCGTGATGCTGGTCGACGAGGCCCGCCCGGTCCACGCCTCCTGACCGTCGTCGCTCTCGCCCGTTGCGGGCACCCTGCGGCGATGTCTCGACTACCATTCATATTGATCCGAGATGACTGAGCCGACCGCTGTTCCCGTGAGCGAGGCCGTGGTCGAGGACGGTCTGCTGCAAGGCCTTTCAGGGCTGGCCGCCGCCGTCGTCGCCATGCCCTTGGTCCTCGAGATACCCGGTGTCGAGGACGACCGGGCGCTCCAGCGTGAGATCTCCGAGCAGCTCGGTGACTACGTCGTGCCACGCCTGGAGAACCTCGAGGCGCCGCTGCTCGTGGTCGTCGGCGGATCGACCGGCGCGGGCAAGTCCACCCTCGTCAACTCGATCGTCGGCCGCCGCGTGACGGCGACCGGCGTCCTGCGCCCCACCACCCGCACCCCGGTGCTGGTGCACCATCCCGCCGACACCGAGTGGTTCCGCTCGGGCCGGGTCCTGCCCGAGTTCGTGCGGACCGGGTCGAACAGCCGGCGCGCGAACACGATCCGCCAGGTCGCCTGCTCGACCCTGTGGCCGGGGGTGGCGGTGCTGGACGCGCCCGACTTCGACTCGATCGACGAGACCAACCGCGACATGGCCGAGCAGTTGCTCGGTGCCGCCGACCTGTGGCTGTTCGTCACCTCGGCCGCCCGGTACGCCGACCAGGTCCCGTGGGACTACCTGCGCCGGGCGTCCGAACGTGACGCCTCGGTCGCCGTGGTCCTCGACCGGACCTCGCCCGAGGCGCTCGTCGACGTGCGTCGGCACCTCGCCCACATGCTCAGCGAGCACGGGCTCTCGGACGTCGCGCTGTTCTCGGTGCCGGAGTCCACGCCCGACAGCGAGGGTGTGCTGCCTGCCGGCGACGTCCAGCCCATCGCGTCGTGGCTGCAGCAACTGGCGGCCGACGAGGCGCAGCGCCGCGAGATCGTCCTGTCGACGCTGCAGGGCGCGATCCGGCACGACATCGAGTCCTCGCGTCGCCTCGAGGGGGCCCTCGCGCGCCAGGTGGACGCCGCCAAGCAGCTGTCCCACGACGTCGAGAGCGTCTACCGCGCGGCGCACGCCGACCTCATGACCGCCGCCACCGACGGCACGATGCTGCGCGGCGAGGTGCTGGCCCGCTGGCAGGACTACGTCGGGTCGGGCGAGATCTTCCGCCGGCTCGAGCGCACCGTCGGCTCGTGGCGGGACCGGCTGTTCCGGCGCACGCCCACCCAGCCCGAGGAGGTCGAGGAGGCTGCCCTGTCGGGCCTGCACCTGCTCATCCTCGACCGGGCCGAGCGTGCCGCCGAGGAAGCGGCCCGGGCCTGGGACGGCACCGCCGCGGGTCGCGACCTGCTGGACTCCCGCAAGAGCCTCGACCGCGCCTCGCGCGACGTGCGCGTGCGAGCCGAGCGCATCGCCCGCGAGTGGCGCGAATCCGTCTTCGAACTCGTCAGTGAGCAGGGCGCCGACAAGAAGTCGAAGGCACGCGCGCTGTCGCTGGGCGTCAACGCCGCCGGCGTCACGCTCATGGTGGTCGTGTTCGCCGGGACCGCCGGACTCACCGGGGCCGAGCTCGGCATCGCCGGCGGCACCGCCGCGGCGGGCCAGGCCGTGCTGAACGCCGTCTTCGGCGACCAGGCGGTCCGCAGCCTGGCCGAGCAGGCGGGCCGGGACCTGTCGCGACGGATCGAGGACCTGCTGGCCGACGAGGCCGATCGCTACCTCGCGCTGCTGCCCGACCAGGCTCGGCTCGAGAACGCACACTGGCAGTTGGAGACGGCGATCAACACGGTCGACCGGCCGAAGGGGAGGAGGCGCCGATGAGTGGACTCGACGATCGCATCGCCGCGCTGCGGTCGGCACTCGACGCGGGCGCCGACGTCATCGACCCCGGGCACGCCGATCCCGCCACCGCGACCTTCGCGCACGCGGCCGAGCGGCTCGAGCTGTCGACCCAGCACACCGTGGTCGTGCTCGCCGGATCGACCGGCTCGGGCAAGTCGTCGCTGTTCAATCGCCTGACCGGCCTCGAGCTGGCCGAGGTGGGCTACCTGCGCCCCACCACCGCCAACGCGCTGGCGTGCGCCTGGGGTCCCGTCGGTGCCACCGAGCTGCTCGACTGGATCGGGGTCGCGCGCCGCGACCAGATCTCTCGCCACAGCCTGCTCGACGCGCCGCGCGACGACGCGTTCGAGGGGCTCGTGCTGCTGGACCTGCCCGACCACGACTCGATCGTCGAGGCGAACCAGCAGCTGGTCGACCACGTCGCCCAGTACGCGGACCTGTTCGTCTGGGTCCTCGACCCGCAGAAGTACGCGGACGCCGCGATCCACTCGCGGTACCTGCAGCCGCTCGCGACGCACAAGGACGCGTCGGTCGTCGTGCTCAACCAGTCCGACCGGCTGAGCGAGACCGACCTGAAGATCGCGGTGAACGACCTCGAGCACATCCTCGAGCGCGAGGGCTTCGCCGGCGTCCCGGTGATCGCCACGAGCGCCACGAGCGGGACGGGCATCGCCGACCTGCGCGCCGAGATCGCGCGACGGATCAAGTCGAAGTCCGCGTCGCAGGCACGCCTGGTGGCCGACGTGCGACTGGTCGCGCGCCAGCTGGCGAAGGTCGGCGGCACCGAGCCGGTGCCCGGACTCGACCGGCCGACCCGCGACGGGCTGGTCGAGACGTTCATCGGCTGTGCCGGCGTGCCCCAGATCGCGGACGCCGTCGAGGAGTCGATGTCGCGCCGCGCGATGGTCGCGACCGACTGGCCGCTCATCGGCTGGGTCGGGCGGATGCGCCACGACCCGCTGCGCGAACTGGGCTTCGGCCGCTCGGCGCGCGACGCGGTCGCGGGCACGATG
>NZ_DAMDLR010000133.1:0-4069 GCF_032084975.1 Aeromicrobium sp.
CCGCGCCGGCCGTGAGGGTGTCGGCGACGTGCGACGCGACCGAGTCGTCCGGCGCGCTCACGACGGCGACGCCGCCCTGGGCGACGTGCGTGTTCGACTGGTCGAGCCGTGCCTTCGCGACGAGCGTGACCCGGACACCGGGTCGCGCCGCCAGGTCGAGCGCCGCGGTGAGGCCCGCGACGCCGCTGCCCACCACGGCGACGTGCGTCATGGTCAGTCGGCCTTCGGGAGCGCCGCGAGCATCCGCTCGAGCGCGACCTTCGCGTGCACGGCGACGTCGTCGTCCACGACGATCTCGTTGCGGACCTCGCCCTCGACCAGGCCATCCAGCACCCAGGCGAGATAGCCCGGGTGGATCCGGTACATGGTCGAGCACGGGCAGACGACCGGGTCGAGGCAGAAGATCGTCTTGTCGGGGTTCTGCGCCGCGAGGCGATTGACCAGGTTGATCTCGGTGCCGATCGCGATGACCGAGCCGGCCGGCGCGGCGGCGACGAACTTCTTGATCGCATCGGTGGAGCCGGCGGCGTCCGCCGCGTCGACGACCGCCATCGGGCTCTCGGGGTGCACGATGACCCGGCAGTCGGGGTACTGGGCGCGAGCCTGCTCGATCTGGGCGACGGTGAACCGCTTGTGCACCGAGCAGAAGCCGGGCCACAGCAGGACGCGGGCCTGGCGCAGGACGTCGGCATCGACCCCGAGGTCCGGCTTGCGCGGGTTGATCATCGGCATCTGCTCGAGCGGCACGCCCATCGCCTTGCCGGTGTTGCGGCCCAGGTGCTGGTCGGGGAAGAACAGGACGCGGCGGCCCTGCTCGAACGCCCACTCCAGCACGGTCGAGGCGTTCGACGACGTGCAGACGATGCCGCCGTGACGACCGCAGAAGGCCTTGAGGGCGGCCGAGGAGTTCATGTAGGTGACGGGGATGGTCTCGTCGTCGCCGTAGAACTCGGTGAGCGCCTGCCAGGCCGCCTCGACCGAGTCCTCGTCGGCCATGTCGGCCATCGAGCAACCGGCGGCGAGGTTGGGCAGGATGACGCGCTGCTCGGGACGGGCCAGGATGTCGGCCGTCTCGGCCATGAAGTGCACGCCGCAGAAGACGATGGTCTCGGCGTCGGGACGAGTGAGGGCCGCGTTGGCCAGCTGGAACGAGTCACCCACGAAGTCGGCGTACTGGACGACCTCGTCACGCTGGTAGAAGTGCCCCAGGATCACGAGCCGCTCGCCCAGGGTCTCCTTCGCGGCGCGGATCCGTGCGTGCAGCTCGGTCTCGGGCATCCGCTGGTAGGCCGCCGGCAGCTGGCCGGGGCGCGTGACGGGCTCGGGGATGGCGTCCTGCTCGGACGCGCCCGGGCCGTACCCGGGGAACCCGTCGAACTCCCACGGCGACTTCGCCAGGTCGGCGTCGCAGCTGCTGCCGGGCGCCGACACGATGAGGTCGTTGATCGAGATGGTCATGCGGTCTCCAGTCGGTAGAGGGCCGGCGGTCGGTGGCTGGTGCCGGTGACGTGGTGGCCCGTGGCGACGATGCGCGGGTGCGCGAGGGCCTGGCGGCGGAAGTTGGCAGGGTCGAGGCGGACCTGGCGGACGGCCTCGTGCACCTCGCGCAGCTGGGCGATCGTGAACTCCTCGCCCGTGAACGCGTGCGCGATGTCGGAGTAGGTGATCTTGGCGCGCAGCCGGTCGAGGGCGTACGTGACGATCACGTTGTGATCGAAGGCGAGCTCGGGCACCTCGTCGGCGACGAACCACTCGACGTTCTCGCCGTCGATCGCGCGAGCGTCCTCGTCGGGTCGGACGAGCGCCCAGTAGACGATCGACACGACCCGGTCGGGCGAGCGGTCGATGCCGCCGAAGCTGTAGAGCTGCTCCAGGTGGGCGGGCTCGAGACCGGTCGTGCGCGACAGTGTCCGGCGAGCGGAGGTGTCGAGGTCCTCGGCCGGCTGCAGCGGTCCACCCGGCAGTGCCCAGCGGCCGAGGAACGGCTCGCGGATCCGCTTGACGAGCGGCAGCCACAGGGTGAGGCGCCCGGTGCGCGGGTGCGGGCGCAGGGCGAAGCTCACCGTCGAGACGGCCAGCTCGATCCGCTGTTCCATCGCACCCACCTCCTTAGGGTCAAGAGGACACTAAGGGGCAGGTTATGGTCATGTCAACACTAAGGTCCGAATTGAATCGGACGTGGATCAGAAGTAGTCGCGGACGAGCACCGGCCCGGCGGGGGCCTCGAACGCCTCGGGCTGCAGCACCAGCAGGTCGTAGGGCCGGTGGTCGCGGACGCGGTGCTCGGGCAGCACGTCCGTCAGCTCGGTTCCCGACGTGTCGAAGCGAACGGTCGCGGTCACGCTCGAGAACGTGCCGAACATCCACAGCAGCGAGTCACGTGCAGCGTCGTCGGTCCAGACCAGGTCCTCGACCTCGACGTGGGCGTCCTTGCCGAAGCCCGGCGACCTGTTCCACGCGGCGTAGGCGACGGCGCGGCCGTCCTCGTCGAGGGCGAGCGTCACCCCCGTGGCGTCGTGCAGCCAGGCGCCGTCGTCGAACTCCACCGAGGTGCGCGTGAGCGGACCGTCGTGCCGCCGGCCCCACTCGGCGTAGATCCGCCTGAGGGTCGGCAGGTCTGCCTCGTCCGCCCGCCTCAGGTCGTGCCGGCGCTCGAAGCGGTGCAGGGTCGACGCCTCGACCTCGATCGTGTCCATCGCGCCGACCGTCCGGTACCCCAGGCTCGCGTAGATCCCGGGCGCGCTGGCGAACAGCGTCGCGATCACGTCCCCCTGCGCGCGCGCATCCTCGTGCAGCCGTTCCATGAGGGGACGCAGCAGTCCGCGCCCGCGGAGCTCCGGGGCGACGGCGACGCCTCCGACGCCGCACGTCGGGACCTCGTGCCCGCGGAACCACGAGGCGTACGGCTTGCGCGTGGCCGTGGCGGCGAGACGGCCCTCGACGAACGATCCCCACCGCTCGTACGCCGGATGCTCGACGCGGTCCCCGCCCAGCGTCGATGTGCCGAACGCCGGGAGCCGAACGGCCACCAGCGCCTCCCGGTCGTCCTCGGTGAGCCTGCGGATCTCCATGCTCCGACGCTAAGGGGCCGTGGCACCCATGTCTCGCGTGCCCCGGGTGACAGGTTCCCCGGTTAAGTAGGTTTCCTGTCACTTCGCGAGGGTTGCGAACCTCGAGAAGTGAGAGTTTTCCTCGTTAAGTCCGCTGATCGACGGCCGCCGTTCCCGCACCAGGGCCAGCTGGACTCCAGTGCTCGCGTGAGACCCGGCTGGCAAGACTGAACGAGGTTCTCTGGCACTTCACGAGGATCGCAACCCTCGTGAAGTGCCAGAGAACCTACTTAACCGGGGAAACCGTCAGCGGAAGTCGCGGGACCGGTGGCCGCGCGGGACGGCCGCGCCGTCGAGCCGCTCGATCACCTCGGCCACGAGGTTGACCGCGCCCTGCTGGTGCTCGAGGCGACCCCGGACCACGACGGCCGCACTGGAGCGAGCCGCGATGCGGTGGCGTTGCCACACGGCGTCGAACACGACCACGTTGAGCATCCCGGTCTCGTCCTCGAGGTTGAGGAACGTGACCCCACCCGCGGTGTACGGCCG
This sequence comes from Aeromicrobium sp., assembly GCF_032084975.1. Lineage (GTDB taxonomy): Bacteria > Actinomycetota > Actinomycetes > Propionibacteriales > Nocardioidaceae > Aeromicrobium. The sequence goes on from NZ_DAMDLR010000133.1 coordinate 3,600, forward strand.
CTGGCGGTGGGTGATCAGGCCCGCGACCCGGACGCGCCGGTCGGGCTCGTGGCGCCACAGCGCCTCGACCGACAAGATCCCCTGCCCGGTCAGCATCGGCCGCAGGTGCTCGAAGGGATGCTCGCTCGGCGAGATCCGGGTCGACTCCAGATCCGCCAGCGTCAGCTCGACATCGCTCATCCCGGGCAGCATCGGCGGCGGCGCCACGATGGCGGTGCCCGGCAGGCGGTCCTGGCCGTCGCTGTAGCCGGCGTTCCACAGCGCCTGGCGGCGCGAGAGGCCGAACTCGTCGAACGCCCCGGCGGTGGCCAGCTGCTCCTGCTGGGCGCGGGTCAGCCCGCACCGGCGCACGACGTCGGCCATGTCGGCGAAGGGACGCTCCGTCCGCGCGGCGACGATCCGCTCGGCGTCGGCCGTCCCGATCCCCTGCACCGAGGTGAGCCCCAGGCGCACCGCGTGGTGACCGTCGC
>NZ_DAMDLR010000134.1:0-3974 GCF_032084975.1 Aeromicrobium sp.
CGGTGACGAGACTCTCGAGCTCTGCACCCGGGCGGGGCCGGACGGTCAACTGCGTGGTGACGCTGGTGGATTCGGGTACCGACAGGGTTCGCGTGAACGTGCCGGGTTCCTCGGGCGGCAGGACCAGCGAGCCGCTGCAGTGCACGCGGTCCGGGCCGTCCGCGCAGCCCGCGCGTCCGGGCAGTTCCTGCCCCAGGTCCCAGCCGCGCACCTGCGCGCCGGCGGGCGTCGCCGGCAGCACGGTGCGGTGGACGATCGGGACGGGCAGTGCGGTGCCGGTGGAGTAGTCGTCGACGGAGATCTCGCTGATGCCGAACTGATAACCGGGGGAGCCGTCCTCGGTGTGGGTGGCGAGGATCCGCAGCCACGGTGTCGTGCCCGACGGCAGCGACACGTCGACCGGTTTTCCGGGCTCGTCGACCCGGACCGACGTCGAGCCGTTGGGGGTCTCCACCCGGATCCACTTCACGGGCGGACCGAACGCGGCGGGGCTCGTCGTCAGGTGCAGCATGCCGCGGGTGATCGGGGTGTCGAAGTCGAGGCGCAGCCACTGTCCGCGGGCGGTCTCGAGGCCGTTGCTCAGCCACGCCGTCGCCGGGTCGCCGTCGACGGTCGCGGCGGGTCCGCTGCCGGGTGCGGTGCCGCCCAGTTGGGTGGCGTCGGACGCGGCGCTCGACACGCTGACCGTCGCGCCGGACCATTCGCCCTGCACCAGTTCGGCGCCCGGGACCGGGTAGTCGGGCACCGCGTTGTACGTGCGGCGCTCGTCGTCGGGACCGCGCAGCGCGGAACTGTGGTTGTCGACCTGCCCGAAGTCGGTCTCGCGGTCGGTGGGGGTGTCGGTGACCGTGACCGAGCCGGTGTCGAGGCCGGCGCGCGCCGCGTCCGACGCGAGCAGCGCCGGCCCGGTGACGGTGCCGTTCTCGGCGAGCCGCAGCAGCGACTCGGAGCCACCCTGCACGACGGGCACCCGGTCCAGGTCGACGGCGTACGGCCCGGCGGGCGGGGTCGCACCGTCGGGTGAGGTGACGCGGTAGATCTCGATGGCCGGGTAGCCGGGCCGCAGGTCGCTGTCGATCACCACGTCGTCGACGGTGTCCGGGACGATGTCCTCGCCGAACTCGGCCACCTTCTCGAGGCCGGGGGAGCCGTCGACGGTCTGGTGCACCAGCAGCGGCCGCGCCGATCGGGAGGTGTCGGGGTCGAGGTCGTTGCGCACGACGACGTAGCGGATGCCCTGTCCGAGCAGGGTGTCGGCGAGCCCGGCGGAGGGTCGGCCGTCGGAGATGATCCGTTGCACCGAGTCGAGCGCCCGGATCGCGCCGGGCGGCACGAGCGGGACGGCGTCGCGGACCGCCCACGGCGTGGACGCGAGTGCCTGCAGCGGTTCGTCGCGGGTCAGTCCCCACACCTGCGCACCGAACGGGGCGCCGGGCACGACGAGTGCGCGTTCGGCGTCCGCACCCGACCCGGATCCGGCGGCGTTGTCCTCGAGCCACTGCGCCGCCTCGTGCCAGTACGACGGCACCTGGTCGTACGCGCCGCGCGGGGCGAGCCTGCCGGACCACGCGAGCGACGTCGTGAGGGTGAGCGCCACGAGCAGCAAGGTCGTCACCGCTACCAGCGGCTCGCGTTCTGGGTGCGCGAACGCGGTGCGCCAGCGGCGGACCGGCACCGACCCGGGTAGCGGCACCCTTGCGAGCAGGTGCGCCAGCCCGAGGACCAGCGGCAGCCGGACGAGCGGCTCGAGCTTGTGCACGTTGCGCAGCGGGGCGCCGGTGCCGTCGAGGAACGCGCGGACCTGGTCGGCGATCGGGGATCCCAGTTCGCCGATGTAGCCGGCGCCGAGCCCGGCGATGCCGACCAGCAGGATCAGGGTGAGCCGCCCCTTCGCGGGCATCCGGCGCATGCACAGCCCGGCCAGGCCGGCCGCGGCGATCAGGCCGGTGGCGACGACCGCGACGGGCTGCGTCACCAGCACCGTGCCGGCGACGCGCTCGGGGGAGACGAACGGCGTCCAGCTGTCGGTGCCGCGCAGCACCTCCGTCAGCGACGTCCACTGCGTCGTGACACCCGACGATTCGATGTAGTCGAGGAACGGCGGACTCACCCGGCCGAGCAGCAGCAGCGGGACGATCCACCACAGCGTGGCCAGCAGCAGGGACGGGACCCACCACGCGGTGAAGACCCACCAGCGCCGGTTGGGGCGGTGCGCGATCCACCAGAGGCCCGCGACGAGACAGGCGGCGGCGGTGGCGACGGCGTTGACGGCGCCCATGAGCGCGACCGCGAGCGCGGACTGCGCTGCGAGCACCCGTGCGCCTTTTTGGTAGCTCGGCCCACCGGAAAGGCGCACGGGCGACGAAGTCGCCAGGATCACCGGCAGCAGCACCCACGGCGCCAGCATCATCGGCAGCGATTCCGACGAGATCGAGCCGATCGTGGTGAGCACCCGCGGGGACAGCGCGAACGCGACGGCCGCGACGATCCGGGATGACCGGCTGCCGATGCCGAGGGCCTCGCCGACACGGATGATGCCCCAGAATCCGGCGACGATCAGCAGCGCCCACCAGATCCGCTGCGTGATCCACGGCGGTACGTGCAGGAATTCGCCGGCTGCAAAGAACAGCCCGTGCGGGAAGAAGTAGCCGTACGCCTGGTTCTGCACCTGCCCGAGTGGGGCGATGCTGCTCCACTGGTGGGCGGCGCGGGTGAGGAATCCGATCGGGTTCTCGGTGAGGTCGTACTTGGTGTCGGCGACGACCAGGCCCGGGGACTGCAGCAGGCACAGGATCAACGCGACGAACCCGGCGCCGTAGAGCCAGCGCCGGGTCAGTGGTTCAGTCGAGGGTTCGACGGAAAGCCCCCCGTCGGCGAGGTCGCCGGACGAGGGGGACGTGCGGGAACGCGCGATGCCTCCGGGCTCAGCGGCTGCCGTACTCAACCTGGTTGAGGATCGACGAGTTGGCGTTTCCGGAGCGGTCGATGTCCGGGAGCGTGTTGTCCTGGGCGGCCGCGGTGACGCCGAGAACTGCGCCGACGCCGACGACTGCACCGATCACAGCGCTGGCAACGCCGGGGACAAGGAACTTCGCCATCTCGGATCTCCCATGGTCGAGCCGCCGGTACGCGGTGCTACTCGTGCGTACGTGATATCCGGGTCAAGGTATCACCTGCGGGGTCGGCGGCGTGGGCGTCCACGCCGAGCGCCCCGAGCAGGGTGCCCAGTTTCGTGGTGGTCTCCTCGAGTTCGGTGCCGGGATCCGACGCCGCGACGATTCCGCCACCCGCCCACGCGAGCGCCGACGTCCCGTCGGCATCGATCTCGGCGCAGCGGATCGCGACCACCCAGTCGCCGTCGCCGGCCGCATCGCACCAGCCGACGGCACCGCCGTAGAAGCGGCGGTCCCCTTCGACGTCGAGGATCGCGGTGAGCGCGCGGTCGGTGGGGGTTCCGCACACCGCGGGCGTCGGGTGCAGCCGGCGGGCGAGGTCGAGCGACGTCACCGACGCGTCGAGCAGTCGCCCGCGGATCGGGCTGGCAAGGTGCCACAGTTCGCCGGTGCGGGTCAGTTCGGGGATGGCCGGCACGTCCAGGTCGGAGCACAGCGGGGCGAGGACGTCGCGGATCCAGTCGACGACGTACGCGTGTTCGGCGAGATTCTTCGCCGATGCCAGCAGACCCGCGCCCTCCGCGCGGTCGGCGTCCGGCTCCGCGCGGCGCGGTGCGGAACCCGCGAGCGGACGGCACGTCACGACGTCGCCGCGACGGCTGAGCAGGATCTCGGGACTCGCGCCGACGAGGGTGTGACCGCGGTAGGACTCGCCGGCTGCGGTGAGGTCGACGGCGAAGCCGTTGGCGCTCGCGTGCCGGCCGATCATCCGGGCGGCGAGCGCCTCGGGATCGATCGAGGCGTCGGCGGCCAGACGCACGGCCCGCGCCGCCACGACCTTGTCGAACTCGCCGTTGTTCA
>NZ_DAMDLR010000135.1:0-3971 GCF_032084975.1 Aeromicrobium sp.
CGCGATCGCGCCACGGGTCCGGACCGCTCTGGGTCGGTACCGCTACGGGCCCGCCGCCTTCAAGATCGACCTGGCGCTGGACGGACCGGTCCCGTGGACCAATCCCGACGTCCGCCGTGCCGGCACCGTCCACGTGGGCGGCACCGCCGCCGAGATCGCCCACGCCGAGGCGCTCACGTCACGGGGTGTGATGCCCGCGCGGCCGTTCGTCCTGGTGGCACAGCAGCACGTCGCCGACCCGACCCGCTCGCAGGACGGCCACGTGCCCGTGTGGGCCTACGCGCACGTGCCGCACGCGTGGCCCGGCGACGCGACCGACGCGATCCTCGACCAGATCCAGCGCTTCGCGCCCGGTGTCCGTGACCGGGTCGTCGCGGTCGCCGCTCGCGGAACGCAGGCGCTCGAGGCGTACAACCCGAACTACGTCGGCGGCGACATCGGCACCGGCGCGAACGGCCTGCCGCAGCTGCTGCTGCGGCCACGTCCGGCGATCGACCCGTACCGGTTGGGGGAGCGGCTCTACCTGTGCTCGGCGGCCACCCCACCCGGGGCCGGCGTCCACGGCATGTGCGGCTTCCACGCCGCGGAGTCCGCCCTGCGAAGCCTCAGCCCTCGCCCGGCAGGACCACGCCCAGCTGGCCCCTGATCCGGTCCATCAGCTCCATGACCCGCAGGGTCTCGGCCCAGGGCAGCGACGGCGACTCGCGCCGGCCGTCGGCGACGAGCCGGGCCACCTCGACGGCCTCGTACCGCAGGCCCAGCCGCGCCTCGTCCTCGAGCGGCTGCCACGACTCGAGCAGTCGGCCTGCCGGGTCGAGCAGGCGGATCTCGGACGGGCGGTAGAAGTGCCCGGAGAGCTCGAGGCGGGCTTCGGTGCCGGCGATGCTCGCGATCGTGGGCGTGCTGGCCGACATGCACGCGGTGAGTGCTGCGACGGTGCCGGACTCGTCGCGCAACGAGATGGACTCCTGCTCGTCGACGCCCAGCGGCGTGAGCGTTCCGACCGCGCTGACGTGCTCGATCCGCGGCATCAGCATCGCGGCCAGGTGGATCGGGTACACGCCGAGGTCCAGCAGCGCACCGCCGGCCAGCTCGGGTCGTGCGAGCCGGGCCGGTCCGTCGGGGTAGAGCCGCTGGCCATGATCGGCCTCGATCAGGCGGAGCTCGCCGAGCAGGCCCTCCTCGACGCTGCGCCGGACGACGTCGTAGCTGGGCAGGAAGCGCGACCACATCGCCTCGACGCACGTGACACGCGCGGCATCGGCGGCCGCCAGCACCTCGCGCGCCTCCGCGGCGTTGCGGGTGAACGCCTTCTCCACCAGGACGTGCTTGCCGGCCGCGATGACGAGCAGCGCGTTCGCGTGATGCTCGGAGTGCGGCGTGGCGACGTACACGGCGTCGACCTCCGGGTCCGCGACCAGGTCCTCGTACGACCCGTGGGCGCGGGCGATCCCGAACCGGTCGGCGAAGCCCTTGGCCCGCTCGAGGTCACGGGACCCGACGGCGACGACCTGCTGGGAGGTGCCGTCCAGCAGGGCCGTGACCATGGTCGCGGCGATGCCGCCGGCGCCGAGGATCCCCCAGCGCAGAACGGGGGCATCGCGGGGGTCGAGGGTGCGGTGTGTGGGGAGGGTCACGTTCGCATCGTAGGGCGGTGGCAGGATCGGGGCATGGACCTGACGCTGAATGAGGATCAACGTGGCTTCCGAGCGCTGGCGCGCGAGTTCCTGGACAAGGAGGTCGTGCCGTTCCGTGCCGAGTGGGACCGCGTCGAGTCGGTCGACACGGCGATCATCCCCAAGCTCGGCCAGATCGGGTTCCTGGGGCTCACGATCCCGGAGGAGTACGGCGGCATCGGCGGCGACTACGTCACGTACGTCCTGGCCATGGAGGAGCTCGGCCGCGCCGACTCGGCGATCCGCGGCATCGTCTCGGTCTCGACCGGCCTGTTCGGCAAGTCGGTCCTGCAGTTCGGCACGCAGGAGCAGAAGCAGCGCTGGCTGCCCGGCATCGCGTCGGGCGAGATGCTCGGGTGCTTCGGCCTGACCGAGCCGGACAACGGCTCGGACGCCGGCAACCTCACGTCGCGCGCCGTCCGCGAAGGTGACGAGTGGGTCATCAACGGCTCGAAGATCTTCATCACCAATGGCACCTGGGCCGACGTCGCCCTCGTGTTCGCCCGCACCGGCGGCCCCGGCGCGAAGGGCGTCTCGGCCTTCCTCGTCCCCACGGACACTCCCGGCTTCGAGGCCACCGAGGTCAAGGGCAAGCTCGGCCTGCGGGGCCAGGCGACCGCGGCGCTGTCGTTCAGTGACATGCGCGTCCCCGCCGACGCGCTGCTGGGCGAGGAGGGCCAGGGGTTCCGCATTGCGATGACCGCACTCGACAAGGGCCGGGTGGGCATCGCCGCGAGTTGCGTCGGGATCGTCCAGGGCTGCCTCGAGGCGACCGTCGAGTACAGCACGGCCCGCGAGCAGTTCGGCAAGCCGATCGCCTCGTACCAGCTGGTGCAGGACATGATCGCCGAGATGTCGGTCGACGCGGACGCCGCGCGGCTGCTGACGTGGCGCGCGGCCGACCTGATCGAGAAGGGCGAGCGCTTCAGCGTCGAGGCCTCGAAGGCCAAGCTGTTCGCGTCCGAGGCGGCCGTCAAGGCGGCCAACCTGGCCATCCAGGCGTTCGGTGGGTACGGCTACGTCGACGAGTACCCGGTGCAGAAGTACATGCGCGACGCCCGCGTCATGACGCTCTACGAGGGCACGAGCCAGATCCAGAAGCTGATCATCGGCCGCGCCGAGACGGGGATCAGCGCGTTCTGATGGACGGCATCGTCCTCGACCTGCTGGTCGCCGTCGCGATCCTGTTCGGGCTGGCCGGCGCGATCGTGCAGGTCGTCCCCGGCGGGCTGGTCGTCGCGGGCGCGGTCGTGCTGTGGGGAGTCGTCGTCGGCGGCACCACCGGATGGACAGTCGTCGCGATCGCCGTCGTGCTGGCGCTCGTGGCTCTCGTGCTGAAGTACCTGCTCGCGGGCCGGTACCTCAAGAGCAAGGGGGTGCCGAACCGCAGCCTCGCGATCGGCGCGCTCCTGGGTATCGTCGGCTTCTTCGTGATCCCGGTCGTCGGCCTGTTCGTGGGTTTCATCGGCGGCACGTACCTGTCCGAGCTGCAGCGCCTGCGCGATGAGCCCGCCGCCCGCCGCGCGACCGGGCACGCCATGCGTGCCGCGGGCGTCTCGATCATGGTGGAGCTGACGGCCGCGCTCACGACAGCCGTGGTGTGGTTCGTCGCGGCGTTGGTGGTCAGGATCTGACGGGGCTCGGTCAGGCGAGGACGAGTTCTCGTTGGCGGGGTCGGTAGCGGTGGTTGTGTTGCCAGGTGCCGCGGATCTGGAACTCCGGATGGCGGTCGACGAAGCGGATCGGGATGTCGGTCTGGTGGACGTGTCGGTGGTGGTGTCCGCAGAGCAGGACGCCGTTGTCGATGGTGGTGTGTCCGCCGTCGGTCCATCGGGTGGCGTGGTGGCTCTCGCACCAGCCGGGTGGTCGGTCGCAGCCGGGGTAGGCGCAGCCCTGGTCTCGTTGGGCCAGGGCGATGCGTTGTTTCTGGGTGTGGAACCGTTTGGTCCGTCCGACGTCGAGTGGGACTGAGTTTCCGTCGAGCACGGTGGGCAGGATGCCTGCGCCGCAGGCGATCATGCGGAGTTCGCCGGCGCTGATGCTGGTGCCGAACTCGGTGACCCCGGCCCGGTCGGTCTGGCCGCGCAGTGACTGTTCGTCGATCGTGACGACGAGTGCGGCGTTGACGCCGCCGTGGTTGCCGAAGGACTCGGTGGGTAGGTGGCGGATGATCTCGGCGAAGGCCTCGCCCGCCTTCTCGGCGTGGGTCATGTCGCGGCGATCCTCCACGGGAGACAGCTCGACTCCGGTCTTCTCCGCCTCGGCGAGTGCGCGTTTGCGGGGGCTGGTCTTGGA
>NZ_DAMDLR010000136.1:0-3419 GCF_032084975.1 Aeromicrobium sp.
CTGGCGGCCCAGCGGCTTGAGCTGGCGGCGCAGCTCGGTGAGGACGTCGTTGAGGCGCGTGAGGTTGTCCTGGGTGGCGTCCAGCTTGCGGATCGCCTTCTCCTTGCGCTTGCGGTGCTTGAGGACGCCCGCGGCCTCCTCGACGAAGCCGCGGCGCTCCTCGGGCGTCGCCCGCAGGACGGAGTCGAGCTGGCCCTGCCCGACGATGACGTGCATCTCGCGACCGATGCCGGAGTCGCTGAGCAGCTCCTGGACGTCCAGCAGGCGGCAGGTGTTGCCGTTGATGGCGTACTCGGAGCCGCCGCTGCGGAACATCGTGCGGCTGATCGTGACCTCGGAGTACTCGATCGGCAGCGCGCCGTCGGAGTTGTCGATCGTCAGCACGACCTCGGCGCGACCCAGCGGGGCGCGGCCCGCGGTGCCGGCGAAGATGACGTCCTCCATCTTGCCGCCGCGCAGCGTCTTGGCGCCCTGCTCACCCATCACCCACGACAGGGCGTCGACGACGTTGGACTTGCCCGAGCCGTTGGGGCCGACGACGGCGGTGATGCCGGGTTCGAGGGCCAAGGTCGTCGACGAGGCGAACGACTTGAATCCCCGCAGCGTCAGGGTCTTCAGATACACGCCGTCAGCCTAGACCCTGCGATGGCGGCCATCGCAGGGGAAACGCCGCAGGTCAGCGGGTGGCGGATTCCAGCAGCTCGGCGAGGTCGCCGTCGTGGGCGGTCTCGGCGAGACGGGCGAGCAGGCCGTCGTTCTGGGCCTTCAGTCGCAGGACCTCGTTCTCGAGGTCGCTGATCCGGCGTCGCAGCACGGCGACCTCGTGTGCGTGTTCCGGGGAGGTGACTCCGACGTGGCCGAACAGCGCTTTGGCCATGATCATCCTTCGAGGGAAATAGGCGGTTTCGCAGCGTTGGCTGCGTCTATCAGTGTCTCACCGTCCCGGGTGCCCGGTCAACCGACGCGGCAGCCACCGACCCACGTGTGCGTGACGCGCAGCTCGTCGGGATGCAGGACGACCAGGTCCGCGGGAGTCCCAGTGCCGAGGGTGCCGAGCTCGGGCGCCCCGAGGGCGAAGGCGGGAACGGTGCTGGCCGCTCGCACGGCGGTGGCGACGTCGACGCCCGCATGGCGCACGGCGTTGGCGATGCACGTGTCGAGCCGGACCGCGGCACCGGCGATCGTGCCGTCGTCGCGGCGAGCGGGCTGGTCCTGCTCGATGACCACGGCCGCCCCGCCGAGCTCGTACCTGCCCGGGGGCATCCCGAACGTCGACAGGTCGTCGGTGACCAGCATGAGGCGGTTCGCGGCGGTCGCGAACGCGACCTTCATGGCGATGGGGTCGACGTGGTGCAGGTCGCCGATCAGTCCCGGCGTCAGCCGCTCGTCGGTCAGCGCGACGCCCACCACGCCACCGTCACGGTGCCGCAGGCCGCGCTGGGCGTTGTAGAGATGCGTCACCAGAGTCGCGCCGGCGTCGACGGCGCGGGACGCCGTGGTGTCGTCGGCGTCGCTGTGGCCGATGCTGACGCGGACGCCTGCCGCGACGAGCCGCTCGATCGCCTCGAGCGCGCCGGCGCGCTCGGGCGCGAGGGTCACGTAGCCCAGGTCCGGTCCCCCGGCCTCGATCAGCGCATCGACCCGTTCGGGAGTGGGATCGGAGAGGAACGCCTCGTCGTGTGCGCCCTTGCAGGCCGCGGAGATGAACGGGCCCTCGACGTGCGCGCCGAGCAGGCGGGTCGCGCCAGGGCGCCCGGCCAGCCGGGCACGCTGGCGGCGGAACTCGCGCAACTGCTCGACGAGGTCCTCGACCGGCGCGGTGATGAAGGTCGGCGCGATCGCGGTGACACCGGTGGCGGCCAGGCCGTCGACGATCCGGTCCCAGTCGCCGCTGGTGGCGGCGGCGAAGTCCGCGCCGTAGGCACCGTTGATCTGGGCGTCGATGAGTCCCGGGGCGAGGATGCCGTCGTGGTGCTCGTCCGGCGCGCGGGGCGGCTCGCCCGTGCCGGAGGCCACGATCATGCCCTCGTCGATCTCGACCCAGCCCGGCTCGAGGTCCACGCCGAGGTCGACGACCGCGGCGGCGCTGATCAGGTGTCCCACGTGACGGGACCGTACACCTAGGGTGGGGCGCATGCGTCGCGACCTGTTCACCAGTCCGGAGGGCGAGTGGACCCCGGTCTCGCCCCGGCTCGCCACGGCGCGAGCCCTGATCGGAACCGTCTCGGGAGTCCTGCTGGTCCTGGTGTCACTGGGCCTGTGGCTCCCGCTCCGCGACCTGATGGACGGCTGGGCCTGGGTGCTGTGGATCCCCGCCGCGGCCGGGATCGCGCTCGTCGCGTGGATCTGGTGGTGGGCTCCGCGCAACCGGCGCAGCTGGGGCTACGCCGAGGCCGAGGACGACTTCGTCGTGCGGGGCGGCATCATGTTCCGCCGGCTCGTCGTGGTGCCCTACGGCCGGATGCAGTTCGTCGACGTCCAGTCCGGACCGCTCGCCCGGTCGTTCGGCTTCGCGACCGTGACCCTGCACACCGCGTCGACCTCCACCGCGGCCGCGATCCCCGGTGTCCCGCTCGACGAGGCCCAGCGCCTGCGCGACCGGCTCGCCCAGCTCGGTGAGGGTCATGGCGCCGGCGTCTGAGGAGCACCGCACGCACCCGCTGACGGGCCTGCTGCAGGGGCTCATCTGGGGTGCGGGCGTCGTGGTGGCGATCTCGTGGCAGCTGCTCGACTTCGACGACCCCAACTGGTGGACCCTGCTGTCGATCCCGGCCGGCTTCGTGCTGGGCGTCGTCGCCGGGTACGCCGGCTGGTACTTCACCCGGTACGTCATCGACGACGAGGAGATCCGCGTCGAGCGCGGCGTGCTGTTCAAGACCTCGCGGCGCATCCCGTTCGAGCGGCTGCAGTCCGTCGACATCAACGAGCCGCTGGTGGCGCGCCTCGTGGGGCTCGCCGAGCTCACGATCGAGATGGCGGGCGGCTCGGACTCGCGCACGCGGCTGCGGTTCCTGACCCTGACGGAGTCGCGCCGGCTCCGCCGGCTGCTGCTCGACCGGGCGCACGGCACCGTCTCGGCCGACGAGCCCGAGGAGCACTCCCCCCAGGCGCGTGAGGTGCTGCACGTGGTCCCGCCGGACCAGATCATCTTCGGCACGCTGCTGTCCCTGGACTTCGTCGGGACGGTCGTCGCCGCGCTGACCTCGATCGTGGTGGGCATGTTCACCGAGGCCGGGTGGGCGTTCCTGTTCGTGCTGTTCCCGGCGCTCTACGGCATCGGCCAGATGGTCAGCTCGCGCATCTTCGCGCAGTGGGACTTCACCGTCTCGCGCGGGCAGCGAGGCCTGCGGATCGAGCGCGGACTGCTGAGCCGCAGCTCGCAGACGATCCCCTACGACCGGGTGCAGGGCATCGCGGTC
>NZ_DAMDLR010000136.1:3429-3926 GCF_032084975.1 Aeromicrobium sp.
GGAGCCGATCGTCTGGCGCCGGTTCGAGTGGGCTCGGCTCGAGGTGGACGTCGCCGGGTACGGCTCGGACGCGTCCGAAGACGGCGGCGTGTCCTCGACGACGCTGCTGCCGATCGCGCCGAAGCACCTCGGCCGGCACCTCGTGGACGAGCTGGTCCCCGATCCCCAGCGCGGCACCGGCGAGCGCATCAGCCCGCCGCGGCGCTCACGCTGGTTCGCGCCGATCGGCTGGCGGTACCGCTGGCTGGCCTCGACGCCGCACACGGTGACGACCGCCACCGGCTGGATCACGCACAAGCGCTCGCTCGTCCCGCACCACAAGGTGCAGTCGGTCGAGTTCTCGCAAGGGCCGCTGCAGCGCCGGCTCGACCTGGCGTCCGTCGCCGTGCACACCCCCGACGGTCCGGTGAGCGCGGGCGTGGCGAACCTCGACGCGGCGACGGCCCGGGCGGTGGCGTTCGACCAGGTGGAGCGGGCTCGCGAGGCGCGGCGGCTCA
>NZ_DAMDLR010000137.1:0-3795 GCF_032084975.1 Aeromicrobium sp.
GCGCCGACCGCCAGCCCGAGTTCACCCAGCTCGACATCGAGATGAGCTTCGTCGAGCCCGACGACGTGATGGCGCTGGCCGAGGAGATCTACGTCGCGCTGTGGAAGCTGATCGACGTCGACCTGCCCACGCCGTTCCCGCGGATCACGTACGCCGACGCGATGAGCAAGTACGGCTCGGACAAGCCCGACCTGCGCTTCGACCTCGAGCTGGTCGAGCTGACCGACTACTTCACGGACACGCCGTTCCGCGTGTTCCAGGCGCCGTACGTCGGCGCGGTCGTGCACCCGGGCGGCGCCTCGCAGGCCCGTCGCACGCTCGACGGCTGGCAGGAGTGGGCCAAGCAGCGCGGCGCGCGCGGCCTGGCCTACGTGCTGGTGCAGGAGGACGGCACTCTCACCGGTCCCGTCGCGAAGAACCTGTCCGACGCCGAGCGTGAGGGCCTCGTCGAGGCCGTCGGCGCGAAGCCCGGCGATGCCGTCTACTTCTCGGCCGGCCCGGTCAAGAGCTCGCGCCAGCTGCTCGGCGCCGCGCGCATCGAGATCGCGAAGCGCGAGAACCTGATCCCCGAGGACGCCTGGGCGTTCGCGTTCGTCGTCGACTGGCCGATGTTCGAGTCGGTCAGCGAGCTCGACTCCGGCGACGTCGCCGTGGGTGGCGGCGAGTGGACCGCGGTCCACCACGCGTTCACCGCTCCGCAGGACCCCGCGACGCTGGCCACCCCCGGCGACTCCCTCGCCCAGGCCTACGACATCGTGTGCAACGGCAACGAGGTCGGCGGCGGCTCCATCCGTATCCACCGCGAGGACGTGCAGAAGCGCGTCTTCGAGATCATGGGCATCGGTGCCGAGGAGGCGCAGGAGAAGTTCGGCTTCCTGCTCGAGGCGTTCAAGTACGGCGCCCCGCCGCACGGCGGCATCGCGTTCGGCTGGGACCGCACGGTCGCGCTGCTCGCCGGCGCCGACTCGATCCGCGAGGTCATCGCGTTCCCGAAGTCCGGCGGCGGCTACGACCCGCTGACCGCGGCTCCGGCACCGATCACCGACGAGCAGCGTGCCGAGGCCGGCGTCGACGCGAAGCCCGACGAGGACGCCGAGGAGGAATGAGCTCCCTCGGCGAGAAGGCCAACTACGTCGAGTACCTGGCCCAGTACCGACAGACGCTCCTGCGCAAGTGCGAGGACCTCTCGGCCGAGCAGCTCGCGCAGCGCAGCGTGCCACCGAGCACGCTGTCGCTGCTCGGGCTGGTGCGTCACATGGCGTACGTCGAGCACCACTGGTTCGTGCGCGTGGCTCAGGGCTCGTCCGAGCGGCCGCTGTTCCTGAAGGACCAGGACCGGGACGCGGACTTCAACGACGCCGTCGGCACGGAGGCGTGCGTCGAGGAGGCCTTCACGGCGTTGCGCACGCAGATCAGACGCGCCGAGGAGTGGCTCGACGGAGTCGACGAGGCCGACCTCGGCCGCGAGCTGCCCGGCCCGCACGGCGGGGTCGTCCCGATCCGCGACCTCGTGGTCCACATGATCGAGGAGTACGCGCGCCACTGCGGCCACGCCGACCTGCTGCGCGAGTGCATCGACGGCCGCACGGGGAACTGACATGTGGACTGTGATCGGCTCGTGGCTCTTCGTCGGCCTGGTCGGGGCGGTGGGCTTTGCCATCACCCTGGCCGCGTGGATGGGATCCGACCGAGGGGTTCGCGCGACATGGATGGCCGCGGGAGCGTTCGTTGTCGCGGGGCTGGCACTTGCGGTGGTGATGACACTTCCCGTGACGGTCGACGGGACGACGTGCAACCAGCGCGCTACTCCTGAGGGCGTGAATCGCGCCGACTTCGATGCGCAGGCCGAGGCCGACCTCCGAGAGTCGGGAACGGAAGTCGACCGGTACGAGTGCCGCGACGCGGTCCGCGGCCGGTTCCTGCTGGGCGGCGCGGGTTTCCTGGTGCTGACGTTCGGTGGGGCAGCCCTCGTCGCTCGCCGTCCGAAGGCAGAGGCGCGCGACTAGGCTGGTCCTCATGGCTGACGGACTGTTCGATCTTCCCGATCAGGCGCCGTCGGACCCGCGGCGCGACTCGAGTGGATCTCTCGCCGGCAACGTCCACTCCAGTGCGCCGCTCGCCGTGCGGATGCGGCCGCAGTCGCTCGACGAGCTGGTCGGCCAGCAGCACCTGCTCGCTCCGGGGTCGCCCCTGCGCCGGATGATCGAGGGCAACGCTCCGCTCACGGTGCTGCTGTGGGGGCCGCCCGGCACCGGCAAGACGACGCTCGCCAGCCTGATCAGCCGCCAGACCGACCGCCGCTTCGTCGAGGTCTCGGCCGTCAGCGCGGGCGTGAAGGAGGTCCGCGAGGTCATCGCGGGCGCCCGGCAGGCGCTCTCGCGCGGGAAGGAGACCGTCCTGTTCGTGGACGAGGTCCACCGCTTCAGCAAGGCCCAGCAGGACGCCCTGCTGCCCGGCGTCGAGAACCGCTGGGTCAGCCTCGTCGCCGCCACCACCGAGAACCCGCACTTCAGCGTCATCTCGCCGTTGCTGAGCCGGTCGCTGCTCCTCACGCTGCAGCCGCTGACGGACGACGACATCGCCGTCCTCGCCGATCGTGCGCTGGTCGACGAGCGCGGCTTCGGCGGCGCGATCACCATCAGCGACGAGGCGCGCGACCACCTCGTGCGGCTGGCCGGGGGAGACGGCCGGCGAGTCCTGACCTACCTCGAGGCCGCGGCAGGTGCCGCTGCCGATCAGGGACACGCGGAGATCACGCTCGACGACGCGGCACTCGCGGTCGACAAGGCCGCCGTGCGGTACGACCGCCAGGGCGACCAGCACTACGACGTCACGAGCGCGTTCATCAAGTCGATCCGGGGCTCGGACGTGGACGCGGCGCTGCACTACCTCGCGCGGATGATCGAGGCGGGGGAGGACCCGCGGTTCATCGCCCGCCGGTTGATGATCCACGCGAGCGAGGACATCGGCATGGCCGACCCGACGGCGCTGCCGATGGCGACGGCCACGGCACAGGCGGTCGCGATGATCGGCTTCCCCGAGGCGCGCATCCCGCTGGCCCAGGCGGTCATCCACCTCGCGACGGCGCCCAAGTCCAACTCCGTCATCAAGGCGATCGACGCCGCCATGGCCGACGTGCGCGCCGGCAAGGTGGGCGCCGTGCCGCCGGCGCTGCGCGACGCGCACTACTCCGGCGCCAAGAAGCTGGGCCACGGTCACGACTACGTCTACGCGCACGACGACCCCCGCGGTGTGGTCGGCCAGCAGTACGCACCCGACGACGTCGACGGCTCGGACTACTACCGTCCCGGCCCGCATGGGGCGGAAGGGGCGATCGCCGACCGACTCGCCCGAATCCGCGCGATCATCCGAGAGCGGTAACCTCGTTGCCATGTCCGTGCAGCTCGCGATGCTGATCGCCACCGCCGTGCTGGCGGTCGTCGCGCTCGCGGCTGCGGTGATCGCGGTGCGCGCGCTGCGCGAGGCGAAGCAGCTGCGCGCGACGCCCGACCCCGCTGAGTTGCACGTTCCGCCCGTCGCCGACGGAGTGTCGCTGGCCGAACGTGAACCTCAGCGCGAACCCGAGCTCGAACCCGAACCTGAGGCTGAGGTCGTGCGCGTCGTCGAGGGTCGCGTGATCGTCCAGCCGACCCACGACCAGGTGGTCGCGGCGTCGATGACGCGACCCGCGGTCCGCCTCAACATCGTGGCCGCGGGCCTCGCGCATGCGCTGCGACCCGAGAGCCGCGACCGGATCATGGGCCTCATGCGACGTGAGTACCGCGCCCGGAAGCG
>NZ_DAMDLR010000138.1:0-3572 GCF_032084975.1 Aeromicrobium sp.
GACGCGGGCCAGCTGCGGCACCGCTGCGCCCGCTTCATGCAGGCACTCGCCGAGGTCATCACGGGGGCCCGGCCGGTCCGCCAGCTGGGCCCGTGGCTCAGCCGCAGCGTCTACGAGCAACTGCAGCAGCACGTCACCGGACGCTTCATCGCCGGCGGTCCCCGGCGCAGCCCCCGGGTCGTGTCACTGCACATCGCGATGGTGGGCGACACGGGAGCCGAGATCGCCGCACGCATGGTGCACCACGGCCGCTCACACGCGATCGCGGTGCGGTTGCAACGCGGCCAGGACCCGCAGGGCCGCACGACCTGGCTGTGCACCGCCGCGGAGTGGGCGTAGCCGCCGGGCGCGTGCCCGGCGGCCCCAGCTCAGCGGTTCTTCTTGCGTGACTGGCGAGCAGCCTTGGCCTTGCGGCGAGCCGCTTCCTTCGCCTTGTTCTGGCGCGCGACCTCGTTCGGGTCGAGCTCCTCGTCGTCATCGACGATCGACTCGTCGAGCGCGACCGCGGTGCCGTCCTCGGACGGGGCCGAGTACGACAGCTGCTTGGGCGCGGTGTCGGGCTCGAGGCCCTTGGCCATGATGTGCGGCCCCTCCTCGCCCTCGTCGTCCTCCTCGACCTCGATCTCGACGCTGAGGTTGAACAGGAAGCCGACGGACTCCTCGGAGATGCCCTCCATCATCGCGTTGAACAGGTCGTAACCCTCGCGCTGGTACTCGACCAGCGGGTCGCGCTGGCTGTACGCACGCAGGCCGATGCCCTCGCGCAGGTAGTCCATCTCGTAGAGGTGCTCGCGCCACTTGCGGTCGAGCACGCTCATGACGACACGGCGCTCCAGCTCGCGGGCCACCTCGTCGCCCAGCTCGGCCTCGCGCTTGTCGTAGGCGGCCAGGGCGTCCTCGACGATGACCTTGCGCAGCGTGGCCGAGTCGATGCGCTCGACGCCGCCGGCCTGCTCGATGACCTGGTCGGGGTCGAGCGAGATCGGGTACAGGGTGCCCAGCGCGGTCCAGAGCTTGTCCAGCTCCCACGTCGTCGGGTAGCCCTCGGTCGCGGCGGTCACGTACGCGCCGGTGACGTCCTCGATCATCTGGCGCACGCGGGGCTCGAGGTCCTCGCCCTCCAGCACGCGGCGGCGCTGCGCGTAGACGACCTCGCGCTGCGCGCTCATGACGTCGTCGTACTTGAGGATGTTCTTGCGGGTCTCGAAGTTCTGCGCCTCGACCAGGCCCTGCGCCGAGGCGATCGACTTCGTGACGCGCTTGTTCTCGATCGGCACGTCGTCGGGGATCTTCATCGTCTGCAGGATCCAGTTGACCCACTCGCCCTTGAACAGGCGCATGAGGTCGTCCTCGAGCGACAGGTAGAAGCGGGTCGAGCCGGGGTCGCCCTGACGGCCGGACCGACCACGCAGCTGGTTGTCGATGCGGCGCGACTCGTGGCGCTCGGTGCCGATGACGGCCAGGCCGCCCGCGGCGATGACCTCGTCCTTCTCGGCGGCGACCTGCTTCTCGATGCGCGCGACGGCCTCGGGCCAGGCGGCCTCGTACTCCTCGGGCGTCTCGACGGGGTCGAGTCCCTTGCTGCGCAGGTCGGCGTCCGCGAGGAAGTCGACGCTGCCGCCCAGCATGATGTCGGTACCGCGGCCGGCCATGTTGGTGGCGACCGTGACGGCGCCCCGGTGGCCGGCGCGCGCGACGATCGCGGCCTCGCGCTCGTGCTGCTTGGCGTTGAGGACCTCGTGGGCGATGCCGCGCTTCTTCAGCTGCTTGGCGAGCCGCTCGCTCTTGGCGACGCTGGTCGTGCCGACCAGGACCGGCTGGCCCTTCGCGTGGCGCTCGGCGATGTCGTCGACGACGGCGTTGAACTTGGCGTCCTCGGTGCGGTAGACGAGGTCGGGCAGGTCGGCGCGCTGGATCGGCTTGTTCGTGCGGATCGGGACGACGCCGAGCTTGTAGGTCTTGTCGAACTCGGCCGCCTCGGTCATGGCCGTACCGGTCATGCCCGAGAGCGTGTCGTAGAGGCGGAAGTAGTTCTGCAGCGTGATCGTGGCGAGGGTCTGGTACTCCTCGCGGATGCGCACGCCCTCCTTGGCCTCGATCGCCTGGTGCAGGCCCTCGTTGTAACGGCGGCCCTCGAGCAGGCGGCCGGTGTGCTCGTCGACGATCAGCACCTCGCCGTCGATGACGACGTAGTCCTTGTCGCGCTTGAACAGCTCCTTGGCCTTGACGGCGTTGTTCAGGAAGCCGATGAGCGGGGTGTTGACCGCGTCGTACAGGTTCGCGATGCCCAGCTGGTCCTCGACGACGTCGATGGCCTTCTCGGTGACGGCGACGGTGCGCTTCTTCTCGTCGACCTCGTAGTGCTCGTCGATGCGCATCGCGTCGATCATGCGGGCGAACTCGGCGTACCACTTGACCTCGTCCTCGGTGGGGCCCGAGATGATCAGCGGCGTGCGCGCCTCGTCGATGAGGATCGAGTCGACCTCGTCGACGATCGCGAAGTTGTGGCCGCGCTGGACGCACTCGTCGAGCGTGTCGGCCATGTTGTCGCGCAGGTAGTCGAAGCCGAACTCGTTGTTCGTGCCGTACGTGATGTCGGCCGCGTAGGCCTCGCGGCGCTGGGCCGGGTTCTGGCCGGCGACGACCACGCCGACCGTGAGGCCGAGGAAGTGGTGGATGCGGCCCATCATCTCGGACTGGTACCGGGCCAGGTAGTCGTTGACCGTGACGACGTGGACGCCCTTGCCCGACAGGGCGTTGAGGTAGGACGGCAGGGTCGCGACGAGGGTCTTGCCCTCACCGGTCTTCATCTCGGCGATGTTGCCCAGGTGCAGGGCGGCGCCACCGAGGATCTGGACGTCGAAGTGACGCTGGCCCAGGACGCGCGTGGCCGCCTCGCGCACGGTGGCGAAGGCCTCGGGCAGCAGGTCGTCCAGGGACTCGCCACCGGCGATGCGCTCGCGGAACTCGTCGGTCATGGCACGCAGCTCGGCGTCGCTCATCGCCGCGAACTCGTCGCTGAGGGCGTTGACCTGGTCGGCGATGCGGTCGAGTCGCTTGAGGATCTTGCCCTCGCCAGCACTCAGGATCTTGTCGATGATCTTCGGCACCCGATCATCCTAGGCCCCCGTGCGTGAACACCGGGTGCGAAGCCTGCGCCGTTCGCATCGCGGAACCGCGCCGTCCGTCCCTCCCTCAGAGCACGAGGCGCAGCGCCGTCACCAGGTCGCCGCGATCGCCGACCTCGATCCCGCCCAGCCCGAGCCATCCCGCGAGGCCGCGCAGCTCTGCGCCGAGCTCCGTCGCGGTGGACGCCGGCGCGCCCTCCTCGGCGAAGGCCCCGAGGACGCGGAGCACGCCGCGGGCCCGATCTGCCTTGAGGTCGACGCGCGCCACGAGGCTGTCCCCCAGCAGGAACGGCAGCACGTAGTAGCCGTGGACACGCTGTGCCTCGGGCACGTAGATCTCGATCCGGTAACGGAAGCCGAACAGGCGCTCCGTGCGCGTGCGCTCGAACACCAGTGGGTCGAAGGGGCTGAGCAGCGTGCGGGCGTCGACCCGGCGGGGGGGGG
>NZ_DAMDLR010000139.1:0-3549 GCF_032084975.1 Aeromicrobium sp.
GCGACGGGCTGGGGACTGGCGGTCGGCGAATGGGCCGTCGTGCACGTGCCCGGGGCGGGCCTGCTGCGCGACAGCCAGAAGTGGGTGGCACTCGCCGCGCCGCTGTACGCGTTGGCCGCGGCCGCCGGGGCGCGGACGCTGTCGTCGCGGGTCTCGCTGCCCGGCGCGGTGCCCGTCGCCGCGGTCGTCGCGGTCGTGCTGGCGCTGCCAGACCTGGCGTGGGGTGTCGGCGGCGCGCTGAAGCCGGTGCAGTACCCGGCGGCGTGGAACCGCGTCGCGCAGCAACTCGAGCTGTCGAAGGAAGCGGGCGACGTCGCGGTGCTGCCCGCCGGCATGTTCCGCAAGTTCCCCTACAGCGGCGATGCGCCCGTCCTCGATCCCGCGCCGCGGATGCTGCCGCGCGACGTGCTGCAGACCGGGCAGCTGGTGGTGGGTCAGGCGTCGACCGTCGGCGGTGAGGGGGCACGCGCGACGCGTGTCGAACAGTTGCTGCTCGCCGGCGCCGGTCCGCAGTCACTCGTCGACGAGCACGTGCGGGGGGTGCTCGTCGAGCGCACCAGCCCCGGCCCGGTCGGTGACTCGCAGCGCACCCTGGACCAGCTCGAGCAGGTTTTCGTGGACGACGAACTGGCGCTGTACCGGGTTCCGGGCGGCATACCGCCGGATCCCCGGGAGGGTCGCGGTGAGGCCCTCGCCGCGCACCTGCTGTGGGCGGCGCTGCTGGTGGGCGGCGGGCTAGGCGTCCTGCAGGCCGGGCGTCGGCGTCGGCGCGATTTCGATGCCGGCGATGAGCCCCGACAGGTGCCGTCCCGCGGCTGACGCCGCCAGCACCGCATGCACGCCGGCCGCGGTCTGCTCCCACGAGAACTCGTTCGCCCGCAGCCGCGCCTTGCGGCCGAGGTCGGCGCGCAGTTCCGCGTCGAGCAGCAGCGATTCGACGGCCGACGCCAGCGCCGGAACCGCGCCCGCCTGGTCGGCAACCGAGTCGCCGCCGACCAGCAGTCCGGTGACCCCGTCGATGATCGAGTCGGTGAGTCCCTTGGAGCTGCGGTAGCCGACGGTGGGGACGCCGTGCTGCGCCGCCTCGATCACCGCGAGCCCCCAGCCCTCCTTGCGGGACGGCATCACGTGCACCCACGAGCGGGCGAGCAACTCGTGCTTACGGTCCTCCGGGACGTGGCCGTGGAAGGTGACGGCGTCGCCGATGCCGAGTTCGTGGGCGCGCTCGCGCAGATTCTGCTCCCACCAGCCGCCGCCGATGACGTCGAGGTGCAGCTCCGGGATGGTCCGGCGCAGCTGCGCGACGGCGGCGAGGGCGTCCTCGATTTGCTTGTGCGGCACCAGCCGGGACAGCACGCACACGCTCGGGTACGCCGTGCGGGTCTCGTCGCCGCCGGGTTCGACACCGGCGGGGATCGCGTCGGCGCCGTTGCGCACCACGGCGATTCGATCCCTTTCGACACCGAGGTCGGTGAGTTCGTCGGCCGACGGCAGCGACACCGTCAGGTACTGGCTGTCGCGGTGCACGCGCGGCGACAGCCAGGATTCGATCCACCAGCCGACGCGTCCCATGAGGCGTCCGGCAACGGGCCACTGCTCGCGGTGGCAGTGGTGAACGAGCACCGTGACCGGGGCGCCGGTGACCGTGCGCGAGAAGAAGGGGATGCCGTTCTGGGTGTCGATGACGGCGTCGGGGCGCAGCCCGGCGAGCGGGCCGAGTCCCAGACGTCCGGCGACGATCGCGCCGAGCGCCCGTGGGTACACGGTGAGCCGACCGCCGCCGCGCACGATGCGGATGCCGTCGACCGTCTCCTCGCGCGGGGCGCCCGGATAGCCGGCGGTGCGGAGGGTGACCGCGACGCCACGGCGGGCGAGGCCGGCCCCGACTTCCTCGAGGTACCGCTCGCTGCCGCCGCCCTGGGGATGCCCCGTGTCGCGCCAGCACAGCAGGAGAACCTCTCGCACGTGCGTGCCCCCTCACCGGCTCGGACGGTCGCCTGCGACACACCTTATCGGCTGGACGCGGCGCGCCCTACCGTCAAGTAGCGGAAACCGGCGAACGCGGCCGCGATATGTCCGATCGCTAAGGTTCCTCCCGTGACCAGCGCCCGACCGTCCGGTGTGACCCGCTACTTCGCCCGCCGCGCGACCCTGAAACGGTCGTTCGGACTCCTGAGCGATTTCCGGTACGAGCAGACCGACCCGGACCTGTTCTACGGCGCGCTCGCCCGCGACTCCGTCGAGTTGATCGGCGACCTGTATCGCGGGCACACCGAGCGAGACCTCACCGGCACCACGGTGCTCGACGTCGGCGGCGGCCCCGGCTACTTCGCGGACGCGTTCGGCAGGGCCGGCGCCCGGTACGTTCCCGTCGAACCCGATCCGTCGGAGATGCACGCGGCCGGGCTGAGCGTCGGCGACTCGATCCGCGGGTCCGGGCTGGCGCTGCCGATCCGCTCCGACGCCGTGGACGTGTGCTTCTCGTCGAACGTCGCCGAGCACGTCGCACAGCCGTGGGTGATGGCCGAGGAGATGCTGCGCGTCACCAAGCCCGGCGGGCTCATGGTGCTGTCGTACACGCTGTGGTGGGGACCGTTCGGCGGGCACGAGACCGGGCCGTGGCACTACCTCGGCGGCGAGTACGCCGCCCGCCGCTACCAGCGCAGGACGGGCAAGGAACCGAAGAACCGGTTCGGCGTCTCCCTGTTCGACATCGGCGCGAAGGACGGGCTGCGCTGGGCCGAAGCGCAGACTGCCGGCGACGTCCTCGCCGCGTTCCCCCGCTACCACCCGCGCTGGGCGTGGTGGATGGTGAAGATCCCGGTGCTGCGCGAACTGTTGGTCAGCAACCTGGTCCTCGTCGTCCGCAAGCGCTGACCCACCTCTCGCGTTTTGCGCACTTATCGCCGAATTCCGGGCCGCCGCGGCGCGACAAGTGCGCAAAACGCGGGAAGCCGGGGCAGGGTGCGCCGCTAATCTCGAATCCATGACCGCACTCGCCCTCGACGTCGGCGGCACCAAGATGGCCGCGGCGCTCGTCGGCACGGACGGCCGACCGCACGACGTGCGGACCATCCCGACACCCGAGTCCGGCGTGTGGGACGCGTGCGCGGCACTGCTCCGCAAGGTTGCGGGCGACGCGACGGTGACCGGCATCGGCATCGCCTCCGCGGGCCCGGTCGACATCGCGTCCGGCACCGTCGCACCGGTCAACATCGCCGAGTGGCGCGAAGGTTTCCCGATCGTCGACGCTGTCGGCGCGCTGTTCCGGTCGGCGACCGTGCACCTCGCACTGGACGGCGCGGCCGCGGCACTGGCCGAGCACCGACTGGGCGCGGGCCGCGGAACCCCGGACCTGCTGGGTGTCGTGGTGTCCACGGGCGTCGGCGGCGGGCTGATCCGCGGCGGACGGATCGACAGCGGACGCACCGGCAATGCGGGCCACATCGGGCACATGGCGGTCGCGGGCGGCGACGAGCGCTGCGGCTGCGGCGCCGTCGGCTGCCTCGAGACCGTCGCGAGCGGGTCGGCGGCGCTGCGCTGGGCGCG
>NZ_DAMDLR010000140.1:0-3527 GCF_032084975.1 Aeromicrobium sp.
GCGGCTCGCCGAAGGCGTCGACCCGGCCGCGGTGCGCGCCGCGTACGAGGACGCGTACGGCGACGAGCCGTTCGTCCACCTGCTGCCCGAGGGCCAGTGGCCGACGACCGCCGCCACGCTGGGCGCGAACGTCGCCCACGTCCAGGTCGCGGTCGACGAGCGCGCCGGCCGGCTCGTGACGGTCACGGCGATCGACAACCTCGTCAAGGGCACGGCCGGTGGCGCCATCCAGTCGATGAACCTCGCCCTGGGACTGCCCGAGACCACCGGACTCACCACGATCGGAGTGGCGCCATGAGCGAGCGTCAGCGAGTGAACATCGAGCACGTCATGCCGCGTCCGGCGTACTGTGCCCTTCCCGCGGCGGTCGCGGCATGAGCACCTCCACGGGCGTCACCGCTGCGCAGGGCTTCCGGGCCGCGGGTGTGACCGCCGGCCTGAAGGACTCCGGCAAGCCGGACATCTCGTTGGTCGTCAACGACGGCCCGAGCGCGGCGGCTGCGGCCGTCTTCACCTCCAACCGGTGCAAGGCGCACCCGGTGCTGTGGAGCGAGCAGGCGATCAAGGGCGGCACCGCCCGCGCGATCGTCCTCAACTCCGGCGGCGCCAACTGCTACACCGGGCCCGAGGGCTTCGCCGCGACGCACCGCACCGCCGAGCGCGTCGCCGAGCTGCTGGGCGTCGGCGCGATCGACGTCCAGGTCTGCTCGACGGGACTGATCGGGCGACTGCTCGACGAGCCCAAGGTGCTCTCGGGCGTCGACACGGCCGTGGCGGCGCTGTCTCCCGAGGGCGGCCACGACGCGGCGACGGCGATCATGACGACCGACACGGTCGACAAGCAGGCGGTCGTGAGCGGTGACGGCTGGGTGATCGGCGGCATGGCGAAGGGGGCGGGCATGCTCGCCCCGGCGCTGGCGACGATGCTCGTCGTCATCACGACCGATGCCGACGTCGACTCGCCGACGCTCGACGCGGCGCTGCGGTCCGCGACCGCCGTGACGTTCGACCGGCTCGACTCCGACGGCTGCCAGTCCACCAACGACACCGTCCTGGTGATGGCGTCGGGTGCCTCGGGCGTCTCGCCCGACGCGGACGCGTTCACCGAGGCCCTGACGGCCGTGTGCCGCGACCTCGCGCTGCAGCTGCTCGCCGACGCCGAGGGCGCCGATCACGAGATCGCCATCACGACGATCAACGCCGCCAGCGAGCAGGACGCGCTCGAGGTCGGCCGGTCGGTCGCCCGCAGCAACCTGTTCAAGACCGCGATCTACGGCAAGGACCCCAACTGGGGCCGGATTCTGGCGTCGGCCGGCACGACGCAGGCCGAGTTCGATCCGCTCGACCTCGACGTCGCGGTCAACGACGTGTGGGTGTGCCGCAACTCCGGCGTGGGGGAGTCGATCGACCTGGTCGACCTCGAGCCGCGTTCGGTCACCGTCACGATCGACCTGAAGGCGGGCGACCAGAGTGCCACGATCTGGACCAACGACCTGACGCACGCCTACGTCCACGAGAACTCCGCCTACTCGACCTGAGGAACCCGATGAGCGACGACCGACTGACCGAGTGGGAGCCCGAGGCGTGGGCCGAGGCCACCACGAAGGCCGCCACGCTGGCGCACGCGCTGCCGTGGCTGAAGGCCTACCACGGCAAGATCGTCGTGGTGAAGTACGGCGGCAACGCCATGACGGACGAGAAGCTCAAGCGAGCCTTCGCCGAGGACATCGTCTTCCTGCGCCTGGCCGGCTTCAAGCCCGTGGTCGTCCACGGCGGCGGCCCGCAGATCAGCGCGATGCTCGAGCGGCTGCAGATCGAGTCCGAGTTCCGCGGCGGCCTGCGCGTCACGACCCCCGAGGCGGTCGAGGTCGTGCGCATGGTGCTCAAGGGCCAGGTCGGTCCCGAGCTGGTCGGCCTGCTCAACCAGCACGGTGACCTGGCCGTCGGCCTGTCCGGCGAGGACGGCGGCCTGTTCCGCGCCCAGCGCACGATGCCGCTCGTCGACGGCGAGCCGGTCGACGTCGGCCTGGTCGGCGAGGTCGTCGGAGTGCGTCCCGAGGCGGTGGTCGACCTCATCGAGGCCGGCCGCATCCCGGTCGTCTCGACCGTGGCACCCGACGCGGACGGCCAGGTGCTCAACGTCAACGCCGACACGGCGGCGTCCGCCCTCGCGGTCGCGCTCGGCGCCGAGAAGCTGCTCGTGCTGACCGACGTGGAGGGCCTCTACGCCGACTGGCCCCACAGCAGCGACGTGATCGGCGAGATCAGCCCCGAGTCGCTCGAGGAGATGCTGCCCGACCTGGCCAGCGGCATGATCCCCAAGATGACCGCGTGCCTCGAGGCGGTGCGCGGCGGCGTCAAGCGCGCCACCGTCGTCGACGGTCGCGAGCCGCACTCGGTGCTGCTCGAGATCTTCACCGACGAGGGCGTCGGCACGCAGGTGCTGGCCGGCGCCAGGACGCGGATCCGGTCCGCCCTCTACAAGACCAGCGCGAAGGAGCAGTCGTGAACCTGCCCGAGGGAGTCGTCATCCACGGACGCGAGCCACGGCTCGGCGGAGCCGAGTGGACCGAGCGGTACCGCGGTGCCGTCATGAACACGTTCGGCGACCCGCAACGTGTGCTCGTGCGCGGCGAGGGCTCGCACGTGTGGGACGCCGACGGCAACCGCTACCTGGACCTGCTGGGCGGCATCGCCGTCAACGCCCTCGGCCACGGCCACCCGGCGATCCTCGAGGCGGTCACGACACAGCTGGGGACGCTCGGCCACATCAGCAACTTCTTCGCGTCCGCGCCGCAGGTCGAGCTGGCCGAGCGGCTGCTCGGACTCCTCGGTGGTGATGGCCGCGTCTTCTTCACGAACTCGGGCACCGAGGCCAACGAGGCCGCGTTCAAGGCGACCCGGCGCACCGGCCGCACCACGATCGTCGCGGCCGAGGGCTCGTTCCACGGACGCACGATGGGCGCCCTCGCGCTGACGTCGAAGGCGGCGTACCGCGAGCCGTTCGAGCCGCTGCCCGGGCACGTCCGCTGGGTGCCCTACGGAGACGTCGCCGCCCTCGAGGCGGCCGTCGACGAGACCGTCGCCGCCGTCCTGCTCGAGCCCATCCAGGGCGAGGCCGGCGTCGTCGTCCCACCCGAGGACTACCTGACCGCCGCCCGCCGCGTCACGACCCAGCACGGCGCCCTGCTGTGGCTCGACGAGGTGCAGACCGGCATCGGCCGCACGGGGGACTGGTTCGGCCACACCCCGTCCGGTGTCCGCCCCGACCTCGTCACGCTCGCGAAGGGCCTCGGCGGGGGCATGCCGATCGGTGCCTGCGTCGCACTCGGCGAGGCCGCGACACTGCTCGGTCCCGGCAACCACGGCACGACGTTCGGCGGCAACCCCGTCGCCACGGCGGCCGCCCTGGCCGTGCTGGCCACCATCGAGTCCGAGGACCTGCTCGCGGCGACGCGTGCCCGCGGTGACCAGCTGGCCGACGGACTGTCGCCCCGGGCGGTCATGGACCACGGCCCCGCGATGGT
>NZ_DAMDLR010000141.1:0-3377 GCF_032084975.1 Aeromicrobium sp.
CGGTTGATCGTGTGGCTGCGTGCCCAGTCGCCCAGGTCGAGCCGGTCGAGCTCGGCGATCGCGCGCGGCGTCAGGCCGTCGCCGCAGGTCTTGTCGCGCGGGAACGTCGCGGCGTCCAGCAGCACGACGTCCAGGCCGAGTCGGGCGGCCCAGGCGGCTGCGGACGAACCGGCGGGACCGGCCCCGACGACGAGGACGTCGGTGCTCGTCGGCAGCGTCGAGGTCATGTGGCGATTCTCCCATTCGACCGAAGCGCGGGCGGGGACCGGGTGGGTCCCGTGGGAGGATGGCGCGCATGTCCACCGTGTCCTCCCCACGCCCCGACAGCGTCCGGTTCGCCTCACGGGGCTCGAGCCACTTCGACCTGTTGCTGGCCGCCTTCTGCGCGGTCATCGTCGTGTCCAACGTCGTGGCCACCAAGCCCCTCGAGGTCGGCTCGGGACTGGTCGAGCTCGGACCCGTGCAGGTGTGGCCCCTCGTGCTGGACGGTGGAGTCGTGCTCTTCCCGCTGGCGTACGTGCTGGGCGACGTGATCTCCGAGGTCTACGGCCTCAAGGCCGCCCGCCGGGCGATCTGGGCGGGATTCGCCGCCGCGCTGCTCGCGGCCGTGACCTTCGCGGTCGTCCAGCTGCTTCCCGCGGCCGGCTGGTACGAGAACCAGGACGCCTACGAGGCCGTGCTGGGCCCGGTGTCCCAGATCGTGCTGGCCAGCCTGGCCGGCTACCTCGCCGGGCAGTTCCTCAACTCGTGGGTGCTGGTCCGGATGAAGCAGCGCGCCGCCGAGAAGCGGCTCGTCGCGCGCCTCGTCGGGTCGACGGGCGTGGGCGAGGTCGCCGACACCTTGATCTTCTGCGCCATCGCCGCCTCCGCGATCGGCATCACGACGTGGGGCACGTTCGTGAACTACTTCGTGATGGGCGTCGTCATGAAGGTCGCGATCGAGCTGCTGCTCATGCCCGTGACGGTGCGGGTCATCGGCGCCCTGAAGCGCCGTGAGCCCTCGTACTACGCCTGATCAGCGCCGGCCCGCCAGGTAGCGGCCCAGCCACTCGTCCTTGAGCGCGGCGAAATCGCCCGCCTCGATCGCGTCGCGCATCGAGTCCACCAGGCGCACGAAGAAGCGCTCGTTGTGGATCGAGCACAGCGTCGCGGCGTTGTACTCGTTGGCCTTGAACAGGTGGTGCAGGTACGCCTTCGTGTAGTGCGCGCAGGTGTAGCAGTCGCAGCCGTCCTCGATCGGCCCGAAGTCTCGGCGGGACGCCGCCACCATCAGGTTGTAGCGGCCGGTCGCGGAGTAGACGCGCGACGAGCGGGCCACGCGCGTCGGGGTGACGCAGTCGAACGTGTCGCAGCCGGCCTCGACGCCCTCGAAGAGGTCCTCGGGCTCGCCGATGCCCAGCAGGTGACGCGGGCGGTCGTCCGGCAGCTCGTCGGTCACCCAGCGCACGATCGTGCCCAGGTTCTCCTTCTCGATCGCGCCGCCGACGCCGTACCCGTCGAACGCCAGGTCGGCCAGGCCGCGGGCGGCCCGGCGGCGCAGGTCCTCGTGCTGGGCTCCCTGGACGACGCCGTAGAGCGCCTGGCGCGGCCGATCGGGGTGCTCGGACCGTAGGCTCTCGATCTCGGCGAGGCACCGCTCGGCCCACGCCTGGGTGCGCTCCAGCGAGTCGACCTGGTACTCGCGGCTGTTCATCAGCGTGGTCAGCTCGTCGAACGCGAAGATGATGTCGGCGCCGAGCTGGTGCTGGATCCGCATCGAGACCTCGGGCGTGAACCGGTGCTTCGACCCGTCGAGGTGGCTCTTGAACGTGACGCCGTCGTCGTCCACGTGCGCCAGCCGGTCCTTGCCCGGAGCGATCACGTCGTCCGCCTCGGTGCCGACGGCGTCCATCGCGAGGGTCTTCTTGAAACCGGCGCCCAGACTGAGGACCTGGAACCCGCCCGAGTCCGTGAACGTCGGTCCGGCCCAGTTCATGAACGCGCCGAGTCCGCCGGCCTCCTCCACGATGTCGGGGCCGGGCTGCAGGTACAGGTGGTACGCGTTGGCGAGCACCGCCTGGCCGCCCAGCTGGGCGATGGCCTCGGGCAGCACGGCCTTGACCGTCGCCTTCGTCCCCACGGGGATGAAGGCGGGGGTGCGGATCTGGCCGTGCGGCGTGGTGATGGTGCCCGATCGTCCGGGTGCATCAGGCAGGGTGCTTCCGACGGTGAACACCGCCCCATCCAAACAGACGCCGCATGGC
Organism: Aeromicrobium sp.; assembly: GCF_032084975.1. Lineage (GTDB taxonomy): Bacteria > Actinomycetota > Actinomycetes > Propionibacteriales > Nocardioidaceae > Aeromicrobium. Next base: position 2,244 of record NZ_DAMDLR010000141.1, read on the forward strand.
CGCGGTCCGGGGTGATCGACAGGGCCCGGCCGGGACGTCGAGTTCATGCAGGGATGAGTTCTCGTTGGCGGGGTCGGTAGCGGTGGTTGTGTTGCCAGGTGCCGCGGATCTGGAACTCGGGGTGCCGGTCGGTGAAGCGGATCGGGATGTCGGTTTGGTGGACGTGTCGGTGGTGGTGTGCGCAGAGCAGGACGCCGTCGTCGATGGTGGTGTGTCCGCCGTCGGACCATCGGGTGGCGTGGTGTGATTCGCACCAGCCTGGTGGTCGATCGCAACCGGGGTAGGCACAGCCCTGGTCTCGTTGGCCGAGCGCGATGCGTTGCTTCTGGGTGTGGAACCGCTTCGTCCGGCCGACATCGAGCGGGACTGAGCTTCCGTCGAGGACAGCGGGCAGGATCCCAGCCCCGCAGGCGATCATGCGGAGTTCGCCGGCGCTGATGCTGGTGCCGAACTCCGTGACCCCGGCCCGGTCGGTCTGGCCGCGCAGTGACTGTTCGTCGATCGTGACAACGAGCGCGGCGTTGACGCCGCCGTGGTTGCCGAAGGACTCGGCGGGCAGGTGGCGGATGATCTCGGCGAACGCCTCGCCCGCCTTCTCGGCCGGCGTCATGTCGCGACGATCCTCGACCGGAGCCGTCTCGACACCGGTCTTCTCCGCCTCGGCCAGTGCCCGCTTGCGGGGGCTGGTCTTCGAATCGATCACCGCACGCAGCATGTCCGCAGTCAGCGCGTCGGTTCTGCCACCGAACTTGACCAGCCCGGTGCTCTCGTCGGGACGTCCGATCCAGAACTCCGACAGCTGTCGTTGCGCGTGTTCCTCACGTTGGAGGCGCTTGTTCTCGATGTCATCCGCGCGCTTGATGTCGAGGGTCTCCAGGGCGCGCTTGGCCTTGCGGGTGAGTTGGTCGGCCGTCATTGCTTGTGCTGCTTCGACCAGTTCGGTCTCGACCTGGTCACGCTGAGCCTTGGTCAGGTCGGCCGGCAACTCGTCGAGCGCGCCGGTGACGATTGCGGCTTTCGCCGTGGACATGCCCGGCTTGGCCAGTGCCTTCTTGACTTGGGGTGCGGTCTCGATCCGGGTGGCGAGCTTGATCTGCTTGGTCGCCTCACGCCGCGTGATCCCCGACCCGTTCG
>NZ_DAMDLR010000142.1:0-3319 GCF_032084975.1 Aeromicrobium sp.
CTGGTGCCGTCGAACCCGGTGAAGCCGTTCTGGCCGACGGTCACGCCCGCGGCGGTCGGCAGGCCGCCGTTGCCGCCGAAGCCGTACGTCGTGCCGCTCGGCGTGTGTCCGCCGCCGCTGCCGCCACCGGCACCGGCGATGACCGCCTCGGTGCCGCCGATGTTGACGGACGTGTAGCCACCGCCGCCCGCACCGTGGTGGTAGATGTTGCTGTAACCGGCGGAGATGCCGCCGCGACCGCCGCCGGGTGCGCCACCCAGGCCCATCGAGCCGTTCGCGTTGCCGCCCTCACGCCCGCCCGAACCGACGATGCCGGAGAATCCGGTGCCGGGGACGACCGGGTACGTCACCGAGACGCGCGCGCCGGAGCCGTTGGTGTTCGCGGCGCCGATCGAGCTGCCGCCGGCGCCACCGAGGGCCTCGATCTCCACCGAGCACACCCCGTTCGGGACCGTGCCCGAGAAGTTGCCGACGGCGGTCCTGGAGAAGCTGGTGGGCGATGGAGCCGGGCCGGCCACGGCCAGCGGTGCCGGCGCGATGACCAGCATCGCCGCTCCGGTCGCGGCTGCGGCACTGGTGGCGGCGAGCCTCGTGAGGCCTCGGCGCGCCATGCGCGTGGCAGGTTGTCTGCGTGTGGACACTGATTGTCCCTCTCGTGACGTGCGGACGCCGCGTCATGGCAGGCCATCCGTGCAGACGTCACCCAAGATCGGGCGCCAACACTGCTGGGTTGCTGGCGGCGACGGCCACCCTCGCTCGGTGACCGCGTGCCCGATGTTGCCAGTGGGATCTGGCTCCGCAGGGACGATCGGAGCGACTTCACCCTCGAGGAGGGTGTCGGTTCACCCCGACGGGTCAGGTCGTCGTGGGCGCGGCGTCGCAGGTCGCGCCTCGAAGACGAGCGACTGTCGCCTCAGTCGCGGGAGCGCCAGCGCGGGTCGCGGCCGATGAAGGCCATGAGCCGCGTGACGCCGTCGGCGTCGTCGGGAACCGGGACGGCAGCCGTGCCGAACTGGCCCGACTCGCGCAGCATCGGCTCGATCTGGCGCATCCCGTCGAGCAGCCGCTCGCACTCCTGCGGGTCCAGGCCGGACGGCAGTCCCGCGGCCTCCGCGAGGTCCCACGTGTGCATGAGGACGTCGACCGTGTAGAAGCGGTCCAGGGTCTCCTTCAACGTCGCGGTACCGGCCTGGGGACGCGTGAACTGCTCGTCCGCCGCGGCCGACTCGAGCAGTGCCTGCAGCTCGCCCGAGTGCGCGTGCCAGGTCCCCAACGGGTCGCCACCGTCGATGTGCCGGGCCAGGTCGACGCCACCGTCGGCCAGGAAGTCGTGGATCCACATCACGAGGTGCATCACGACGTCACGCGCCGTCCACTCCGGAACGGGGCTGGGCGCGTCCCAGTCCTCGACACGATCGGCGACCCCGGTGAAGTGGCCGGCCACCCGTTCGTGGCGAGTCGAGATCGGATCGGCTGCAGTCATGGTCATCCTCCACACGTCGCGGGTGCCCACAGTCGACGACAGATCGATCCCTGCGTCAACCCTCGCCGCCAGGGCACCACGGGCGACCGGGTCCCACCAGCGCGCCGCACGCGCTTCTCAGCGAGCGATCAGGACGTCCAGCAGGACGAAGCACCAGGCCGCGACGAAGGTGACCACCTGCGGAATCAGGACGAGTCCGCTCGATCGCGACGCGCCGCGGTCGTCCAGGTCTCGGCCCAGGGGGTCGACGACGGGGTCGTCCAGCTCCGCTCGGGTCCGCCATGCCCGGACGAGCGAGGCGACAAGGACCACCAGCCCCAGCACCGCGAGCGGCCAGGCGGGCATGCTCGCGAGCCGGGCGTCACCGAGCAGGAACACCACCGCGACCTGGAACGCGAAGACGGTGGCGACACCCAGGCCGATCTTCCAGGGCGCGGCGCGCAGGACGACCGGGAGCATCCTGGGCGTCAGGAGGACCAACGCGATCACCGTCAGGACCAGCACCGCCGTGCCGGCGTCGAGGTCGAACCGCTCTCCGCGCCAGGCCGGCCCCGCGGCGAAGACGAAGGCGAGGAAGCCCAGCACGTCCACCGCGGCCAGCACCACGGTGCGCCCCAGCCCGTCGCCCCCTGCCAGCGGCCTCAGGTCGAGCTCCTGCGCATACTCGCGCGGGCTCCCGAACGCCTGCTCGGCCGGCACCTGCGCGTCGTCCAGGAACTCGCGGGCGCTCGCCACGGCGTCCCCGATCGCGCGCCCGTCCACGTCGAGCAGCCGCAGCTCCAGGACGAGGTCGTCGAGCCAGCGCTGGTGGTCCTTCGTCAGGTCGACGGTCATGAGGTCCCTCCGGGTTCGCGCAGGTGGTCGCCCACCATGCGGGTGAAATCGGTCCACGCCCGACTCTGGTGCTCCAGCTCTGCTGCGCCGACCGGGGTCAGCGCGAAGTACTTGCGGCCGGGCCCGCCCTCGCCGGCCCGCCATTCGACATCGACCCAGCCGGCTGACTCGAGTCGACCGAGCAATGGGTAGAGCGTGCCGCCCTTGACCGAGCCGAAGCCGGCGTCCTCGAGGGCGCCGGCGATCGCATAGCCGTAGGTCGGACCCGCCGCGAGCACCCGCAGGACGCACAGCGCGAGTGCTGCTCTCGTCCAGTCGCTGGGCCACCCACGATCTGCCATGACTAGATGGTGACACTAGTTAGTGAGACTGTCTAGTCCTTCGGCCGCTTGTCGAAACGCTCCGGACGCGAGAGCGTGGCGGCGTGACCGAACTGCACGACCTGGACGCCCACGACCTGGCCACGACGATCGCCTCGGGCGAGGTCTCATGCACGGAGGTGACCCGGCACTTCCTCGACCGCATCGAGGTCGAGCAGCTGGGCGCGTTCGTGACCGTGGCGCCCGAGCGTGCCCTCGCCCGCGCCGCCGAGCTCGACGCCATGACCGAGCGGCCGCCGTTCGCGGGCGTCCCCACGGCCTTCAAGGACCTCACCCCGACCGCCGGGGTGCGCACGACGATGGGCTCGGCCCTGATGGCCGACACCGTGCCCGACCGCGACGCCGACCTCGTCGGGCTGGTCGAGCGGGCCGGGTTCGTCAGCTTGGGCAAGACGAACACCCCGGAGTTCGGACTCAGCTCGTACACCGACAACGACGTCGTCGGGCCGGCGCGCGCTCCTGCGAACCCGGACCTCAACGCCGGCGGATCCAGCGGCGGCGCCGCCGCAGCGGTCGCCGCTCGCCTGCTCCCGTGGGCGCCCGGCAGTGACGGTGGCGGCTCGATCCGCATCCCGGCCTCGTGCTGCGGCGTGATCGGTCTCAAGCCCAGTCGCGGCCGCGT
>NZ_DAMDLR010000143.1:0-3093 GCF_032084975.1 Aeromicrobium sp.
CGTCGTCACGCGCCCGGACGCTCGGGTCGGCCGCGGACGGTCGCTGCAGCCGTCGCCCGTCGCCGCCGCGGCCGAGGCCCACGGCATCCCCGTCCTCAAGCCCACCTCCACGTCCGATCCCGCGTTCCTCGAGGAGCTCGCCGCCACGGGTGCTCGGCTCGGCGTGATCGTCGCCTACGGCGCGCTGCTGCGCCGTGACGTGCTGGACGCGCTGGAGTTCGGCTGGATCAACCTGCACTACTCCGTGCTGCCCGCGTGGCGCGGCGCCGCTCCGGTCCAGCGCTCGATCATGGCCGGCGACGAGGTCACCGGCGCCACGGTGTTCAGCCTCGTCGAGGCGCTCGACGCCGGTCCCGTCCTGGGCACGATCACCGAGCGGATCCTCGAGGGCGACACGACCGGCACCATGCTGGACCGCCTGTCCGACGAGGGCGCGAAGCTGGTGGTCGACGTCGTCGACCACATCGAGGACGGCGACATCGGGGCGATCTCGCAGCCCGAGGACGGCGTCTCGTACGCGCACAAGCTGACCACCGACGACGCGCGCATCGACTGGAAACGGCCGGCCTTCGCGATCGACCGCCAGATCCGTGGGTGCACCCCCGCGCCGGGTGCCTGGACCGAGGTCGACGGGGCCCGCCTCAAGGTCGGCCCGCTCTCGATCGCCGAGGAGTCCACCCTGGCGCCGGGCGTCGCCGCCATCGGCAAGCGTGAGGTGCGTGTCGGCACGGCCACCACCGACGTCGTCCTGGGCGAGGTCCAGCCCCACGGGAAGAAGGCGATGCCCGCGGCCGACTGGGGCCGAGGCCTCGGCGGTTCGACGGAGGTGACGTTCGCATGAGCGCCATCACCGACCCCCGCGAGGTCGCGTTCGACGTGATGTCGGCCGTCCGCACGCGCGAGGTGTACGTCAACCTGCTGCTGCCGACGCTGCTCAGCGGCCTGTCCGACCGCGACGCCGCGCTCGCCACCGAGCTGACCCACAACACGATCCGCCACCAGGGCACGTACGACGCGATCATCGACAGCGTGGCCACCAGCACGGTGCATCCCGCGGTGCGTGACGCGCTGCGGCTCGGTGCCCATCAGCTGCTGGCGATGCGCGTGCCCCCGCACGCCGCCGTCGACACCACCGTGAACCTGGTGCGTCGCCGGATCGGGCACAAGCCGGTCGGCTTCACGAACGCCGTCCTGCGCAAGATCGGTCGCAAGGACCTCGGCATGTGGGTCAACGAGGTCACCGCCGGGCTGGGGCGCCATGACGCGCTGGCGGTGCGCTACTCGCACCCGAAATGGGTCGTCGAGGCGCTCGAGCAGGCCGTCGGGCCGGATCAGCTCGAGGACCTGCTCGAGGCCGACAACATCCCGCCGTACGTCACGCTCGTCGCCCGTCCCGGACTGGTCGACCCGCGGTCGTTGCCCGGCGAGACGGGCCGGCTCAGCCCATACGCCCGCGTGATGACCGGCGGGGGAGACCCCGGCTTCGTCCCGGCCGTGCGCGACGGACGTGCCGGCGTGCAGGACGAGGGCTCGCAGATGGTCGCCATCACCACCGCCGAGGCGCCGCTCGAGGGCTACGACACGCACTGGCTCGACCTCGCCGCCGGTCCCGGTGGCAAGGCCGCCCTGCTCGGCGCGTTGGCCGCGCAGCGCGGCGCCATGCTCGTCGCGAACGAGATGCAGCCGCACCGCGCCGAGCTGGTGCGCCAGTCGGTGAAGGCGCTCAGGAACGTCGAGGTCACGGTGCACGACGGCCGACAGGGACCGTGGGAGGAGGAGTCGTTCGACCGCGTCCTGCTCGACGCCCCGTGCACCGGGCTGGGTGCCCTCCGGCGCCGTCCCGAGGCACGCTGGCGCCGCAAGCCCGGCGACGTCCCCGCCCTGGCTGCCCTGCAGCGCGAGCTGCTGACCCGTGCGGTCGACCTGGTGCGCCCCGGGGGAGTGGTCGGCTACGCGACCTGCTCGCCGTTGCCGGCCGAGACGCGTGCCGTCGTCGACGCCGTCCTCGCCGACCGCGCCGACGTGTCCCTCGAGTCCGAGCACCACTGGTGGCCGCACACCGACGGCACCGACGCGATGTACCTCGCGCTGCTGCGCCGCGCCTGATCGCTACGCTCGCCCCATGCGCATCACGCCGAGCCTGCTGAACGCCGACTTCGCGAACCTGGCGGGGGAGGCGGCCAGGATCCCGTCGGCCGACTTCCTGCACATGGACGTGATGGACAACCACTTCGTCCCCAACCTGACGCTGGGCGCGCCGGTGATCGAGGCACTCGCGAAGGCGGCGCCCCAGCCGATCGACGCGCACCTGATGATCGAGGACCCCGACCGCTGGGCGCCGCAGTTCGTCGAGGCCGGTGCCTCGAGCGTCACGTTCCACGCCGAGGCCGCGAAGGCGCCCGTCCGGCTGGCCCGCGAGATCCGCGCGCAGGGCGCACGGGCCTCGATGGCGCTCAAGCCCGCGACCCCGATCGAGCCGTACGAGGACCTGCTGCCCGAGCTGGACATGGTGCTGATCATGACGGTCGAGCCCGGGTTCGGTGGCCAGAGGTTCCTCGACCTGTGCCTGCCCAAGATCCGCCGCACCCGCGCCCTGCTCGACAAGGTCGGCGGCGACATCTGGCTGCAGGTCGACGGCGGGGTCTCGCTCGAGACGATCGAGCGCTGCGCCGAGGCCGGCGCCGACACGTTCGTCGCGGGCTCGGCCGTCTACAGCGCCGACGACCCCGGCGACATGGTCGAGCGGCTGCGTGAGACCGCCGCCGCCGCGTGTCACTGAGCCGGTAGACTCTCCCCGTACGAGCAAACGCTCGCGTGCTCCGGGGTCGGTGCAAGTCCGAACCGGCGGTGAAAGTCCGCGACCCGAGGTCCACGCTCAACCGAGTGCGGACCGAGGTTGAACCGGTGGAATTCCGGTACCGACGGTGAAAGTCCGGATGGAAGGCGCACGCAGCTGGGATGCCTGTCATCCGAGCCGTCCCCGGTGTGTCGTGAGCCCAAACCCGGGAGCACCGTGGCCAGCCAGACCGAGATCGACGCGATGCGTCGGGCGATCGACGCCGCCCGCACCGTGGGCCGGACCCTGCCGAACCC
>NZ_DAMDLR010000144.1:0-2790 GCF_032084975.1 Aeromicrobium sp.
AACTCCTGGCCGGAGGGCTGGCCCACCGGCACGGGCTCGGTGACGACGCGCTGCTCGGTCGCTCCGGACCGCTCCGCCGGACGCTCGGTGGCCGGGGCCGCCGGGGCCGACTCGTTGGCCGCCTGCTGCTGGTCGCGACTGCGCAGGGCCGGCTGCGAGGTGTTGCGCTGCTTGGGCTCGCCGCCGTCGAAGCCGGCCGCGATCACGGTGATGCGGACCTCGTCGCCGAGCGAGTCGTCGATCACGGTGCCGAAGATGATCTTGGCGTCGTCGTGGACCGCCTCCTGCACCAGCTCGGCGGCCTCGTTGATCTCGAACAGGCCCAGGTCCGAGCCACCGGCGATCGACAGGAGGACACCACGGGCGCCCTCGATCGAGGCCTCGAGCAACGGGCTGGAGACAGCCAGCTCGGCGGCGGTCGCGGCGCGGTGCTCGCCACGGGCCGAGCCGATGCCCATGAGGGCGGAGCCGGCGTCGCTCATGATCGACTTCACGTCGGCGAAGTCGACGTTGATCAGGCCGGGCGTGGTGATGAGCTCGGAGATGCCCGAGACGCCCTGGTACAGCACCTGGTCGGCCTGGCGGAAGGCGTCGAGCAGGCTGATGTTCTGGTCGCTGATCGAGAGCAGTCGGTCGTTCGGGATGACGATGAGGGTGTCGACCTCCTCGCGCAGGCGCTGCACGCCGACGTCGGCCTGCGCCGCACGGTTGCGGCCCTCGAACTTGAAGGGGCGCGTGACGACCCCAATCGTCAGGGCGCCCAGCGAGCGCGCGATGCGAGCCACGACGGGCGCGCCGCCGGTGCCCGTGCCGCCTCCCTCGCCCGCCGTCACGAAGACCATGTCCGCGCCCTTGAGGGCGGCCTCGATCTCGTCGGCGTGGTCCTCGGCGGCCTTCATCCCGATCTCGGGATCGGCGCCGGCACCGAGGCCGCGGGTCGAGTCACGACCGACATCGAGCTTGACGTCGGCATCGGTCATCAGCAATGCCTGGGCATCGGTGTTGATCGCGATGAACTCGACGCCCTTGAGGCCTGCCTCGATCATCCGGTTGACGGCGTTGACACCGCCGCCGCCGATACCGACGACCTTGATCACCGCAAGGTAGTTCTGGACCGCCATGTCGTTCCCCTTCAACCCTAAACTTCAAGTGGAGGCTTATAGTTATGTCAACCTCGCCGTTGTCACGACACTAAGGCGGTGACCTGAGTGATCAGTGGTGACACGCCGCGTGTCGCGCGTGTTGTTCGTCATCCCTCGCGGCGATGCTGCACGCCGCCTCGGATCCATGCCGTCTTCGCAGTTTTGGTCACGGATCCACGCCCCGCCCGCTCCGTCACGTGGATCCGTTGCCAAAAGTGGACCCCCCCTCCCCCGGCCGCGCCCTCGGCGTAGTGACCGGGCGGCTACTGCAGCGTGGTGGGGCGCTCGGGCGCGCTGACGTCGTAGCTGCTCGCCTCGATCTGCAGGAGCGGTCCGAGCACCGAGAGCTTGGCGTCGGACTCCTCCGCGCTCCCCCACACGACCGTCCGGTCCTTCGACAGGTCCAGCTCGATCGAGTCGCGGGTCTCGGCCCGGATGACGTCGGTCAGGCGCAACAGCTCGGCGTCGCCGTCCGCGATGTCGGCCGCTACCCGGGCAACGGCCGACAGGACGCGCTTGTCCTCGTCGTCGACGTCGAGCTCGGGCAGGTGCGACGGCTCGCGGTTGAGCGGCCGGTACACGACCCCGGAGGCGTCGACCGCCCACGGCGTGCCGGACCGGTCGATCCAGGCGACGGCCGTGCGCTCGGTGACGAGGATGCGCACGGCGTGCGGCAGGTCGTGCTCGACGCGGACGGACTCGACGGGCGCGAGCTCGAGGACCCTCTCGGCCACGGCCTCGGTGTCCAGGCGCAGCAGCGGCGTGCCCATGGGCACCTGCGCCGCACGGACGACGCGCTCGACCGGCACGTGCTCGGTCCCGCGCACCTCGACGCTGCGGATGTCGAGCAGGCTCGAGAACCACACGGCCCAGACGCCCGCCAGGACCAGGACGAGCGCGAGGACGACCGCGGCGATGCGCCACCGCCTCCGGCGCTGCTGCTGGCGCAGCTTCTCGGTGAAGCGGTCGCTCATCCGGCGGTCTCCCGCAGGAGCGCCAGGAGGGCGGGACCCACGGTGGTGACGTCACCGGCACCCAGCGTCAGCACGAGGTCGCCCGGCTGCAGCAGCGGAGCCACGACGGACGGGACGTCGCCGACCGCACCGCCCCCGATGGCGTCCGGGCCCGCGGTCTCTAGCACGAGCGCCGACGTGACGTCGGGATCGGGCGCCTCACGTGCGAGGTAGAGGTCGGCGACCACCACGAGGTCGGCGGCCGCGAGCTCGCGGCCCATCTGCGCGCCGAAGATGCGGGTCCGGCTGACCAGGTGCGGCTGGAAGACGACGACGAGCCGCCCCTCCCCCGCGAGGGCGCGTCCGGCGGCCAGGTCGGCGGCGATCTCGGTGGGATGGTGTGCGTAGGAGTCGACGACCCGGACGCCCGCGGCCTCGCCCTTGGGCTCCATGCGGCGGGCGGCACCGGTGTATCCCGCGAGGCCCGCGACGAGCCCGGCCGCATCGTGCCCGAGCTCGAGACCGGTGGCGAGCGCCAGGAGCGCGTCCGCGGCGTAGTGGCGTCCGGGAACGGCCAGGACGACCTCGGTCGGCGCCAGTCCGGGTCCGGAGACCGTGAACCGTGTGCTGGCCCCCTCGACACGCACGTCGGTGCCGCGCACGTCGGCGTCCTCGGCGAACCCGGCAGTGACGAC
>NZ_DAMDLR010000145.1:0-2552 GCF_032084975.1 Aeromicrobium sp.
CGTCATCCTCGTCGTCGGCTGGCCGCTGCTACGCGACGTCGCCGGCGGGCTCGCCGAGAACCGGCGCGACGCCGCGATCGCGGAGGCCCGGGCGGGCCTGGCGCAGGCCCAGTCGCAGCTGGACGCCGCCGTCGACAGCGAGCCTGCGCCCCAGTCCCCGGCGCTGACCCAACTGGTCGACTCGCTGGCGGCCACGCGCGGCGAGAACCGCTCCTACGAGCTGGTCCTGCAGGGGCCGCTGACCGGTGACCGGGGCGCGCCCGTGCGGTCCTCGGGCTCGGTCGGCATCGCCGACGTCCCGCCCGACCTCGTCGACCGGGTCGCCTCCGACCAGGGGACGTTCTGGACGTTCTCCGAGCTGTCGCCGCTCGGCGCGGGCGGCGAGGTCCCCGTCGTCACGGTGGGCGGACGTCTCACCGCGCCGGGCTCCAACGACCGGTACGCGATGTACTACGTGTTCTCGATGGCCGACCAGCAGGAGACGCTCGACCTGGTGCGCAACGCACTGCTGGCCGGTGGCGGTGTCCTGCTCGTGATGGTCGCCCTGGTCGCGTGGCTGGTGGCGCGCCAGGTCGTCGACCCCCTGCGGCTGGCCCGGCGGATCGCCGAGCGGATCGCGGCCGGCAACCTCGAGCAGCGCATGCACGTCAAGGGCGAGGACGACATCGCTCGCCTGAGCACCTCGTTCAACCAGATGGCCGAGAGCCTGCAGAGCCAGATCCGCCGGCTCGAGAACCTGTCGCGGCTGCAGCAGCGATTCGTCTCGGACGTCTCGCACGAGCTGCGCACGCCCCTCACGACCGTGCAGATGGCCGGCCAGATGCTGTTCGAGGCGCGCACCGGGTTCGACCCGCACACGGCGCGCGCCGCCGAGCTGCTCCACACCGAGATCGGTCGCTTCGAGGCGCTGCTCTCGGACCTGCTCGACCTCAGCCGCTTCGACGCCGGTGCGGCCACGCTCGAGATCGATCCCGTCGACCTCGCGGCGGTCGCGCGGTCGGCCGCCGCCGACCAAGCCCTCACGCGGGCCGGGATCGAGGGCCGCGCGCGCGGGGTCGACCAGCCGGCGGTCGTGCAGGCCGACATCCGGCGCGTCGACCGGATGGTGCGCAACCTGATCGTCAACGCGGCGCGCTACAGCGGCTCGGCGACGGTCGACGTGATCGTCTCCCAGGCGCCGGACCGGGTGTCGCTCGCGGTGCGCGACCACGGAGTCGGCATGGACGACGAGCAGGCACGGCGGGTGTTCGACCGGTTCTGGCGCGGCGATCCCGCGCGCGCCCAGGGCGGCACCGGCCTGGGGCTGGCGATCGCCCGCGAGGACGCCGCCCTGCACGGTGGCACGATCGAGGTGTGGTCCAGTCCGCGGCGGGGCACCGAGTTCATCCTCACGCTCCCGCGCGAGCCCGGCACGCGTGTCTGGTCGCCCGTCACGAAATCGGTGTTCTCATGAGGACCATGTCGAGGATGCGCGCGGCGGCCGGGGCGGTCGCCCTGGCGGTGGTCGTGATGGCGGGGTGCGCCGCGATCCCCACCTCGGGGCCCGTCGAGCGCGTCGAGGACGAGGCCGGCCTGGGCGAGAGCACCGTGCGCTACATGCCGGCCGGTCCGGCGAATGACGCCACCGAGACGCAGATCATCAACGGCTTCCTCGACGCGATGCTCGCGTACCCGGTCACGCACCGGGTCGCCGCGGAGTACCTGACGCCCGAGGCGGCCCAGCAGTGGCGTCCGGGTCGCTCCACGACCGTCTACACGGACGCCGAGGTCTTCTCGGTCTCGGTCGGGTCCGGGTGGATCGACCTGAGGACCGAGTCGCGCCTGGACGCCCAGGGTCGGCTCCGATCGAGCGACCGCGCGCAGCGGTTCGATCTCGAGCTGACCCGCGTGGACGGTCAATGGCGCATCGCGACACCGCCTGACGGCGTGCTCGTGAGCCGGGACTGGTTCGACGACTACGTCCGCGCCTTCGACCTGTACTTCCTCGATGCCGCCGGACGGCACCTCGTCCCGGTCCCCGTGCACGAGGTCGTGGGCGACCAGCTGGCCACGTCGCTCATGACGAGCCTGGCGATCGGTCCCCACGAGGACACGCCCGCGCTGATCACCGCGGTGCCGCCCGCGAGCGACCTGCGTGCCTCGGTGCCGGTCGTGGACGGCGTGGCCCAGGTCGACTTCGCGACGCGGGTGGGAGAGCTCTCGCCCTCGGCGCAGAAGCAGCTCTCGGCGCAGGTCGCCTGGACGCTGCGCCAGGTGCCCGTCGTCACGGACCTCCAGATCACGGGGGACGGGACGGTCGTCGCCCCGACCGGCGACGCGATCCAGGACGCGCGGGGATGGGCGTCGTTCGGTCCGGACAAGTCCCGGCGCTGGGCGTTCGTCGTGGCCGGCGGGACGGTCCACCAGGTGGGCGTGCGTGCACGAGCGCCCCTGCGGGGACCGTGGGGGCGCGACGACGAGGGCGCCAGGTGGGTCACGGCCTCGCAGGACCGTGCGGCCGCGGTCTGGCCCGACCGCGCCCGGGTCAGCGCGTCGGACGGCGACGACCCCGT
>NZ_DAMDLR010000146.1:0-2530 GCF_032084975.1 Aeromicrobium sp.
CCGGCGGGGGCGGGCCGCCTCCGCGTGCAGCCACGCCGGCCGGTCCCATCCGGCGATCGAGACGGGCTCGAGGACGCCGTCGGCCACGAGCGAGTCGATCGCGGCCTGCGTCTCGGCGGGCGCCATCCGGAAGTAGTCGCGCAGGCAGGCCGCCGTCCCGACGCCGAGCGCCCGGGCCGCGTGCTCGACCAGCACGCGATGGGCCTCGGGATCGGCGAGGTCGTCCCGGGCCAGCACCGCGGCGGGGATGACGCGCTCGGGCAGGTCGTACTCGCGCTCGAACGAGGCGTTGCGGCGCGCGGCGGTCACCTCGCCGACGCGGAAGAGGTACTCGAGCGCCTGCTTGGTCTGCGACCAGTTCCAGCCCCAGTCGCTGCGGTCGCGCTCCTCATCCGCCCCGAGGTGGGCGTCGAGCGCGCGCGCCGTGACCGGGCCCAGCAGGGCGACCTCCTCGCGTACACGCTGCACGAACTCGGGGTGCTCGGACGCGACCTGGGCCGGACCGTTCCAGATGCCACGCCGCGACCGCATCCGATGGCGCATCGCGGGCCACAGGTCGACGTCGACGAAGGCCGCCTCGTGGGCCCAGTACTCGAACAGGATCCGCGGTGCGCGCCCGGCGGCGCGGTGCAGGATCTCGACGTCGTACGGGCCGAGGCGCGAGTACAGCGGCAGGTAGTGCGCGCGCTGCAGGACGTTGACCGAGTCGATCTGGAAGAAGCCCAGGCGCCGGGCCACGCGTGCGACGTGCTCACGGCGAACGTCCCGGGGCGCCGCACGGGTGAACCCCTGCGCCGCGAGCGCGATGCGCCGGGCCTGCAGGGCCGTGAGGCGGGCGGTCACAACACGTCGTCGATGAGCTTGCTGCGGACGGCGTACATGGCCGCCTCCATCCGCGACTTCATCTGGAGCTTCTCCAAGATGTTGCGGATGTGGTTCTTGACCGTGTTCTCACTGATGAACAGCTCACCGGCGATGTCGCGGTTGCTCTTGCCGTGCGCGACGAGGCGCAGGACCTGCAGCTCACGCGCGGTCAGGGTCGTGGCCGGAGCCGGTCCCTTGGACATGTGGACGAACTCGTCGAGCAGCTTCGTGGCCATGCTGGGACTGATCAGCGACTGGCCCGCGGCCACGAGCTTGACCGCCTCGGCGACCTGGTCGTAGGTCGAGCCGTCCTTGAGCAGGTAGCCCGCGGCGCCGGCCTTGATCGACTCGTAGAGGTCGGCCTCGTCGTCGCTGGCCGTCAGCATGATGATGCCGGTCGTGGGCGACGTCTCCTTGATGGCCGCGCACACCTCGACGCCGCTGCGACCGGGCATCCGCACGTCCAGCAGGACGACGTCGAACGGCTCCTCCGCGATGCGGTGCAGCGCGGAGTCGCCGTCGTCGACGTCCTCGATCTCGAAGCCACCGTCAGCGCCCAGGACCATCGTCACGCCGCGGCGAAACAGCTCCTGGTCGTCGACCAGCAGTACGCGGATGACGTCCCCGTTCATAGTCACGGGCACGATCATGCCACGTGTGGCACGGATTACTCCTGCACCGAGAGCCGCAGCACGCCGTAGTCGTAGCCCTTGCGCCGGTAGACCACGCTCGGCTTCATCGAGTCCTTCTCCACGAACAGGTAGAAGTCGTGGCCGACCAGCTCCATCTCGTAGAGGGCCTGGTCGAGGGTCATGGCGGGCGACTCGTGGTCCTTCTCGCGGACGACCAGCGGTCCGTCGCCCTGCACGTCGAGCGGCCCGACCTTGTGCGTGCCGGAGTCGTCGGAGGCCTGCGTCTCGAAGTCGGCCACGGGCAGGTCGGCGGTGGCCGCCTCGATCGACTCGGGGGCGTGCTTGTCACGGTGGCTGCGCTTGCGCTCGACGATCCGGCGCAGCCGGTTCTCGAGCTTGTCGACGGCCGCGTCGAGCGCGGAGTGCTGGTCGGTGGACGTGGCCTCGACGCGGACCGCGGGACCCCGGGAGCGCAGCGTCATCTCGACGCGCGCGGCGGTGTCGGGCTGGCGCGGGTTCGACTCGTGAGTCACCTCGACCTCGACGCGATTGATGCGCTGGCGACCATCGAACTTCTCGATGCGCTGGAGCTTCTCGCCGACATGGGTGCGGAACCTCTCCGAGATCTCACTGTTGCGACCGGTGACCACGATTTCCATGTCCGTCTCCTTGTGTTGCGAGCGTCCCGAACCATCTCGGCTACCCCGACCGTAGCCCGACTTAGGGGTGACCCGCCACCGCGAGAGCGGCCCCTCCGAGGACCCCCGCGGCACCGCAGTCCGAAAGCGCTCGGGCCGCCTCCAGCAGGGTCGAGCCGGTGGTGACGACGTCGTCGACGAGCACGAGGTGGCGCCCTGCCGGCGGCGCCTCGGCGCGCATGCTCCCGGCGACGTTGCGGCGTCGCTGGTCACGATCGAGGGCGTGCTGGTCCCGCGTCTGGCGGGTCAGGCGCAGCAACGGCAGCGCCACGGCGTCGACGCCCACCCCGCCCAGCATCGAGGCCGCGTCGGCGGCCAGGTCGCCCACCAGGTCGC
>NZ_DAMDLR010000147.1:0-2475 GCF_032084975.1 Aeromicrobium sp.
GCTGCTGGTCCGCGACGACGGCCTCGAGCAGCGAGGTGTCCTCGGGGCGGGGGAGGGGCTTCGGCTTCGCGCCGACGGCACGCAGGGCGTCGTCGAAGGTGTCGGTGGCGAAGAGCCCGGCCAGGGCGACCGCCGCGCCGCCGGCGGCGGCGATGACGACGCGTCGGCTGCTCACGACCGCAGACTACCGACCGCGAGGACTTCGATAGGGTGGGGCGGTACGGATGACAACTGAACAGGAGCACCCGATGACCACCCCTACTCCGGACCGGATCTCGAGTCTCCTCGAACCCGTCACGGCGTCCCTGGGCCTCGATCTCGACGAGGTCGAGCTGCTGGGCAAGGCCGAGCGCCGTCGCCTGCTGGTCGCCGTCGACCGCGACGGCGGCGTCGACATCGACACGATCGCCCAGGCCACCCGCGCCATCTCCGCCGTGCTCGACGAGTCCGACGTCATGGGCGACGGGCGTTACACCCTCGAGGTCGCCTCGCGCGGCGTCGACCGCCCCCTCGCCGTCCCGCGGCACTGGCGCCGCAACGCCGGCCGCGTCGTCGCCGTCGACCTGACCGACGGCGAGCGCTTCGAGGCCCGCATCGGCGACAGCGACGACGAGGGCGTCGAGCTGGTGATCAAGGGCGAGAGCACGCGCTTCCCGTACGACGAGATCGTCAAGGCCGTCGTCCAGATCGAGCTGAACCGGAAGGACGTCTGATGGACATCGACATGGCCGCGCTGCGGATGCTGGAGCGCGAGAAGGGGATCGGCTTCGACGTCGTCGTCGACGCGATCGAGACCGCGCTGCTCTCGGCGTATCACAAGACCGTCGGTGCCCAGCAGCACGCGCGCGTCGAGCTGGACCGCAAGACCGGGCACGTCACGGTCTGGGCGCGCGAGAAGCTCGCCCCGCCGGCGCCGGCCGAGGGCGAGCAGGACGCCGCTCCGACCCCGCCGTCGTTCACCGAGGAGTACGACGACACCCCGGAGGACTTCGGTCGCTTCGCCGCCAGCGTCGCGCGCCAGCTGATCATGCAGCGCATCCGCGACATCGAGGACGAGGCCAAGTTCGGCGAGTTCTCGGGCCGGGTGGGCGACATCGTCTCGGGTGTCATCCAGCAGGGCCGCTCGCCGGGCGACGTCTTCATCGACCTGGGGTCGATCGAGGCCGTGCTGCCGCTGGGCGAGCGCGTCCCCGAGGAGCGCTACGCCCACGGCGAGCGCATCAAGGCGTACGTCTACGAGGTCGAGCGCGGCATGCGCGGTCCCCGCGTCAAGGTCTCGCGCACGCACCCCGGCCTGGTGAAGCTGCTGTTCGCCCTGGAGTCGCCCGAGATCGCCGACGGCACCGTCGAGATCGCCGCGATCGCCCGCGAGGCCGGCCACCGCACGAAGATCGCCGTGAAGGCCAATGCCGCGGGCGTGAACCCCAAGGGTGCCTGCATCGGCCCGATGGGCCAGCGCGTGCGCGCCGTCATGCACGAGTTGCACGGCGAGAAGATCGACATCGTCGACTTCAGCGAGAACCCCGCGGAGTTCATCGCCTTCGCGCTGTCCCCGGCCCAGGTCAAGGGAGTCACGATCGTGGACGAGGCGACGCGCTCCGCCCGCGTCGTGGTGCCCGACTTCCAGCTCTCGCTCGCGATCGGCAAGGAGGGCCAGAACGCCCGTCTCGCAGCGAAGTTGACCGGTTGGCGGATCGACATCCGGCCCGACACCGCGCCGGCCGAGGATGGCGATTCGTCGTCACCTCGGTCGAGCCGCTAGACTTGACGACGGTGATCCGCACGTGCGTCGGTTGTCGGCAGCGTGCGGAGAAGACCACTCTGGTGAGAGTCGTCGCCGGACCGGATGAAGCGGGAAGAACCGCCGAACCCGATCCTGACGGAACTCGACCGGGCCGAGGAGCGCACCTGCACCCTTCGGACCGGTGCCTGCAACTCGCTCTCGAGCGGCGGGCGTTCGCCCGGGCCCTTCGAATCGAAGGACCTGTCAACGCGGATGCCGTCGTCGCCTGGGTACGGTCGCTGGCCGACGAGAGCGCCTGACCAACCATGGGGCCGACCGGCCCCACCGACACGAAATCGGAGCACTCGCTCATGAGCACTCGATGAGTACTTCCAAATGAGCCTGTACGTCAATCTGTGATCCGAGCCTCCTTCCGGGGCCGGGTCCCCTGAAGGAGAAGTGTGGCTGTCAGAGTCCACGAGCTCGCCCGCGAGCTCGGTGTTGAGAGCAAGGTCGTCCTGTCCACCCTCAAGGAGATGGGCGAGTACGTGAAGTCCGCGTCCTCGACCGTCGAGGCGCCTGTCGTGCGCCGACTGAAGGAGGAGCACGGCGACTCCCTGCGCGCGCAGGGTGCCAAGAAGAACAAGAAGGCCCCCGCCAAGAAGGCGGACGAGGCCCCGAAGGCCGCTGAGCAGGCGCCCGCCTCGCCGGCGCCCACCCCCGGTCCCAAGCCCACCCCGGCCCCCGGCCCC
>NZ_DAMDLR010000148.1:0-2413 GCF_032084975.1 Aeromicrobium sp.
GGCTCGCTGGTCGGCGTGGCCGGCGCCGGGGAAGAGGCGGTCGAGGTCGGCGCGGAGCAGGTCCTCGTCCAACGGTGGCGCGGCGAGGTCGGCCCGGGCCGAGAGGTCGTCGCACAGCGCGACCTCGAGCTGGCGGTAGCGGTCGAGATAGAGCAGGTCGTGCTCGACGAGGAGCACGCGCTCGAGCCGGCTGGACCGCACCGCAGCGAGCAGCGCCTGCGGCTCGGGCCACGTGAGTCCCGGGACCTCGGGATCCTCGCGCGGGTCGAAGCAGGTCGACCCGTGCCGGACCGCGCGCACGGCGAACGCCAGGGCCAGCAGCGGGAGAGCGGCGGTCTCACCGGCGGTCTCACCGGCGATCGCACCGAGGCGAGCGGTGATCAGGGCGTCGCCGGGGGTGAGCACCTCGGCGGTGACGAAGTCGTCGATCGTGGCCGTGGTCATCGGGCGGTCCCTCCGGTCGAGCCGTCCAGGAGGTCGGACAGGGCGGTCACCAGCTCGGTCGGCGGACGCCACGAGAAGACGCCGTGGGGCACGCCGTCGACGCGCGGCGACTCGGGTCCCGCCATGCCGCGGACGTAGAGGTAGAGCACGCCGCCGAGGTGCTGCTCGGGTGAGTAGCCCCGCAGCCGCCAGCGCAGGAAGCGGTGCAGCACGACCGCGTAGAGCAGCGCCTGCAACGGGTACGTGCCCGAGTTCATCGCGTCGGCTAGGGCGTCGGGCCGGTAGCC
This sequence comes from Aeromicrobium sp., assembly GCF_032084975.1. Classification (GTDB taxonomy): domain Bacteria; phylum Actinomycetota; class Actinomycetes; order Propionibacteriales; family Nocardioidaceae; genus Aeromicrobium. The sequence continues at coordinate 732 of NZ_DAMDLR010000148.1, forward strand.
GGCGATCGTGAGGGGCACGTCCGTCGGTCCGAGCCAGTTCGTCTTGTGGTCGATCACCAGGAAGCGTCCGGACGGCAGCCGCAGCGCGAGGTCGATCGAGCCCGTCAGGTACCCGCGCAGGGACTGGTCCGCGAGACCCGGTGAGCGCAGGCGGTCGGCGAACGGCCGGATCGGGTCGTCCGGGGCCAGGTGCCGGTCGAGCAGGTCGGCGACGTCGGCCAGGCGAGTCAGCGAGGGAACGGGTCGGTCCCCGCCCCCGAGCGGGATCTCGAAGTCGAGCTCCTTCCACTGCGGAGTCGCGAGCACCGTCGCCAGGTCGTGATCGTCGGCCAGCGGGCCGAGCGGGGTCGACAGGATCGCCTTGAAGGCCGTCACGGCGGTGTCCACGTCCAGGTCGACCGGCCAGAGCCCCAGCTGCTCCTCGATCCGGGCGCGCAGCTCGGCCTCGAGGTCGGCTGCGGTGACGTCGACCTCCTCGAGGACGCCGTGGACGAGGCTGCCGAACGTGGCGCCCCTGGGCAGGTCCGCCATCGGGGACGGCCGTGGGTCCGCGTCGGCCGGCTCGGCCACGACGAGGTCGGTCTCGTCGGTCGTGCCGTCGTCGGGCGCCTCGGTGCCCACATGGGGCGAGTCGTCCTCACGGGTGAGGCCCGTGTACGACGTACGGCGCCAAGCGGTGTCGAGCGCGCGGTCGAAGTGGCGCACGGCCAGGTCGCCGGCCTCCTCGATCTGCGCGGGCGGGGACACGGTGCGCTCGGTGACGGGCTCGACGACCGGACCGCCGGCCTCCTGCCACCCGAGCAGCACCGAGCGGGCCGTCGAGTCGTCGGGCACGGCCGCGCGCTCGGGCACGTCCGGTGAGGTCGGGTCGCCCCGGAACAGCAGGCGGTGCAGGCCCGAGTTGCGCGCGTCGCGGGTGGGCGCCCACCAGGCCACGAGCTGGGACTTCGCCCGCGTCATCGCGACGTAGGCCAGCCGCAGGACCTCGCCGGCGTCTTCGGCCTGCGAGAGCCTGGAGTGCTCGCCGAAGTCCGGGTGACCCGTCCCGCCCACGTCGAGGATCCGCGCGCCCGTGGCGTCGTGGAAGCGCGGTCGCTCCTCGCGGTCGGGCTTCCACCGGTTGAACAGGAACGGCAGGTGGACGATCGGGAACTCGAGTCCCTTGCTGGCGTGGATCGTCAGCACCTGGACGGCCTTGGCGTCGCTGTCGAGCCGACGGGTGAGCTCGGCGGACTCGCCGCGCTCGCTGCGCTGACGCCGCAACCACTGCACGAGGCCTGACAGCCCGAGATGCTCGCGCAGGGCGACCTCGTGCATCAGGTGGGCGACGTGTCGCAGGTCGGTCATCCGGCGGTAGCCGTCGGCCCGCGACAGGATGCGCGCGGCGAACGACTCGTCGGTGATCGTCTCGACGACCGCCGCGACACCGCGCGCCGCCAGCAGGTCGGCGAGGTCACGCACCCGGGTGGCGATCCTGTCGGTGAGCTGGTCGCCGCCGGCGACCAGACCGGCGACGTCGTGGCCCAGCAGGTCGGTCAGGGCCGCGGCGCGGACGAGGCCCGAGCGCTGGGGCGACTCCATTGCCTCGAGCAGCGCGAGCCAGTCGTCGGCGGCCTCGCTGGTGAGCACGTTGCTGCCGCCGCCGAGCACGGCCGGGATGCCGTGACGGGCGAACGTCCGGC
>NZ_DAMDLR010000149.1:0-2398 GCF_032084975.1 Aeromicrobium sp.
CGTACACGAGCCAGACCGGCTGGGTCACGGCCAGGGCCACCATGACGACGGCGAGGGTCCCGGTCGCGGCGAGGGCGACGGCGCGTCGGGCGTCGCGCGCGGCCGCCAGGCTGGGCAGCACGGCTGCGCCGGCGATCCCGGCCAGCGTCATCGCGGCGATGACCGGACCGGCCAGGTCGGGGTGGCCGAAGTCGACCAGGATCGAGTCGAGCCAGGTGGCGACGCCGTTGTAGGCGCCGAAGCCCAGGAACAGCAGCGCGGCCATCTTCCACAGCAGGGGATCGGACCGCCACCAGCCCGCGGGGGCGCGGACGAGCGCGTCGATGGGATGCGACGGCAGTCGCAGGGTCAGCAGGACGACCGCCGCCGCCACCGTCGCCAGGACGGCGTGCGAGACGAGCAGGAGCCGGAATCCACCGGTGTCGACGAGCCACGCCGACGTCAGCACCGCGACGAGGATGCCGGCGTACTGCGAGCCGGCCGCGATCGAGATCGCCGCCGTCTGCTCCCGCGGCGGGAAGTGCCGGGCAGCGACCTTGGTCAGCGCACTCAGGACGAGGGGCTGGCCGATCGACATGATCAGCTGGCCGGTCAGGATCATGGCGTACGACGACGGGTCGATGGCGCGCACGATCGCGCCGACCGCGGTGAACAGCGCGCCGGCCGCGAGGGCTCGCTCGTACGACCGGTCCATCCAGCGCCCCGCCGGGATCGCGAGCAGCACGAAGGCGGCGGCGTTGACGACGGCCAGGTCGCCGACCGCGCCCTCCGAGACACCCAAGTGGGTGGCGGTGCGCGCCGTGACCGAGGCGAACGACAGCCACAGCACCTGCGTCGTCATGACGAGCAGGGCGAAGGCGGCCAGGGCGGGCCAGCGGCTCGCCCGGATGCGCGCGGCGTGATCGGTGGGCGGGGTGCGAACCATGCTGCGCAGGCTACGACCTGAGGCGCCCCCTACGGTGGGGTTTGTGGACGTCGACCCCTTCCGTGCCGCCGAGATGATCGGGATCATCGCGTTCGCGGTCTCGGGCGGCTACGCCGCCGTTCGCGCGGGGATGGACTGGGTCGGCGTCGTCGTGCTGGCGGTCGTGGTGGCCGTGGGCGGTGGCACGACCCGGGACCTGCTGCTGGGGATCGAGCCCGTGTGGTGGGTGCGCGCGCCCGGTCAGCTCGTCGTGGCGGCCGTGACCGCGGCCGTCGTGATCGCGGTCGCGACCTGGCACCCGCAGTCGAAGCCCGACACGTGGCGCACGGTCCTGTACGCGGACGCGATCGGCCTGGCGACGTTCACGATCACGGGCACGTCGATCGCGCTCGAGCACGACGTCCAGCCGTGGATCGCGGTGTTCTTCGGCGTCATCACCGGCACGGGCGGCGGCGTGATCCGCGACCTGCTGGTGCGCCGCAAGCCGCTCATCCTGGTCGGCGAGATCTACGCGCTGGCCGCCGTCGCCGGTGGCTCCCTGTACGTCTTCCTGCGCTCCACCGACGTGCCCAGCGAGCTCGCGGCCGCAAGCGCCGTGGCGCTGATCCTGGGCGTGCGCGCGATGGCGATGCGCTGGCACTGGGCGCTGCCGCGCTTCACCGAGCCGTCCGCCTGAGCCGCGCCCGCCCGTCGCCTCCGGCGACCGAGATGTGTAGGGCTGCGTACGTTTCACGGCCGTGGAAGGTACGCAAACCTACAGATCTCGCGCCCCGGAGGGGCGGTCAGCAGGTCGTCGTGGTCGGCCGGCTCGCGAAGCGGTCGGCGGTCCAGGTGAGGAGCTCGTCGACGAACGGACTCGACTCCCTGAGCAGGTCACCGTGGCCGCGGTCCGGGTACGTGCGGTAGTCGAGCGACTGTCCGGCCTCGCACCGGTCGCGCACGTAGTCGTCCTGCAGGCGCAAGGTCACGACGCGATCCGCCTCGCCCTGCGCGATCAGCACGGGAGCGTCCATCGCCCCGGTCGCATCGTTCTCCGACAGGCGCCGCCCCAGCTCGCCCTCGTAGAGCGAGCCCTTGACGAAGCGGTCCGCCATGATCTCGGCCTCGGTCAGGGACACGCGAGCGGCGGGGGAGCGCAGGCAGCGGTCGGCGATCCGCTCGAGTGGGATGCGGGCGCTCGCGCGCACGTGGTCGCCGACGTTGACGTCGTCGTAGGTGCCCTCGTACGCCGCCAGCGCGTAGGCGACGAAGATCGTGCCGACCGGCCGCCGCTGCAGGTCGCGCAGGAACGTCGCCGGGCTGCTGACCGGCGAGATCGCCGCGACGCCGGCGAGCCGCACGTCCGGCGCGTACTCGGGCTGCGTCATCGCGGTCCACAGGGCAGCGTGGCCGCCCTGCGAGTGGCCCCACACCGTGGTCCGTCGCCCGAGGTCGACCTGCGGGATGCGCCGGGCGGCGCGGACGGCGTCCAGC
>NZ_DAMDLR010000150.1:0-2359 GCF_032084975.1 Aeromicrobium sp.
CGCGCGGGCGCTGGCCCAGGACGTCGAGGCCCGGATCGCGGCCGCGTGCGTGCGGCTGGTCGCCGTGACCGAGAACCGGGCGCGCGACCGTGCGGTCGACGGACTGCGGGACGCGGCGCTGGCGCAGGTGCGCTGGGGCGCCGCGCCCGAGCCGTTCCCCGGCCTCGACTGACGCCGCCGGCGTCCGCCTCCGCTCCTCGCTCTCGCTCCGCTTCCCCACTTTTGGTGCAGATTTACCGCCAGATCACCCGCTTGCCCGCAATCTCGTTCCAAAAGTGGGCGGTGGAGCCAACACGACTAGCACGCACATTTGGTGCAGGATTACGTCCGATCCGGCGGCGGGGACGTAATCTCGTTCCAAAAGTGGCGGACAGACCGGGGCGCGCGAGGCGCCGGGGTCGCTAGGCCGTCAGCGTCGCAACCAGGTCGGCCAGCGCCACGTCCCGGCGTTCGCCGGTGGCACGGTCCTTGACCTCGACGACGCCGTCGGCCAGGCCCTTGCCCACGACGACGATCGTCGGCACGCCGATCAGCTCGGCGTCCTTGAACTTCACGCCGGGCGACATCTTGGGCCGGTCGTCGTAGAGCACCTCGAGGCCCGCTGCCTCGAGGTCGGCGACGATGCCGTCGGCGCCCTCGAACAGCTCGGGAGCCTTGCCCGCGACGACCAGGTGCACGTCGAACGGCGCGACCTCCTTGGGCCAGACGATCCCCGACTCGTCGTACGAGCCCTCGACCACGGCGGCGACCGCACGCGACACGCCGATGCCGTACGAGCCCATCGTGACGGTGACGAGCTTGCCGTTCTCGTCGAGCACCTGCAGGCCGAGCCGCTCCGCGTACTTGCGGCCCAGCTGGAAGATGTGGCCCATCTCCATGCCGCGGGCCAGCTCGAGCGGGCCGGAGCCGTCGGGCGCGGGATCGCCCGCGCGCACCTCGGCGGCCTCGATCGTGCCGTCGGACGTGAAGTCACGTCCCGCGACGAGGTCGAAGACGTGCCTGCCGGGCTCGTCCGCGCCGGTGATCCAGCTGGTGCCGTCGACGACTCGCGGATCGGTCAGGTACCGGATCCCGGTGGCCTTGTCGGTACCCAGGACGCCGGGGCCGATGTAGCCCTTGGCCAGGTCCGGGTACTGCGCGAAGGCGGCCTCGTCGAACGGCTCGATCTCGGCGGGCGAGACCTGGGCCTCGAGCCGCTTGGTGTCGACCTCGCGATCACCGGGGACGCCGATCGCGAGCGGCTCGGTCGAGCCGTCGGGGTGGCGCAGCATGACGAGCACGTTCTTGAGCGTGTCCGCCGCGGTCCACGGACGGTCGTCGCGCGGGTGCTTCTCGTTCGCGTGGGCCACGAGGGTCTCGATGGTGGGCGTGTCCGGGGTGTCCTCGACGTGCGAGGCGGGCAGCCCGTCGAAGCCGATCGCGTCGGGCACGACCGTCGTGACGGCCTCGACGTTGGCCGTGTACCCGCCGGGCGAGCGCACGAAGGTGTCCTCGCCCGTCTCGGAGACGACGAGGAACTCCTCACTGGCCGAGCCGCCCATGGCGCCGGAGTCGGCCTGGACGATGACGTAGTCGAAGCCGAGCCGGTCGAACACGCGGATGTAGGCGGCGCGGTGGGCCTGGTAGGCCTGCTCGAGGCCCTCGTCGGTGACGTCGAACGAGTACGAGTCCTTCATGATGAACTCGCGACCGCGCAGGATGCCCGCCCGCGGGCGCGCCTCGTCGCGGTACTTGGTCTGGATCTGGAAGAGGATCGCCGGCAGGTCCTTGTACGACCCGAACAGGTCCTTGACCAGCAGCGTGAACATCTCCTCGTGCGTGGGGCCGAGCAGCATGTCGTTGCCGCGGCGGTCCTTCAGCCGGAACAGGTTGTCGCCGTACTCGGTCCAGCGGTCCGTGGCCTCGTAGGGGTCGCGCGGCAACAGCGCCGGGAACCGCACCTCCTGGCCACCGATCGAGGCCATCTCCTCCCGGACGATCGCCTCGACCTTGGCCAGCACCCGCAGTCCGAGCGGCAGCCACGAGTAGATGCCGGGAGCGACGCGACGGACGTAGCCGGCGCGGACGAGCAGCTTGTGGCTCGGCACCTCGGCATCGGCGGGATCGTCGCGCAGGGTACGGAGGAACAGCTGGCTCATGCGCATGGCACGAGGTTATCGGCTCGCTCGCGCCAGGTTCAGGGCCGCCCGGACCAGCGGCCACTGCAACGGGAGCCGGGCCAGCACGCCCGCCTTGAACGCCGGCGTCGCGCGTCGGCTGCGGACCACGTCGACCGCCATCTGCACGTTGGCCGGGAACACGGCGGCGAGCAGCCCGGCCGAAGCCAGGCCGCCGATCCGGCGCGTCGGCGGGGCGATCA
>NZ_DAMDLR010000151.1:0-2128 GCF_032084975.1 Aeromicrobium sp.
GACCAGCTCGCGCAGCAGCGACGCCACCTGACGGGCGTGGTCGCGCAGGTAGGCGCGGAACAGCGTCGCGACCTGGTCGTTGCGGGAGCGGCCCGCGCGCAGGCGGCCGCCGAGGTCGGGGCCGAGTCGCTCCATCAGGCCGCGCTCGAGCGCGGAATGGACGTCCTCGTCACCGGGCTCGGGGCGGAAGGCGCCCGAACGGACGTCCCCGTCCAGTGCGGCGATGCCGTCCATCATGGCCGCCAGGTCGGCGTCCGAGAGCAGTCCGGCCGAGTGCAGGACCTTCGCGTGCGCCCGTGACCCGGCGAGGTCGTAGGGCGCCAGCCGCCAGTCGAAGTGCGTCGAGCGGGACAGCTCGGTCAGGTCGGGCGAGGGGCCGGACGCGAAGCGGCCGCCCCACAGGCGGGAGTCGCCGGCCTCGACGTCGGTGGATCCGGGCACGGCGGGCGTCAGGTCGGGAGAGTCAGTCATCGGTGGGCACCTTACGGGCGAGGGAGGTCAGGTGGGCGGCGAGGGCCTCCCCGCCGAGGGGGTCGCGCGAGATGAGCATGACGGTGTCGTCCCCGGCGATCGTGCCCAGTGACTCGGTCATCTGGACGTGGTCGATCGCCGAGGCCAGGAACTGCGCGGCACCGGGCGGGGTGCGGAGCACGACGAGGTTGGCCGAGGAGTCCGCCGACACGAGCAGCTCGCGCAGCAGCCGCTGGAGCCGCGTCTGCGCCGCGGACGAGTCCGAAGCCGCCCGGGGGGTGCGGTCGCCACCCTCGGCCGGGACCGCGTAGACGAGGGCACCGTCGCCCTGGCGGACCCGGACGGCGTCCAGCTCGTCGAGGTCGCGCGAGACCGTGGAGATCGTCGCGCTGACGCCACGCCCGCGCAGCAGCTCGACGAGCTCGCCCTGCGAACGGACGTCGCTCGTGCCCAGCAGGTCGATGATGAGCTGCTGGCGGGCCGCCTTCGTGCCGGGGATCATGCGCGGTCCTGCCGTCATCGTCGTTCCAGCAGCCAGGTCAGGATCGCCTTCTGGGCGTGCACGCGGTTCTCGGCCTCGTCCCACACGACCGACTGCGGGCCGTCGATCACGTCGGCGGCGATCTCGAGCCCGCGGTACGCGGGCAGGCAGTGCAGGACGATCGCGTCGGGCGCGGCCCGGGCCATCAGCTCGGACGTCACCGAGTAGTCGCCGAACAGCGCGACGCGCTCGGCCTTCTCGTCCTCCTGGCCCATCGAGACCCACGTGTCGGTGATGACGACGTCGGCACCCGAGACCGCGGCCCCGGGATCCGCCACGACCGTCACCGATCCCCCGGTGCCGGCGGCGATGCGCTCGGCGTCGTTGACGATCTCGGTGTCGGGCCAGAAGCCTTGGGGCGCCCCGATCCGCACGTGCATCCCGGCGGTGGCGCCGCCGAGCAGGTACGAGTGCGCCATGTTGTTGGCGCCGTCGCCGACGTAGGCCACGGTCAGGCCCGCGAGCGAGCCCTTGTGCTCGATGACGGTCTGCCAGTCCGCCAGGATCTGGCAGGGGTGGAAGTCGTCGGACAGGGCGTTGACCACCGGCACGCCGGCGAACTGCGCCATCTGCTCGAGTCCCTCCTGCGCGTACGTGCGCCAGACGATCGCGCTGGCCATGCGACCGAACACGCGGGCCGTGTCGGCGACCGGCTCACCCCGCCCGACCTGCGTGACTCCCGTGTCCATGACGACGGGGTTGCCGCCGAGGTCGGCGACGCCGACGGTGAACGACACGCGCGTGCGGGTCGAGGACTTGTCGAACAGCACGATGACCGACTGCGGGCCGGCCAGCGGGCGCCGCGAGTACGGCTCGGCCTTGAGCTCGGCGGCGAGCGCCAGCACCTCGGCCTGCTCGGCCGGGCTCAGGTCGTCGTCGCGCAGGAAGTGCCGCGGCTGCGTGGTCATGCCATCACCTCGTCCAGGACGGCGCCCAGGGAGGAGATCGCGTGCGCTGCCTCGTCCTCGGTGAGCACGAGCGGTGGCGCCAGTCGCAATCGCCCGGGTGTCGGCGCATTGATGATGAGCCCGGCGTCGAGCGCGGCGGCCTGCACCTCGGCCGCGCGCGGCTCGGTCAGGACGACGCCCCGCAGCAGCCCGCGCCCGGTCACGGACT
>NZ_DAMDLR010000152.1:0-2120 GCF_032084975.1 Aeromicrobium sp.
CGCCGCCGCGCCGCCGAGGCCGCCCGCGGTGAGCACCGCGAGGTGGCAGTCGCCGCGGTACTCGCGCAGGGCGGTGAGGGACTGCCAGAAGTCGATGACCGGATCGTCGGCCGGTGCGAGGTCGGCATGGGCCGCGGCGAGTGGCCTGCCCGCCCAGTCGACGCCTCGCAGCACCGCACGGACGTGGGGTGCCAGCTCGGCGGCGGTGTCCTTCACCGGTGCCAGCAGGTCGCGCGCCAGCGCGTGTCGCGCGGCGAGGACGTCGTCCCGGTCGGCGAGCGCCCACGCGTCCGGGATGGCCCGATGCACCAGGTGTGGGGCGAACCCGTGGAACGTCGCGACGACCAACTCCGGGCCGGGAGTTCCGAGCGCCGCCGACCGGCTGGCGAAGTAGCCCATCCAGTACCCCTTGAGCCCGACCGCCGCGTACCGCTCCTTGGCGTCGGGGGCGAAGTAGACGCCGCCGTGAAGGGTCTCGATCGCGTTCCACAGGGCCCGTGAGGTCATGGCTGGACTCTAGCGACGGACCGCGGAACGAAACGGAGGACGAGAGGTGGCGATCTTCGGATACCATCGGTATGCGAAAGGGAGGTCACGATCGTGCCCGAGACCAAGGTCAGTCGCGCTGAACGCCAGCAGCAGACGCGTGAACGCCTCATCGAGGTGGCGACGACGATGTTCCTCGACGTCGGCTACTCCGGGACGTCGCTGGACAAGGTCGCGCTCGAGGCCGGCTTCTCGAAGGGCGCGGTCTACTCGAACTTCGCCGGCAAGGAAGAGCTCTGCATGGCGGTGCTCGACGTGATCCACGCCGAGAAGATCCGCCTCGTGCAGTCGGTGTTCGCCGAGGAGACGTCGATCGAGCAGCGGGTCAAGAGCTTCGTCGAGTGGTCCCGCTCCGGGCTGGGCGAACCGCGCTGGACCTCGCTCGAGGTCGAGTTCGCCGCCGTCGCCCGTCACAACCCGTGGGTCGCCTCCGAGCTGGTCAAGCGACACCGTGAGGTGCGCCGGCTGATCGCCCAGCTGATCGAGGTCACGGTCGCCGAGTCCGGACTCGAGACGACCATCCCGATCGAGAGCGTCGCCACGGCGCTGCTGGCGCTGGGCGCGGGCCTGGGCGGCCTGCGCGCGCTCGACCCGCGCATCGACATGGACGTCTTCGGCGTCATCCTGGCCGGCCTGGTGAGGACGCGCCGCGACGAGTGACCAGCAGGCGCACCGAGGCGCGCCCGCCGCGGGTCAGTGAGAGGCTTCCTGGAAGCGCTTGACGCTGGCCTCGATCTCGGCCTCGGCGGCGGCGCGCCCGACCCACTCGGTGTTGTCCTCGACGAACTTGCCGGGCTCGAGGTCCTTGTAGTGCAAGAAGAAGTGCTTGATCTCGTCGAGCGTGAACTGCGAGATGTCGCCGATGTCCTGGATGTCGTCGAAGCGCGGGTCCTTGGGCACGACGAGCACCTTGTCGTCACCGCCGGCGTCGTCGGTCATCTTGAACATCGCGACCGCGCGGCACTCGATGAGGCAGCCGGGGAAGGTCGGGACCGGCAGCAGGACCAGCGCGTCGAGCGGGTCGCCATCGAGTCCGAGCGTGTCCTCGATGTAGCCGTAGTCGGTCGGGTACTGCATCGACGTGAACAGGAACCGGTCGAGTCGGACCCGGTGTGTCTCGTGGTCGACCTCGTACTTGTTGCGCTCGCCCTTGGGGATCTCCACGGTGACGTCGAAAAACACGGTTCCTCCGGGTTAGCAGATTGCGGGTGTCACATAGTCTGACGCACGTGACGGCTCGCGGCGCCCGCAGGGGGGAGAGAGTGCACGCGGCCTGGGTACTGCCGGTGCTCGTCCTGGCGACCCTCGCGTCGATCGGCTGGCTCTACGCCCGCGGCGACCTCAACGCGGTCCTGTGTGACGGCCCGTGCGGCCCGGAGTACGTGACAGCGCCGGTCGGACTCGTGTCGCCGGCGATCGCCGACGACGATCCCGCGACGGTCGGGTCCGCCCGCGTCGACGCCGCGGCGCTCGCGTCCGCCGTGCAGCGTCCGCTCGCCTCGGGCGACCTGGGACGGCGCTCCGCGCTGGTGGCGCTCGACGCCCGGGACGGCTCGGTCCTCCTGGACGAGACC
>NZ_DAMDLR010000153.1:0-1951 GCF_032084975.1 Aeromicrobium sp.
CGGGCGTGCGGCACGCCGCCGGAGACCTGTCCCGCGGTGGCGTCGCCCTGCCCGAAGGTGCCGTCCTGGGCCCGCGCGAGATCGGCCTGCTGGCCGCGATCGGCCGCGACCGGGTACGTGCCCGTCCCCGTCCTCGCGTCGTCGTGATGTCCACCGGCCGCGAGCTGCGCGAGCCCGGCGCCCACCTCGACGTCGATTCGGTGAGCGACGCCAACTCCTCGATGCTGGCCGCGGCGGTCCGCGACCTCGGCGCGATCGCCTACCGCGTGGGCGTCGTCGACGACGACCCCGCCCACTTCAAGCGCGTCCTGTCCGACCAGCTCGTCCGCGCCGACCTGGTGATCACCACCGGCGGCATCACGGGCGACGAGCGCGCGCTGGTCAAGCGGACCCTCACCGAGGTCGGCGAGGTCACCTTCTCCGACGTCGCGATCCACCCGGGACGCACGCACGGCTTCGGTCGCGTCTTCGACGAGCAGACCCCGGTCATCACGCTGCCCGGCGACCCCGTGTCCGCGTACGTGGGCTTCGAGGTCTTCGTGGTGCCCGCGATCCGGCGCATGCTCGGGCGCACGCCGTACCGCCGGCCGCAGGTGCACGCCGTGCTGGCCGAGGACCTCACGTCCGAGACCGGTCTGCGCGAGTACCGTCCCGCCTACTTCGAGGTCACGCACCGCGGCGCCAAGGTCACTCCACTGCCGCGTACCGGCCCGCACCTGGTGGGCGCGCTGGCCAAGGCCAACGCCCTCATCGTGGTCGGTGAGGACGAGAGTGCCCTCAACCTCGGCGACACCGTCCGCACGCTCGTGCTCGACCGCAACTTCTGATGGCGCGCGGTTGGCCGGTCACCCTGACCGAGGGCCACATCGGGGTGCGGCCCCTGGTGCGCCGCGACGCCGGCACGTGGGCACGCCTGCGCAACGAGAACCGTGAGTGGCTGACCCCGTGGGAGGCCACGTTGCCTCCGGGCGAGGGGGCGGCGCCCGAGTCCTATGTCGGCACGATCGCCACCATGCGACGCCGCGCGCGGGAGGGCACGGCGATGCCGTTCGCCGCGACGTGGGACGGCGAGATGGTCGGGCAGGTCACCGTGAACAGCATCACGCGCGGCTCCGCGCAGTTCGCCAGCATCGGCTACTGGGTCGCGCGCAGCCACGCCGGCCGCGGCGTCACCCCGACCGCGGTCGCCCTCGTGTGCGACCACCTGTTCGGGCGCGGCGGGCTGCACCGGATCGAGATCTCGATCCGCCCCGAGAACGCCGCCAGCCTGCGAGTGGTGCAGAAACTGCGCTTCACCGAGGTGGGCCTCGCGCCGCGGTACCTGCACATCGCGGGGGACTGGCGCGATCACCGCGTGTTCCAGATCCTCAAGGAGGACGTGCCCGAGGGCCTGCTCGCGCGGCTGCACGAGGGACGCTCCGCGGACTGAGTCCGCTGGGGCCTGCATGAACTCGTGGTGCGACACACCCGAGTCGCTCCCAAGGATCACCCTCGCCACGACCTACGGTTTCAAGCGTGGAGGGTTCAAGCGGTCTGATCGTGGCGTTCGTCGTCGCCTTGTGGGCGGCGTACTTCGTACCGCTCGTCCTGCGTCGTTACGACGAGGCGGCCAAGAACTCGTCGTTGGACAACGACGGGCCCACGCGACGCGTCGTGCAGCCGCGCCGTGTCTCCGTGGCCACCGAGGAGCGCGAGGTCGTGCGCCCCGTCGTGCCGAAGCCCACCCCCAAGGCCGCTGAGCCGGCCACCCCGACTTCCCCTCGCGTCGACCGGACTTCTCCGGCGGTCGACGCGCAGCCTGCGCGCGTCACGCGCGAAGCCGCTCGCATCGCCGCCCGACGTCGCCGCAACGTGCTGCTGACGCTCGTGGCCGTGCTCGCGGTCCTGGCCGGCGTCACCGTCGCCCGGCTCGTTCCCGTCTGGACCCCCGCCATCGGCGTCGGCCTGATCC
>NZ_DAMDLR010000154.1:0-1921 GCF_032084975.1 Aeromicrobium sp.
CGGTCGCCGTGGTCACGATCGCGCACGGTCGGCACGAGCACCTGGCGGCGCAGGAGCGGTCCCTGCGTGCTGGAGCCCGGCCGCCCGACCTGCGCGTCGTGGTCGCGATGGACGACCCCGCCGTCGCCGACCTCGTCACCGGCGCTTCCTGGCCCACGTCGGTCGAGGCGATCGACCGGCACCCGCAGGGCCTGCCGCTGGCCGCTGCCCGCAACTGCGGGGCCCGCGCCGCCATCGAGGGTGGAGCGGACGTGCTGGTCTTCCTCGACGTCGACTGCCTCGTCGGGCCAGACCTCGTCGCCGACTACGCGGACGCGGTCGCGGCGAGCGAGGACCGGGTGTGGTGCGGTCCCGTCACCTACCTGCCGCCCGCGCCGTCCGGCGGCTATCCCCTCGACCTGGTCGGCTGGGACGGGCCGCACGCGGCGCGCCCCGCGCCCGACCCGGGTGAGCGTGTCGATGGTGGCGATCCCGACCTCTTCTGGTCGCTCTCGTTCGCCCTGGCGCGCGAGACGTGGGAGCGGATCGACGGGTTCGGCGAGGAGTACGTGGGCTACGGCGGCGAGGACACCGACTTCGCGCACCGCGCCGCCGAGCGGGGGATCGGGATCGCGTGGACTGGCGGCGCCCGCGCCTATCACCAGCACCACCCGGTCGAGAGCCCTCCGGTGTCCCACCTCGACGACATCCTGCGCAACGGCGCGATCTTCGCGGAGCGCTGGGGGAGGTGGCCGATGACCGGTTGGCTCGAGGCCTTCGAGGAGCAGGGCCTCGTCCAGCGCCACCGCGACGGGTGGCGACGTGCGGACGGGCCGCATTCGCAGCAGACTGCCAGCACCACGAGACAGGAGGCATCATGAGGAACGAAGACGTGTTGCACGGCCACATGCGCACCCACCTGATGGGAGCCAGTGGAGGCACCGCGGCGTTCGAGCGCGTCGCCCACACGCACGGCATCCCCGAGGTCGCCGCCGGCCTCAAGGCGATGGCCGAGGAGATCAAGCAGGAGCGCGACTGGCTGCGCGAGATGATGGCCGACGTCGGCATCGAGCCCTCGGTGATCAGCAGGGTGGCCTCGCAGGGTGCCGAGGTCGTCGCGCGCTTCCGGCCGTCACCGCGGCTGATCGGCCGGTCGGACCTGATGGACGTCCTCGAGCTCGAGGCGCTCTACGCCGCCGTGGTCACCAAGCGCAACGGGTGGCGCCTCATGCGCCAGGCGGCGCGGGCCGGGGCCAACCTCGACCTGTCCCAGCTCGACGAGCTGGAGCGCTGGGCCGACTCCCAGCTCGAACGCCTCCGGGACTGGCACGCGCTCACGGCCGCGACGAAGTTCCCCGCCTGAGACCTGCCGCGTGATCCGCGTTCCCGGGGGTACGTCTGCGTCATGAGGATCGTCATCTTCGGTGCCACCGGCAATATCGGCTCGGCCACGACCCGCGAGGTCTCGGCCCTGGGCGACGAGGTCGTGGGCGTCGCGCGGCGGCGCCCCGAGGTCGACGGGGACACGTCGCACGCATCCGTCCGCTGGCACGCGGCCGACATCGCGACGGACGACCTCGTCCCGCTCGTCGAGGGCGCCGACGCCGTCGTCCAGCTGGCGTGGAAGTTCCAGCCCACGCGTCGCCAGGACGTCACGTGGGAGACCAACGCGGTCGGCAACCGCCGGGTGCTGGACGCCGTCGCTCGCGCGGGCGTGCCGGCCGTGGTCGTGGCGTCGTCGGTCGCGGCCTACTCGCCGGTCGACCACGACGACCCGGTCGACGAGTCGTGGCTCACCGATGGCACGTCCGAGGCGACCTACTGCCGCGAGAAGGCCTACGTCGAGCGGACGCTGGACGGCTTCGAGCTCGCGAACCCGGACACGCGCGTCGTGCGGATCCGGCCGGCCTTCGTCTTCCAGCGGTCCGCGGCCAGCGAGCAG
>NZ_DAMDLR010000155.1:0-1743 GCF_032084975.1 Aeromicrobium sp.
GCTTCGCCCGCTGGCCGGGCGCGGTGGCCCGCTCGGTCGAGGTCGCCGACGCGTGCGCGTTCGACCTGCGCAAGGCCTCGCCCAGGCTGCCCAAGCAGCAGGTCCCGGACGGTCACACGCCGATGACGTGGCTGCGCGAGCTGGTGCGTCGCGGCGCCGACCGGCTCTACGCGCACGACCGCGTCGCCGCCGAGGAGCGCCTCCAGCGCGAGCTCGCGGTGATCGAGGACAAGGACTTCGCCGGGTACTTCCTGATCGTCCACGACATCGTCGCGTTCGCCCGGGGCCGCGGGATCCTGTGCCAGGGGCGAGGATCCGCGGCCAACTCGGCGGTCTGCTACGCCCTCGAGATCACCGCGGTCGACTCGATCAAGTACGGCCTGCCCTTCGAGCGGTTCCTGTCCGCGACGCGCGACGAGGAGCCCGACATCGACGTGGACTTCGACTCCGACCGCCGCGAGGAGGTCATCCAGTGGGTCTACGACAAGTACGGGCGCCGCAACGCCGCGCAGGTCTGCAACGTCATCAGCTACCGGCCCAAGTCCGCCGTCCGCGACATGGCGCGGGCGCTGGGGTTCTCGGTGGGCCAGCAGGACGCCTGGAGCAAGAAGGTCGACTCGTGGTCCTCGATCCGCACCGACGAGCCAGGTGAGATCCCGGCATCCGTCGTGGCGCTGGCCGAGCAGGCGATGAAGTCGCCGCGGCACCTGGGCATCCACTCGGGCGGCATGGTGCTGACCGAGCGCCCCGTCGGCGAGGTCGTGCCGATCGAGCGCGCCCGGATGCCCGGCCGCACCGTGCTGCAGTGGGACAAGGACGACTGCGCCTACATGGGCCTGGTCAAGTTCGACCTGCTGGGCCTGGGGATGCTCGGCGCGATCCAGCACACCTTCGACATCGTCGAGGAGCGCGTCGGCGAGCGCTGGACCCTGGCGACGATGCCCAAGGAGGAGCAGGGCGTCTACGACATGCTGTGCCGGGCCGACTCGATCGGCGTGTTCCAGGTCGAGAGCCGCGCCCAGATCGGCACGCTGCCGCGGCTGCGACCTCGCCGCTTCTACGAGCTGGTCATCGAGATCGCGCTGATCCGTCCCGGGCCGATCCAGGGCGGTGCCGTCCACCCGTACATCCGCCGCAAGCTGGGGGAGGAGCCGATCACGTACCCCCACGACCTGCTGCGCCCGGTGCTCGAGCGGACACTGGGCGTGCCGCTGTTCCAGGAGCAGCTCATGCAGATCGCGATGGTGCTGGGCGGGTGCACGGGCGACGAGGCCGACCTGCTGCGCCGGGCGATGGGCTCCAAGCGTGGCATCGAGAAGATCGACCGGCTGCGCGAGCAGCTGTACCGGGGGATGGCCGACAAGGGCATCACCGGCGAGGTCGCCGACGACATCTACGCACGGATCCAGGCGTTCGCGAACTTCGGCTTCGCCGAGAGCCACGCCATCAGCTTCGCCTTGCTGGTCTACGCCAGCAGCTGGCTCAAGCTGCACCACCCGGCGGCGTTCCTGGCCGGGCTCCTGCGGGCACAGCCGATGGGGTTCTACTCGCCGCAGTCGCTCGTGGCCGACGCCCGACGGCACGGCGTCGAGGTGCGCAAGCCGTGCATCGTGCGCTCGGGCGTCGACGCCGACCTCGAGCCGATCGGGGACGGGACCGGGCCCACCGGCCGCGACGCGTGCACGCACCAGGACCAGCCGCCGGTGGGGGAGTTCGACCGCTCCGCGCCCGCCGACCACGCCG
>NZ_DAMDLR010000156.1:0-1742 GCF_032084975.1 Aeromicrobium sp.
GCTGCCAGTTCGGTGTCGGTGGCCGGCGCGATTGGGGGAGGGGTGGGCAGGGCGTCCCGGTCCCGGTCCTGGTTTGTCGCGTGGCGTATCCGGTGCGCGATGACGGCCCCTGGATTGTCGGCGGTCTCCAGGTTCGCGGTGGCCTCGGCCCACAGCTCGCGGGGGTCGTGGCCGGTGGTGGCGGCGTCGGTCCAGGCTCGGGCGAGCACGTCGTATTGGTCGCCTCCGGGCTCGAGGTGTCGGCCGTAGAGGCGCGGCAGGGCGTCGATGTAGGTGGGCAGCGTGGAGCTGGTGAAGGCTTGGGCAGCGAGGTCGACGCCGTGGCGGTACAGCGCTTCAATGCGCGCCGGGTCGGTGGCGTTATCCATCTCCTCGCGCAGTGTTGCGGTCGCGGAGGCTTGGTGGGTGTCGCGCCTAAGAATGGCGGCCAGTACCTCGGCGGCGGTGGGGGCGTCGTGGTCGCCGGCTGAGTGCATGTGGGCGTCCTCGGCAGACAGGTCGACCGTGGGTTCGCACACGGCGTAGGCGCGGTTCTCCTTCTTGCCGCGGGTCATCGCAACGTACAGGCCGGCACGGTCCACCGAGGTGTCGACGACTGCGTGGGTGACATCGACGGTGGCGCCCTGGGCACGGTGGATGGTCGTCGCGTAGCCCAGGTGCATGCTCTTGCTCGCGTAGCTGGCAGGCACGACCATCTCGTTGCCGGTGTTGATGTCGCGCACGCTTAGTGAGCCGTCGTCGGCGATGCCGGTGAGGGTGAATAGTTGGCCGTTGATCACCCGGCCGAGGTACTTGCTGTCGGAGGTGTAGAGCTTGGCGTTCTCACGGGCGATGATCGTGTCGCCGACGCCGACGGTGTCGCCTCGGGAAAGGCGCGTGGTGCGGGTGTCGTCGACGTGTCCGTGGGCGATCCGGTCGGCGCGGATGACCTCGTTGAGCGAGTCGACGTCGCTGTTGTTCGAGGCGATGACCAGGCTCTTGCGGCCGGCCTTGGTGTCGTCGAGGAAGGCTTGAACGGCGTCGGTGAGCATCTGCTCGCGGTGTCCGCCACGGATCCAGCCGCGGTGCGCGTAGAGGCCCAGGGCGTCGGTGTTGCCTTCGCGTAGGGCGAGCGTTGCCTCGGCCTGTTCGGTGTCTGCTCCCATGCGCATGACTTCGCTCAGTTCGACTGTTCCCGGGGTGCGGGTCAGGTCGGCGAACAGGCCGCCGGTCTCGACGGCGGCGAGCTGTTTGGGGTCTCCGATCAGGCGCAGGACGGCGCCGGATTCGGCGGCGATTTCGGTCAGCGCGGCGAGGTTCTCGGTGCTGGCCATGCCCGCTTCGTCGACTAGCAGCATGTCGCCGGGGCGGATGGTCACCGGCAGCGCCTCGAGGCTCCGTCCCGGGGCGCCTGGGTTGCGGCCGAGCCAGGTGAAGGTCAGGGAGTCGATGGTGTGGCAGTCGGTGCCGATGTCCTCAGCCAGCACGCTCGCCGCTGCCGCGGAGGGCGCTAGACCGATGACGTGGCGGTCCGTGTTCTCCCACGCCTGCACGACCACTTTCATGGCGGTGGTCTTGCCGGTGCCGGCCGGCCCGACGCCGGCGGCGAGCAGGGTTCCCGCTCCGACGAGGTGGTGGGCCAGTTCCTTCTGCCCGGTGTTGAGCGGCCAGCCGGTGGTCCTCTCGTGGGCGGCAAGTGCCTTCTCGAGCTTGGCGCGGGATGCGATCACTGCCACCGGGGTGCGGGCTGCATCGAGGACGCG
>NZ_DAMDLR010000157.1:0-1675 GCF_032084975.1 Aeromicrobium sp.
AACGGCGCGACCGTGCAGCCGGCGGCCTCGAGCAGCTCGGTGGTCTCGGCGTACCGGAACGTGAAGGCGCGCCCCGCCGCGACGGCGACGACGGGGGAGTCCCGGCCCACCCGCCGGACGTGCGCGGCCGGGTCCCAGGCCGTCTCCGTCAATGGCGGGGCAGTGCGTGCGACCTCCACGACGGCGTCGAGGTCGATGCCGCTGGTCACCTGCTCGACCAGGCGGTCCAGGGCGGTCGCCGCCTCCGCACGCTCCTCAGCGGGCACGAGGCCCAGGTGGCGTGACGGCGCGCTGACGCCCTGGTCGCGGTGCAGGATCCCCAGGACGGGGATGCCGGTCCGCTCGATGGCATGCACGACCTCGGTCGCGTGCCGCTCCGAGCCGACCTTGTTCAGGATGACGCCGGCGATCGTGACGCCGGGCTCGAACGTCGCCATGCCGTGCACGACAGCCCCGATCGTGCGGGAGGCGTGCGAGACGTCGACGACGAGCACGACCGGCGTGTCGGTCAGGGTCGCCACATGAGCGGTGGACGCGAAGCCGTCACCACCGATCTGGCCGTCGAACAGGCCCATGACACCCTCGACGACGGCGAGGTCGGCGCCCCGGGCTCCGTGCAGCAGCAACGGCGCGATGAGCGAGGGATCGGTCAGGTGCGGGTCGAGGTTGCGTCCCGGCCGACCCGTCGCGAGCGCGTGGTAGCCCGGATCGATGTAGTCGGGCCCGACCTTGTGACCGGAGACGGCGAGCCCCCGGGCCGTGAGCGCGGCCATCAGTCCGGTCGCGATCGTCGTCTTCCCGTGCCCCGATGCCGGGGCAGCCACCAGGACCCGTGGCAGGGTCACCACTCGATGCCCCGCTGACCCTTCTGGCCCACGTCCATGGGGTGCTTCACGTGCCCCATCTCGGTGACCAGGTCGGCCACCTCGACCAGCCGGGGATCCGCACGCCGGCCCGTGACGACGACGTGCTGGGTGCCGGGCCGGTTCGCGAGCGTCTCGACCACGTCGTCGACGTCGACCCAGCCCCACTGCATCGGGTACGTGAACTCGTCGAGGACGTAGAGCCGGTGCCGCTCGGCCTGGATGCGCCGCTTGACCTCGGCCCACCCCTCGGCAGCGTCGGCGGCGTGATCGTCCTCGGTGCCGCCCTTGCGGCTCCACGACCAGCCCGAGCCCATCTTGTGCCACTCGATCGGGCCGCCCTCGCCGGTCTCGTCGTGCAGGCGGGCGAGGCGCTCGAGCACGGTCTGCTCGCCGATGCGCCACTTCGCGGACTTGACGAACTGGAAGACGCCGATGTCCCAGCCCTGGTTCCAGCCGCGCATGGCGAGGCCGAACGCGGCGGTGGACTTCCCCTTGCCGTCGCCGGTGTGGACCATCAACAGCGGGCGATTGCGGCGCTGGCGGGTGGTGAGGCCGTCGTCGGGGACGACGAGCGGCTTGCCCTGCGGCATGTCAGGCCACCCCCTCGCGCGGTGCGGTCGCGGCCTGGACGACGCCGGCCAGGCCCTCGGCGGTCACCTCGCCGAGCGGGACGTGCTCGGCCTGCAGGTGCGTCGCGAGCTCGGCGCCCAGCCCGAGGCGGAACCGGCCGGACTCGCAGTCGACCACGACGCTCTGGATGCCCGATGCGGCGATGTGGCGTGCCGCGTGGTGGGCGCGGCCCAGGGCGT
>NZ_DAMDLR010000158.1:0-1441 GCF_032084975.1 Aeromicrobium sp.
AGTCTCCCACCTATCCTACACAAGCTGTACCGAACACCAATACCAAACTATAGTAAAGGTCCCGGGGTCTTTCCGTCCTACTGCGCGTAACGAGCATCTTTACTCGTAATGCAATTTCGCCGAGTTCGTGGTGGAGACAGCGCCCAAATCGTTACTCCATTCGTGCAGGTCGGAACTTACCCGACAAGGAATTTCGCTACCTTAGGATGGTTATAGTTACCACCGCCGTTTACTGGGGCTTAAGTTCACCGCTTCGCACAAGCTAACAGTTCCCCTTAACCTTCCAGCACCGGGCAGGAGTCAGTCCGTATACATCGTCTTACAACTTCGCACGGACCTGTGTTTTTAGTAAACAGTCGCTTGGGCCTGGTCACTGCGACCATCACCGCTACCAACCGCAAAGGGCTGCCACGGATCAGGCCCCCCTTATCCCGAAGTTACGGGGGAATTTTGCCGAGTTCCTTCACCACGATTCTCTCGATCGCCTCGGTATTCTCTACCAATCCACCTGTGTCGGTTTAGGGTACGGGCGGCACAAAAACTCGCTCACGAAGATTTTCTAGGCAGCATAGGATCACCCACACCACGAACACGCATGCTCGCAGTGCCATCAACTCTCAACCACAAGACGTGCGGATTTACCTACACGCCGGCCTACCATCTTAGCCCGGGACAACCACCGCCCGGGATGGGCTACCTTCCTGCGTCCCTCCGCAGCTAGCCTACTCAAAGCTCGGGTCAAAGACTCAACCACCATCACCCCGAAAGGATCCAGCGATCTCGCATTCTTAGCATCGCAAATTTCGACTCGAACGTTCATGCGCCGGTACCAGAATATCAACTGGTTATCCATCGACTACGCCTGTCGGCCTCGCCTTAGGTCCCGACTCACCCAGGGCAGATTAGCTTGACCCTGGAACCCTTGGATAATCGGCGGACGGGTTTCTCACCCGTCATTCGCTACTCATGCCTGCATTCTCACTCGCATGCACTCCACGACCAGTCACCCAACCGCTTCAACACACACACGACGCTCCCCTACCCACCCACACACACGGTGCGGATGCCACAGCTTCGGCGGACTGCTTGAGCCCCGCTACATTGTCGGCGCAGAATCACTTGACCAGTGAGCTATTACGCACTCTTTCAAGGATGGCTGCTTCCAAGCCAACCTCCTGGTTGTCTCCGCAACTCCACATCCTTTTCCACTTAGTTAACGCTTAGGGGCCTTAGCTGATGATCTGGGCTGTTTCCCTCTCGACTATGAAGCTTATCCCCCACAGTCTCACTGCCGTCCTCAACTTGCCGGCATTCGGAGTTTGGCTGATTTCGGTAAGCTTGTAGGCCCCCTAGACCATCCAGTGCTCTACCTCCGACAAGAAACAGACAACGCTGCACCTAAATGCATTTCGGGGAGAACCAGCTATCACGAAGTTTGATT
>NZ_DAMDLR010000159.1:0-1433 GCF_032084975.1 Aeromicrobium sp.
CCGATCTGCGCTCGGGCGGCAGGAGCGCCCGAGAGGTGGGGTGTCGAGGCGGAGGACGCTCCTATGGTTCGTCAAGCCGTGGGTGGGCCTGATTCGAGGATTCGGTAGAGGTCTCGGATGATGTAGCGCTTGAGGCATCGGCGGATTTCGCGTGGGGTCTTGCCTTGGCTGGTGCGTCGGGCGGTGTAGGCCTGGGTGGTGGCGTCGTAGCGTTGGCGGGACAGGACGATGGTGTGGATCGCGCGGTTGAGTTGTCGGTCGCCGTACCTGTTCAGCCGGTATCGCGTCGTGACTCGGCCGCTGTTGGCGGGGATGGGCGCGATGCCGGCGAGCATCGCGAACGCGGCCTCGGAGTGGATCCGGCCGGGGTGGGACCAGGCGCACAGCACGGTCGCGGCCACGATCGGGCCCACGCCGAACAGGTCGAGCAGGTCAGCATGCCACGCCTTGACCAGCACGGTGATCTGCTTCTCCAGGTCGGCGGCCTCGGCCGTGAGGGCCTGAACCCGGCGGGCCAGGGTCCGCAGGACGTGCCGGGTGGTCGCGGTCTCGACGTCATCGCTGCGGTGGGCGCGCAGCGTGGCGGCACGCTGGACCCGTTCGGTGCCGGTGGCCTGCCCGAGGGTGGCGCGCAGGGTTTCCGGGGCGGCCACGATCAGGGAGAACAGTTGTCGTTGCGCGATGGTGGCGGCCTCGACGGCCGAGCGTCGCGCAGCCAGCAGCACCGAGAGGGCTTGGCGTTGTCCGCCGGCGCGGGGAGTTCCCCGCACGGGACGACTCATCGCTTCGCGAGCTGCCCGGACCGCGTCGAGCGGGTCGGACTTGGCGCCGTGGCGGCGGGCGATCCGCTGCGGGCGGTCGAGTTCGAAGACGACCTCGGCGTCCCTGGCGAGCACGCGGGTCAGTCCGGCGCCGTGCCCGCCGGTGCCCTCGATCGCCCAGGCCCGGGCCGGGGAGTGTTCGCCGGCCCAGGCCAGCAGGTCCTCATACCCGGTCGGGGTGGTCGGGATGGTCATCTGGTCCAGGACGGCGCCGGTCGCAGTGTCCACGATCGCGGCGGTGTGGGTATCGACGTGGGTGTCGACCCCGATGACGATGTCGGCGACATCGGACAGACTGGTCATGCGTTCCTCCACTAGCTCCGGATGGACGTTGATCCGGTCCGGGAGGAGTCACGGCAGGACTGTGATGGGACACGACGACGCCGAGAACGTCGCCGGTCAAGCTCCTGATCAGGCCAGTAAGACTTCGACCGGGCCGGGTCGTCGATCCCGAACGGACAAGTCCCGAGCAAGGCACGAAGCCAGTCAGACGATGAGTCACGAACGAGACCGACGACCACAGCCCATCACCGATGGACCGCCTTCACACCCTCACAGTCAGTCGACGTCGTCGAGCGACTTCCACTGCCCGGTGACGAGGTAGACGACCTG
>NZ_DAMDLR010000160.1:0-1411 GCF_032084975.1 Aeromicrobium sp.
TCGCCCAGCGCGGGACGCGCCGGCGACTCGCCCCGCTCGGCCGCGGCCCGCTCGAGGACCAGCCCGCGCACCATCGCGGCGTAGCGCGGATCGGCGTTGGGGCTGGCGGCGCGCGCGAAGCGCAGTCCCAGCTTCTCGGCCGTGGCCTTCGCCTCGGTGTCGAGGTCGTACACGACCTCCATGTGGTCGGCCACGAAGCCGATCGGCACGAGCACGACTCCCGTCGCGCCCTGCGCGGCCAGGTCCTCGAGGTGGTCGTTGACGTCCGGCTCGAGCCACGGCTGGCTGGGCGGACCCGAGCGCGAGCAGTACGCCAGCGACCACGCGTCCAGGCCGAGGTTCTCAGCGACGAGGCCGGCAGCCGAGAGGTGCTGGCGCTCGTAGAGGCCGCACCCGGGGCCCCCGCTGGCCTCGTTCATCTGGTCCGGGACCGAGTGCGTGACGAAGACGACGCGTGCGTCGTCCCCGACCTCGTCCAGGGCACGACGCGTCGCCTCGGTGAACAGGTCGATGAAGACGGGGTGGTTGAAGTGCTGGCGCAGCCGGTCGAGGTGGATCGGTCGGTCGTGCGAGACCTCGAAGAGGTTCTCGCGGTACTGCCGACAGCTCGAGTAGGACGAGTACGCGCTCGTCATGAAGCAGATCGCGCGCTGCACCCCGTCGGCGACCATCTGCTCGACGGCGTCGTCCAGGTACGGGTCCCAGTTGCGGTTGCCCCAGTAGACCGGCAGGTCGAGCCCCTGCTCGGCGAGGTCGGCGCGCAACGCGGCCAGCAGGTCTCGGTTGATGTCGTTGATCGGGGACTTCCCGCCGAAGCCGAAGTAGTGCTCGCCGACCTCGACGAGCCGTTCCTTCGGGATGCCGCGCCCGCGCGTCACGTTCTCGAGGAACGGCACCACGTCCTCGGGCTTCTCGGGTCCACCGAAGGAGACCAGCAGGAGAGCGTCGTACGGCCGTGCGTCCATGCTGCCCAGTGTTCCATCCCGGTGGTCGTCCGGCCTCGCGGTCCCGGCGCGGTCCGGCGGCGGACGCACGCCTAGATTGGTCCAGCCATGATGTCCGCCTACCGCACCATCCTCGCCACGCCAGGCGCCCCGGCCTTCACCGCCGCCGGCGCGCTGGGGCGACTCCCGATCTCGATGACCGGCCTGGGCATCGTGCTGCTCATCTCGTCGCGCACGGACGAGTACGGACCGGCGGGACTCGTCATGGCCGTCTACGTCATCGTGTCGGCCGTCTTCGCGCCCGTGCAGGGGCGGCTCGCGGACCGCATCGGTCAGGCGCCGGTGCTGCTGGGGGCCGGCGGGCTCTTCGTCGCCGGTGTCGCGCTCATGCTCCTGACGGTGGACGCCACCTTGCTCGGCGCGGCGGTCGGTGCCGCGATCGCCGGCGCGGGCGCACCCCAGGCCGG
>NZ_DAMDLR010000161.1:0-1358 GCF_032084975.1 Aeromicrobium sp.
ACAAGGTAGCCGTACCGGAAGGTGCGGCTGGATCACCTCCTTTCTAAGGAGCATACAAACAACCGTGTTTCTGCACCCGATCGTGGTGCGGCACGAGTGTGTTCACGGGTGAAACATCAAACGAACTCAAAGCTCTACCGACTCATTCGGTTGTAGCTGGGTTGTCGCCGGCCGCGAGGCCAGCGCGTTTATCGCACACTATCGGGGTTCTGAGAGAACGCAAGTTTTCTCCGGATGTCGAATATCGCGCAGCTCTGCTGAGGTGTCTTGTGATGAGACGCGGAGGAGTATGCGGACGTTCGATGTGTGTTGTTTGAGAAGTGCATAGTGGATGCGAGCATCTTTATTTTTGCAATGCATACAAGTTTTTTGGTTGTGTGTTTTGTCGAGTTTTTGTGTCTACATTCGTGCCTGCGCGTTGTGTGTGGGTGTGTTTGTAGGTGTTGTTGTAAGTGTTTTAGGGCGTTCGGTGGATGCCTTGGTACCAGGAGCCGATGAAGGACGTGGTAGGCCGCGATAGTCCTCGGGGAGTTGTCAAACGAGCTGTGATCCGAGGGTGTCCGAATGGGGAAACCCAGCACGAGTGATGTCGTGTTACCACCAGCTGAATGTATAGGCTGTGTGGGGGGAACGTGGGGAAGTGAAACATCTCAGTACCCATAGGAAGAGAAAACAATTGTGATTCCGTGAGTAGTGGCGAGCGAAAGCGGAGGAGGCTAAACCATGCGCATGTGATACCGGGTAGGGGTTGTGTGTGTGGTGTTGTGGGGTTCATCTTCTCCGATCTACCTGTCGGGGCGTGAGTGATAAATGCTGCATGTTAGGTGAAGTGGCCTGGAATGGTCTGCCGTAGACGGTGAGAGTCCGGTAGCTGAAAACGTGTGGTCTTGCGTGATGGGTGCCCAAGTAGCAGCGGGCTCGTGGAATCTGCTGTGAATCTGCCGGGACCACCCGGTAAGCCTGAATACTTCCTGGTGACCGATAGCGGACAAGTACCGTGAGGGAAAGGTGAAAAGTACCCCGGGAGGGGAGTGAAATAGTACCTGAAACCGGACGCTTACAATCCGTCAAAGCCTGCGAATCATTTGGTTGGTTGTGGGTGATGGCGTGCCTTTTGAAGAATGAGCCTGCGAGTTAGTGCTCGGTGGCAAGGTTAACCCGTGTGGGGTAGCCGTAGCGAAAGCGAGTCTGAATAGGGCGTGGAGTCGCCGGGTCTAGACCCGAAGCGGAGTGATCTACCCATGGCCAGGGTGAAGCGTCGGTAAGACGTCGTGGAGGCCCGAACCCACTTCAGTTGAAAATGGAGGGGATGAGTTGTGGGTAGGGGTGAAAGGCCAATCAAACTCCGTGATAGCTGG
>NZ_DAMDLR010000162.1:0-1201 GCF_032084975.1 Aeromicrobium sp.
GGGGAGCCGCAGGCCCCAGACCGCGACGAGCGCGGCGAGCAGCCAGCGCCGCCACGCGTCGCCGTCGCCGAACGCGGCCGCGACGAGCGCGACGACGACGAAGCCGACACCCCACGACACGTCGACCACGTTGTGCCGTCCCCGCGCGAAGCCGAACGCCGCGGTCACGATCATGAGGACGGCCGCGGCGACGAAACTGCCGATCGTGACGAGCGCGAAACCGCTCCAGTCGAACCCGTTCATCGTGTCGTCCATTCCGTCCGCTCGGGCAGGTCGTCCCTCCCGGGCCGGACCGCGACGATCTGGTCGACCCCCATCCGCCCGTCCCGAAACGCCATGCCGCCGCCCACGAGGTACAGCCGCCACACCCGGGCGACCTCGTCGCCGACCATCGCCACGGCGTCGTCCCACCGAGATTCGAAGGTGCGGTACCACGCGTCGACGGTGCGGACGTAGTGCTCGCGCAGGGCGTGCACGTCCCGGACCTCGAGGCCGGCTTCCTCCAACAGCGCGACGGTCTCCCCGACCGGTCGCATGAACATGTCCGGCGCGATGAAGGATTCGATGAACGGGCCGCCCCCGGGGTGCCGGCCGGTGCGCGACATCTGCTGCACCAGGATCCGTCCGCCGGGGACGACGTTGTCGCGCAACGCTCGTGCGTACACCGGGTAGTTGCGCCGGCCCACGTGCTCGCCCATCTCGAGCGACGCGACCGCATCGAATGCCCGGTCGGGAACGTCGCGGTAGTCCTGCACGCGGATCTCGACGCGGTCCCCGAGGCCCAGTTCGGCGATGCGCCCGTCGACGAACCGTTTCTGCTCCCGCGACAGCGTCACCCCCACGACCCGCGCCCCGTACTCGGCGGCGGCGTACAAACTCAGCGACCCCCATCCGCAGCCGACGTCGAGCAGGCGCTGTCCGGGGCGCCGGTCCAGACCCAGCTTGCGGCACACCAGGTCCAACTTGTCGCGCTGTGCATCCGCGAGTGTGTAGTCGGCGTCGTCGGAGGTCCAGTACGCGCACGAGTACGCCATGTGCGGGTCGAGAATCAACGCGTAGAACTCGTTCGACAGGTCGTAGTGGTGCCGGATGGCGGCGCGGTCGCGGACCTTCGAGTGCAGGCGACCGTGCACCCGCGCCTGGGACGCGGGTGGTGCCGGCGGCGCCCCGAGCGCCCCGACCCGGCGCGACAGACGCGCGG
>NZ_DAMDLR010000163.1:0-1138 GCF_032084975.1 Aeromicrobium sp.
GTACTGCAGGGGGGACCCTGTGGGAGAGTAGGACACCGCCGGACTCCTTTTAGTCGAAATGGCCACCCATCGTTGGGTGGCCATTTTGCGTTTACGAGCGAAGAGAACAGAGAACAGGGAGCACCATGCCGGAAGAGGAAGAGCGCCGTCCACGTCGCAACGACGGGAACCAGCGCAACGAACGTCCTTCCGGAGGTCGCCCCGTATACCGCGACGGCGGTTCTCGTGCCGGTTCCGGCGACCGAAGCCCTCGGCGGGACGGTGGCTACAACCGCGATGGCGGCGCCCCTCGTCGTGAGGGTGGTTACAACAACCGTGACGGTGCCCCTCGTCGTGAGGGCGGTTACAACCGCGACAGCGCTCCGCGTCGTGAAGGCGGTTACAACCGTGATGGTGGTGCCCCTCGTCGCGAAGGTGGTTACAACAACCGCGATGGTGCGCCCCGTCGTGAAGGTGGTTACCGCGACAGCGCTCCGCGTCGTGAAGGTGGTTACAACCGTGATGGTGGTGCTCCGCGTCGTGAAGGTGGTTACAACCGTGATGGTGGTGCCCCGCGTCGTGAAGGTGGTTACAACCGTGATGGTGGTGCCCCGCGTCGTGAAGGTGGTTTCAACAACCGTGATGGTGCGCCCCGTCGCGAAGGTGGCTACAACCGTGATGGTGGTGCCCCTCGTCGCGAAGGCGGTTACAACAACCGGGATGGTGCCCCGCGTCGCGAGGGCGGCTACAACCGCGATGGTGGTGCCCCTCGTCGCGAAGGCGGTTACAACAACCGGGATGGTGCCCCGCGTCGCGAGGGCGGGTACAACCGTGACGGTGGTGCCCCTCGTCGCGAAGGCGGTTACAACAACCGTGACAGTGCCCCGCGTCGTGATGGTGGGTACAACCGCGACAGCGCTCCGCGTCGTGAAGGCGGTTACAACCGCGACAGCGCTCCGCGTCGTGAAGGCGGTTACAACCGTGACGGTGGTGCCCCGCGTCGTGAGGGTGGGTACAACCGCGATGGTGGTGCCCCTCGTCGCGAGGGCGGGTACAACCGTGACGGTGGTGCCCCGCGTCGTGAAGGTGGTTACAACCGCGACAGTGCCCCGCGCCGTGAGGGCGGGTACAACCGTGACGGTGGTGCCCCGCGCCGTGA